>JAISYK010000001.1 GCA_031269945.1 Candidatus Endomicrobiellum calonymphae
CATTGGAAAAGTTTATAGAGCTTGAAAAAAAGGAATCTCAGACTTCAGGTTCAGGACAACAGCTTAGAAAAACAGCCAATATGGCAGACATTACTTTTATAAACGATTCCAATGATATGGCAACTCTTAAAGCGACGGTGGACAATCTTTTAGAAGATTTAGAAAATGAAAGAAGAAATCTTTGATGTTGTAGTTATTGGCTGCGGCGCTTCTGAAATGATGGCAGCCATAAGAGCTGGACAGCGTGGTTTAAAAACTCATAGTTTTGGAGAAAAAGTCGCGCCCTGGCATAAAGCTTTCAATTACTGGAAAAGGCAGAGGTAATCTTACAAACAGTGCTCCAATAAAAGAGTTTGCAGATTGTTTTCATAGTGGCAAATTTTTATACATACAGCAGCTTCAATGCTTTTTCAAACCTTGATACAATTTCTTTTTTTTGAAAATTTAGGAGTTCCGTGCAAACTTAAAAGAGGCGGAAGATATTTTATTGCAAGTGACAAAGCTCAAGACGCGGTTGACGCTCTTGTAAAAGAAGTTAAAAATTTTCCAAAATACTTACTTCTTTTGACGTCAAAAGTGTAAAGAGAAACAACGATTTTAAATTTATAATTTCTTCCGTAAAAAATTCAATAAAATCAAAAAATCTGATATTGGCTTGCGGCGGATCTTCGTATCCTTCAACATGTTCGGACGGTTCAGGATATGCTATTGCAAAATCTTTAGGGCATACTATAAAACCTCCGCTTCCTGTCCTTGTTCCTATAGTGCTAGATAAAGAATACTTAAAAGAACTTCAAGGTTTAAAATTAAGAAATATTGAAAATTCCGTTATTTCAGACGGCAAGACTCTTTTCAAAGAATTCGGCGAGATGGAGTTTACGAGTTTTGGAGCAGACGGACCAATAATTTTAACATTAAGTAGGTTTATAGCGGAAGAGATTTCTGATAAAAATTTGATTTTATCGCTGAATTTAAAGCCTGCTCTTTCAAAGGAACAGTTAAATCAAAGATTATTAAGGAAAATAGATAAATTCGGACAGTACCATTTAAATATTATGCTTAAAGAGCTGATTCTCGTTAAGATGATAAGACCGTTTATAAGTTATTGTGGGGTTAATGCGACTAAGAAATGCTCGCAGATTAATAAAATTGATAGAGAGAAAATATTAAATGGATTTTTTGATTTCAGGTTTAATATAATAAAAACTAAAGATTTTAAAGAAGCAATAGTTACAAGAGGCGGGGTTATTATTGACGAAATAAAGCAAAAAACGATGAAATCAAAATTGGTTAAGAATTTGTATTTTGCGGAGAAGTTATAGACATAGATGCACCTACGGGCGGTTTTAATTTGCAGGCGGAGTTTTCAACTGGCTATTTAGCGGGAACTTCAATAGGATATTAAATGAGTATTTTTGAAGCTTTTATGATGGTATGTTTTGGCGCAGCTTGGCCTTTTTCAATATATAAGTCTTACAAGTCAAGAACTAATAAAGGAAAGAGTTTGGGATTTTTGATAGTTGTGATAATAGGCTATATATGCGGTATAACTCATAAAATATTTTATAACTATGACAATGTAATTTTTTATATCTTTTGAATTTTATGATGATTTTAATGGATTTTTGTTTGTACTTTAGAAACAACTTGATTGCCAAAAAGCAGAACCGCACTTTAAACCAGAGTTGAGTATATCTTTATAGGCTTCCCTGCCAAAAGATAAATATTTATATTATTGTACGTTTACTTAAACCTATACACTGAGAGTAGAAATAACAAGCATAAATGTCTTTATTTGTTTGACTTTCAGTTGTATTTTAAATACACTTTAACCACTTTAACGAAATAAAATGGGTTATGAAAGTCGTCTGCGTGTCCTAAAAATCTCCCGCTAGGGTATTTTTAGGGCGTTTTTACGTGTAAAGTACGTTCGGGTGTTGTTTTTCTGGAGGTCTAATGTTAAAAGAAGGGGAGTTACGAATTCCATCTGGATGTGCGATAAGCGGCATTATAGATAAAAAAGACAAAAGATTTAGCGGTGAAGAAATTATTAAATCTATTGCTTTAATGCATGAAAGATCAAATGGTTTGGGTGGCGGTTTTGCTGCTTATGGCATTTATCCCCAATATAAAGAACTTTATGCTTTTCACATTTTTTACGATAATTTAAGCATTAAAACCCAAGTAGAAGACTTCCTTGCAAAACATTTTGAAATAGAAAGTGCTGGAAACATTCCTACAAAATCTGTTCCAAATATAAAAGACCAACCTCTAATATGGCGTTATTTTGTTTATCCAAGAATTTATATGTCAAAAGAAGAAGTGATAGATGAAGACGAATTTACTTCCAGATGCGTGATAAAAATAAATAAAGAATATAATGGCGCATACGTTTTTTCAAGCGGCAAAAATATGGGAGCTTTTAAAGGCGTAGGGTATCCTGAAGATATAGGCGAATTTTTATGTTGGACTAATTGTTGTCGGGGGGGGGCTGGCGACTTTTTGGGTGAATACATGGCTGGAGGGGCTATCATTCTTTTGGCACTTGACCTTGCAAAAGATGAAGAAATAGTAGGAAGATTTTGTGGTACGGGAATACACGGCGGAAAAATATATATAAACGGCAAAGTTGATAAATATAAATTTGGGAAAAAAATAGAAAAAGTTTCTTTAGATAAAGAAGATATTGTTTTTCTAAAAAAGCATATTGATTTGTATTCAAAATTTTTCAGAAAAGACTTGGCACATTTAAAGGTAGAATCTTTTTCAAAGTATTCAGCTGTTAACAAAAATCCGTATGCTAACATGTATTGTACTAATTAGTTTAAATATATACAGAGGTTTAAAAGATGAAAAATGAGAGTTTTTTTGGCAAGGGATACAAGAAAGCTTATCTTGAGCTTTCAAATGGAATAAAACTTGAAGGTAAGGCTATTGGCGCAGATGTTTCAGTA
>JAISYK010000004.1 GCA_031269945.1 Candidatus Endomicrobiellum calonymphae
ATTACGGCAATTAGTTTCGAAGGGGAACCGGTTCTATTACGAACTTCAGGAACTTTAAGAGCTAAAATTTCACCTCCTTTGATATCCTTGTCTTTAAAATCTAACGTTAAAAAGCCATCTTCTATATCTAAATACGGACCGCCAACCGGCCAGCCGCTGCCATTGGTCATATCTACAATGATATTTCTTTTTATGGCTTCATCCAGCACAACCTTTAAATTTGTATAATACGATGGGCTATCCCAGCTTAACACTTTTTCCTTTACTGTTTTTTCCCCCATTGGTACACTCAACGAAATAGGTTGGATTTCAACACCTCCAAAGCCATTATCTGCAAATGCATTAATTTCTCTTTTTAATTCAATAGTATCTACATCATTTCCAGGCCACCACCATCTCACAAACGGAGCAAATTCTGGTGCAGGTTGTTTGAATTCTTTGGCTTTAAAATCATTTTTCGGAAACCATTTTTCACCACTGCAAAATAGGTTTTTATCGGTCACATATTGAGTTGTCAGGAAAATAACAGTAATAGCTGTTAAATTACCGACTATTTTTTTTAGATTATGTAATTTCATACATTAGTTTTATTGGATGTATTATAAACGGGAGAGATTATTTGACCGAAATTCCTCATCTGACTTTGTTGAGAAAAAATATTTATCCAACAAACAAACTCAATACGGTTGACCTGATGTCTCAAAGGTTTATCTCTTTTACAAAAAGGGAAGCCGTTGGATTAAACCACCCAACAACTTCCCCCTCATAAATTATTTCTTCTCTTCTTTAATACGTTTGCCGTTTACCTCAAACATATCCAACATTGAGCCTTCGATTACATCCTCACTGATTTTTTTAAGATATAAATACACATCATATCCCTGAGATATAAAATAAGCCGTGATTTTGTCCTCACCTTCTTCTTCAACTATAGTAAAAACAATAGGCGGCTGTCCATCTTCCGTTTTAAATTTCATACTACCTGTGAGTTTACCATCTTTTCGTTCCAGAGTAAGATAAGATTGAGTATCTCCACTAGGTGTTCCGGTAACTTCAATTTCCCATTTACCCACAAAATAGTCTTTTTTCTGGGCATACACACTTTCTACTACAAATGAAAGAGAAAACATTGCAATCAAAATAAAAATTACTTTTTTCATGATAAAAATTTTAAAAATTAGATTTATACTATTCAGACTAATCTCATCCTAAGTCTAAGAATAAAATTCATGCAGCAAACCTATTGAAAAAAAAACACCAAATTGTTCAGATTAAAAATCCACATTAAAAATACGTTCGCTTAATTTACACCAAGTGTTCGCATCTTGTATAATACTGTATATCAGCATTATATTGAATAGACTTACATTTACAAAAAAAAGGATAATTTAGTCCCGCGTTGAAAATCGTTGATTATTACTCATTAGAATCCTTTTCTTGTGTATGCTCAGGTAAAGTTAGAACAGTATCTTTTTGACAAATATTCCGGAATATTTATCAAAAAACAATTATTTTTCACGTCTTTAGGCACTATCATCTTATATTTTTCATATCTTTGGACATTATTAATTAGGTGAAAAATGTTATTAGCAGTAATTTTAGGAATTGGTATTTCCCAGTCTCTGTTTGCTGCTGTTTTAATGTATTTAAAACAGCCAATCAACTTATCAGATAAGATTCTTGGGAATTGGTTTATTGCAACTTCATTCCATTTTACTTTTAACATGCTGGTGCAGTCAGCACACATTGACGATAACCTTTGGCCAATTTTTCTACCTATGTATTTATCATTTCCTCAGTTTCTGTTCTTATATGCAAAATATACCATAAATAACAATACTAAGTTTTACAAAACTGACTTTTTACATTTCATCCCCGCTTTGTTTGTCTTTATAACTTTATTAATCGCTTATGCCGTAAGCGAAATAAACTCTCATATGAGTTTTACAGAGTATTTCAAAGATTATCAAGTAACAAAACATATACTTGGAGCTTTTTTTATTATTCTACTTTGGATATATTCAATCTACAGCATTTGTTTAATTTCCAAGTATAAAAAACAAATTTGCAGCTTATATTCATTTAATTCTTATAAAAATAATCTGAATTGGCTTTTAGTGGTTGTTATATCATTTTTAACAACATATAATTCTATCGTAGTCTCATCATTTTTTAACACATTAGAAACTACCACAGTTAATATTGAGTTGTATCGAAGTGGTGTTATTCTTTTTTTTATATATGTTGTTAGTATT
The DNA here is from genome assembly GCA_031269945.1 of Candidatus Endomicrobiellum calonymphae. Lineage (GTDB taxonomy): Bacteria > Elusimicrobiota > Endomicrobiia > Endomicrobiales > Endomicrobiaceae > Endomicrobiellum > Endomicrobiellum calonymphae. The sequence goes on from JAISYK010000004.1 coordinate 2,256, forward strand.
GGAGGATTAAAACAACAAAAATTAATCATAATAGACGAGCAGAAAAAGAAGACTTCTGAGTTGGACAAGGATACCATATTTATGGGAACTGATAGTGAGAAGTACACAAGGTCGAGTTTGAAACTGAGTCAGGTGAAGGGCTATGTAAAATGTTTAGTCGACTATATGAATAACTCAAAAGCATGGAAGGATCAGGAGTTATCAATTGCTAAACTTTCGTCAGAAACGGGCATTCCTAAACATCATATTACTCAAATATTAAATGAGAATCTCCAAAAGAATTTTTATACTTTCGTTAATGAGTACAGAACTGAGCAGGCAAAATTACTGATTGCATCCCCTAAATACGAGAATTGGTCATTTGTGGCTATTGCTTACGAATGTGGTTTTAATTCGAAAACTGCATTTAATACATTTTTCAAAAAATACACCAATATGACCCCGACAGAATATAAGAAAATGATTTTGGAAAAAACAACTTAAGCTATTGAGTAAATTTACACAGTTTATGAGAAAGTACTTAAAAAAAATCCGAAAATTAAATTCTATCTTGTCCCGAATAAAAACCTTATGAATCCGGAGCAGGCATATCCGGGTTGCTTCGTTCCTCACAAGGATGGGGAGGTTTCATTTATTTTTTATCCTGAATAGCAAAGTGTCAGAAGTATCAAAATGTCAGATTTTGTCATTTGAAAAGCTGGTTTTTTGCCGTCCTTCTGCCTTCCGGACGTGAAAAACGCCGTAATTTGACAGTTGATAAAAAGCAGAATGATTTTTATAGTGAATAACTAATAGCGAATAGCGAACAGTATATCTATGAAAGTGACAATAAGATAGTTTTTCTGCCGAAAACAGCACAATCTGACATCTCCACTTGTAACTCGTAATTTATAACTCGTAACTATTAAAAAACCTGATTTTAACTGAGTTTTCCGTAATATTAGATGTTATTGACTTTTCATCGGCTTCTTTTTGGAAAATCATTGTGATG
>JAISYK010000003.1 GCA_031269945.1 Candidatus Endomicrobiellum calonymphae
TTTTATCAAAGCTAAAATATTACTCGAACTTATGTAATTATCGTATCCTGTAAAAAAAGTATCACCGATTCTTTTATGTAATATAGAATAAAAAGTTATATCTTTTTCTCCTGAGCCGCCCCATGTCGCACGCGATTTTTCTTGAGCTATTTTTTGTTCCGCTTTAAAACCTGCTTCATCAAACCCAAACCCGTTTTCATAAACAATCTCTCTTGTTAAATCGTGCGGAAACCCATAGGTGTCATAAAGTTTAAATATATCCTTTCCACTAAGAATATTGACACCTTTAGTTTTATAAGAGTCAAGTATGTCTGAAAGCATATTAGAGCCTGATTCTAAAGTTTCTAAAAATTTTTCCTCTTCTATTTTTATAATAGAACGTATGTTACTTAATTTGGAAAATAGTTCAGGGTACGCAGACTCCATAATATTAAGGACTGTAGGAACAAGCTCATTTATGAAAGGTTTGCTATAGCCATAAAGCTTGCCTTGTCTTAAAGCTCTTCTCAAAATTCTTCTTAAAACATAACCTCTACCTTCATTTGATGGTAGAACACCATCTAAAATCAGAAAAGTTACAGCTCTAGAATGGTCTGCTATCATTCTAAGTTTTGAGATATTTTTGGATTCATATTTTATTTTTAGAAATTCTGCAGCGGTATTTATAATTGGCATAAATAAGTCGGTATCAAAAATACTTTTCTTGCCATTTGCCGCAGCGACTATTCTCTCAAGCCCCATGCCTGTATCTATGTTTTTTCTAGGAAGATTTTTAAATGAACCGTCCGCTTGTCTATCAAACTGAGTGAATACCAAATTCCAAATTTCAAGATGTCTGTCACAGCTGCAAGATGGACCGCAACTCGGCTTACCGCAGCTCATTTCCGGACCTAAGTCTATTAAAATCTCAGAACATGGACCACAAGGACCAGTATCCCCCATATTCCAAAAATTTGTATCATCACCCATTCTAATAATTCTATTTTCTGGCACTATCTTCTTCCATATTTCCACTGCTTCATCGTCGTTTTTATATACAGTTATATAAAGCTTGTCTTTTGGCAAATCCATATTTTTGGTTAAAAATTCCCAAGCCCAAGCTATGGCTTCTTTTTTGAAGTAGTCGCCGAAAGAAAAGTTTCCAAGCATTTCAAAAAAAGTGAGATGTCTTGTAGTTATTCCAACCTGTTCTATATCTGATGTTCTAAAGCATTTTTGGCAGCTTGTCGCTCTTGTAAAAAAGTCTTTACTTTGACCCAAAAAGTGTTGCTTAAACTGCACCATACCCGACGATGTAAAAAGTAATGTTTTATCGCCAGATGGGATAAGCGAGTCTGAAGGAATTATAACACACCTATTATTTTCAAAAAAATTAAGAAATTCCGCTCTGATTTTAGATGATGGTTTATTCATAATGACAAGATTTTACTAAAATTTTATACTGTCGCAAACTATAGTCTTTATAAGAACAAGTTTTACCAAACGAAAATTTAGAGAGTTAAAAAGATAATTAAAGAAGAATAAACCAAATCTTAACTCAAGCACACATTGCATTGGTAAGAAACAGAACATACAATTTATTGTTGATTAGAAAAAGCCAAAGACACTGGCAGTAGTAAAAACTCTTAAAGTAACATATAAACTTTGAAATAAGATTTAAAATTTCTTGATGGGAATTAATATATTGAAAAAACTTTCAGTATGGGTATAAAATGAAAGACTCCGGGAATTAGTCTTGATTCACGGAGTCTTTTAAACTTCATTAGCAATCGCTTCTACTCACAATCTCCATCTCAGTGCCATCCAAATAAAAAACATCATATATAACGTAATTTTCTCTTGTATAACTTACAAAGGAACTAAACAAAAAAAACAGAATGATTAAAAGAATTGTGAATTTTTTAAAAAAACAATATGTTCTTTAATCATGCCTTAAAGCATCAATAGGATTTAGAAGAGAAGCTTTTCTGGCAGGCCATACTCCAAAAATTAGTCCAATAAATACTGAGAAACCAAAACCAAGAACTATTGAAAAAGGCGTGATAATTGTATCCCAGTTTGCAAATTTGCTTATTATAAAAGATACTCCAACCCCAACAATTATTCCTATAAGTCCACCAGTACAACAGACAAAAATAGATTCTATTATAAATTGGAATAAAATATTCGTATTGTTTGCTCCTATAGCTTTTCTTAAACCTATCTCTTTAGTTCTTTCAGAAACAGAAACAAACATTATGTTCATAATTCCGATTCCACCCACAAGCAAGCATATAAAAGCTATGGATCCCAAAAGAAGCGCAAATGCTTTTCCCATCGCTTCCAGTGCCGCTCGAATTTCCGCCATATTAAGTATTCTTACCACATATCCTTCAGATAACGGCAGTCTGTGAGTAAACAATAATCTTATTTTTATATCCTCGCCTACTTTATTTATATCGGCATCACCTTTAACTTGAACGTCAAGATGCTGCAATTCTTTTGAACCAATAAACCTGTACATTGCTGTATTCAAAGGAATAAGAACTTTATCATCTTCACTAAGATAACCCTTAGATCCCTTTGGTGGCAAAACACCTATGACTTGAAAAGCTATTCTGTTGATTTTTATATATTCACCTACAGGATTAAAATCTTCATTGCCAAAAATTTCTTTTACAACTGTTTTGCCTAAGACTACGACTCTCGCTCTTAAATTATCCTCATCTTTA
>JAISYK010000007.1 GCA_031269945.1 Candidatus Endomicrobiellum calonymphae
AGCTATGGAGAAGCAGTTAAGATTTGCGATTAGAGAAGGTGGTAAAACAGTCGGTTCGGGTATAGTTACCGAAATATTAGATTGATCGGTTTTATCGATTATTTACTTTTAGGTTAAAAAGTGAAGTTGTTTTGTGTTGTGTTTATTGGTTTTGTTGAAGAAAATGAGTTTTGTTTGTTATGTTTGCGTCTAGAATTGGAGATTTAGTTGGATCCTCCAGCAGTAAAAGTACGTAAATATAAAATATGTCCGGAGAATTGAATAGAATGACTGAAAGATTTATTGTGACTATGGCATGTAGTGTGTGTAAAAATAGAAATTATTATTTTACTCAAAGTAAAAAACAGGAGGGGAAGCTTGCTTTAAAGAAATTTTGTAAAAATTGTGGAAAAAGTACTGACCATAGAGAGACAAAATAATTAATTAACTATAATAATTAGGGGTATAAGTTAACGGTAAACTGTTGGTCTCCAAAACCAGCTTTGAGGGTTCAAGTCCTTCTGCCCCTGTTTTCGTGGATGTGTTGTTGGGATGTTGAAATATAAATGCAAGCAAGGTATAAAGTGAATTTCATTAAGATGTCTGTGCAGTTTTTGAAAGACGCGTATTATGAGCTTATTAAGGTTACATGGCTTGGGAAAAAAGAAGTTGTGGGAACTACGCTAATAGTGATTGTATTTATTATTGTTATGTCTATTTTTATAAGCATCGTTGATTTAATTTTAAGTACAATTATGCGTGCTATATATTACAATAATTAAAATATATTTCAATGAATTGTGAGCGTAGAATAGTTATTGAGTTGGGGTAAAAATGGCAAATCAATGGTATGTTGTTCACACTTATTCGGGACACGAAGATAAAGTAAAAAAAAGTTTGGAAGTGAGTATTGCAAATTTGAGTATGCAAGATACTGTTTCTCAAGTATTGGTTCCTTCTGAAGAAGTAGTTGAAATAAAACAAAGCAGGAAAATAGTAAAAAAAAGAAAATTTTATCCTGGTTACGTTTTCGTTGAAATGGCTATGAATGATATAACTTATTGGCTTATTAGAAATACAGCAGGAGTTACGGGTTTTTTAGGTGATGTTAAACCTACTCCAATGGCTCAAAATGAGGTTGAAAATCTTCTCAACATAATTATCAATCCGAGTGTTTCCAAACCTAGACTGGCAATATCGTTTGAAAAAGGAGAGCGTGTTCGTATTATTGAAGGCCCATTTAAACATTTTATTGGTGTTGTTGATGAAGTTAATCAGGAGAGAGGCAAACTTAGGGTTATGGTAACTATATTTGGAAGACCTACTCCAGTAGAACTTGATTTTTTACAAGTTGAGAAAATGTAATGTTATAATAAGTAACTAAAGTTTTATCTTACTTATTTAGTATCATGCCAGTTGAGGTTTTGAGTACAACATTTATAGAATAGTACAGGAGTTATAAAAATGGCCCCCAAAAAAGTAAAAGCAATAATTAAATTGCAAATTTCTGCAGGAGGAGCAAGTCCTGTGCCGCCAGTAGGTCCTGCTTTGGGACAGCAAGGCGTAAATATTATGAATTTTTGTAAACAGTTTAATGAAAGTACAAAGAGGATGGAACAAGGTACGATAATACCTGTAGTTATAACTGTATTTGAGGATAAATCATTTACGTTCATAACAAAGATGCCTCCTGTCTCAGCCTTGATTAAGAAAGCTGTTGGTATTGCTAGGGCTTCAGGTGTTCCTAATAGAGATAAAGTAGGGAAGATTACTAAACTACAAGTGAATGAGATAGTTAAACAGAAACTTCCAGATTTGAATGTTAATGAAAACTTGAACTCAGCTAGACTTATGGTAGAGGGGACTGCGAGAAGTATGGGTGTTGATATAGTTGAATAAAAAATTTGGAAATTTTTGACATGTTGTATAAAGGGAAAATTAATGAGCAAAAGGTTAAAGGAAGCAAGAAAATTAATTGATAAAAGCAAAATTTATATTTTAGCTGAGGCTGTGACTTTGCTGAAAAAAATGTCAAAAGCAAAATTTGATGAAACTGTTGAAGTCCATATTAAATTGAGGATAGATCCTAAAAAAAGTGACCAAATGTTAAGAGGAACATTGTCTCTTCCGTATGGTATTGGAAGAACAAGGAGAGTTGCGGTTTTAGTAAAAGGGGAAAAGCAGAAAGAAGCTGAAGCGGCAGGTGCCGATATTGTTGGTTATGATGATTTGGTTGATAATATATCAAAAGGCGATATTGATTTTGATGTTTTGGTCGCGACACCTGATGTTATGAAAGATTTAAGTAAAGTTGCAAAAATTTTAGGGCCCAAAGGTATTATGCCGAGTCCAAAATCGGGGACTGTAACGTTTGAAATTACTAAAACAGTTATGGAGCTTAAAAAAGGAAGATTGGAATATAAAAATGATTCTTCAGGAATAGTTCATGTCCCGGTAGGAAAAATATCGTTTGAGGAAGAAAAACTTGTGAGTAATATAAAAACTTTATTAGAAACTGTTGTAAAGTCAAAATCTGTAAGTTCAAAAGGACAATATATAAAAAGTGTTTCTATTTCATCGACTATGGGGCCTGGGATATTTGTTATGAGTAAGATATAAATGATACAAATACCTTTGAAGTGTCTGTTACGATTATTTTGGAGGCGACCTTAAAGTCGTCTTTCTCTTTTTCAATGGGAATTGTTTTGATGGGAAGTATAAACCAAAAAAGATAGTTAATTTACCGAGCATTTAATAATTACCGAGAAGGAAAAAATTGAAATAGTTGATGTGTAGCATGTTGACATGTTAAGAAGAGTGGTAATTGTGTCGTAGGAATTTTTGTTGATAAAAAAAAGTGCTGGTGTGCGACTGTAAGCAATTGTGTGAGTATCGGTCATTTTTTTTTATTTTTTTAGATCATAGATCATAATATATTTGCGTGCTCTTATTTTTTGGAAGTCTCGTCTCCCCGGAAATCGATTCATAGGGTTTTGAATAAGTAAGAAAACTTTGAGAGTTTTGTGAGAAATAGAGTAAAAATTCTGACTTTTAATTTTATAAATGATAGAAGAAAGTTCTTGAGTGCTTTTTGGATTTTGTAGATGGAAAAATGATGAGGTAGAGAGTAAATATAATAATAGATGGAATATGAAACGATGAGAGGGGGGAGGGGGGGGTAAATGGCAGAAAAAAGTGAAATTTTAATAGCTCTTGAACAGATTGAAAAAGATAAAAAATTAAAGAAAGAAGATATTTTGATGACTATAGAAAGTGCACTTATGTTAGCTTATAAAAAACATGTTGGTAAAAGTGCTAATGTTGAGGCAAAAATTGATATCGACACCGGTGAAATGACTACAAATATAAGAAAAGTTGTTGTTGAAAATGTTGTAAATCCATTATTAGAAATAAGTGTTCGAGATGCAAAAAAAATTGATCAGAATACATGCCTTGGTTATGAAGTAAAAATACCTCTTAATCCTCAAAGTTTTGCACGTATTGCTGCACAAACGGCGAGGCAGATTATAGTTCAGAAGATAAAAGAGTCTGAAAAAGATTTACTATTTGACGAAATGAAAAGAAAGGTTGGACAAATTGTAAATGGAATTATATATCGAATAACAGATAGAAATAATATCATTGTTGACTTGGGTAAAACTGAAGCTATACTTCCTGTGAGTGAGCAGGTTATTAAAGAAAAATTTAGCATAGGGCAACATATAAAAGCTGTTGTTTTAAAAGTTGAAAGAAATACTAAAGGGCCTGACATTATTTTATCGAGGAAAAATACTTGTTTTGTAAAAAAACTTTTTGAAATTGAAGTTCCTGAAATTTATGAGAAGATTGTGGAAATAGTAAATGTGGTAAGAGAAGCTGGTGTTAGGACAAAGGTGACTGTAGTATCTCACAACCCTAAAGTAGACCCTGTAGGTGCATGTGTAGGTATAAAAGGGATGCGAGTTAAGCCTATAATTGATGAACTCAGAGGGGAAAAGATTGATTTAGTGTCTTATTCTATGGATCCTGCAAAATATGTAGCTAATTCATTATCTCCTGCAAAAGTTATTTCTGTAGTTATTGTTTCAGATAGTGATAAAAAAGCAGAAGTTTTAATAGCCAGTGATATGTTGTCTTTAGCTATTGGTAGGAACGGACATAATGTAAGACTTGCTGCAAAACTCACTGGTTGGCGTATTGATGTAAAATCGGAAAAGCAGAAAGTGGAGATAAATTGCGAAAATAGTGAAGAAATTGAAGCGCTTAATTAAAGCATAACTTGTAAATATAAAAAAAATAACTTTTTTAAGTGTTGATAATTTGCTACTTCATTCAGATTAAGATTTAGGATCTAGAAAAATATTGAAGTAGTGAAAAAAGTATTTAAAAGGTAAGTGGAGTGTTTATGTCATTAAAACAAATTAATAAAGACAAAAATTCTGAAAAAAGAACCATAAAGGGAAAAATTGTATCTAATTCTAAAAAGAAGTTGAGAAAAACTGCTGCTTCAGGTGTCAAAAGAAAAACTAAAGTAAAATCTGTGGCTGAAAAAACAAAAATGAGAATTAAGCCAAAATCTGTTAAAACGAAAATTAAAAAGTCTCATCCTTCTAAAAGTAAAACTATAAAGAAAGGTGTTTCAAAAAAAAAGAAGCTTTTAAAAGCTGGTAATGAAAAAAATATCATAGAAGAACATAATTTTGAAGATTTTGTAAAAAAAGAAAAGTTGAAAGAAACATCTGTGGAAGTGAAAGTACAAGAAATTCCAACAGTTAAGGGTGATTTATTGTCCTGTTCAAGTACTCCCGCAGTAACTGAAAAACAAAAATCAAATTCAGCGGATCAAGTGTTTATGGATTTAGAGCAATCTGTTAAAAAACAGGAAGAACAAAAAACCATTCTAAGTGAATCTATAGAATCTGAGTCTGAAACTAATAAAAGCAAATATATAGGAACGATTTTAATAAATGAGTTGACGACTGTGAAAGATCTTGCCGATAAAATGAAATTGAAAGTTGAAGACGTTTTGAAAAAACTTCTTTCACTTGGAAGTCTCTCTACGATAAAACAGAAACTTGATAGCGACGTAGCTATTCTTTTGGCTGGGGAATTTGGATATGATGCAAGATTGGCTTCGATTTATTATGAAGAAAAAAAAGTAGACACTGAAAAAGAAGATCTTTCAAAATTAAAGTTGCGGGACCCTGTTATTACAATTATGGGACATGTTAATCATGGTAAAACTTCTTTACTTGATGCAATAAGAAGTAGTGATGTTGTAGCTGGTGAATATGGTGGAATTACACAACATATAGGAGCTTATAGAGTTAAAGTTCCTGATGGGAAAAATATTGTATTTTTAGATACTCCTGGTCATGAGATTTTTACAGCTATGCGCTCTAGGGGAGCTCAAATTACTGACATAGTTGTGCTTGTAGTTTCTGCAAGTGATGGCGTAATGCCTCAAACCGTTGAAGTCATAAATCTTGCAAAAACTGCAAACGTTGCTGTTATAGTTGCAATAAATAAAATAGATTTGCCTGTTTCGGACCCTCAAAGAATACGCAAAGAGTTAAGTAATTATGGGTTTGTCCCTGAAGAATGGGGTGGCGACACAATAATGGTTGATATTTCTGCAAAGCAAAAAATTAACATTGATTTATTACTTGAAATGATTTTACTCAAAGCTGAAATGATGGAGCTTAAAGCAAATCCTGATAAAAATGCTAAAGGAATAGTTGTAGAGGCTAAACTTGATTCACGTAAAGGAACAGTTGTAACGCTTTTAGTTCAGAATGGAACTTTAAAAATTGGTGATAATTTAGTTATAGGAACTGCTTATGGTAAAGTAAGAGCTATGAGTGATGAACACGGGGAAAGACTTATTGAGGCTCCTCCTAGTACTCCTGTTGAAATTTTGGGTATGAATGAGCCACCTCAAGCAGGTGATGAGTTTGTTGTGGTTGGTCATGAATCACAGGCAAGGCAAATTGTTCAATCAAAGAAAGAAAAAATTAAAGAAGCTTCTTTAAAGCCAAGACATCATTTATCTCTTGCCGATATAAATTTAAGACAAGCGAAAGATTTGCGAATAATACTGAAAGCGGATGCTCAAGGTTCTTTAGGTGCTTTGGTTGATGCATTGGAAAGACTTTCGACCCCTGAAATAAGTTTAAAAATAATACATAAAGGTACAGGTGCAATTACAGAATCAGACGTTACTTTAGCGGTTGCCTCGGATGCTTTGATAATTGGATTTAACTTGCGTCTCGACGCTGTAGTTGAAAAACTCATAGAAGTTGAAAGGGTAAATGTAAATGTTTACAGAGTTATTTATGATTTGATTGCAGATGTTAAAGCTGCCATGGAGGGCTTGCTTGATCCTCATATAGAAGAAAAAATACTAGGTAAGGCTATTGTGAAACAGGTGTTCAAATTATCAAACCATGGAACGATTTCAGGGTGTTCTGTTGTTGATGGAAAAATACAAAGAGGTATCAAAGCAAGAATTTTAAGAAATAACGTTGTTGTTTTTGAGGGTAATATTTCTTCATTGAAGAGATTCAAAGATGATATAAAAGAAGTAGAGAAAGGCTGTGAATGCGGTATTGGTCTTGAAAATTTTTCTGATGTAAAACAGGGAGATATAATTGAAAACTATATTATGAAAAAAATTGCAAGGAAGTTAGATAGTAATTGAGGCACTTATTTTTGTAATGACATTATATTTTTATATTAAAGATTAAAAAATATTAAAATAAGGCATTATTATAGAGTTATTTGTTCCAGAGTCCTGTCTTAGTAGTTCGTTTGTGTTTGACTTTTAAAAAAAGTAAGTTTTTACGCCCCTGCGTATAAAAGAGTTCTTAGGGACTAAATTTTAAAGGGGATTAAATCCGCTATGGCGTTGTTATATAAAAGATCTGTGAGGGTTGGGGAGCTTGTACATAAAATTGTAGCTGAAGTTGTGAGAGAAATAAATAGTTTAGATGCAAATCTTGTTACAATTACGGGTGTTAAGCTTACAGATGATTTGTTAAACTGCAAAATTTATTACTCAGTGTTTGGAGCAAAAGATGGTAAGAAAAAAACAGATGACATTTTGAAAAAAAACGTAAAAAATGTGAGGTACCAACTGGCTTGGCGTTTAAATTTAAGATATGTCCCCATAATATCTTTTGTTTACGATAACACCGATGAGAACGTTTCAAAAATATTTGACCTTATTAAAAAAATAAAAAAAGAAAATTAATTATTATTTTATTTACTATAATAATATATAAAATTTTAATAGTAGTTGAAGATTGAATAGGATAGCGGGTTATAAGGTATCTAAATTAAAGATTGAAGGTAAATTTTGTTGTTTTATAAATGGAAATTAGCGAAAGAATAAAAATCAATATGTCAGATTTTAAAAAAATTTCTGAAATATCTAAAATAATCGAATATTCCGAGACGTTTTTTGTTGCTGGTCATATAAAACCTGATGGAGATAGTTTAGGTTCAGCCTTAGCCTTAGCTTCTGTGTTGAAAAGATTTGGCAAAAAAGTTTGTGTTTATTGCTGTGACGAAATTCCTGATTTTTTGAGGTTTCTCAAAGGTATTGATGAAATAAAAAGAATAGCAAAAAAAAATGATGTGTTTGACTGTGCAATAATCTTAGAATCTATTGATTTTTCTAGGATGGGTGATATAATTAACCCCGGACAAGTTAAAAGAATAATAAACATAGATCATCATCTCGCACATACAAACTTTGGTGATGTGAATTATGTTGTTCCTTCCTCATCATCAACTGCAGAGCTTGTACTAAATGTTTTAGAATATATGAAAGTTGAGCTTACAAAAAATGAAGCGGAAAGCCTCTACACTGGCGTATTGATCGATACAGGTCGTTTTCAGCAAATAAATACTACTCCTGATTCACACATTGCTTGTGCTAAGCTCATGAGGTTTGGTATAGATGTAAATGATATTTATAAAAGAATTTATGCGAATAGTTCCGTCGATACTTTGAAGCTACATGGATTAGCACTTTGTGGAATCGAAACGATTTTTAATAACCATGTTTCCTATATTGTTTTAAAAAAAAGTATGTTTAAAAAAATTGTCTCAAGAGATCTCGATACAGATGATATAATAAATTATACTTTGAAGATAAAAGGCGTAAGAATTGGTTGCCTCTTCAGAGAAATAGATAAAAAAATTACAAGAATCAGTTGCCGTTCTGTAAAGGACTTTAATGTTTTGGAAATCATGCGCAGATTTGGTGGTGGGGGACATAAAAATGCTGCAGGTTGTATAATCAAGTCTGGGATAAATGATTCAATCAAGCTAATAAGCGATATTTTAAAAGAGAGACTTAATGACGACGATATATAATGATATTCCAGGATTACTGTTTTTAGACAAACTACAAAATATCAATTTGTTTAAAGTTGTTCATAAAATAAAAGAAATTTTGAACGTTAAAAAAGTAGAACATGTGGTACTTTAGATCCTGCAAGGGCTTGGCTTTTACTTATACTGATAGCTGAAATCACAAAATTGCGAGGCAAATTTATGGGAAAAATAAAGTTTATGTAAGTTCTTTCCTTCTAGGTGTGGTTAATTTTGGCGAGGAAATAGTTTTTTCAAGATAGTATTTTTAATTTAGATATTAAAAGTGATAGTGAAAGTGGCAAAAATGTTTACGAGAAGTTTTCTATGTATTCGGTATATTGTGGCAAAGATAAAAAAAGTGCTCAAGCGAAATTTTGGTAATGTTTTGAGATGTGCAGTCTAAAATAGGTCAAAACTTTTAGGGAAGGAAGAGTGGAAAATGTTTAGTATATTGTGGGGATACCTTAATGTTTGAAGATATGATGAGTAATAATGATAAAATGATTAAGAAATTGATACTAGCAGATGAGCTTTTTAAATTTTTTAAGTTAAGTGGTTAGACATTTATGTATAAAATTATAGAATGAATAAAAAATCAGTGATAGTCATTGGAACTTTTGATGGAATGCATAAAGGACATAGATTTCTTATAAATGAGGCTCTGTCTGTTGCAAGGAAAAATGATTTAAAAAGTGTGGCAATTACACTTGAGAAGCCTGTAAAAGAAATCTATGGACTACTCACAACGTATGAAGAAAAGTTAGAAGAGATAAAATTTTCTGGTGTAGATGAGATTATTATGGTCAGAGTACCATCTAAGATTTTATCGTATGGTCCCGACAAATTTTTTGATGATTTTCTAGTTAAAACTCTTAAAATTTCTGAAATAGTTTGTGGTTCCGATTTTGCTTTTGGCAAAAATAGGGAGGGGAATATTGGTTGGCTTAAGAAAAAAACAAAAAGCAACAATATAGTGGTAAATATAGTTGAAACTTTGAAATATAATTCAATGTCAATTTCATCGTCTTATATAAGGTTGTTAGTTATGAGGGGTGACTTGAAGAAGGTAGCAGAGATGCTTGGTAGAAATTACTCTTTTAGTGGTGTTCCATTCAAAGATAAGGGAATAGCCAAAAAACTTGGATTCCCCACAGTTAATCTTTGTGTAAATAATGATAAACTACTTCCTCGAGGAGTGTATATAAGTCTTATTTCGCAAGACAAAGTGCAGTACCATTCGATTACAAATATAGGTATACGTTCTACGTTTAATTTAGAAAACAAGATAGTTCCGGAGACACATATTTTTAATTTTAAAGGTACATGGAAAAAGTTGAGGACTAAAATTACACTATTAAGGAAAATAAGAGATGAAAAAAAGTTTTTAAACGTTGAGGCACTTATATCACAGATTTCAAAAGACGTGTCGGTAGTATTACAGTTTTTCAAAAATAGGATAGAGTATTAAAAATATAAAGATATAAGTGCGTTGTCAGCATATGTAAAAATAACAAGTTTGGTTTACAATACAATATACTATAAATATTAGGGGTTTCTTTAAGTGCCTGAGAACTGTCTTTTTTGTAGGATAATTAATGGTGAAGTTATATCTCATAAAATTTATGAGGACAGTAGAGTTTTTGCCTTCAAAGATGTAAATCCACAGGCTCCAATACATATAGTGATTATTCCTAAAAAACATATAAGTGGCTTGGATATTGTTTTAGAGGAAGATGAGGGGATATTAGGTTATATTCAAATTGTAATTTCAAAAATATCAAAATATTTTTTTGAAATGAAGAATGGTTTTCGTGTGATAAATAATTGTGGAATAGATGGAGGTCAGACAATTTTTCATATACATTACCATATCCTAGGAGGACGAGTTTTCAATTGGCCTCCTGGATAGGTAAAAAAAAATAGGTAAGAGAATTGTCTTTTTATAAAGAGGTGGTGTAAAAATGGTCAATATTAAAATGCGTGATGGCGAATCCATAGAAGAAGGTATTAGGCGTTTTAAAAGAGAATGTGAGAGAAGCGGCGTAATGCAAGAAATAAAAAAACGTGAGTTTTATAAAGCTCCGAGCGTTTTGAAAAAAGAAAAGCTTGCAGAAATAAAAAGAAAGATTCGTCGTAAAATGCTTAAAAATAATAGGTGAACAAAGTGATGATTAACTAGGTGATTATTTTATAGTTTAAATTAAATTAGTAGTATGCGAATTCTCTTTTATTTTGAGGTGATGAATTGAAATTAAAAGACATACGTGATTTTTTTGTAAAAGAAGGAATCAAGGCTGATCCTAGAGGGCTAGATGTTGTTAGACAAGATTTGTTAAAACGCAAAGAGGAATATGATGCTCTCTCTGACAAGAAAAAAGAAGATTATGATATAGAAAGTCTTACGAATCCTTATTATGATTCAAGAATTCTCTATGGGGATGAAGACATTGAAATTAGAACGATTATGGTTGGTGTAGATATAGAAGGTCAAGAAATTTTGATTGCAAAACAGCTTATAGATTTAGGGAATAAAGTCGATTTGATTATAGCTCACCATCCTGAAGGTTATGCTTATTCTACATTTTACAATGTCATAAGAATGCAAGCTGATATTTTGAATAAACAAGGCGTTCCTATAAATGTTGCAGAAAAAATTGTTTCTAATAGAGTTAAAGAAGTTCAAAGAGATTTGTCGCCTCAAAACAATGAAAGAATTTATGATACGGCGAAACTTTTGAATATACCTGTTATGACAGCTCACACTGTGGCAGATAATCATGTGGCTTCGTTTTTACAAAAGGAAATAGAAGCTTTAAAGCCGACATATTTGAAAGAAATTGTTGAATTGTTGAGTAAATATCCAGAGTATGAACATGCGTCGAAGATCGGGCATGCACCATTTATTTTGAATGGTAGTGATTATTCTCACTGTGGAAAAGTTTTTGTTGACATGACGGGTGGGACTGAAGGGCCTGTTGAATCTTTTGAAAAACTTGAATCTGCTGGAATAGGGACAATTGTTTCAATGCATCTAAGCCCAAAAAGTGCTGTGGAAGCTGAAAGACGTCACATAAATATTATATTAGCTGGGCACATTTCTTCTGATAATTTAGGTATGAATTTACTTTTTGACAAATTGGAAAACAAAACTTTTACTGAACTTAAGTTCATAGAGTGTTCAGGGTTTAGAAGATTTAGAAGATAAAAATAAAATGACTATATCTGAAGATATAATAGAAAATATACGACTTTCAAACAACATAGAATCTGTGATAAAGGAGTATTTGCCAGACATAAAAAGAATTGGTCGAAATTGGAAGGCTTGTTGTCCATTCCATGATGAAAAAACCCCATCTTTTTTAGTAAGTCCCGAAAAAGGAATTTTTAAGTGTTTTGGTTGCAATGTTGGCGGTGACATTTTTAAGTTCGTAATGCTTGCTGATAATATATCTTGGTACGAGTCAGTAAAAAAGCTTGCTAAAAGAGCAAATATAGAAATTAAAGAGATAAGAAGACAAGATGTAATAAAGGTATCTGAAAAAACTAGGATATTTGATATTTTAGAAAGTTCGGCTATGTTTTATTATAAGTGTCTGCTTAAAAGTTCTTATGCTGAAAAAGCGAGAAAGTACCTTGGTGAACGAGGGGTAATTCGTGAAACCATAGATAAGTTTAGATTGGGGTATGCCCCTAAGGGAGGAATTTTGAAGTTTGCTTTAAAAAAAGGTCATAAAGTTGAGGATCTTTTAAAGGCAGGAGTGATAACGAAGACCGAAAAAGGGAATTTTTTTGAGTATATGTCTGAAAGGGTAGTCTTTCCGATTTTTGATGTTCAAGGGAGAGTTATAGCGTTTGGTGGAAGAACCATTTTTAATCATGATCCTAAGTATCTAAATACACCTGAAACTGTTGTTTACTTTAAATCGTCAAATCTTTATGGAATGTATCAGACTTTATCGACGATACGCAAAGAAAGGAGAATTATTGTCCTTGAAGGATATATGGATGTTGTTATTTCACAGCAATTTGGCGTGGCAGGGGCGGTAGCTACGCTTGGTACTGCTTTTAATCAAATCCATGCCAAATTGATTTTGAGGTACTCGGATAGTGTAACATTGCTTTTTGATTCTGACGAAGCTGGAAAAGTCGCAACTCAAAAATCTCTTGAAATTTTAGTTGAAAATGCTGTGGAATGTAATGTATCGACTTTACCAAAACATGTAGATGCTGATGAGTATATTAACAAATATGGTAAAGAAAATTTTTTAGACCTTCTTAAAAATAGCTCTGAAAGTCCGATAAATTTTATGATAAAATTATATAGTGATTTGTTTTCGAGGAGTGAAAAACTAACACCTGAAAAAAAAGCGAAAATTGTATCTTATCTTTTGAATTTTATTGCAAGAAGTCCGAATTTAATACTTCAGAGAGAATGGATGAAAAATGTTGCACAATATATGGATGTTAACGAAGAAATAATTTGGAGTGAATTTAAAAGAAAGCATGAACTAAATTCGGAAAATAAAAATTATTCGCAGTATCATAATGCTATGGTTCCATTGCACATTACTAAAGATAGAAGATTTTCAATGTCTCTGGAAGAAAGTCTTTTAAGTATTATTTTAAATAATAGAAGTTATATTGGAAAGTTGGATTGTGATTGTTTTGAAAATGTAAAATGCAAGGAAGTTTTTGATCTCGTTGGTTCAGGCCTGAGCGATGTGGAAATATTGAATGCTTTATCAGAAGAATATAAATCTTGGTTTTTAGAACTAATTCTAAATGTAGTGGAATATAGCAACGTTGGAGAAGCTATTGATACTATTTTAAAAGATATTGGAACTGGTAAACTTAAAAGAAAAAGACAACAACTCGAAAAAGAAATTCTTTTGATGAGTGAAGGTAAAAAAGAAAAAAATGAAAGGATACTTTACGAATATAAAAAATTGACATCTCTTTTAAAAGGTTCAGGGAAATGAAATGGTGAAAAGAAATTTATCTAAGAGTTTAATTGATGTTGGTAAAGAGCAAGATTATTCGAAAAGTGGAAGATATATTTCCAGTGATATTAGGGGAAATGCTGCCGAGGTTATAGAACAATCCGTAAAAATTATGAATGAAGAAGAGGATATAAATCCTGTAAGAATGTACTTAAATGAAATGTCAAGAGTTCCGTTGCTTGAAAGATGCGTAGAAGTTGAGCTTGCAAAAAATATAAAAGAAAATGAGAAAAAGTTAAAATTTATAATTTTAGAGTCACCGCTTATTGTAAAAGAAATAAGAAACTGGGAAGCTCTTATAGGGCAGCAAGAAATGACGCCGAAAGAGCTTATGCCGAGAGGAAGAAAGTCTGAGGCACAGTTAAAGGGAATGAGTGTAAAAATAAGAATGGCTGTGGAGAAAATAGATTGTATTGAGGAGAGTATAAAAATTTGTGAAAAGAAATTGAAACTCAAATCAATATCAAGAAAAGATAGAGAAAATTGCCAAGCTAAAGTTAAAGAGCTTCGATCTAAGATTATTAATATTGTTATAGGGCTTAATCTTAATCATGATAAAATTAAGAGAATTATAAATAAAATTAAGACATTAGTTCAGAAGTTATACGAAATAAAGGATGATTTTAGTAGATTTGAACGTAAATATAAAAATCCTATTTCTAAGTTGCAAATGTTATTTAAAGATTTGAATTTAGGTAAGATTTCTGCAAGTAAATTTAAAAGATATACTACTGTTCCTGCAAAAAATGCTTTAGAAGATATGGAGAGTATTGAGAATCTTTTTGAGAGACAGAGTAATTTACAAGAGAATTTTGCTATAAGTCCTGAGGAAATGATTGAAACTGATAGAAAGATTAGAAAATATGAAGATGTCATACACAGATATAAGGTGAAGCTTATTGAAGCAAATTTTAGGCTTGTTGTTTCAATCGCAAAAAAGCATGTCGGGTTGAGTAATTTGGAATTATCAGACTTAATACAAGAAGGTAATCTCGGCTTATCAAAAGCCGTAGAAAAATTCGAGTGGAAAAGAGGGTTCAAATTCTCAACTTACGCTACGTGGTGGATAAGACAATCCATAAATCGTGCCATAGCAGACCAAGCAAGAACTATACGAATTCCTGTTCATATGAAGGAGCTCATATCGAAGCTTACTAAAATTAAAAGGAAGTATCAACAAGAGATGGGGAGAGATCCTACTATGGGAGAATATTCAAAGGTCTTGAGATTCCCTCATGATAAGGTAAGAAGAATATTAAAGATGATGCAGGAGCCGGTGTCTCTTTCAACTCCTGTTGGAGAAGAGAAAGACTCTTGTTTAGAAGATTTTATAGAGGATCAAAATAGTCCAAATCCCGTAGTTAAAACTCAAAGATACAGACTTCAACTTGAACTTAAAAAAGTGTTAAATACTTTAACTCCACGCGAAGCTGAAATTATTAGTTTAAGATACGGCATAGGTGTGGGGTATCCCAGCACTCTTGAAGAAGTTGGTAAGAGATTTGGAGTGACTAGAGAAAGAGTAAGGCAAATTGAAGCTAAAGCAATAAGGAAACTACGGCACCCAAGTAGAAGCAAATTATTGCACGAGTATTTAGATTAATTCTATGAAGTTAAGTATACTTTAGGTTATATGGTGAATATTTTGTATTTTATGTAAAATTTGGATTCTAATTTTGGAATGGACTATGGATTGATCGAATACGATTAGTTTACCGACCTTTTATTTCAGAAGTTGTTAGTTTTTTTTTGAGTACCGAGGAATGTCTTTTTATCCATTTTTCGTCAAGATATAATGTTACAAATTATCAATATAAAAAAAGTTACGTGTACTTCGCTATGATTTTTTTTGGCTATTATTTACATTTGACATTTAGTCCTTTTAGTCTTTTCCATTCAGGTTACAATATTTTTTACTTAGATCAATAACTAATTATTCTAGTTTTAAATTATTGCTATAACGAGAACTACTTTTGGTATCAATTTTTTAATTTGTTACTTTTTTTATGCTTTCAACATAGATAAAAGAACGTTCAACAGAGTGCTTGCCAGAATAATTTTCATGAAATACTAATAAACAATGTAAGTTCATCTTTATTTATCTATTAGCACAAATTCATGCTAATCTCTCTTAGCTTGCAGAAAATCACCTTTTATGCACTTTCACTTTGTGCACAAATAAATAATTCTATAAAAGACAAAAGGAGTCGCTTTTTTGTTATATTAAGTGTTTAATCAAAAATTTTTGGAATTATATATAAATTTCTTATTGTACATAAATCTGAAAGGTTATTTCCATTAATACACGTAATAAAACTTGCTGAAAATAATGATGAATCATAAAATTTCATGCATCGATCTTTATACTCTGTGTAATTTTTGTTTTAAAAATTTCTTCATTTATTGCTCTTTAGAGGCAACGAAATTTTTAGTTTTTTGGCATTGCAAACAATTGATGCCTACTTCGTATATTTTATTATTCTCACATTTAAAACTTTACATAGCTGCCGAGGTATTTTCATGTTTTTTGTAAATATTCTTACACATTTTCTATAGATATAGTATCTATCACTGTGTCAACTTCAATATTAAACTTTTGTTAATTCATTACAAAAAGTTTTGTTCCAAAAGCGGAGTGAATGGGCTTGAATTAAAAGCAATTGTTTTTTTACTTTTACCTCTTCGAAAATACCAACTTGATCCAAAAAGTTCACTTTTAGAAACATAATTTTCCAATAGTTTTTAATGTCATAAAAAGATTATATTACGTTGGAATCTTAACTTTATCTTTTATCGCATACCACTCCAAGCGGAAAAGATTTTATAAACACCTCTTTAACCCATTTTATTGATTCAAGTGGAGACATGCTCCAACCAACTGGACAATTTGAAATAACTTCAATCATGGAAAAACCTTTCCCATCGATTTGGCATTGAAAAGCTTTTTTTATTGCTTTTCTTGTATTTATTATGTTTTTAGGATTGTGAATTGAAACCCTTTCTAAATATATTGACCCTTCCAGTACTGAAAGAAGTTCGCAAAGTTTTATGGGGTATCCTTCTTTTTTAGAATTTCTGCCAAAAGGCGTAGTATCAGTCACTTGTCCTATTAATGTTGTGGGAGCCATTTGGCCGCCCGTCATACCGTAATTTGCATTATTCACGAATATTATAGATATATTTTCGCCTCTGTTTGCCGCATGCATAGTTTCTGCCATTCCTATTGCGGCTATATCTCCATCTCCTTGATAGGTAAATACAAATTTGTCCGGATTTGTCCTTTTTATGCCTGTAGCAACGGCTGGCGGTCTTCCGTGAGGGGCTTCCGTGACGTCAAAATTAAAATAGTCATAAGCAAAAACAGCACAGCCTACGGGAGCCACTGCTATTGTTTTTTCCCTTATGGATAATTCGTCTATACACTCGGCAATAATTCTATGAACTATGCCATGCCCACAACCCGGACAGTACGACAAAGCCACATTTTTTAAGCTTTTTGGTCTCGATAACATTTTTCCCATATAAGTTTATTAAAGTATTTTTAGTTTATTAAGTATTTCCTCCTCTGTAATGAGTTTACCATCTGTTTTTCCTAAAAATTCAACGCTAGATTTTCCGTTTAAAGCAAGTTTTACATCTTCAATCATCTGCCCGCCGCAAGTTAGTTCAACAGACAAGAATTTCACATTGCTTTTTGCTAGAGAGTTTATGATTTTAGATGGAAATGGCCACAGGACTCTCGGTCGAAAAAGGCCTGCTTTAATGCCATTTTTTCTTGCGAGTTTCACTGCGGATTTTGATATTCTTGACGAGATACCGTAAGCAGTTATAATAACTTCAGCATCTTCTGCCATATATAATTCATATTTAATTTCATTTTCAGATATAAGTTTATACTTTTTTTGTAATTTAATATTATTTTCTTCTAAAATACCTTCTTTCATAAACAGTGACTTAACAGATCTTGGTTTTCTATTTTTGCAACCATTGAGAATCCAATCTTTTTTACTTAATTCTGATTCTTTTTTTTCTAATTTATTAAATTCTACAGGCTCCATCATTTGTCCTATTACGCCGTCCGAGAGTATCATAACTGGAGTTCTATATTTTTCAGCTAAATCAAAAGCATCATAAGCTGTTTCATACATTTCTTGCACCGAGTTTGGTGCAATGACAATTATTCTGTAATCTCCATGTCCTCCACCTTTTACGGCTTGAAAATAATCTGATTGGGCCCCAGAAATATTTCCAAGTCCAGGTCCTCCCCTCTGAATATTCACTATAAGAGCAGGAACTTGCATCCCAGCCATGTAAGAAATTGTTTCTTGTTTTAAGGATATTCCAGGTGAAGATGACGATGTCATGGCTCTTGCTCCTGTTACTGCTGCACCTAAAGTCATATTTATTGCTGCAATTTCAGATTCAGCTTGAACAAAAACTCTTCCAATTTCAATCATTTTTCTTGATAGGTACGATGGAATCTCATTTTGAGGTGTTATCGGGTAACCGAAGTAAGACTTAAGTCCTGCCGTGATTGCACCTTTACAAAGAGCAATGTTACCATTAAGAAAGCTCTTCATCGTATACCTTTATTCTTATAAGTTTCTATGCAAATATCTGGACACATCATGAAACAAAGACCACAACCCGTACAGTCATTTTCTTTTTCTAGGACTGCCCAGTGATATCCAGATTTATTAAACTGTTTTGAAAAAAATATACACTGTCTTGGACAAAATTCTATACATAAACCACACCCCTTACATCTCTCCGAATTAACTCTAATTGTCGCTTTCACACAAATTATTTTATGTTTTTTTAAAAATGAAGTCAATTTTGATATTTAAATTTTAAAATGAATGTATGTATATGTAAACGAATATACTTAACTACTACTTAATTCATTGATAAACTATAAATTTGCTATGGAGCAAAAACATATTGAATTTGATACTTATAGTTGTGGGGAGTACACTCTTCATCTGCCTTTTATTCTAGAAGGATCTTAGAATGCTTGCTGTGGGAACTTTTCCGCTATGACTGTGACAAGTGCCTGTGAAGTGATGAGGATTTATTTGCCAAAAATTTGTGCGAGATAAAGGCTAGAAAGAAAATAATGACGTATAACACAGAAGGTGAGTTTAAGTTTACTAATAGAATAATAAAAAATACTTGTTCCATACATGCCTAGACATTAGATGATGATATAACATCGATAAAATTAGAGCAAGTAACACGTACTAACATGGCCTTAATTTTTAGTAAAAATTGAAGTAATACCTATCTGCCCGACCTGGACTCGAACCAGGAAACTTCTGCTTCAGAGGCAGATGTGCTACCAATTACACCATCGGGCAACTACGACTGCTCCAGCAATTATAAAGTTTAACGCAAAACTTTATCTCATCGAACTACGTAGAATTGCTGTGCAATTTTATGTTTTCTAAGATCGATCACTATATTTACACTATCAAGCTATTTACAAGCTTACATAATTAAATTCACAAAGAAAAAACTCAACAGCAAAACACGCCAAAAGCAACGTACCCCCCCCCACCTTGCACGTTGATATCAACACTAACCGCTCAAGATTTATAGCTTTTATTTTTGACTACAACATAAATCATGACTATTTTGCTGTTTTAGTTTAACAAGAAGCTACATCTTTTAATGTAATTGCCATATATGCAAACTTTATTACCTCAAATCATTCATTTTTTATAAGTATCTTTTGATTTGCTCCATTAAAGACATATAAGCACACATAAATCTAAAAACAACACCACGACACAAAAAAAGTTACGATTTTTTATTTTTCAAGCCACTTTTTATAAATTAAGAAGATGTATCGGTGTCTTTATTCATAAAAAGTACAACAAATAATACCCCGGATTATAGATGCAAACGTGTGAAGTGACACAATTACTTACTTGTAAATATTTTCATGATTTTTACAGAGTGGAGGTGGCGGGAATCGAACCCGCGTCCGAAAATGTTTCAGTAAGACCGCTACAGGTTTAATCTGGAACTTCTTCATCATACAACGCTACTTCCAGACAAGATCACGTTATAAACTGCTACTCTTTCATTCATTTTGAACCTACGACACAAATCGCCAATAACCAACTTGCCCTTTGTAGTTTTGCTCTTACAGCAGACGCCCAAAATAAAATACGACTTGTTTGTTCTAAGCAGCTATTGGCATTTCTCTAAGACTCCTAAAGTCCTTAAAACCATTTTTTATTCCAAGAAGAGCCAACAAGAACATTCCCAATCCTAGAATTTTAAAACTCTGCATTGAAGTAAAATCATTATTGTTGTTTATTTTTTAGTCGATTTTTACGGAGCCATCGACTAACTCCGACCTGCTGTCATTACATCAATCGTTCCCGTCGAACCCCATTCACCCCCCCCCATTGCTATCTCACAACTTAATAAACCTCGCCTTTTTCTATTTTCAATTCTCCTTTCTTTAAAAAAACTTTTGATGATATTTGAGCATCTAGTACTCAAATATTCTTCTTTCCCGCCATTGACCTCTGTCTTATGATTAAGTTTTTTGCATACATTTGCTTTACATATGCCTTCATCGCATACACCAACCTTTTTGTAGAATGCACCAAAAACGATTTTCTCTATTCTAGCGTTTAGTAAAGCTCCCATACACATCGTACAAGGCTCTATTGTAACATATATGGAGCAATTGTTCAAACGATAATTCTTCAACTTTTTTGCAGCTTTTCTCAATGCAACGTTTTCAGCATGAGCTGTAGGATCGGATAATGTAATACATTTATTAAAACCTCTTGCTATTATTTTTTTATCTTTAACTATAACTGCCCCTATAGGTATTTCTTTTACTTTTTTTGCTTTATAAGCTTCCTTTATAGCTTGAAGCATAAAATAAGCATCATCTATCTCTGCGATTTGTTTGTTTTTCTCTTTATTCATTGCTTAGTTAAGTCCTTTTTGTTTTTTATACTTTTGAAATACGTAAAATTTTAAGTATGCGTTATTTACAAATTTACCTCTGATTAGATAAACGTATGTTGACATATTAAAGAAAAAAAATGGGATGAATAAATTTTTTTAATTCTATTTAGACATCTAGTGACTAGTAATTAATGTACAAGTTAACTACAATAGCAGCATATAATATCTAATTTTTTTATGGATAAAAAACAAGAAATAGCAGAGTATGAATTTTGAGAGGTTATAGTGGGCAGATAATTTGAACTTATTTGAAGATTTAAAGTCTATTTATTGGCTGTTTGTAGTTAAAATGGTGTATACAACCTAAAGAGGTTGTTGCGTTAATTTAAGAATAAGAAGTGATGAAATAGGACTAAAGTTTAGAAATTTCACTTGGCGTGTGATTTTGGTTTTAAGCAAAACTTTTTCGCGGAATCTTTGAAAATAATTTAGGGTTTGCAGTATTATTACTTACAACAGGTATCATAAAATATGTTTGTGGTGCGTCGTAATAGGAGATATAGTGTGGAAAAACGAGAAAAAGTTGATAGGAGAAGGCTTTTAGGGGTGGCATATGAGCCATCTAGAATTGCGAAAAAGTTGCATCCTTTTTATAGAGGAAAAATTGAAATTGTCTCTAAGTGTAGAATTAAAAATTTTGACGATTTTTCTGTATGGTATAGTCCAGGAGTTGCGGAAGTGTGCAAAGATATCTCTAAAGAACCAGAACTTGTATACGAGTACACAAATAAGTGGAACAGCGTTGCAGTAGTAAGTGATGGAACAAGAGTTTTAGGTTTAGGTAATATAGGTCCTGAGGCTGGGATGCCAGTTATGGAGGGGAAATCTCTTTTGTATAAATATCTTGGCGGAGTTGATGCGTATCCCATATGTCTTGGTACTATAGATGAAAATGAGATAATACGAACTGTAAAGATATTACAACCATCTTTCGGCGGCGTAAATTTAGAGGATATAGAGCAGCCTAAATGCTTCTCTGTATTAGATACTCTGAGAAAGGAGTGTAACATACCTGTTTGGCATGATGATCAGCAGGGAACAGCAATTGTAACGCTTGCAGGATTAATAAATGCTTTGAAAATTGTTTCTAAAAAGATAGATAAAATTAAGATCACGATGGTAGGGGCTGGCGCTGCTAACATATGTATATATAAACTTTTATCTCTTTATGGTGCTAATCCTGCAAATATAATTTTAGTTGACTTACATGGTGTTATTAATAAAAACAGAAGCGATTTGACACTACATTCTGAAAAGTGGAAAACGGCTATGAATACGAATATTAATAACTTAGATGGTGGAATTAAAGAAGCTATGGAAAACGCCGATGTCGTTATTGCTTTGTCGACTCCGGGGCCGGATGTGATAAAAAAAGAATGGATAGAAACAATGGCTAAGAATCCTATAATCTTCGCGTGTGCGAACCCTGTACCGGAAATTTGGCCATGGGAAGCAAAAGAAGCAGGAGCAGCTGTGGTGGCTACAGGGAGAGGCGATTTTCCAAATCAGGTGAATAATTCTTTAGGGTTTCCTGGTGTTTTTCGCGGAGTACTTGACGTGAGAGCATCCACAATTACAGACAGCATGTGTATAACGGCTGCACTTGGACTCGCTTCTTGCATTGCGGATAATAAAATTAGGTCAGACAAAATTCTTCCTAGTATGGATGACTGGGAAATCTTTCCTAAGATTGCAGCTGCAATAGGAGTAAAAGCCATAGAGGAAAAAATTGCCAACAAAAAGTTGAGCTACGATGAGATTTTTAACAATGCAAAAATGATAATAAAAAGAAGTAGAGCTATAACTAAAACAATGATGGAAAAAGGTTATATAAAAAGTGCGGAAGATAAAATCTAAAACTATTATAGAATCCGTTGAAAATTTATGTGCTAAAGCAAATTTTGAACTCCCTGTAGATGTTTTGAAATCTTTAGAGAAAAGTATTGTTTTTGAAAGAGGAAGTATTGCCAAAGATATTTTGGAGGAAATTGTTGAAAATGCGTTTGTTGCAAAAGAAAGGCAAATTCCATTATGTCAGGATACTGGCACTGCAAATTTCTTTGTAAGGTTTGGGGATAATGTGATTATAGAAGATGGGAATATTTACTGTGCAATAAATAAGGGTGTTTCTTTAGGATATACAAAAAATTATTTACGTAAATCTATTGTTTTTGATCCACTTAATAGAAAAAATACTAAAGACAACACACCAGCAAATATTTATATTGAAATAGTGTCTGGCGATAAAATAGGAATTACTTTTTTAGCTAAAGGTGGCGGAAGTGAAAATGCAAGTTCATTAAAGATGCTTACTCCGTCAGCGAGCTGGAATGGAATAAAAGAATTTGTTTTGGATACTGTAAATGAGAAAGGTAGGAATGCCTGTCCTCCTCTGATTGTTGGTGTTGGTATAGGTGGAGATTTCTCATCAGTTGGCCTTATGTCAAAAAAAGCACTAATCCGTAAAATAGGTAGCGAAAATAAAAATATTTTTTATGACGAAAAAGAAAGAGAGTTACTAGATGAAATAAATAAGTTGAATGTTGGTCCTATGGGAATGTGCGGAACAACAACAGCATTAGCAGTATTTATTGAGACAAATCCGGTTCATATAGCTTCTTTGCCGGTGTCCGTGAATATCCAATGTCATTCATTTAGAAGAAAATCAATTATGATATGAAAGTAAATTTGCAGGATTTAATTTTAGATTCTAAAATTTTAAAAGCGGGACAAAAAGTTTTACTTAGTGGGGCTATTTATACAGCGAGAGATGCTGCTCATGATAGAATTATAAAAATGTTGAATTGTGGCAAGAAGATACCCTTTGATCTGAAAAATATCGCAATTTATCATTGCGGTCCGTCACCAGTGAAGCCAGGTATGATCATAGGAGCGTGTGGCCCTACTACATCTTCAAGGATGGACGGTTTTACTCCTAGATTTTTAGAAGAAGGTGTTAAATTCTTGATTGGGAAGGGTGCTCGTTCTAAAGTTGTTGTTGATTCTATAGAAAAAAACAATGCAGTTTATCTTGTAGCCACTGGTGGTGTTGCGGCGCTTCTTTCTAAAACTGTAAAAAAATTTGATTTGATAGCTTTCGAAGATTTAGGACCTGAAGCAGTTTATAAGCTTGAAGTTGAAGATATGCCGTTGATTGTCGCTATAGATAGTTTTGGTGATACTGTTTTTAAAATTTAATTCCTTGTGATGAAATATATTTTATCGGATTTTCAAAATCTACAGACGCTGCTTTTTCAGCTAAATAAATTACGTTGTAATAGTAATTTTAGTACTTGGCTAATTAAGAAGAGAGTGCATATTAAAAAAGTATGTTTCTAGCATTGGATATTGGCAATACAAATATAACTGTTGGGTTGTTTGGTATGAGAGATGGTAAGATTTTGCCTAAACCATTGAAAGTTTGGAGAATGTTGACTAAAAAAGATGGAACTTCAGATGAATATGCAGTGATGCTTATGAATATGCTTTTTTATTCTGGTTTTGATGCAAAGGAAGTAAATAATATTGCAATTTCGAGTGTTGTTCCGTTGTTAATCGATGTTTTTAAAGAACTTTTCAAAAAATATTTTGACAAAGAGATATTTTTTGTGAGCTGTGATAGTTGTGGAGAACTTATCTTTTCGGCAGAAAATTCTAAGGAAACAGGTGCTGATAGAATTGCCAACGTTGTGGCTGCATATTCTTTTTACAAGGAAGGATGTATTGTTGTTGATTTTGGTACAGCGACAACTGTTGACTGCATAAATTGCAGTGGAGAATATATTGGCGGAGCAATAACTATGGGACCGTTAATTTTGATGCAATCGTTAAATTTAAAGGCACCGCAGCTTCCAAATATTGTTAAAATAAAAAAACCTTTAAGATCAATAGGTTTTAATACTTTTGAGTGTATGCAATCTGGTATTTATTTTGGATATGTAGGACTTGTAAAAGAACTTATTACAAGAATGAAAAAAGAAATAAAGGTTAAACATGTGATCGCTACTGGTGGCTTGGCGGAAGTTATGTTGGATGATATAAAAGATATAGAAATTGTTTTCCCGAATTTGACTTTAGAAGGGATACGCATTATATGGGAGAAAACAATTAAAAGTAACAAAGATTGATGTTTTCGTAATTATGGCTATTACTGAAATAAATAAATAAATAGATTTAGAGTGTTGCGTTATTTTTCTTTGAGAATTGAGGATTCTAGTGAAAGTTTGTTATATGTTCGTTTTAATATTTGTCTTTATGTTTTTCCCTATGCATTCTTATGCAAATAATAGTTATAGGATTTCAGATGTTTTAATTAAGGGATTGAAAAATGTAAGTTTAAAAAGTGTTTTGGCAGTTGTAGATCTTAAAAAAGGGAAACAATATTCAAAATATAAGGCAAAAAAAGACGCAGCTTCAATTGCAAGCCTGGGTTATTTTGATAATGTTAAAGTTTATTTTAATAAGCAGAACGGGAATCTTATTTTTGAAGTTAGTGAAGATCTTTTCATAGAACGTATTGTTTTTAGGGGAAATTCAGAGTTTTCTCCATCTAGGCTTAAGAGTATAAGTAGGTTAAAGGAAAGAGGTTGTTACGATTTTTCAAAACTTGAGGATGCTAAGAAAAAGATAGGCGTTTTGTATAGGAATAAGGGTTATGTTAACTGTAAAATAGAAGTTCATCATACAGTTAACACAGATACAAATAAAGTGACAGTAACTTTTCTTATAACAGAAAATAAAAAAATCGTTATAAAAAGTGTTAAAGTTAAAGGTGTAATTCATTTTAAAGAAAAAGAAATTCTGAAACTTATGAAAACAAGATTGAAAAAAGTATTTAAGGAAGATATTTATCAAATGGATTTAAAATCTATCGAAACATTTTATAAGAATAATGGTTTCGTAGATTACCAATTTATTTCTTCAAGTGTTGAGTATAATGATGCTAAAACAGAAATGTTTCTAACTTTAAATATTAACGAGGGCACTAGATATAAAATAGGTTCTGTAACTTATAATGGGAATTTTAGTATTTATGATGATGGGCAAATAGGGAAGATGATTAAAATTAAAAAAGGTAAGGTTTTTAGCCAGCATGATATTGAAGAAATTACGAATCATATTCGTGAATTTTATGTTAATAAGGGATATTTAAGGATAGTAGTTGAGCCGTGTTTTGATAAAAAAAGTATTTATGGGATTATAGATGTAAATTTTTTAATTAAAGAAAATGAAGTTTTTTATTTAGGGAATATTTATATTAATGGGCTTTATTCAACTAAAAACAAAGTGATAAAGAGAGAAATGCTTATGAAGTCAGGTAAAGTGTTTTCGGTTGAAAAATTGTTAAGAAGTATTGAAAGAATTTATAGCTTAGGTTTTATTGAAAATGTGGAACATAATGAACTATTCACTGATGTGCCTAATGTCATTGATGTAGAATTTTATGTTACTGAGAGTGCTCGCAATTCTACTACTGCTGTTAGTTTTGGTTATTCCTCATCTGCATCCTTTACTGGTTTGGTTCAACTTCAACATATAAATGTATTTGGATTAGGACAAAAGTTGAATTTGTTTTATGAAGTAAGCAAAAAACAACAAAATTATGAGATTGGTTGGATGGATCCATGGGCTTTTGATAAAAATATGAGCTTAAATTTGAACGCTTATAGAAGAAATAATATTTTGCATAGAAAGATGAGAAATTGTGATAAAGGATCAATCTCTTCGGTCTTGGTGTCTAGAAATAAGAATGAAAATAAGAATATTATAGAAAATGATAAAAGGATTGGGATTGAGACTAAATTGGGACCTAGAATTGGTGAACGAGTAAGTTTATTGTTTGGATATGGATATGAGAATGTTGACTTTTGTTCAATTATTAAAAAAGAGAATGTTAGGGAAAAAAATAACGAAACCGCTCGTATTAGATCTGAATATTCTGGAGATGAAGTTTATGTTAGTAGTGAAAAAGGCAAGATATCAAGTATTTTTTCTCACTTTTTGTATGATTCAAGAGATTACGTTTTTGATCCTTCAAAAGGGAGCGTAAAGCTTGTAACTTTGCAAATAGCGAGCAAAGCATTTGGAGGTAATAAAAATTTTGTCAAGGGTATTGTTAATTTAAAGTGGTTCTTTCCTACGTTTTATAAATTTGTATTAAGTACTAATTTGCAGTTTGGACTAATTACCCCCTATGGACGACATCAATCAGTTCCTATTTATGAGAGATTTTATATAGGTGGAGCAAATACTGTAAGAGGTTACGATAGAGATGAAATTGATCCCTATAATGGTGGAAAATTTATGGGGATAATAAATGTCGAACATAAATTTCCGATAATTTCTCAAGGTAATAGAACGGTTATTCAAGGATTTTTATTCTATGATGCAGGTGAACTTTTTGTTAAAAAAACACAAAAATATTTGTATCAAAGCGTAGGATTTGGAATTAGATTACCTATACCTATGCTTCCTATAAGATTTGATTGTGCATATGGGCTAACTAAAACCAAACATAAACCAAAATTTTATTTTACTTTAGGAAATATTTTTTAAGTGATAAAAAAAGAATAAAGCATTTTAAGGAATATTATTTTTGTTTGGCGGAGTGATATGTAAGTGTATAAATATTGAAATGTTTTAGTGTAGAGACTGAGTTGTATAATCAAACTGAGTTGTAAAAAAATGCTAAAGCATAAGATGAAAATCATAGCAGTGGAGCTTTCGATGGTTGTTTCAGGGAAACTTTTTGGTAATAAAGATATATTTTAACAGAGTATTGTAGCTTTAGATAGTGTTCATGGCGTTGTAGTAATGAAGTTTATGAAGCATAAAAATTTTAGACTTGATAGGCTTTTATATTTATTTAATTGGTGAGCTTGTGGAATCCAAAGTAGTTGTTGATAAACCTGAACATCGGAGTATAATATATTTTCATAAAGGAATTTTTGAAGAAAGTAATTGTTGAAACAGATGAAACTTCAGAAGTAATGGATAATAATACTAAACAAGCAAAGTTAACGAGAACAGAAATGGTGTTAGGTCTTAAGGAAATTTTGAATTATATACCTCATAGGTATCCATTTCTAATGATTGATAAAGTAAAAATTGGCAGAGTAAATCCTTCAAGTGCTATTGGGTATAAACTTGTAAGTGGAAATGAAGATTTTTTTCAGGGTCATTTCCCGGGATCGCCAATAATGCCAGGTGTTTTAATTATTGAAGCAATGGCACAAACATCGTGCGTTATGTTTTTATCTAAACCTGAAATAAGAGGTTGTCTTGCGTATTTTATATCTATAGATAAGGCAAAGTTTCGTAGACCAGTGAGGCCGGGAGATGTTTTAGAACTACATGTAGAAGCAGTTAAATATAGTGGGAAACGTGGTAAAATAAAAAGCAGAGCCTACGTTGATAAAAAATTAACCACTGAAGCTGAGTTTATGTTCGTCATTGTTGATAAAAAATAAAGATTATAATGTATAACGTATTCACAAAATTTGCTGTAAGCTTGTAGAGATTTATTTTATTTAATCCCTTAGTGGATATCTACATATGTGTTGTTTTTTTGAAAGTGTTTATATGTGTGATACATATAGGATAGCTGTTGTTTATAAAAGTGCAATTATTGAAAAGTATAAGAATGTATAAATTGGTCTTTGTTCTATATGTTATAAAGTCATGGTACAAATTATAAGAAGTTGGGCAAAGAGAGATCTGGATGCTGGCTTGTGGGGTGTAAGTGTGGAGTACTGAAATTCGTTAAATTTGCTGCTGTAAGGGAATAATTGTAAAGTTTCTAGCTTCTTCCCAGTAATAAGATAGGTGTCCGAGGGATTTAAAATATTGTAACGAAAAACGAAAATTATAGGTTGTTTGGTATGTATTATATAGTAGGCACGGGTTGCATTTGGCGATATTATTGTTTGAGGAAATTGTTATGTTTATTGTCATATGTGTGTAGCTCATGATTACGCAGATTGTGGAATACATGGTTATAATTTGATATTCAGCAGAACTTGCTATTGTCGTATTATAGAATCGACGATCGATGGTATGTATCAATATTTTGTAAATTTGTGAAAAGTTTTGTTATTAATAGATGATATGGTGCGTTGCTGATGATTAGTATGGACGTTGTAGCACCTTGTATAGTGTATAAGTGCACGTAGCCCAGAGTAATTCTAGTTAAGTTAGACAAATATTATGGGATTACGAGGAGAGAAAATAGAATTTTGTGAGATTGAGAGCATAAAAAACTTACAGAACATTATTTATATCAAAATTAGCTTTAAATGGTGCTATTAATTCAACTTTGAGATTCATTTATATTTTAAAGAAAATATAGAGCACGTGGGGTGGGGGTGTCAATAGTGGCAAAACCTAGTGCCACTCTAATGTTGAATAAAAAGAAGCTTTAGATATGGCAAAAAAAAAAGATAGGAGCTACTTATTAATAGCTATTGTGGAGGAACAGTAAAATAGTAACTATTGACTGAATTTTAGGACTAGTAGATACATTATTAATTAAGAAAATAAAAAATTAAAAATATGTGACAGATGTATAGCGTATTTTATTTGTTGGAGAAAAAAACTTGTTAAAGAAATTTTAGGTCAGGGTATCATTGCTTGCATGTGGGTGAGTATGTTAGGCAGTTTGAGTAGCTTTTTTTAAGTATTTCTAATATGGAGTTTAGGATTGTGAGAGTTAAGTTTGACGGTGTTGCTTCGTGTAATTCTTTTGATGTGTAGGAGTCTTGGTGGGTGATAAGGTTATTACAGCGTCTTTTTTCGTTCATAGCTACGTCAAATTCAATTCTTTTTTTTGTGGTGCTCTTTTGTGGTGGCCTGTTTTTGTGGATATTAATCAAAAAACTTCAAATACAGACCTCGTTGAAATAGGAAGAGTGTAAAAAAAAAGAAAAAATGTTTTGGTCTGTTTTAATAGTTCATTTTTGTGGGGTGCATTGAGATAAAATATGGTAGTGATTGTGGTGTTTAGAAGAAAATGTAAGTTTGTACTTATCGAAGATTCATGTCGAGCACATAGTGCTGATTTTGAAAATAAAAAAGTGTATTCTTTTGGTGTGAGAGGACTCTGATTTCTCTTTTTATACTACGAAAAATATGATAACGACTGAAAGTCGGTGTTGTATTATTGCAAGTGATGAAGATATTGGTAGATGTTTGAAGTCAGCTTAGAAATCATGGTAGATATAGTTACTTATTACACATTATTTTTTAGGTTACGGATTGATAAACTCGCGAATATTGTTGTTGCGGTAAGTAGGTATATGGCTCAATTAGGATAGTTTGGAAATTGGATGTGAAAAAGGATTATGAATGCTAAAAAATATAATGAAGCTTTTAAAAGTTTGTGTTTTGTAAAAATATTTAATATTTTTAAGAAGTATAAGATATGTTTTACATCAATATACGATAAGAATTTCGTCAATTAAATGGTTTACAGATAATGATGCAAGTAGTGTTAGTGTAGGGTTGAAGAGTTTGTTATGTAATAACGTATTTGTATAAATGTCCGCTTTGCAAACGCCGCAGGTATTGATCTGTAAAGTGTTGAGGTAAGGGAGCTTAAAAAAACTGTTGAGAAAGTTTTGACGTTTTCTCTCCACATCCTGCTGCCCACCACCATACCGCTGTCGCATCTGTATCTCTCAAAATATAATTTGGATGAGATAATTGAAAAAGTTATGAATGGATGTAAAAAAATGGAGGTGAAAACTGCTGTTGTCTGGAGTAGCTACTTATGACAACATCATGCAAAAATTTTTAAATATTGCCCTAATTCAAGACTTGAATTTATAGTATATAAATGAAAAAGTTAATAAAATTGCAAAAATAAACAGAGGAATTATTTTACTGGCTTCAATTTACTTCTAAGAAAAAATTGATGCAACAGTGATCCCAACGCTAACTTTTTATCATTACAAATAACGAAATTGTTCCTAAGAAACAATGTGCATTATTTTGTTGAAGTTTTTTTACTTTAAATCATAAAGAAGTCGAATAACTTATAGAATCAGCGAGAGTTAAAAATTTGATTTCACTAATAAGGGCATACTGAATAATTTAATCCTGCGTTCATTTTTGCGGTACGTTTTATAATAATAAATAATCTAAAATTTATTGAAATCAATAGAATATAAGATTGGGACTTTATAATTTACGACTAATCATATAGGCGTAGTGCTAGATTTGATGATCCACGGTTTGGATGTTTTATTTTCTCATTGAAGAATAAAGTCGTTTTTTTAGGTGCATGTGAGCGAGAGTTTTGACGGATGATGCGTGAAGACACTATAGAAATTGAGATTAAAATATTCAAACGATTGTGTAGCACGGGATGTATCTTGCAAGTAGAATTCCAACGAAAAACATAGAAGAATAAGAATTTTTAATTTTGACGACTATAACACCTCCGCAGATTGTACAAAAAAAATGATTAAAAAAATAATTTCTTCTTTCAACATAGAAATTAAGAGTCATAAGCTCTACATTCGAATGAACCTCTTTTTTTACTATCTCGGCAAAATTTTGGCCAGTATATTTATATCAACGCTAAGAAATTAAATATTACGAATGAGCATGGTAATGGATGCGGTTGAATTAGGCAATTAATGTTTTTAAAATGTGATTTTCAGAGTAATAAAAATAAATAACGCCAGCATAAAATTAAGTTGGTTGAAAAATTTGACAAAATTGTTGATTTAAGAACAAAAATTAAAAGTATTATTATTTAGAATAAAAATGATAAAATCCTTCTTTTTACTTGAGATCTTTAGGGTGTGATATGTGCACTTCAGATCTTTCAAGAGAAATAAAAAAATCGATTCTTCATGTTACATTTTGTTGTTGGATGTGTTGCCCCAAAATTGGTTGATGATGAATTTTTTGATTATATATATAAAAGTAAATGATGATGTAGATGCTTTTAGTATCTTGCCTACAAAATAGTTCTTATGTTTAAGAAAAATTTTGAAAAAGATTTAAAGCCATTTTATTGAACAGCATCATGATAAAATTGTACCAGTTGACTATTATTACATAAGTCCTCAAGTTTGGGCGTATAGCGGTAGGATAAAAAATATGCGAGGTAGTAAAAAAATGTTTGTAATTTTTGCGTTTGGGAAAAATTGTGTCAAGACGATGATGTTGATGCCGTTTTTGTCGGAAATGCCTTAATAGATAATATACAAAAAGGTAAATTTTACAGGGATTTTTTTGTGTATGTTCCCATGTAGTTGTAAAAATACAATTAAGTGTCATCCTCTTGTCATTAAAGCTGTTAAAGCTGTTAAAATACTTAAGTGTCAAGTGTAAAAATTAAATGCAGAGTTTATAATGTTTAGTGCAACTGAGAGTATTTATTTTCGTTTGGCGGAATATATTGAGATTTGTAAATCTGTAAATTTTGAAAGAAGAAAATCAGTAGACTTTACTATTTGCACTTCCAAAACTGTAAATCCTGTAAAGACACTGATGGTAATTTCTATCTAAACTATTTTTTTGTAAAAGCAGTAATCATAAAAGTAAAATATATAATCTTGACAAATATTTTAGCTGATAAAAACGTTATTTCGAAATTTGTGCGAGTTAACTAACGCAAAACCAAAGGAAATTGCACTCTCTGTACTAGTTGCAATTGGAACCCAGAAATCACACATATAAAAATAAGGAGTTAAACGCTCGTAATCTCTGAAGTGAACAAAACAGATGCTGAGGCTATTTATTTAATCCGGTTGAGATTATAAATAATACAAAATAAAAATCCACGATCTTATCAATTTATGAGCATCTCATGTCTATTATTAACTATATTGCTTTTTTAATTTTGTTTGACTTGATGCAGGACGTGCAAACATACTTATGTTTCTTCTTCCCGTCAATAATAATGTCTAAACTTTGCAAATTAGGCTTGAAAAGTCTTTTGGAAACTTTGTTTGAGTGACTGACCGTATTTCCTGATCTCGAACTTTTGCTGCAAATTACGCACCTGTAGGACACTTTACATCCCTCCCCCTGAA
Source organism: Candidatus Endomicrobiellum calonymphae (assembly GCA_031269945.1). Taxonomy (GTDB): domain Bacteria; phylum Elusimicrobiota; class Endomicrobiia; order Endomicrobiales; family Endomicrobiaceae; genus Endomicrobiellum; species Endomicrobiellum calonymphae. Next base: position 32,399 of record JAISYK010000007.1, read on the forward strand.
ACTTGAATTGACTATATTTTAACTGTTCATTGAAATTAAATTCTAACCACCTTTATATTATAATAAATTTGCTAAATTTAGGGATAGGATTGCAAAACTCAAAAGGGTGTGGAGTTCGCACTTACACATATGTTTTCGAAATTTGGCGTAAAAACTATTACTAAGATTTACTTACTTTTCCCCAACTCGCTATTAAGATAGAACGAAAACCTTCCCATAAGTGGTACTTAAAAATAGTCACAAAATTGTTGTACATTTAGTAGAATAGAAGGGGCATATGAGAGGAAATTTACAAAAAACAGTATCTTTTAAGTATAAAAAAAGATATTTGAGAACATTTATATGCCTCATATTTGTTTTTTAGGAAATTGATATATTTACTTCTATAAAAGGAGTTTTTAATCATGTACTTTTACCTGTGTTTATGGTGAAATAAAAATAAAATACAATAGTACTTTTCACTTTTATTCTAGTAGACGATTATGAAATTGTAAAGAAAATGATACTTCTTACTTTGTTATTCAGAAGGGTTGGTTTCGTTCATCTTGCTTTGTGCAAAAAGGTAACCCAGGTATGCATTATGCGGAAATGCATATACGATGTGCTGAGTGTACGATTATATTGTCATATAAAAGTTATTGACCCTGTAAGTAATTGAATATTAAAAGTAAGTGTTCATATACGCAATACTGCGTTAGTGAGAATTCATTATCCAGATAGTTTTAGGGGGTGCTGAAAACGTGCACAGATCGTTTTCGTTGGGGAAATTTTTTTGTATTGAACTCTGCGTTGTGTCTATCACAAAATAATTTAAAAAAATAGTAAAAAAATAAAAATTGCGAGTCAAAGTTAAATTTGCTGAAAAATTGAAAAACAATTTAAAACTTGAGTTTATAAGTGATCAAGCAAAAAGTTAATAAAAAATATATTTAGTAACATGCAGAGCGAACATTCCATGAATAAAATACTAATTGGCGATGTTTGTTGCATTGTGAAAAAGTTGTTGTTGCACTAAGTACAATAAAATTACTTGTTATAGAAAATAAGTTGTCAAACAACGATTATCGTGTCGATTGTGAAAAATATTAGCTAAACAATATTATTTATCATCGCAAAATAAATGTTAGATTTGCTTTCAAGAATTAGCGTTGAAATTGCGTTATTGACTGATTTATCATTAAAGAAAAAAGATAAAAAAAGATGTGATGTTGGCGAATTTTGACAGTAATGATATACAACAGATAGCAATCGGTAACGCATTCGTTGGTGGTTATTAAAGATAGGGCAGAGTTTGCAAATATATCATTAATTAGTGATTGACGAGCAATATAAATTTGGTGTTTAACAAAAATTTAGCATTAAAAAATGTCTTCCCATGATGCGCTTGATTATGACTGCAACACCACCTATACCGAGTGCGTCGTCTATGAATTAAATTATATATGGAGAGATGATAAGATGGGATCTATAATCAAAATATTTTCGCACTTGCAGGCTTTCTGTAATAGCTTATGTTCCAGATGATAAAACTGCGTATCAAAAAAAACAATTGAGAAACTTAAAAGAGTGGTACCCAAGCGTAATAATATGTACAGTGCGCCCACTTCTTGATGATTCTGAAGAGTCTGATTTGAAGTCACTTGTGTAAGAAAAAAAAATGCTGCCTTAAATGCGTAGTTTAAAAATTTTAGAATTAGATTATTCCGCAGTCAATTTAGATCGAAAAAAGATGAAGCGTTACTAAATTTAAAAATAAAGAAATTGATAGGTTAATATTTATAACAATGATTGTAGTATGTGGGGTAAGACATACTTTATGATCTGGTATAACAGCGATGATATACAACATGCTGAAAGATTTGGGTACCACAATTGTGTCAATTGAGATGTAAAATTGGTAAAATTAACAAGCGATTCCATCTTATACAAAAATCAAAAAGCGAATTTTCAGATAAAAGGATTGAATTATAGAATTAGCAAATGACGAATTTAAGATTGGTGAGGTAAGTAGATCTTAAAATATGTGTAAGCTTGAGAGAACTTTATAGAGATAATGCAGCATGAATTTTCAAAATTCAAAGCTGATGATGATATAGCAAAAGATGTGGATATTGTTGAGTACGCAAAAAATTGTGCAAAAAAAATGTTGCGATGATCCTACGTTATCAAAAAAGAAAAAAAACTTTTGTGTTAAAAAGCTTGTATTTAAGTGTTTTTTTGTGAAAAAGATTTTAATTAGTATATGTTAGATCTCTACTTTTATTAAAACTAAAACTGTTTGAGTAGTTGAAAAAGTTTGTTAAGGTCAGATAAGTTTATCTACGCATTTGTTGGAATATTTGTGAAGTTTGTATGGTTTTTAGCGACGCTTCTATTTTTTATATTTGGAAGAGCTGCGATTATTTGCCATAGTTCGTTTGACTTTCTCATTAAGTGTTCTTTAACTGTGTATTTTACTTAGGTTTTTCATAAAGTCACTCCAATAGTAATTTTTTTGTTACCATTTGATTTGTGATTTTATTGTTTTTTTTGTTTCGCATGTAAAACTATCGTAGTGTTTTAATGTCTTTATGATTAGTTCTAATCCACTTTTTGAATTTATTTCGTTTATGTGTTTTGCATATACGATGGTGTAATCAGTTTTTTGTATTTTAGTTCATGAAAAGCTAGTTCATGATAGATGCGGTAATCGAAATATAAGTATAAGCACAGTATAATTTTTGAAAAATTGTCATATTTTTTGTTTTATTTAAAGCGAGAATTATTAACATACTCGATAATTTTTTTTCCTTTTTTCATAACTAAAAGTCTTCTAGATTTTTTTTTGATATAATCAACAGAGTGTTGGGCTTGGGCTTTAAGTATTAAAGAGTGTTGTTTTTAACTTAAAAGTAATTTTAATAAATGGTAACTGAATTACTTTGTATCAACAAAAGTGTATATGACAAAAATTTAACAAAGATAAAAATTGCTGGGCGTTTTATTGTAAATATGAGTATTTTTAATAACGTAAAAAGACAATATTGGACCGCTGGGGGTTATTTAGAATTTTTGAAAATAGCGGTTCCTCTTATTGTTTCTACAAGTGTTGGGGCAATTCAGCTTTTTATAAATAGAACTTTTCTCTCTTTATATTCTCAGGAGACTTTCGCTGCTTCTGCCCCAGCTGGTATTTCTAATTGGGCGATTGTTACTCTCTTTCTTGGAACTTTAGCATACGTTGATGTTTTTGTAGCACAATATTATGGTAAGGGAGAGTATCAAGAGATAGGTCCATCAATTTGGCAAAGTGTTTATCTAGCACTGATCGCGGCTTTTGTGATTCTTTGTATTTCTTTTTTATCTGAAAATATCTTTATGAATATAGGGCACCCATACGCTGTGGCATGCGAGGAAGTAAAGTTTTTTAAAGTATTGTGTTATGGTGCCTTCCCAACTCTATCTGTGGCGGCGTTGTCTGGTTTTTACGCTGGGAGGGGCAAGACTAAAGTAGTTTTATTAGTTGGTGTTTGTGGTGTTATAATAAATATTATTCTGGATGTTTGTTTAATTTTCGGGTATTTAGGGTTTCCAAGATTGGGTATTCTTGGCTCAGCGTGGTCAAGCAATATCTCTTCAACTATTATGTTTATAATTTATGTTTTTATGATTATTGCAAAAAGCAATAGTGTTTATAATACGAGATGTATTAAACCTAATTTTAATTTTATGAAAAGGTTATTGCGTTATGGTTTTCCAAATGGGGTTCAATTTTTTTTTGATATGACGGGATTTGGAATTTTTATACTTATAGTTGGAACACTTGGTATTACAGAGCTTACGGCTAGTAACATAGTTTTAAATGTAAATAATCTGATTGTTATGCCTCTTGTGGGGTGTGGTATGGCAATATCAATAATGGTTGGTAATTATTTGGGTAAGAATGAAACATCTCTTGCAAAAATTAGCGTTAAATCTGCTACTCACATAATGTATGCCTATTCAGTAATTGTTATTTTTATCTTAATTTTATTGTCAAATAAGCTTTTTTATCCATTTTCGTATGGATCGCAAGTCTTGTTAATGGATAGGGTAAAACCAATGGCTGTAAATCTTTTAAAAATTTTAGCGATATACTTAATCTTTGATACTACTGGGATAATTTTTGCATCGGCTATTAAAGGCGCTGGCGACACGGTATTTATCATGAAGGTACTTACAATCTTCACTGTAATTTTTGTAATTATACCGACATATCTCATTGTAATAGTCTTTAAATTTGGTATGTATGCTGCATGGTGTTTTATGCTGACTTATAGCATAGCTCTTGCAATTAATTTTTATTGTAGATATCGATCCGGTAAATGGAAAAGAATGCGTGTTATAGATATGAATGTTGTTGATGATTGAGACCGATTGCAAAAATGAAGTTAAAATACTTATATAATCAAAGCTGCTAGCACATTGTGGAGGATGGGGAATGATGGATATTTGTTTGGAATGGAAATTTAATGAATTTAATAAGGTTTTTGTAGTTTTAGGTTTATTTGTTGATGTAGTGTAAATATTAAGATTTAGCATTTTTTACAAAGGATTAATGTAAGAAATAGGAAGGGGTAAGAAAAAAAAATAGGCTTTTATATGGGAATTGCCATTCAAATTATAGTTGTTTTTACTGCTAAAAGCGTCAGATGCCGTACGCCAGTTTATTGATGTGAATTGATGACGTAAGGACTAGAAATAAATTTTGCAAAAGAAATTCGGGGCAACTTATATAGTAAAATTATTTTTCAAGATTTGAAGTTTTTTTTTATAAAAACAATTCAGAAAATTTTTTAGTATGTTTTATTGGTAGTTTAAGTACAAATACAACGGGAGAAGCCGTACTAATAGGAATCGTAAATTAAATCACAGCTTCTGCTAAAGATGCATCTTCGGAAGTCTTTTTGGATTTTTCTTATGTTCGAAAAAACTTGATATAGTTATCGTTGTGCTGATATTTTCCATATTAGCGTTTTATCCAAAAGTGTATTTTTTTGGTAGAGTGGAAAATAAAAAATGTTTTTTCGAATGTTATAGTGCTCTTAGTAATTTGTATCTATTTTTAACTCAATCTTTTCAAGGAGTTAAGGTTATCAAATTTTGTAATACGGAAGAAATTGAGTCACAAAAAATGATAGGTAGATGGTGTTGTTGAGATAGCAAGCGTTCAAATAAAGGTGATAAAATAATAACATTTTAAGTCCTTTGGTAGATGAGGAATTCTTTGAAAAAGTTGTTATAACTGCAGATTTCATTTATGGAGAATGTAGGGTTTATGTATAGTCATCTCGCTGTAGACAAGTTTTATGGATTTTCTGGTTGCCAATAAGTCCATTGTATGAACATCCAAAATCTTTAACGAATTTAGGCTCATATATACACAGAGGGTGGGTGGGGAAAACTGTTGTTGATCGTGTTTTGCAGTAACGTATCGGAATTTTAAAATAGTTGATAAATCCAATGAGAAAATATTAAAAGAAATATATGAGCTTATAAATATCGCAAATATTAGATTTAGTTATATTTCTGGCGTCGAAATTTCACATAGCATTAATTTGAATCTAAATAAAGTGAAAGGAGTTGCGTTAGTCGATGCTGCGGGTTTTGTGGAATCTACTTTAATTTAATGTTAATGGGTTTTGATGTTGTAAGAGGAAGTGTAAAAATTGATGAGAAAAATATAAGGAGATGCAGAAATGAAGGAATTGGTAGATAATTGTAGTTTTTGTATCTCGAGATGTTGTGTTTTAATGTTTTAATGACATTACTTAAATAGTACTTTAATGAATAGATAGGGGTAAACGCTACGAATGATGAAACTACGAAAGCGGTCGTCTTAAAAGACTTCAATATGTAATCTTAATAGTAATTCAAAAAAAAAGTTGACACGCTACGGACGCGTTTGTAGAGGAAAGAAACAATAATTTATTGTGTGGATAGAAATAAATGATGTATGTTTGTAAGAAATTGGTGAAGCTGCAAATTTTTTGAATTACATGTCCTAAAGAATGGTACAAGAAAGTCTCGAAGTACTAATGAAAGGAAAAATCTATAGCTGTGGCACACCGCTTTCTACGATAATTAAGTTTCGATAGAATATAGTATGTGTTTTCGAATCTGGCAATATTGTGGAACTTGGAATTTATTAAGGACTTATTGGTTTAAATGAATATTGTACGAATCTTTACAATGTTCGGCTTATGCAAAATTGATTTGTAGAATTTAAGGTTACGATCGTTGTTAAAAATTTTTGATTTTTGTATAGTACAAGTCTAAAAATATGAATAATATTAAGCAAATTAGTAATTATGTCTCAAGCATTATTAAGGACATAAAGAAAAATGGTGATAAAGCCGTTTTTAAATATCTTAAAAAGTTTGATGATGTGAGTTTATCTAAAAAAGGATATAGGGTTTATCAAGAAGTAATGGATAATGCTGTTGATCAGGTTCCAAGGTCGTTAAAAAATGCAATAAGATCTTCTTATTTAAATGTTTTAAAATACCATAAGTACGAATACTCTAAAATTAAGAAGACGTGGAAATATGAAAAAAATGGATTAAAAGTGGGACAATTTTATACGCCTGTAGAATCTGTTGGCGTTTACGTGCCGGGAGGGCGCTTTGCATATCCATCAACTGTCATTATGACTGTGGTTCCTGCCGTCGTAGCCGGCGTAAAGAGAATAATAGTAACCACTCCACCAAAAAATATGAGTAGTGTAGTTTTGTTTGCTGCAAAACTGTGTGGGGTAAGGGAAATATACTGTGTTGGCGGAGTAATGGCTGTGGCGGTACTTGCTTACGGAACAGAAACATTAGAAAAAGTTGATATGGTTGTTGGACCAGGGAATGCTTATGTGAATGAAGCTAAGAGGCAAGTCTTTGGGTGCGTAGGTATAGATTCTCTTGCTGGACCCAGTGAGGTGGCAATAGTTGCGGATGAGGGTGTCCCTGCAAATTACGTTGTTGCTGATATAATGGCTCAAGTAGAGCATGATCCTATGGCAAGGGCTTATCTTTTGTGTAAATCTAAAAATAAAATATCTGAAGTTAAAGAATTGCTTCCTAAAGAAGCTTTCAAACAATTGAAAATAGAATTTTGCTCTTTGGATGAGGCTATTGAAAAAGTTAATAATATAGCTCCTGAACACTTGGAATTGTTGGTGAAGGACTATAAAACTTTATTGAAAAATGTCAAAAATGCAGGGGCAATTTTCGCAGGCTATCAAACTCCTACTGCTTCTGGCGATTATTGGGCAGGACCATCGCATGTTTTGCCTACAAATGGGTCTGCAAAATTTTCGAGCGGTGTTTCAGTGATGACGTTTTTAAAGAGGTCTACGTACGTAGAAATGAACAAAAAAAATAAAAAGGCGTACAGAACTATTGCTAGTTTTGCACAATCTGAAGGTATGAAGTATCACAAGGAATCTTCAGTGATAAGAATATGAGTCAAAGAAAAGCAAAAATTGTGAGAAAAACTAGAGAAACTTGTATTTCTGTTGAAATTAACCTCGATAGATGTTTTGTATCATCAGTATCAACCACTATAGGCTTTTTAGATCACATGTTTGAACTTTTTGCTATGCATTCAGGAATAGGTTTTAAAATTAAAGCTGAAGGGGATACCCGTGTAGATGATCATCATTTAGTTGAAGATTCGGGGATTGCTATTGGTCAAGCTTTTAAAAAAGCTCTCGGAGATAAAAGAGGTATTGTGAGATATGGGCATTTTCTTTTGCCCATGGATGAGGCTTTGAGTTATGTGGCTTTAGATTTATCAGGTAGATCTTACTTAAGCTATGAGGTAAATATAAAGTTTCAAAAAAGTGGATTTAACTATGACTTAATACGAGAATTTTTTTGTGCTCTTGCGAATAATGCCGGGATCACGTTACACATCAAGATGATTAAGGGAAGGAATAATCATCATATAGCAGAATCTGTTTTTAAAGCTTTTGGTCATGCTTTAGGAAGAGCAGTAGTACATTTAAATAGTGAAAAATTATCTATACTTTCAACTAAAGGAGTTCTCTAAAATAGTGCAACGAATAAGAATTGCAGTTATAGATTATGGTTTTGGCAACATTAAAAGTGTTATAAATGCTTTATATTATTGCGGCGTCGAGGCTTGTGTTATTGATTCACCTTTAAAAATTTCAGGCTTTGGTGGTGTAATACTTCCTGGTGTTGGAGCATTTGGACCTGCTGCAGATTTTTTAAGAACTAAAGATTTTGATAAAGCTATACGTGATTATGTAGATTCCGGGAAAATGCTTTACGGAATATGTTTGGGATTTCAACTCTTGTTTACTAGAGGCTATGAGAGTGGTAATCATGAGGGGCTTGATCTTATATCTGGAGAAGTAAAAAAATTTGAGTTTAAAGACGAACTATTAAAAATTCCACATATGGGTTGGAATGACGTAAATGTAGAAGATAGTTTATACACAAAGAAAATGTTTCTTTCGATAAATGATAGAGAAAGCTTTTATTTCGTACACTCTTACTACGTAATACCTGAGAACCTTTTGTGCATTTCCAGCACGTGCGAATACGGTTTAAAATTTTGTTCTTCCGTAGCCTATAAAAATTTATGGGGTAGTCAGTTCCATCCTGAAAAAAGTGGGAAAGCGGGATTAAAGATTTTAAGTAACTTTGTAAAAGAGGTAGGTAGATGATTGTTATACCGGCAATTGATGTAAGACAAGGTAATTCAGTAAGACTAAAGCAAGGAAAAATCGATGCTGAAACTATTTATTCAACAGATCCAATTTTTATTGCAAAGCTTTGGAAGGCAAAAGGAGCACAGCGTATACATGTTGTGGATTTAGATGGTGTTTTTAATGGAATGAACATAAATAAAGATATTATTAGGAATATATGTGCAGAAGTTGATATTCCCATTGAAGTAGGTGGCGGAATAAGAGATATGAATAAAGTAAGAGAAGTTTTTGATATGGGTGCTTCGCACGTAATTCTGGGCACAGTGGCTGTTTATAACCCTGAAATTGTAAGAAAGTCTATAGATAAGTATGGATCTAAAAAAATAATCGTTGCTGTTGATGCGAAAGATGGAAAAATTGCAATAGGCGGCTGGAAAGATATAACTCCAGTTGATATTTTAGAACTTGTAAATAGACTTAAGAAGATAGGAGTTGAGGAGATTTTATATACCGATATAACTAGAGATGGAATGTTTACAGGTCTTGATTTATCAGGGCTTGAAAAATTATGTGAGAGTGGTTTGAGGATAATTGCTTCAGGGGGTGTAAGGACTGTTGATGACTTAATTGAATTAAAAAAATATGAAGAGAGAGGTGTTTTTGCTGTAGTAGTTGGCAGTGCACTGTATACAAGTGATTTTAAGCTTGAGGATGCAATAAAAAGAGTTAAATAAATATTTTAAAATACTTAGTAGAAGCTGGATTGGATTATAATATAATCAATCCTAAGTTGTGGAAAAGAGGTGAATGGTAGAGTGTTAGGGGTAAGATTAATACCATGTTTGGATGTTGCAAATGGGCGTGTTGTTAAAGGAATGAATTTTGTTAATTTAAAAGATGCAGGTGATCCTGTTGAAGTGGCGAAACAATATTATTTGGATGGTGCTGATGAAATTGTGTTTTTAGATGTTAACGCAACTCATGAAAGGCGTGATACTACAATTGATTTAGTGAGAAGAACTGCCGAAAAGGTTTTTATTCCTCTTACAGTGGGAGGGGGAATAAGGACTATTGAGGATATAAGAAATCTTTTAAATGCAGGGGCAGATAAAGTTTCACTAAATTCTTCAGCGATTAAAAATCCTGAAATTGTTAAAAAAGCAAGCGATAAATTTGGTATTCAGTGCATAGTAGTCGCAGTAGATGCAAAAAAATCAGGTAAGAAGAGGTGGAATGTGTTTATTCATGGTGGTAGAATAGATACCGGGGTTGACGTCGTTGTTTGGTCTAAAAAAGTTATGAACCTAGGTGCTGGAGAAATTTTGTTAACTAGCATGGATAAGGATGGGACAAAAGATGGCTATGACTTAGAACTTTTAAAGTCAGTTTCAAATTCTATTAAAATACCTGTTATTGCATCTGGCGGTGCTGGAAAAATGGAACATTTTTCTCAAGCTTGTGAATTTGGTGCTTCGGCAATACTTGTTGCCTCTTTGTTTCATTATAATGAGTTGACAATAAAAGAAGTTAAAAATTATTTAAAGTCTAAAAATATCTCTGTTAGAACAACGAGTTAAAAAAGATAAAATAAAAGATAAAATTTGTGAATATATGATTTTAGGAGGCTAAGTTTGTGCATGTCTTATGTAAAAAAGTTGAAGTGTGGGTGCGTTAAAAAAGAGGTGTTTTTATGAATGATTTTATTGAGAATTTAAAATTTGATGATAAAGGACTTATTCCAGTTGTAATTCAAGATTGGGAAAGTAATGTAGTTTTGATGATGGCTTATATGAACGAAGAAGCCGTTGAAAGGACTCTTGAAACAAAAAAAGCTACTTTTTGGAGTCGTTCTAGAAGATCTTTTTGGGTTAAAGGTGAAGTTTCAGGGAACATACAAGAAGTAAAAGAATTTTATTACGATTGTGATGGTGATTGTATTCTTTTAAAAGTAAATCAAATTGGATTAGCAGCATGCCATACTGGACATAGAAGTTGCTTTTTCAAAAAAGTTACGTCCCATGGGGCTACGAAAACGGTAGGTAAGATACTATTTGATCCTAGTAAAATTTATAAAGAATGATGAGAAATTATATAAGTTTGACAGAAAATTTTGACAAAAGATATTATGTAAAAACTATCAGAAAGCTTGTTTGCAATAGAAAATTTAAATTCTATCTTCTATCATCTATAAATTGTTTTGTCAATTGTGTTTCATGCTTCAATGGGGTTATGCCGTTTCGATGTATGTCGTTGTTGGATTGTTTATCTATTATTTTTTGATTAACGTATCCACAAGTGTCGTCTATTCAGTAACTGATTGCATAGGTCCTAATTCCGTTGTTGTGTTTGTTTTGCTTTAATACGATTAGAAAAGTTTGACGCTAAAAATTCTTGTATAATAGAGTTGTGTTTTGCAAAAGCTTAAGAGTTAAATAAAGTATCGAAGTAAATTATGCGTGTTGGTTGAAGGTGTTTATATAGGCTTGAGTTAAAAATTAAAAAAATTTAAAACCGCGATAAGAGACTTTGAAATAGAAACTTAATTTATGGGATATATCAATTAAGATATTTAGATTTAAGATCTTCTAAAGCTGTTTGTTATTGTAGGGTTCGAGAAATTTAGTTTAATAGGCAGAAAGATCTATTCTACTGTGTTTTTGGCGAGTATTCTATCAACATTTTTACATTTATCTAACGGCTTGTATGGCGCGGGGGTTGGTAAGTTAAGTGTACCTATAAAAGATGATCTTGTCTTGTAATAATGCTTTTTTATTAATGCGAAATAAAAATAATAAAAGAAATTCTTTCTGTTTTGAAAAAAAAATAAAAATGAAAATTATAGTTCGACTAATAAAATTTTAGTAATGTATTGCGAGAAATTGAATGTGAATGTGTTGTCAATTATAGTGTTGGAAAAGAAGCGTATCAGTATAAAATCTTCTGTTACACAACTTACTTACGTTCGTTGGGCTCAATAGGCAAGAGTCTTGTTGTCCAGGTGTGTGACGTTGCAAGAAAAATGGGGGGGGGATTTTATTATAAAACAAAGCTGAAAGTGTTAGGAAAGCTCTGTTTATTATGACGAATACAAAAAAGCAAAAAAGTCTAGGAGGCAAGTGTTATCGATAACGAAGGTAGAATTCTATGTTTTTACGGATGGTGATTTAGAAGATAATTTTTAGGCTTATAAAAGTGTGCTGAAAAATATGATGTCTGTTATGACTAAGAATCTAAAAGTTATATGCTGCTGGAAGGTGGAGTAGATTTAGAAGTGGTGATAATTTTAAAAAAATACGATATAGAATAATACCTAGGTTGTGTAGGGTAAAAGCAGTGAGTTTTTAATTATTTTAGATCGAGAGGATTTGTTAGCATAAGGTTTTCTTGATTAATGTTGATGTTGTTTAACAATGTGAGACTTATTGTTAAAGTAGAAATGAAATGGGTGGGGAGGAAAGTTAAGTATGGAAATAGCAATTGAAAGTGCATTTGAGAAAAAAGGTCTCCCTGCGGGTATTTGGACTAAGTGTAAAAAGTGTGATAATGTTCTCTTGCAGAGGGATTTTGAGGAAAATTTCATGGTGTGCACTGAATGTGGTTATTATGCGAGACTTAATGCAAGCAAAAGAATTGAATTTATTGTTGATAAAGGGAGCTTTAAAGAGATTAACGCGAATATTAGATCTGTAAATTTTTTAGATTTTCCGGAATATTCGGACAAGGTAGAGAACTATAAAATAAATGATGCTGTTGTTACAGGCGAAGCGAAAGTGAATGGATATAGCATTGTGATTGCGGTTATGGATTTTGGGTTCATGGGTGGTAGTATGGGATCTGTTGTGGGTGAAAAAATAGTAAGAGCTATAGAGCGGGCTTTGAAAAAAAAATATCATGTAATTATAGTTTCTGCATCAGGTGGAGCAAGAATGCAGGAAGGAATAGTATCTCTCATGCAAATGGGCAAAACTAGTGCAGCTCTTGCAAAACTTGCTAATAGAAGACTTGCGTTCATTTCTATTTTAACAGACCCTACTACTGGTGGAGTTGCTGCAAGCTATGCCATGCTTGGGGATATAAACATTTCAGAACCGAAAGCTTTGATAGGTTTTGCTGGGCCTAGAGTTATTGAGCAAACTATAAGACAACAACTTCCTGAAGATTTTCAGTTTTCTGAGTTTTTGGAAAAGCATGGGATGATTGATATTGTTGTAGAAAGAAAGAATATGAAAGATGTTCTTACCAAAATATTGAAATTTTTACAATAAATAATGAATAATGTTTTTGAGGCTCTAGAAGAATATAAAGGAATGGTGCCAGGACTTTCGAGAATAGGGAAATTTCTTGAAAGTGTGGGTAATCCTCAGGTTGAGTTGAAAGTGATTCATATTGCAGGAACTAACGGAAAAGGATCAACAGCGGCTTTTATATCTGGTATTTGTAGAGCAGGTGGATATAAAACAGCTTTGTACACATCCCCTCATTTAATTAATATTACTGAGAGAATTAAGGTCAATGATACAGAAATATCCAGAGAAAGTTTTGATTATTTATCAAAAAAATATTTGGCAACAGCATTAAAATATGAACTTTCATATTTCGAATATTTAACTTCGTTGGCTTTTATATATTTTGCTGATTTAAAGGTTGATATTGCTGTAATTGAGACAGGTCTTGGTGGCCGTTTTGATGCAACAAATGTTATAGAAAAGCCGTTAATGTGCGTAATAACATCCATTTCAATGGAGCATCAGGAAATATTGGGTAATAATGTCAAAAAAATAGCTTTTGAAAAAGCTGGAATAATAAAAAAAGGTTCTTATGTCATTTGTGGTAAGTTGCCATCTAAAGCTGTTGATATAGTTGAAAACAAATCGATTCCGTATCTGTATGGAAGAGATTTTAGAAGTGTTGGTAGCAACAAGAATAAAAATAAAGGTATGGAATGTGGGCAAGAATTTGATTATACAAGTGCAGGTACTAAACTAACGAATATTAGAATACGACTTTTAGGTGATCATCAACTCATTAATGCAGCAGTTGCGATTTTTGCTACGGAGCTTTTAAATAGAAAAGGGTACTTTTTAAGTGAGGCTAATATAAGGACAGGACTGCATAGTGCAGTTTGGCTAGGAAGATTTGATATAAGGAGAGTTGTTTGGAAGGGCAAAAGTTTTAAGTTAATTATAGACGGTGCACATAATATTGAAGGTATTAATGCCTTTTTCAGAACATTTGAGCAACTTGATTTTTCGAGTCAAAAAAGGATTTTTATTTTTGGCATTATGAAAGAAAAAAAATATAAGCATATGATAAAAAAGGTAGCTTTTTTTGCAAAGAAAATAATATTATTGAAGCTGGATAATAGTAGGGCTTTGGGTTATGAAATTTTAAAACGAGAGTTTTCAAAATATATAAAACGTAATAAAATCTTTACAGTAAATTTAGTGGAAGATGCTTTTGATACAATAGAAAGTGATGAAGTGGTTGCTGCAGTAGGTTCTCTTTATCTCTCAGGTGAACTTTTGAGGTGTATCGGATAAAGTTTAAGTGAAATGTAAGCATTTTTAATTTTTAAGTGTCAAGAGGCGTTTAACAATGGATAAAATAAAAATGGTGTATGTATTATGCGTATTGCGTGTATGGCCGCTAATAATAACTTTAAAATGGATAAATCATTGTCTAAATCCAGTAAAATAATCGCCTTTATCACATTGTTGTTGTCTTTGCTGCTATTAAGTGTGGGTGTTTTTGCTTTTGAGATTGATGTAACTGCGGATGGCCTTGAATACAGCGACAAGCGAGGAGATAATTTTTCGGCAAAAGGAAATGTTGTTGTTAGGTGGAAAGATAAAAAATTGCATGCCGACTATGTTGAATTTTTTCTTGCAGAAAAAATTGTAAGTGCTTATGGTAATGTTAAAATTGAAGAATCTAAGAGTGGTGTAATTTATGCGGATAGTGCTACGTATAACTATGATGAAGAAAGCGGCAATATGAAAAGAATTTTTGGATATTCTTCCAATGTGTTTATACGAGTAGGGTATATTGAAGGAACTGGCAATAACATGAATACGTGTAATATGAATAATATAAAATTTTCATATTGTGATTTAGATAATCCTCATATTTATTTTAAAGCAAAAAGAGGAAAAATTGTATTAAATGAAAGAGTGACTATTTATAATGCAATTCTTTATATCAATAAGGTCCCAGTATTCTATGTGCCTATACACACGAAATTTTTAAATGAAAAAGTTTTTTTTTCCAAATTGAAAGTAAATAACGTGTTTTTCCGTGATGAAAAAGGATTATCTTCAAAAACAACGCTTTCATATCCGTTAGCTGAGTTTTTAACTAGTAAGATTATATTTACCCCATTTAGAAAAGCAACAGCTATCTGGGCTGGATCGTTGAAGTATAAAACTAGGGATGCACTAGGAATTATTCATGCTTATCATGATGCCGATGACAACAAGTTATTGTCTAAGGTGAACCTTGTCTATATCAGTATCATAAATGATGATTGGATCGTGAGATCTAAAATGGTTGCATATTTTAATTCCCATAATTTAAATTTGAGTAATTATGAAGTTTATAGACATTTTTACATAGCTATGACTAGACAAAAAAATGATTCGAATTTAAGTATTGGATTTGGGTTACCGCAACATAATTCGCAAAGTTCTTATGAAGAAAAACTTGTTGTAAGTTCTATTAGTAATATCGATGATATTAGATCAGCAGATGGTTATAAAAAAGTACTTTTAATACGCCCTAAAATAAATTTTACATATTATCCTAGGAATATTTTTTGGGGAATAATGCACAAGTTTAATTTTATGTACGATAGTATTTTAAATGAGAATTATTATAATGATCGTTTTTACTACTGGTGCAATGATGTTGAATCTGAATATGCTAGTGGATATAATCTGTATAGTGAAGAGACAATTAACGATAATGTGTGCTTAGGATATATTCTGACAAAAAATTTTAATTTTTGGAAAAGATTTACGTTAAAACCTACTTTAGAGATGTTGGGAAATTGTAAAATCAAGTTGAGACAAGATGCTTATAGTGCTTTTGCTATAAGATGTGCGGGATGTTTAAATTTAAGATTTAGGGTTACAGACTGGATGGACTTGGACTTTAATTATTGTTTAAAAAAAGTGAAAAATAAAGAGAATTTTTTTGATATTATAAGTCATTTGACTGCTAGTAATTGCGGTTATGATGGATTTTCTTTAGTAAATTATATTTATATTGGGAATATGACCGTAATCAAAAATTTTTTTTCGTGTAAGGAAAAAGAAGCACCATTACTCACAGAAATAACATGGAATCCTAAAAGTTTTATAATTGCATATGTGAAACAGTCTCAATTGTTATGTCCATTTAAAACTGATTATTTTCAGTTTTGTTCTAAAATTGGGGAATTAAATAAATCTTATTTAAATTTTAATGTTTTTTACAAAGATAGCGAGAATAGTAGGATTGGTAGTATATGGGGGCTTGGATTTTGGCTTGGTCGCAGATTGAGGTTTGATTATAACATGATGATAGTGAATAAAAATAAATCTTCTATTGATCCATTGCACTTTGAGATTAATGGGTTTGAGTTTAAAATTTTCAAGAGCTTGCATTGTTATAATTTCGATATACTTTTTAGGACGACAAAAAACTCTTCTGGTTTCTTGAAACTGAATGTATTTTTCAAGTTTAGTACCAAAACAACAAATGTATTTTTTAACGAAGAAAAACAAAGAGTAGGAAGTTATTTCAAAGATTTTGAAGGGATTCCAAAGTTGTGGCTTTATTGATAAACTACAAAGTTATAAATTACAATTTTTGTAGTAAAATTTGCTTGCGATATTTTACTGTGCGTAAGGTGTGTTAATTTAAGATTTTATTATTAAATAAATCAAAGTTAGTGGCAGTATATTGTTGTGTTTGACGTACCGAAGTAGAGGTGGTAATAATAAATAGAAAATCAAATAAGTAAAATTTTAATTAGTGAAGGAAGATTAGTTTTGTTTTGGTGTTTTAAAATATGGAGAAGTGGCCGAGTTGGTTTAAGGCGTCAGTCTCGAAAACTGATATATGGAAACCCGTATCGAGGGTTCAAATCCCTCCTTCTCCGATTTATTTTTTACTTATTGTATTGAAGTAAGATTATGGGTAGGTTCATTTTAAGACGCGATTTTACTAAATTGATGAAACGGTCGAAATGTGTAATATATACCTCGAATATGACTAAAGAGATCTCGGCAGTTTATCCTGGAAGTTTTGATCCCCCTACTAACGGACATTTAGATATTGTGTCTAGAGCTTCTTGTCTGTTCCCGAAAGTGATAGTTGCGATAACGGAAAATGTGTCTAAGAAGCATATTTTTTCATTGGGTAAGCGCATTAATTTGTTCCAAAAAATTACGAAAAATTTTGAAAATGTAAAGGTGACGTCTTTTTCGGGTCTTCTAGCAGATTATCTCGGGCAAATCAGTTCTTTTATTTTAATAAGAGGATTAAGAGCTCTTTCCGATTTTGAATATGAGTTTCAAATGGCATTAATGAACAGAAAATTGAACAGAAAAATCGAAACAATATTTCTAATGACTGATCAGGCTTACACGTTTATTTCATCTAATATGATTAAAGAAATTGCAATGCTCAGAGGCAATATTAGCGATTTCGTACCTGCTTGCGTAGAAAGAGAGCTAAAAAAATATGTAGCTGATTTATCAGGGAAAAATTGTAAAAAATAGTGAATGTGTTGTATATGTATGGGGTATTTATGGCAATATAAAATATTATATAAAGCTTAGGCATATCGGTAGGTGTGGTGGTTAATAAATGGATATGTAATTAAGTATTTGAAATTTGTCTTTAATGTAATTGGAGTGAGTTATAGCAGTGATATCTTTCATATTAGGGTTGGTTTCGATTTTTTGTGCAGGGTTTATATTGGGAAGTATAATATACAAAACATATTTTGTTAAACTTCTTTCTGCTTTTGCCTTTGTTTTTCTTTTTTGTAAGTTTTCTTTTTCATTTCAGTTTATTATATTTGCCTTACTCATATTTTTGTTAATTTACGTTTCAGTAATAGATTACTTTTATAAAATAATACCTGTTATATTCCCGACTTTTTTAATTGTTTTTGGTATTTTTTCAAGTTTTGTAAATTCAATTTTGGGTGGAATATGGTTGTTGAGGTTTATAAATTCCTTTCTAGGTGCTATTATGGGTGGAGGAGTGTTGTTCATCGTGAGAATATCAGGGTGGCTTATTTATAAAAAAGAAACTATGGGTTTGGGGGATGTCAAACTTATGGTAGCTGTTGGAACGTTTATAGGATGTGAAAAAGTTTTGCTTGCTCTATTTATTGCGGTACTTTTTGGTAGTATAACGGGGTTAGTGTTTATAATTTTTAAAAAAATTAAAAAAAATGGATATATCCCTTTTGGCCCGTTTTTATCGGTCGCGTCTTTTATAGTTTTGTTTATTCCTAAACTTTCTTCATTTTTTAATGTGCCTTTTATATGGGAGAAATGTATTTTATAAGAGCATAGAAATAATGTGCGTAAATATTTAAAGCGGTTTCGTTGAGTAATAGTAATTCAATTTTTATTTGACAATAAGCTAAAATTGTTGTAGAATCGCTCGTGGGCAACAAGGCGGAGGGTGGTAGGGGTTATGGCGTATAAGATTAGTCTTATTCCAGGTGATGGTATAGGGCCTGAAATTGCTGAAATTACGATGAAGGTTGTCGAAGCAACAGGAGTAAAAGTTGATTGGGAGGTAGTGCGAGCAGGTGTTGAGATAATGGCGAAGGAAGGAACGCCTCTGCCTTTAGGTGCTTTGGAATCTATAAGAAGAAATAGGGTGGCCCTGAAAGCTCCAATAACAACTCCCATAGGTACGGGATTTCGTTCTGTGAACGTTGCCATAAGGAAGGAGCTTGATTTATTTGTCTGTCTTAGGCCTTGCAAAATTTATAATGGTGTACGGTCAAGGTATGAAAATGTAGATTTAGTCATTGTAAGAGAAAATACGGAGGATTTGTATGCAGGTGTTGAGTATCCGCAGAATTCTAAGGAATCTCAAGAGATAATCAGGCTTTCAAATAGCAAAATAAGAGAGTGTTCCGCAATATCGATAAAGTCCATTTCTGCTTTTGCTACAGAGAGAGTTGTTCGTTACGCTTTTGAATACGCACTAAGATGCAATAGAAAAAAAGTTACTGCTGTTACAAAAGCTAATATAATGAAATGTACCGACGGGTTATTTTACGAGACAGCAAGAAGGATTGCGAGAAATTATGAAGATAAGATTGGATATGAAGAAAGATTGATTGATAATATGTGTCTGCAGCTTGTTCAGAAACCAGAACTTTATGACGTTATAGTGGTTCCGAATCTTTATGGGGATATTCTTTCAGACTTATGCGCCGGGCTTGTTGGGGGATTAGGTGTTGCACCTGGAGCAAATTTGGGAAACGATATTGCAGTTTTTGAAGCAGTTCACGGTTCTGCTCCTAAGTATAAAGGATTGAATAAAGTAAATCCGGTGGCTTTAATTCTCTCTGCAAAGCTTATGCTTGAGTATTTAGGGGAAACAAATGCTGCATCAAGACTTGAGCAAGCAGTATCAGATGTCATAATGGAAAAAAGGTGTGTTACTTATGATTTGGGTGGTACTGCCGGAACAAAAGAAATGGGTCAAGCAATAATTGAGAAGCTCTGAGTTGTGTTATAGGTAGGTGCCCATGTGTATGTTAAGTTATATGTAGGGAAGGAAGTTGCTGGCGTTGGAGAACAAATTTGAAGTGGAATGATTATTGATATTTGTGATCTGTGGATAGTTGTGTAGTATGTGATGTGCTTTATAAGCACTAAATAAAGTGTAATAATGTTAATATAAAGAAGTTTTGTCATATGAAAATATTGGTAGTTAATTGTGGATCATCGTCAGTTAAGTATACTTTGTTTGAGATGGCGAGCGAAAAAAGGATTGCTTGGGGCGTGATTGAATGTATTGGTCTTCTTGAATCACATTACAAAAGGCAAAATATCAATACTCATGAGCAAAAAGATTGTGTAAAGGTTGCAGACCATAAAGAAGCTATTGAGATTATAATTAAAGATCTTTTTGATAAAAAAATTGGCGTTGTTGTGGATGCAAGCGAAATTGCTGTTGTTGGGCATAGAGTGGCACATGGTGGAATCAAATTTTTAAAGTCAGTTTTAGTCACTGAAAAAGTGAAAAAAGATTTAAAAGAATATTTTGCGATAGCACCTTTACATAATCCTGCCAATTATGCTGGGATTCTTGCCATAGAGAAGATGCTTCCTGGAATTCCATCAGTTTTAGTTTTTGATACGGCTTTCCATCAGACAATGCCTGATTATGCCTATATGTATGCCATTCCATATGAATATTACGAAAAAGATCATATAAGAAAGTACGGTTTTCATGGGACGTCACATAATTATGTCTCTCAAAGGGCGGCTGCGATGTTTAGAAAATCCACGGATGAACTTAAGTTGATTACAGTTCACCTTGGAAATGGTAGTAGTATAGCAGCAATTGAAAGAGGGAAAGTTGTAGATACTTCAATGGGCTTTACTCCGCTTCAAGGAGTTGTTATGGGAACGAGGTGCGGCGATATAGATCCTGCAATTGTACCTTACATTTTAAGTACCTACCCTCAACAATACAAAAATAGCAGCGAATTTTTAAATACTTTAATGAATAAGAAAAGTGGACTGTTGGGCATTTCGGGGCTTTCAGCTGATATGAGAATTATTGTCAAAGCGGTTGAGTCTGGGAATAAAAGGGCAAAACTTGCTTTTGAAGTGCTTTGCTATAGTGTAAAAAAATATATAAGTGCTTATTACGGAGTGTTAAATGGGATTGACGGGTTGATTTTTACAGCTGGTATAGGTGAAAATTCTCCACTTGTTAGGGGAAGGATATGTGCCAATTTGCATGCTTTGGGAATTGAAGTGAGTTTAAAAAAAAACAATGTGAAATCAAGAAAAGAAAGATTAATTTCATCTTCAAAATCTAAAGTTAAAGTTATGGTAATTCCTACAGATGAAGAGTTGATGATTGCAAGAGAATCTAAGATTTGTATGTATGAGTAGAGAAAAAAATCCTGTTTTTCTAATTTGTAATTTTTTTATTAGATTATTTAAAAGGAGTGTTTATAAGAGATTGGTTTTATTGTTTGTATACTTAGAAGTGGACTATCGCTTTTTTTGTAGATCTACGCTTTCCTTTGGTTTGCATTTGAATTGTTACATGTACGATAAATTTAATGTGTTGAACACGTTGAGAAATTGTTGGGTAAAATTCTATAAAAATTGTTGTGTTTATGGCAATTGATTGATTTGTGTTTTTAAAATTTTTAGAATCAGCGGGCATGTTATTGAAGACAAAAACATAGAATGATTCGAGACGCTATGCATGGGTAATGGTTTTATGTCATATGGTATTGATGAAAAGAGACGTCGCGGATACTAATGAGTTTTATAATAGAAAGTTAGTAAAATTGTTTAATAAAAACAATTGGGGGGAAAGTAAAAAAATGCCGAATCCAAAAAGAAAACATACTCCTCATAGAAGAGATTGTAGGAGATCGGCAAATTCAAAGCTTGATGTGCCGAATTTGAGCAAATGTCCGAGTTGTGATGTAGCAAAATTGCCGCATAAAGTATGTTCTAAATGTGGATTTTACAATGGAAAACTTGTGATAGCTAAAAAAATTAAAAAATCTGTTAAAACACCACGGCAGTGAGTTATTAATGGGAGTTATTATAGAATGATAATCGCACTTGATGCTATGGGTGGTGATTTTGCGCCGGGTTCCACAGTTGAAGGTGCAGTTTTTGCGGCTAAAGAATCTGAACACAAAGTTGTTCTTGTAGGGCCTGAGAGACTTATATGTAAAGAACTGTTAAAGCATAGTAAGCGGTATGATCTCACGTCACTTAATATAGATATAGTAGAAGCCCCTGAAATTATTGCCATGGATGAACATCCTGTAAAAGCTGTAAGAAAAAAAAAGAAATCTTCTTTGTGTGTTTGTGCACAGCTTGTAAGGGATGGGAAGGCTGATGCTTTTGTTTCTCTAGGTAATTCTGGAGCTGCTATGGCAGCAGCCCTTTTTTATTTGAAGAGAATAGAGGGTGTCTTAAGGCCTGCGATTTCAACAACCTTTCCTACTGTTAATGGTTCTTGCATAATTGCCGATATAGGGGCAAATGTAGATTGCACACCTGAGTATCTTCTTCAGTTTGGAATAATGTCAAGCTTGTTTTGCGAAAAAGTTGTTGGTATAGATAGGCCTAGAGTTGGGTTAGTTTCAATTGGAGAAGAGCCTATAAAAGGTAATAAGGTTACTTTAGCGGCTTTTGAGCTTTTTAAAAAAGCTGATATAAATTTTATAGGGAATATTGAGGGTAGAGATATTCCCAGAGCGAAGGCGGATGTAGTTATATGTGATGGATTTGCAGGTAATATAATATTAAAATTTGGTGAAGGGCTTGCAGAGATGATGCTTAAGCTTGTAAGAAAAGGATTGAGGCAACATCCTGTAGCATGGGCGTCACTTCCTTTTTTGTGGTCTGCTATAAAGGATTTAAGAAGAAAAGTTGATTATAGCGAATTTGGTGGTGCACCACTTTTGGGTGTTAATGGAATATGTATAATAGGGCACGGAAGCTCAAATGGGAAAGCAGTAAAAAATGCGATCTTTGCTGGGGTAAAAACTGTAAAGCATGATCTTGCGATTGAAATAAAAAAAGCAATAGCTAGGTATAGTAAAGAAAGCAGTGGACATGGGTAAATGAAGAAGAAAATAGGTGTGAAAATTTTAGGAACAGGTTCGTATTTTCCCGAAAAAGTTCTTACTAATTTAGATTTAGAAAAAATAGTTGATACCTCTGATGAATGGATAAGTGCAAGAACAGGTATCAAAGAAAGAAGAGTATCTGAGAAAAACGAGCCAACCTCAGAACTTGCTTTTAGAGCTTCTGTAGAAGCTTTTAAATTTGCAAATATTTTACCTAAACAAGTAGATATGATAATTGTAGCTACAATTACTCCAGATATGTTTTTCCCGTCAACGGCCTGTTTTTTGCAGAGGAAGTTAAATATTCCTTCAGTCCCGGCGTTTGATCTATCTGCTTCGTGTAGTGGTTTTATATATGGAATTTCAGTTGCGAAAGCTTTTATAGAGTCAGGATTGTATAAAAAAATTTTATTGGTTGGGGCTGATGAACTTACGAAAATTACTGATTGGACTGACAGAAATACGTGTGTTTTGTTTGGAGATGGTGCAGGTGCGATGGTTCTGTCTGCCTCGCATGAAAATGACGATATTTTATCAGTGTTTTTAGGGGCTGATGGGTCATATTCAAATTTGCTTTTTTTACCTGCGGGTGGTACATTTAACCCTGCAACGGTGGATACTGTGAATGAGAGATTGCATACTGTAAAGATGTATGGTAAAGAAGTTTTTAGAGTAGCTGTTCCGAAAATGGTTTTTGCTGCTGAGAAAGCACTTGAATTTTCGGGAAAAAAACTTGAAGATGTGAAGCTTTTTATTCCTCATCAAGCAAATATGAGAATAATTATGGCGGTTGCAAAGAAAATTGGTATTTCCATAGATAAGGTTTTTGTGAATATTCATAAAACGGGAAATGTTTCTTCAGCAACTACGATTACAGCTTTGGATGAAGCAATAAAATCCGGTAGATTGAAAAGTGGAGATATTGTAGAATTAGTGGCTTTTGGCGGTGGATTTACATGGGGCGCCTCAGTTATTAGAATTTAGTTTTAAGGACATTGGGTTGGAGTTGAGGCATGTGGAAAATTGAGTAAATAAAAATATTTGTAAGGCTTTAAGGTTTGTTGTATTTAAGAATATGTGTATGTCCTTGATTTAAAATAAATTTTTGTGATTTTTTGAGAGGTGCGATGTTTAAAATAGCATTGATGTTTCCTGGGCAGGGTGCTCAAAAAGTTGGGATGGGAAGAGATCTTTATGATAAATATCTAAAAGCTAGAGAAGTGATAGATGTAGTGGGAGATGGGCTTAAAAATATTATTTTTGAAGGTCCGGAGGAAATTCTAAAGCTAACTAAATATGCACAACCTGCTATATTTGCGATAAGTGTAGCTGCTTTTGAAGTTTTTAAAGAGTTATACGATTTTTCAACCAGCAATTTTGTTGCCGCAGGTCACTCTTTGGGCGAGTATTCTGCCTTGTGTGCAGCTGGTTTTTTCGATTTTAGAGACGGATTGGCAATGGTCAGAGCGAGAGGTGAATTTATTCAGAAAGCGTCCGAAGAAAATCAAGGTACAATGGCTGCAATCATTGGTTTAAAAAAATCTGTTATTAAATGTATATGTAAACAAGCTTCAAATTTTGGTGTTTGCGAGCTAGTCAACTTCAACTCATTTGAGCAAATTGTTATAGCAGGGAATTTGTTATCTGTAAGTGAGGCAATTAAACTCGCGACTGCTGCTGGGGCAACAAAATGTGTTACTCTAAATGTTTCTGGAGCATTTCATTCTTCTCTTATGATTTCAGCTGCGTCTAATATGTCAAAAGAGCTTGAGAAATATAATTTTAATGTACCGTCTTTTGGAGTATTTACGAATTGCGATGCGTTGTTAACTACTGATGAATTCTCTGTTAAGAAAAAACTTACAGAGCAGATTAAGAGCCCTGTGAAGTGGGACGAAATTGTGAGCGGTATCATTGCTGCAGGTTTTGATAGGTTTATAGAAATTGGGCCAGGTAGAGTCTTGTCTGGACTTTTAAGAAGAATAGATAAGTCAAAAAAAGCGTTAAATATAGAAGATTCAGTAAGCTTACAAAAAACGCTTGCGAAGTTAAGTACTAAATAAATGAAGCTTAAAGATAAAACAGCAGTCATCACAGGTTCTTCTAGAGGAATAGGTAGAGCTATAGCGGAAGTTTTTGCGTCTGAGGGAGCACAACTTGTGATTACTGGAACTAGCATAAAGTCAGCTCAAAAGACAGCTAGTGAAATAGTGGCAAAATATAATTGTAAAGCTGTGGCAGTTGCGTTAGATGTTTCAAAACTGGGAAGTTGTGAAGCTTTAGTCAAAGCTTCTCTTGACAATTTTTCTAAAATAGATATACTGGTCAACAATGCTGGAATAACGAAAGATAGTCTAGTTTTTAAAATTAAAGAATCAGAATGGGATGAAGTTATAGCTGTTAACCTAAAGGGCGTGTTTAATTGTATAAAAGCAGTTAGTAAACCTATGTTTAGGCAAAGGCATGGTAGGATATTGAACATAACTTCTGTTGTAGGGCAAATTGGGAACGTAGGTCAGATAAATTATTCAGCATCAAAGGGTGGGATAATCGCGATTACTAAAACTTGTGCTAAGGAGTTTGCTTCAAGGAATATATTGGTAAATGCTATTGCTCCTGGATTTATTCATACATCTATGACAGATAAGTTTACGGAGGAGCAAGAGCGGGTTATGGCTTCAGTGATACCACTTAAAAGATTTGGAGAAACTTTTGATGTAGCCAAGGCGGCGTTGTTTTTGGTGTGTGATGATTCATCTTATATAACTGGACATATTTTATCTGTTAACGGGGGGATGTATATGTAATATTAAACTAAAAAATATTGAAAAAAATATGGACATGACTTTGGATTTACTTGTTGAGTTTTTTTTGTGTAATGTTGAGTCAGTCAAAAGTAAAGAGATAGAGGGAGGAGTATACGAAATGGCGGATTTTGAAGATAGAGTGAGAAAGATTGTTGTTGAGCAGTTGGGGGTTAATCCGACTGAGGTAGTGCGTAGTGCGTCATTTGTTAATGATTTAGGTGCGGATTCTTTGGATACTGTGGAACTTGTTATGGCTTTCGAAGAAGAATTTGGCATTGAAATTCCAGATGAAGAGGCGGAAAAAATTCAAACAGTAGGAACTGCTGTAGATTATGTTAAAACTCATGCTACAAAATAGGTTGTTAAAATGAGTAAGAAAATAGTTGTAACTGGCATAGGTGTGGTTACACCTATAGGTATAGGTAACACTGAGTTTACTGAAGCATTGAAAATCGGTAAATCTGGTGTTTTTGCTATTGGATCGTTTGATGCAAGTGCATATGCCACAAGATTTGCGGCTATTGTTAAGAATTTTGTTCCAGAGCAATTTATTGATAAAAAAAAAGCAAAAAAAATGGCGAGGTTTACGCAATTTGGATTTGCATCAGCCAAAATGGCTATTGAAGATTCAGGACTCAATTTACATAATGAAGATTTGTCAAGAATCGGTGTTGTGAGTGGAACGGGGATTGCTGGTTTGGATGTAATTGAGAAAGAAGAGCAAACTCTTTTGAGACACGGGCCTAGGAAAGTAAGTCCTTTTCTAGTACCTATGATAATTACAAATATACTTCCTGGAGAGATAGCCATTCATTATGGGTTTAAAGGGCCAAATTATGCCATTACGAGTGCATGTGCATCTTCTAATAGTGCTATTGGAGATGCCTTACAATTGCTTAGAAGTGGTGATGTAGATGTAATGATTTCAGGGGGTGCGGAAAGTACAATTGTCCCGTTGGGACTAGCTGGCTTTTGTTCTATTAGGGCTTTGTCCAGGAGGAATGATGATCCGCAAAGAGCCTCGAGGCCTTTTGACAAAGAACGCGATGGTTTTGTTATGGGCGAAGGTGCTGGTATGGTTGTACTTGAGACTTTGGAACATGCAATAAATAGAGAATCAAAAATATACGCTGAGCTTGCTGGATATGGAGCATCTAGTGATGCTTATCACATTACTGCCCCTGAACCTGAAGGAAAGGGAGCTGTTTTGGCTATAGAGAAGGCTATACTTGATGCTGGTATTTCTAAAGAAGAAGTTGATTATATAAATGCACACGGGACATCAACTGTTTTAAATGACAGGATTGAAACTCTAGCAATAAAGAAAGTTTTTGGTAAAAGGGCATATAAAATACCTATTTCATCTACAAAGTCAATGGTGGGGCATCTTTTAGGTGGTGCGTCTGTTGTAGAGTTGGCAGCGACTATTCTTGCAATGCAAAAAGGCTTTATACATCCTACAATAAATTACGAGATTCCTGACCCAGAATGTGACTTAGACTATGTTCCGAATATTGCAAGGATGAAATATGTCAATTGTGCCATTTTGAATTCTTTAGGTTTTGGTGGGCACAATGCTACTCTTGTAATAAAGAAATATAATGCTGAATAAAAATCACGAAAAACTTCAAAAAGTTATTGGGTATAGATTTAATGATCTTAAAATTTTAAATGTGGCTTTGACACATAAATCTTACATTGTTGGAACAAAGGAAAAAGATTACAATGGACGTATGGAGTTTTTAGGAGATAGTGTTCTCTCTACAATTGTTGCGGAGAGTCTTTATTTAAAGTATGCACATGAGAATGAAGGAAAGTTGTCACAACTCAAAGGCCAGATTGTTTCGGCTTCTAATTTGAGTAATTGGGCTAGAGCGATAAATTTGGGAGATTATGTGTTTTTATGTAAGAATGAAGACACAAGGGAAACAAGAATAAAAGATAACTTATTATGCGATGTATTTGAATCTGTTGTAGGAGCGATGTATTTAGATGGTGGATTTGAAAACGCAAAAGAATTTGTTTTAAAGTTTTTAAATAGTCAAAAAGAAATGGTAACTTGTGATTACAAAAGCAGATTGCAAGAGCTTACTCAGTCTATTTATAAAAAACTTCCTGAATACGTAGTAGTAAAAGAAGTTGGACCTGATCATAGTAAAAAATTTGTGGTTGCAGTGTATGTCGAAAATAAATTATTAGGAAGAGGTGTAGGAAATTCTAAAAAAGAAGCTCATCAATCTGCTGCCAAACAAGCGATGGAAAGTGGAAAAGTGCAAAACATTCTGCCAGATCCGTTAATGAAAATATAAGTGATGTTTTTTAATAATAAATTTTAGTCAATTTTTCTTTGTTACTATTTATAGGAGCTTTAGTATGGTAATGGATTATATGTTGTCTGAAGAAGAACAAATGATAGTTGAAATTGCAAGAACAATTGCGATTGAGAAAATAAAGCCATTGAGAGACTATTATGATGAAAAAGAGGAGTTCCCTTGGGATATTGTAAAAGAGTTTGCCAAGGCTGATTTGTTTGCTACATATATTCCAGAAGAGTATGGCGGTTTCGGGAAAGGTGTTATGGGTCTTGTACTTGTAGTTGAAGAACTTTGTAAAGTCGATGGAGCGATTTCATTATCACTTGCTGCAACGGCACTAGGGGCTTTCCCTATTTTGATATCGGGCAGCGAGGAGCAAAAGAAAAAATATTTGCCTGATATTGCATCAGGTAAAAAAATTGCAGCTTTTGGTTTGACAGAAGCAGGAGCTGGTTCAGATGCAACTGGGATGACTACAACCGCTGTTAAAGATGGAGATTATTATATATTAAATGGGTCAAAGCGTTTTATTACTAATGGTGGAGATGCAGAAACGTATGTGATTTTTGCAAAGACCAATCATTCTCGAGGGGCAAGAGGGATATCGTGTTTTATTTTAGAAAAAGGCGATCCAGGTTTTAATTTTGGCAAAAAAGAAAAAAAAATGGGTATAAGAGCATCTTCTACGAGAGAGCTCGTATTTAATGATTGTAAAATACATAAATGTAGATTACTTGGAAGAGAAGGACAAGGTTTGGTGATAGCACAAACTACGTTAGACAATTCTCGTCCAGGCGTTGCGGCTCAAGCATTGGGCATTGCAACTGGAGCTTTAAATGAGGCTGTTGATTATGCAAGAAAAAGAGTGCAATTTGGACAACCTATAATTTCTTTTCAAATTATACAACACATGCTTGCAGATATGGCTACTGAGATTGAAGCGGCAAGGGCACTACTTTACGCTTCTGCAAGAATGATTGATTCTGGGAAGGTGAGGCGTACAAGTAAAGAATCAGCTATGACTAAGCTTTTTTGCTCGGAAGTGGCAATGAAAGTTACTACGAATGCTGTGCAAATATTTGGCGGTTATGGATACACTAAAGAGTATCCTGTAGAAAAAATGATGAGAGATGCGAAAATTACAACTCTTTATGAAGGAACAAGTCAAATTCAGAAGAATGAAATCGCACTTAATCTTATTAAGGAATATGTGACAAAGTCTAAATAAATAGTAATGTCATAGGTGTAGTTATCCAGCTATCTATGTATGTGCTATGATGGATGTGGTGTGACAATATGAATGTAATTGTTTGTATTAAGCAAGTCCCAAGCTTGGCAAATGTGAAAATTGACCTCGAGACTGGAAGATTTAAAAGAGATGGCATAGAATCCGTAATTAATCCTTTTGATAAGTATGCTGTAGAAGAAGGTGTGAGAATCAGAGAAAAAATTGGGGGTAAGGTTATTGTTATTACAATGGGGCCTCCACAAGCTGAATCTGCTTTGAGAGAGACTATTTCAAGAGGTGCAGATGAAGCATTTTTAATAAGCGATAAAATTTTTGGGGGATCAGATACTTTAGCAACATCTTACACATTATCATCGGCAATAAAATTTATAGGTAATTACGATATTATTATTTGTGGAAAACAAGCATTAGATGGTGCCACTGCACAAGTTGGTCCTGGAGTTGCCGAAATGCTTAATATACCTCACGTAGCTCATGTAAAAAAAATAGAATTTATTGATGATAAATTGATTAGAGTAGAGAGAATGATGGAAGATGGGTACGATTTAATAGAGAGTTCATTTCCGGTTCTTCTAACGATTATCGAAGGAATAAACAGCCCAAGAATCCCTTCTCTTAGAGGTAAGATGTTTTCAAAGAAAGCGATTATTAAAACCCTTGATGCCGAAACTATAGGTGTAGATGCTAAAAAAACAGGTCTTAATGGATCTCCAACGCAAGTTATGAAAGTCTTTGTGACTCAGCAGCAAAGAAATTATGGGAAGAAGTTTAGTGGTGATGTAAAAGAGATTGCTGTTGCTTTAGTCAAAAGATTATCTAAGTTAGGAATAGTTTAGAGATTACAAATTTAGTAGCAATTATTAATAAATTAATAAATGGTTGGGTTATAACATTTTTTTGTTTGTTAGCATGTTTTCTCGCTAGATTTTGAGCAAAAAAAAGTGTGGCTAACTTTATTTGCTTTTGAATATTTCGAATTCTAAATTTTATTTTAGGGGTTATTTAAGTGGGAAATAGTATAAAAGTAATAGCTAATAAGTGCGTTGGTTGTAAGATGTGCGAGAATAAATGTCCTTTTGGTGCGATCTCGGTACTCGAAAGACCAAAACATAATAAAAAATTTGGGCTTGCAGTTATAGATTTAGACAAATGCACATATTGCGGGTCGTGTGTCTGTACCTGTAAATTTGATGCAATAAAGTTGAAAAAATGTGAATTACAAACTAAGATTGACAAGATCAAGACTGATAAAAGCTTGTATAAAGGTGTATGGGTTTATGCGGAGCAGAGGCATAGTAAGATACCAAATATTGTATATGAGCTTTTGAATGAAGGTCAAAAACTTGCGGAAAAGCTTGAAACGGTTTTAAGTGCTATTTTAATCGGTAGTGGTATTAAGTCAAAAGCTCAAGAACTGATAAGTAGAGGGGCAAATAAGGTTTATGTTTGTGACGATCCTATTTTTTCTGAGTTTCAAGACGATCCTTATACTGATGTTTTAACTAAACTTATAGAAAAAGAAAAACCCGAAATTATTTTAATGGGTGCAACAAATATAGGGCGTTCATTTGCGTCACGAGTTGCATCAAAGATTCGTACTGGGCTTACCGCAGATTGTGTTTCGTTAGAAGTGGATCCTGTAACGAAAAATCTTCAACAGACAAGACCGGCTTTTGGAGGAAATGTTATGGCGACTATTTTAACTTCAAAGCATCGTCCACAAATGGCTACTGTTAGACATAGGGTTTTTAAGGAAGCTAAAGCAGAAGCAAGGAGAAATGGGGAGATTGTTGAGTGTGAAGTGGATGCGCAAACTTTGTTAAATAGAACAAGATTTTTAGGTTTTGTCGAAGATACTGTTAATACTGCTGTCAATCTTAGCGATGCAAATGTTGTTGTATCTGGCGGAAGGGGGTTGGGTAAGCCAGAAGGCCTTAAGCTCATTAATGAGCTTGCTGAATGTTTGGGTGGGGCTGTAGGTGCTTCAAGAGTGGCCGTTGATTTTGGTTGGATACCGAATATGTGTCAAGTGGGGCAAACAGGTAGGACTGTATCTCCAAGAGTTTACATTGCCTGTGGAATATCTGGACAAATTCAGCATATGGTGGGTATGAACTCATCTGATATTATTATTGCAATAAATAAAGATGCGACTTGTCCTATGATGCAAGCTGCATCCTATGCTTTTGAGGGTGATTTGTATGAAATTATTCCAAACGTAATAAAGGAGATAAAGTTGTTTAGGTCTATTTAAAATTTATAGATAAGTACGGGTTTGGGTTGTATTGTGGAATTGTAGGGAATAAATATTTATTAATTAAAAAGGGAATGTAGATAGTTAAAAATGAATAATAGAAATGATTTAGATGTGAATGTTGAAGTTGTAGATACCTCGGAGATTTTAAAAGTACTTATTCGACGTGTTAAAGAGTCTCAGAAGATATATTCTAATTTTAATCAAGTGCAAGTAGATAAAATTTTTAAGGCTGCGGCAATGGCTGCTAATCACGAGAGAATTTCTCTTGCTAAGATGGCTGTTGAAGAAACTGAGATGGGAATTGTCGAAGATAAAGTTATTAAGAATCATTTTGCTTCTGAATATATTTATAATAAACATAAGAATACTAAAACATGTGGAATTATTAGTGAAAATAAATCGAATGGAATTAAAATTGTTGCTGAATCTATAGGTGTTATTGCTGGGATTGTTCCTATTACAAATCCAACTTCTACGGCTATTTTTAAATCTTTAATTTCTCTGAAAACAAGGAATGCTATAATTTTTTCACCTCATCCAAGAGCTAAAAAATCTACTATAGCAGCAGCTAAAATAGTGCTTGATGCTGCAATTAAAGCTGGTGCCCCTAGCGATATAATAAGTTGGATTGATGATCCGTCTTTGGAGTTGACTAGTTTACTTATCACGAATAAATGTATTGATATGATACTAGCTACGGGAGGTTCTGGAATGGTTGAGGCGGCTTATTCTTCTGGTAAGCCTGCCCTCGGTGTAGGTTCAGGTAATACTCCTGCGATAATTGACGAAACTGCCGATATACGCATGGCTGTTTCATCAATTATTATGTCAAAGGTTTTTGATAATGGTATGATATGTGCATCTGAACAGTCAATTATAGTCGTTAAAGATGTTTACGATGAGGTTATCAAAGAGTTAAAGCTTCGAGGTGTATACATTTTAAATAGGCAGGAAAAAGAAAAATTAGCGAGAATTATGCTCATAAAAGGAAAGCTAAACCCTGGTATTGTCGGTCAATCTGCCTGTAAAATTGCAGATATTGCTGGGATTGAGGTTCCTTTGGATGTAAAAGTTCTTGCAGGTGAGGTCTCACAGATTAGTTTAGAAGAACAATTTGCACATGAAAAATTGTCGCCAGTGATAGCAATTTATAAAGCAGAAAATTTCGAAGATTCTGTTAGTAAGGCCTGTAGACTTGTGGAGCTATGTGGTGCAGGACATACATCTTCTCTTTACACTGACGAAAAAAAAGAGGATAGAATAAATGTATTTGCGAGTAAATTGCAAACAGGAAGGATTTTAATTAATACACCATCTTCTCAGGGAGGAATTGGCGATCTATACAATTTCAAATTGGAACCTTCGTTAACGCTTGGATGTGGTTCGTGGGGAGGGAATGCTGTGAGTGAAAATATTGGTGTAAAGCATTTATTAAACTATAAGACAGTTGCTGAAAGACGTGAGAATATGTTATGGTTCAAGATTCCGTCGAAAATCTATTTCAAGAGAGGGGCTACGGG
This sequence comes from Candidatus Endomicrobiellum calonymphae, assembly GCA_031269945.1. Lineage (GTDB taxonomy): Bacteria > Elusimicrobiota > Endomicrobiia > Endomicrobiales > Endomicrobiaceae > Endomicrobiellum > Endomicrobiellum calonymphae. The sequence goes on from JAISYK010000007.1 coordinate 65,091, forward strand.
TCTAGCATTGAGCGAACTTAAAGGTAAAAAACGTGCATTTATAGTGACAGATAGATTTCTTTTTAACTCTGGTACAATTTGTAATGTTACGGAAATATTGAAAGAAATTAATATTGATTATCAAATGTTTTTTGATGTTGAACCTGATCCAACAATTTCTACATTAAATAAAGCTTTGGCTATGATAAAAATTTATGATCCCGATGTAATTATTGCATTTGGTGGAGGATCTCCGATTGACGTAGCAAAGATTGTGTGGTTGATGTATGAACATCCTGAAACTAATTTTAAAAATATTGTCATGCGATTTATGGATATTAGAAAAAGAATTTGTGAAATCCCTGAATTAGGAAAAAAAGCACAAATGGTTGTAATTCCTACCACATCGGGTACAGGCTCTGAAGTGACGCCGTTTGCAGTAATTCAAGATGATGAGACTCACGTTAAGTATACTATTGCAGATTATGCACTTACTCCTAATATGGCAATTATTGATCCAAATTTTGTTGATTCTATGCCAAAGAACCTGTGTGCGGCATCTGGTATTGATGCCTTGACACATGCAGTTGAGGCTTACGCATCTGTGCTTGCTACGAACTTCACAAATTCTCCAGCTTTAGAAGCATTAAAATTAATATTTAGATATCTTCCTCGTTCTTATATGTGGGGAAAAGATGATCCAATTGCAAGAGAAAAAGTTCATTATGCATCGACTCTTGCAGGTATGGCATTTGCGAATGCGTTTCTTGGTTTGTGTCATTCAATAGCTCATAAGCTTGGAACGATATTTGGGTTTCCTCATGGAATTGCAAATGCTTTGGTTATCAACCAGGTTATACGTTATAACGCGACTGACTGTCCTAGAAAGCAGACTATATTCCCTCAGTATAAGTTTCCAAATGCTAAAGCAAGGTATGGGCAAATCGCAGATGAATTGAATCTCGGTGGTAAAAATGACGATGAAAAAGTTGATTTGTTAATCAATGCTGTGGTACAGCTTAAAAATGATATGCAAATTCCACCTTCTATAAAAGATACTGGTATATCAGAAAAAAGTTTTAACGATAAACTGGATGATATTGTTGATTTAGCTTTTGATGATCAATGTACCGGAGCCAATCCTGTTTATCCGTTGATGGGCGATATTAAAAATATTCTCATAAAAGCTTATAATGGGGAAGTTTAAATGTGTTTTGAAAATAAAAAAGTTTAGAGTCCTGAAGAAAAACAAATAATAATGATTAAAAGATTACATTTGAAAAAATTCAAGAAAATGGTGAATATATTGTTGTATCTCTTAGGGAACGTGTGATTCTAAAAGATCGTGTGATGATGGGTTTGGCTTTCACTATAAAAAATGATGGTTGAATGATTAATTTCCAGAATATAAAAAAATCTCTTAAAAGCAGAAGACCAAATGGAAGTTTGCTTTTAAGTTATAGAAGAGAAGCTGTCCATGAGAGAAGAAGATATGCGTCACATGATAGAATTTTATGTGATGACATATGTATGTGATATGTCAAGGGTGTTTGCAGCCTCATATGAACTATATATGAACTGTATGTAAATTAATTTAATGCGATATAAATATAAAAAAAAGGGTCACAATAGAATAGAATTGGAGGAAAGTGATTAATAGCGTAAAGTTGCAAGGGTTGTAAAATATGTATTACAGAATGTCAATACGGTGTACTATTGTAAAGATGATTGTTCATTGAGGGAGATAAGATGTGTTTTGTTTGATTGATGTGTGATTAAGAAAAATTGAAATGATCGCAATGAAAATAGGTTATAATTGTTGTACATGCTGCGAAAAATGTATTGTGAGTTGTGACCTTTTGGTGTTATTCATAAAAAAGTCAAATAGTTGATGTTTAAAGAGGAGTATTATTTTCAGTAAAATAATTATTGCACTGGTTGCTTTTTTAATTTCTGGACAATTTTGGGAGGACATGTATGAAGCCCGTGTTGTTTGTTGGTAGGGGTTGTTTTTTTTTGATGCGTATTATAACAATTCCGTGCTGTGTGGGTTATGTTCGGTTTATAAAAATATTTATCTGAAATAGAGAACTATTTGTATTATATACAAAAATGCCAATTTAATATATATTTTATGCAAAAAAAATAAAATTTGAAGTCGTGTCACACAAAGAATGGGAAAGTGTATGGGAACAATGCTAGATTGACTGTGTTGTGAAATAAACTATAAAGAATTGAGAGTGTTGTTTACTCTAGAAAATATGGATTCAGCGAAGAAACAGTTAAGTAAGATAGTTAGAAATCAGAAATGTACATAAGGGAATTTGATTGAAGTGGTGAATCGTTAGGGGATATGTGTGATGTGGATGGTAATATGAGGATTTTTATCTTGAATGCTTTGCGAAAAGCTGTAAAAAACTTGTTAGAGTAAGGATGTATAATTGAAGATGGAGAACAATTTTGAAGTTTGTAGTATGTGGATAATTCAGCGATAGCTTAGTTCATTTTCGATTATTCATATTATGATGAAATAAATAACATATCAAAATAGGCAGAGTTGTATGATGAGGGTTTTAGTTACAGGTGCAAATGGTTTCGTCGGAAGTCACATTGTTGAAGCGTTGCTTGAAGAAAAACACCATGTTATATGTTCCTTAAGAGAGGTTTCGAGCTTAAAATGGATAAGAAATCTATCTCTAGATTATAGATATGGCGATTTAAGGGACAAAAATTTTTTAAAAAAAATTGTTAAAGATGTAGACGTTATTATTCATTGTGCTGCTGTTGCCCGTGCGATGATTAAAGATGAGTATTTTAAAACAAATGTAGGAATTACTAAAAACTTGTGTGAGGCAATTTTAAAAGTAAATTTCAAATTAAAAAAGTTTATATTTATTTCTTCGCAGGCTGCTATGGGGCCGTCGAAGTCAATCGGCTTGAGGAGGCTTACAGATAAAGAAGAACCAGTTTCAGATTATGGGTTAAGTAAGTTTACAGCTGAAAAGGAGATTAAAAAAAAATTGCATGGGAAGGTATTGTATACTATACTGAGGCCTGCTGCTGTTTATGGACCAAGAGACAAAGATGTATTTGTGTTCTTTAAATTGGTGAATAAACACTTAAGACCTGTAACGTTAGTGAAAAGGTTGTTGCAGCTTGTTTATGTAAAGGATGTGGCAAATTCTGTTGTAGCTTGCCTAAAAAATGAAAAAACTAATAATAACTGCTATTATCTCGCAGATACTGTTGTATATACGTGGTCTGATGTGGGTAAGATTATATCTCTTTCTGCTGACGTAAAAACAGTTCCTATTCTTATCCCTGATTTTGTTTTTAAGTTTGTTGGGACGGCAGTGGAACTTTTATCTTATTTTACACAAAAACCTACATTATTAAATAGACAGAAAATCAATGAAATGCTTGAAGGGTATTGGATAGCAGATACTGAATCTTCAAAAAGGGATTTGGGTGTTGCTTCTACTTCTCTTGAAGTTGGTTCTAAAATAACATATAATTGGTACTCGAGTAATGGATTTTTTTAAGGATTTTATATTGTGTTGGAGTGAAAGAGGGAAAAACGAAAAATGGGCTCTGATATTTTTGAGAAGTGTTTTAATTTTGATGTTGTAGGCGATCTTAAGATGAAAGGTTTTTATCCTTATTTTCACAAGATTGAATCTGTGCAGGGACCGGAAGTTATAGTTGATGGCGAAAAAAAAGTGGTCGTCTGTTCTAATAATTATCTGGGACTTGCTAATCATCCTAAAGTTGTTGAAGCTTCTATAGCTGCTATTAAGAAGTACGGTACTTCTTGCACGGGTTCTAGGTTTCTCAATGGCACTAATGATTTACATGAAAAAGTTGAAAAGAAATTTGCGAGATTTATAGGCAAAGAAGAAGCTATCCTTTTTACAACTGGACATCATTCAAACTTAGGAGCTCTCTCAAGTTTAGTAGGAAAAAATGAGGTTTTGATTACGGATAAATTAGATCATGCTTCAATTATAGATGGTTGTCGTTTATCTTTTGGTGAAATGGTAAGATTTAGGCACAACGATATGTTAGATCTTGAAAGGCAGATTATTAGGTATAAAGGAAGGGGTATGTTAATTGTAGTTGATGGAATTTTTAGTATGGAAGGTGACATTGCAAATTTACCAGAAATTTTAAGACTTGCAAAAAAATATGCAGCAAGAGTATTTGTTGATGAAGCTCATTCTTTGGGCGTGCTGGGCGAGAATGGTAGAGGAACCGAGGAATACTTTAATATGGAAGATGATATTGATGTGTTGATGGCTACGGCTTCTAAATCTTTAGCTTCCATTGGTGGCTTTATTGCTAGCAAAGCTGAAGTTATTAACTACATTAGACATAACGCGAGAACAATGATTTTTACGGCAAGTCTTCCTCCGGCTTGCGTGGGAGCTATAGATATGACTTTAGATCTACTTGCTACTGAACCTGAGCGAAGAGTAAGGCTTGTGGAAACTTCTGAGAAAATGAGATCAGCTTTTAAATCTATGGGATATGATACAGGGCATTCGCAATCTCCTATTATACCTTTAGTTGTTGGAAGTGATTTAGTTGCTTTTAAAATGTGGAAAATGCTTTTTGACGAAGGAATTTTTGCTTCGCCTGTTGTTACCCCTGCAGTACAGGAAGGACGTTCTATAATTAGGACAAGTTATATGGCCACTCACTCTGATGATAATTTAAATTTTATTCTTGAAAGATTTGAAAAAGTTGGTAAGCAGCTTAATGTATTGACTTGAAGATGTGTATAGAAAACTATTGTTTAGTAAGAGGGGGGGGGAGTTAGTATATAAAATGAAAGTGGTAAAAGTAAGTACTAAGAAACAGTTTAAAGAATTTGTTCGCCTACCTTGGAAAATTTATTCAAAAAATAGTTTATGGGTACCGCCGTTGATTTCGAGTCTTGAAGATGTTTTTTCGAAGGCGAGGAGTCCTTTTTGGTCGCATGCAAAAAACCGACTTTTTTTAGCTTATGATGACAGTGGTAATGTTATTGGGAGAATTGTAGGTATAGTAGACTATAATTATATAAAGTTTCAAAATGATGAGTGTGGTTTTTTCGGTTTTTTCGAATGTTTTAATAATCCTAAAGCGGCAGAAGCACTTTTTTTTAATGTAAGGGATTGGCTTAGAGAACAAAATGTGCATAAAATGATGGGACCTATGAATCCGTCGACAAATGATGAATGTGGGTTTTTGTTAGAAGGATTTGACGTACCGCCGAGTTTTATGATGCCTTATACTCCTCAATATTATTTGCAACTTGCCGAAAAATGTGGTCTTAGAAAAATAAAAGAACTTTATGCTTACGATATGGATGTTGCAGAAGATTCTAGAGTTTACAGACTTGAAAGAGCGGTAACGATAGTGAAAAGGAAGCTCCCAACGTTAAAAGTAAAAACTATGCAAAGAAAAGGGTCGCTTGGAAAATATTTATATGATGTGGTATCAATATATAATCGTGCGTGGGAAAAAAATTGGGGTTTTGTCCCGTGGAGTAACGAAGAATTTATTGAGCTTGCCTCGAAATTAAAGGTGCTCATGGATCCAGAAATGGTAATAATGGCTACGGTGGCAAGTTCTCCTGTTGGAGTGCTTATTTCTTTGCCTGATTATAATCAAGTTCTAAAGAAACTTAATGGCAAGCTTTTCCCTTTTGGAATCTTAAAATTTTTGTATTATAGAAAGAAGATAAATAGCTTGAGACTTATGGTCATGGGAGTTTTAAAAGAGTATAGGCACAAGGGTATCGAAGCCGTTATGTATGAAAAAGGTCTTAAAAATGCAATTCGGAATGGTTATAAACATTGTGAACTTTCGTGGGTGCTTGATGATAATGTAATGACACAACGTGCTATTGAGATGATGAATGGCAAAATATGTAAAAAATATGCTGTATATGGCGATTGAAGTTTTAAATGTTTTTTATCAATTCAAATTTTAAATTCCAACGATTTTGTTACTATGAATAGTTAGTTATTCTCGTCTTTTGTTATTAAAAGGAATAATGAAGCATTAGGATGCTAAAAGAGAAAAGCTTTTTATGTGGAGTTTGGTAGGTAATTTTTTTATTTTCTGCAATTGTTTATTCAATTTTTATCCTTATTATAACTTTTTTTATCGTGGTGGAAAATTATCATAAATGTCAAGAAAAGTTGGGGTGAACTTGTTGAGGACTTTCATCTTGGCGATTGACTGTTTATCGATAAGGTGCGCAAACTCAAAAAAAAATAAAGTTAAAGTCAAGATTTTTCGCTATTTAAAAAATGAATCTGATTTGTTTTAAAGGTAGTAATAAGCTAAGCAATATGTACTTAAAAAATAGGAATAAATGGCTTTAAGTCATTTGCTGAAAAGACGGTACTAAAATTTAAATTTGAAATTTCATGTACTATAGGCCATAATGGACGTGAAAAATTCAATATAGTTGACTCTATACGTTGATGTCTTGGAGGTCAAAAATTGAAATCAATGAAAAGTTCTAATATGCAACGCAACGTGCGAGAGACTTTTAGATAAGGTCAGAGCAAGAAGTGTTTGAAAAAGAGTCTTCAGTGAGTCGTGATAAAAAATTGTTGACATGAAGTCAAGACTTAAAGAATTAAATATTGACTGTGGTTCTTTTTCAATTGAAATACAGCGTTTAGAATGTATTTATAGAAAAAAAAATGAGCAACGATGTAACTCTGTAAAATTAAAACCGTTTGAAATTGAATCAAAGAAAAATTCAATTCAATTACAAATTTTAGAGTTCAAATCTAAAAAAAAAGAACATATTAATTTAAAAGAAGAGTTTACAAAAGAAAAAAAAAGCATTCAGATGCAAAAATATAGCTTCTTCGCGAAAGATGGTAACAAGATTTGAGAGTATTATTGATTCTATGAGTCAGGAAATTGCAAAGATTGAAGCAAAAGTTATCAATAATGACAAGTCACTACAATTACTTAAAATTAAACAAAAAGAAATAAATGAAGCTATTGTGAGAGGTAATGAGGAAGTGAAAATTTTTAATAGTGATTTTGCAAGAGGTCCCATAAGTAATTTAATTATTATTGATAAAAGTAAACATGAACTTATCGCGTCCACTTTAGGAGAAAAATTAAATTATCTTGTATGTGAAACCTTAGAAAAAGCTGAAGATGAAAAAAAATAATACGCTTCTCGTATGTTCAAATACTTTTATTTCAGTTGGTAGAGTTTATGGAAATGTTTTAGTTCATGGTGGAGGAAAAGTATTTTTTGAAAAATCGATGTTGATTGATGATTAAGTGAAAAAACTTAACGATGAATCTTTAGGAAGTATGAAAAAATATATTTCTGATGTACAGCTTAAGATACGGCAGTTAGATAGAGATCGAGAGAATCTTTTAATTAAAAAAGGAAGTATAAGTTTTGATGTGATAAAAATTAAGACACAGATTGATGAAAAACAAGTTTATATCAAGTTTATATTAAAAAAAGAAATGAGGTGAAAAATGTTATTAATGAAATAGAAAAACATAAAGAAGAAATGATTAGTAAAAATTTAGAATCTAAATCATTTAATGAGAAAGTGTCTATTTTTGAAACAAAAATTTTAGATTGGGGAACAAAATCACTTAAATTTTTTGATGAGTTGAAAGCTATTTAAAGCAGTGTATTTTTAATAAGAAAAGAAGAAGGAGCTATTGCTTCTGTTACGATAGATGCGAGAAATAATTGGGAGAAAGGGATTTTTGAACTTGAAAATAAAAATAAGGAGCGTCGATGCCTTACTAAAGATATCGCCGATTTCAAGAGTCAAACAAGAGTCAAATAAAAAATTCAGAGTTTAAAGTTGCATAGAATAGCAAAAAGATTTTGGAATTAGTTACGTCTCGGGGAAAGGAGTGTGAAAAAGTGCATCAATTGTTAAAAAAAACAATCTAAAAGAGAATTTAAAATGCAAATTTCATTGACGGATAAACAAATGTTTCAAACAGATCCGGACACAAAAATAGGCAAATTGCGTGATTTGCAAAATAAAATAGATAATATAAACGGTGAAATAAATACTTTGCAAATTGATTTAAAGGCCCTTGAATATCAGAAAAAACGATTCGATAAGAAAACTCTTATGGGATATTTATGTGGAAAATTACGAAGAAATAAAAAATAATTTTGATAATAATGTTAAAGTAGATATAGAAGAAGTTAAAAAGATAAGGAATAAAATTGAATCTTTATGATCCGTGAATTTTGTTGCAGCATAAGAAAAATATGAAGTTATAGAGCAAAAATATAGCTCTTTTTTGGGGCAACAATAGGATTTGTTAAGTGCCAAGAGTGATTTGCATGAAGTTATAAAAAAATTAATCGGTCCATTGATGAGAATTTTTGAAAAAACTTTTAATTTTGTAAATGAGAACTTTAAAAAGCTTTATGTTAAACTTTTTTGGTGGAGGAGAAGCGGATATAGTACTTAATAATTAAAATGATTTGTTTGAAAGTGGAATTGACATTCTTATTCAACTGCTAGAAAAAAAAATTACAAAATATCTCTTCTTTGTTCAGGCAGCGGAAAAAGCTTTGGCACCTATTGCTTTAATTTTTGCCTTTTTTTGCAAAACCTTCTCATTTTTATATTTTAGATGAAGTAAATGTTTCGTTAGATGATGCTAATGTTGGTAGGTACAAATGCTATAACCAAAGAATTTTCTAGTGAGATACAGTTTATAACGCACAATAAACGTACGATGGGAATGTCAAATATTCTTTATGGTGTGACTATAGAAGAATGTGATATCCCAAAAATAATGTCTGTAAAAATCAATAAACAAGAATTACGTAATTGCGTAGTATGTGTTTGGTAATTTATTTTTAAAAATAGATTATTATTTATATGAGTGTTTGACAAAAAATAAAATTTTAGTACAATGGTGGAGGTATGGGGAGTCGCGGGGTGGAGCAGTCTGGTAGCTCGTCAGGCTCATAACCTGAAGGTCGCAGGTTCAAGTCCTGCCCCCGCAAGTTTTTTTTGCTGGTGTTGTGGATTCCCAATATCTTCCGTACTTTAAATTCGAAGAATGTGGATTGTGTTTTTTGACCTTCGGTATGCTTTTGTAAAGTAAATATTGATTTGAGTTTGGTATTTGTCATAAAAATTGTTGTTTTTTTAGAGTTTATATGGAAGGTTGAATGATAGTTGGCTTAACGGGTTTTTGTTGCTCAGGCAAAGATACAGTTGCAAATTATATTTCTAAAAAATACGGGTACACTCATTATTCTTTGTCGGATATTATTAGGAGAATGATGAGGGAGGATGGGGTTGATCTCGTAAGGGAAAATTTTATAGCGTTTGGAACTAGATTGAGAGAACAAAATGGGAATGGAGTCCTTGCAAAAAAAGTTTTAGAAAAAGTTGCTCTAGACGGCAGATATTGTATAACTTCCATAAGACATCCAGATGAAGTTAAGGAATTGAGAATAAGAAAAGATTTTGTTTTAGTAAGTATTAATTCTCCGCAATTTTTGCGTTTTAAAAGAATGCAAAATAGAAAAAGGTTGGGAGATCCAAATACACTGGAGAAATTCATTGAACTTGAGGATAAAGAGTCGCAAGAAGAGGGTTCGGGACAGCAGTTGAAGAAAACGGCTGGTATGGCTGACGTTAACTTTGTTAACGATTCAAATGATGTAGTGACTCTTGAAATTGCAATTGAAAGGTTGTTGATAAAATATTTGATAGTGAAGAATATCTAGCATTTTGTTCCTTATGAATGTGGTTTTTTGCGAATTTGAGAAGAAAAATTTTAGTGCAGAGTGTGGTGGCCGTTTTGATGTATAGATTGCATAATCCTAAAAGCAATATAAGAGAAAATTTATTGTTTTTGGTGGTTGTTTTGTTTACTGTGTAATTGGTGCGCGATTCGTGAAATGTTTTATACAACTAATATGTTGTTGCTCGTATTTTAAAAATCATGTGATTTTAAGTAGTAAAGGTTTGAGTAAATAATTTATGGTGTAGTTGGAAAATTTATGGATGTCCCCATCTTGCTCGGTTTATATAACGTTGTTTTTGTTACTGTGGCGTAAGATGTTGGTGTGGTTGATGGTAATGGTGCGGTACCCAAATGGTAAGGGAGCAGTCTGCAAAACTGTTATTCGTCGGTTCAATTCCGGCCCGCACCTATTTTGTGTTTAAGTAATGCCCGGTTAGCTCAGTTGGTTAGAGTACTTCCTTGACATGGAAGGGGTCAGAGGTTCAAATCTTCTACCGGGCATTTATTTAAGAGTTAATAATGGTGAGAAAGGCGTCAAAATCATTTATGGCGAGACAGTTAAAGGCTCCTTTGTATGATGCTCTTTGGGCTCATGCAAAAAGGAATGTCGTTTCATTTCATTGTCCTGGGCATAAAAATGGTAGAAGTATAGATAAAGAACTAAAAAATTATACTGGCGAAGAAATTTACAAATTTGATGTAACTGTTTTTGATGAAGTTGATTCTTTGCATGACCCGGTGGGGCCTATAAAAAAAGCTCAAGAGCTTATGGCTCAAGCGTATGGGGTAAAATATTCTTTCTTTTTGGTTAACGGTACCTCTGTTGGAAATATGGCCATGTTTCTTGCTGCATGTAATCCAGGTGATTCCATAATAATTTCAAGGAGTTCGCATAAGTCGATTATGGCAGGAATAATTATGTCTGGTGTATGGCCTATTTGGATTCAGCCCAAAATTGACCAAAATCTTGATTTAATATTTAACTCAACTTATGATCAAATCAAAGATGCTTTGGATAGGTATCCAGAGACCAAGGCTGTGTTTGTGACAAGTCCAACATATAACGGAGTGGTTACCGAATTAAGTAAAATTGTTGGATTGTGTCACAGAAGAGGAAAAATAGTTTTAGTTGACGAAGCTCACGGTGCACACTTAGTCTTTAACAAATGTTTGCCAGAATCTGCAGTCACTGCAGGAGCGGATTTGTGTGTTCAATCTACACATAAAGTTTTATCTGCGATGTCGCAAGGTTCAGTATTACATTTTAATTCTAATCTTATTGATTGCAATAGAGTAAAGAAGATAGTTTCAATGCTTCAAACTACAAGTCCCAATTATCTAATTCTTGCAAGCCTTGATTTAGCTAGGAGACAAGCGGTTTTATATGGAGAAAAAAAATTTAATAAGGTTATAGAGGCTGCGGAGGAAGGACGTTTATATATAAATAAAAATATTAATTCAATGAAGTGTTTTACACGGCAAGAAATGCAAAAGTTAGGGGTTGATTTGGATGTAACAAAGCTTACAGTGAATGTTACAAAAACTGGTCTTTCAGGCTACGAAATTGAAAGTATTCTTGCAAAAGAATACAATATCCAACTTGATTATGCCGATTTATTTAATTTAGTTGCGATTATGGGCGAAGGTTCAACTAAATCAGATGTGGAGATTTTTATTAATGCCCTTGAGGACATAAATAAGAAATATCATGGGAAGCAGAAAAATTGGATACTTAAAATTCCGTCTCTTGCTACTGAAATGGTTATGAGACCTAGAGAAGTATTTCTTTCAGGTGACACAAAAAAATTAGGTTTAAAGAAGGCAGTTGGTCATATTGCAGCTCAGACTCTTACTCCTTACCCTCCTGGTATTCCAGTTGTGATCCCAGGGGAAAGGATTACAAAAGAAATATGTGATTATCTTATAGATATGTCTTCTAAAGATATAAGGATAAGTGGACAAGAAACGGAAATGCTAAAAACAGTAAAGGTTTTTACAAATTAACGGAGGGAATGATGAATAAAAAAGATATAATCAGTCTTGAAAAGATATTAATACAGAGAAGAACAGAACTTTTAAGTAAATCAAATAGTAATACTAATAGAAGAAAGGGTATTGATTTAGATGGTGGTAATGTTGGAGATGAGATAGATGCTGCGAGTCAGAATAGCGAAAAGGAAATGTACTTTGAACTTGTTTCAAATGATAAAATGGCATTGAGTGCTGTGAATGATGCTCTTAGTAAAGTAGAAAGAGGCATTTATGGTAAATGTGAATATTGTGAAGGTGTTATTCCGTTAGGGAGATTAAAAGCGATTCCGTGGACTAAGTATTGTATTAAGTGTCAAGAAGAGGTTGAAAATCCTAAAAAATAAAAAAAATGATATTATCTCTGCTCAATCAAGCTTTTTCAGAAACTTTTTCGTCTTGGATAAGAAGTATAGTTTTGTTTGTGGTGTTGTCTTCTACTGGGTTCATTTTTAGGAAGTATGTTGTCAAAATTATTCAAAATATTTTTTCAAAAATTGGATTTGTGTTAAGTGGTGAAATAATTGGGATATCGAGGAATTATATTTCTTTTTGGTTTTTTCTAATAGCCCTATACATTGCTTTTTTAACAGCTCCTTTAAATAGCATAGGTGCAATTATTCATAAATTGTTTTACGGACTATTTGTTTTTTCTGTGGTTACTTTAGTTGCCTCAATTCTTTCTAAATTTCTGTCAAAATTTATCCTTGAAAAAATCGGAATAAATATAATTAGATTAGCTATAATTCTCATAGGGTTAGTGTTAATATTAAACCAGCTTGGCGTTAAACTAACGCCAGTGCTGGCTGCCTTTGGAGTAGGATCTTTACCAGTGGTTCTTGGTCTACAAGATACCCTCGCAAATTTTTTTGCTGGTGTGAGCATAGTTGCGAGTAAACAAATTGTGAGGGGAAGTTATATTAAAATTAATTCAACAGGTGTTGAGGGTACGATAGTTGAAGTAAACTGGAGATCAACGCTTATAAAAGAAATATCAAATTCTATCATTAGCATACCGAATAACAAATTATTATCCTCAATAGTAACAAGTTTTCATTTGAATAAATCTGGAGTTAATGCATTAGTAAGATGTGGGGTGGCATATGGCAGTGATTTGGAGCATGTAGAAAGAATAGCGATGCTAGCAGCACAAGAAGTAATAGATAAATATGATGATTCCGTAAAAACTTTTATTCCTATAGTGCAATTTACAAATTTTTCTGATTTTTCAATAGATTTTATTTTAATTTTTAAAGTAAAAAATATGTATAAGAAAGATTTTTTGCAGAGCGAGACTTTAAAAAATCTTTATAAAAAATTTAACGATGAAAAAATAGAGATCCCTTATCCTCGTAGGACTATTACGCTTCATAGTGAATAATGTGTAAATAATACGTTAAAAATTTATAGGGGTTGGAGATATATATAAAAATAATGAAGTTTATTTTAAGTTCAAAGATATTTAAAGCTACGGTGACGCAAGCCAATGTAAATTACGAAGGAAGTATAACTATAGATACTGATCTTTGTGATAAAGCCGGTTTTTGGATTGGAGAAAAAGTTCTTGTTGTTTCAAATACGAGTGGGAATCGTTTGGAAACTTATGTAATTCCTGGCGAATTTGGATCTGGTATAATTTGTATGAATGGAGCGGCAGCTCGTCTTATAAGAAAGAATGAAGAAGTGATTATAATGGGGTTTGTACTTTCTGACAAATTAATTAAACCAAAAATTGTTTTTGTAGACAAAAATAATAAAATTATAAAAATGAAATAGTTATATCTAATACGGTCTAAAATACGGTTGGTTGAAGTTAAAGTCTTGTCAATGATTTAAAGTGAGGATCTGACCGCGATTTGTGTAGAAATTAAGCGGGGCGTGGCTCAGTCGGCTAAGAGTGCTCGGTTCGGGACCGTGAGGTCACTGGTTCAAATCCAGTCGCCCCGATTTGTAAGTCTGTTGGGATGGGAAGAGATGAGCATAGTTGAGTTATAACGCCAAAATCAAGGCGAGAAAAATGCGGTTTGAATTTTTTTGTTCTTTCCCATACAGACGTGAATAGTCAAAATTATGATTTTAATAGATGCTGAAGGGGTTACAAACTTTTCTTCTATGGTAGTGCTTCTCTCTTTTTTAATATAAGGAGATGTAATTATCTAGCTTTGTTGTAAAATGCTCTATATAATGTGCTGTTTGTTGTGATTGTTTTTATCATGATTTTTTAGAAAAATAAAATAAAAAAATTGATATTTACATACGTGTTCTGTTTACGATGACAATGTTGCTATTGTAATTCAATATAGGAGTGCTGAGCCCTGATAGCTCAATTGGATAGAGCAGATCCGTCCTAAGGATAAGGTTAGAGGTTCAATTCCTCTTCAGGGTAGATTTTGTTGTTTTAAGTTTGGATTCGTATTTGAAGTGCTTTTAAAAATGTATAATGGTCGCAGTGTGTGATGTTGGTTGAGATTAAATATGAAAAGAACATGGAGGGTAAATGATGATGTCTGCGTTGCCTAAGAATAGTGTTATAGCCAAGAAATTTAAATATTGGCAAATTCGTACAATGGTGGCGACATGGGTGGGCTATGCTATGTTTTTTGCAATACGCAAGAATTTAGGTATGGCTATGCCTGGAATCCAATTGGAATTGGGTATAACGAAAGAGCAACTTGGTATTTTCATAAGTTTAAATGGAATAATGTACGGAATATCTAGGTTCACAAATGGTTTTATTGTTCATAAATTTACAGCTCGCAGTTTTATATCATGTGGTCTATTTTTATGTGCTATATGTAATATTGCTTTTGGTTTTAGTTCTACATTGATTATCATGGGTATTATATGGATTCTTCATGGCTGGGTACAAGGTATGGGTTGGGCTCCAAATGCGAGACTACTTCCGCATTGGATCCCACCTAAAGAGCTTGCAACAAAAATGGCTCGTTGGACAACTTCTAATTGTGTGGGAGCGGTTGTGTCTATTATTACTTGTAGCTACCTTGCTACATGGAGTTGGAGAAGTGTTTTTTATATACCTGGATCTGTTGCTATATTAGTGGCTGCTGGGATATGGCTTATAATACGTGATACACCTAGCTCTGTGGGCTTACCAGAGCTGTCAGCAGGCGAAAATTATAAAAAAAGTGATGACAAAAAAAAAGAATCTGCTGAATACAAACAATTCATAAATAGAATGGTATTTAAAAATCCTTATGTTTGGATCATTTCGATTGCTAATTTTTTTGTTTATATTTTAAGGTTTGCAATTTTAGATTGGGGTCCAATGTTGTTAAAGGAATGGAAAGGTATGGCTTTGAAAGATGCAGGCCTAATGCTTGCTTCTTTTGAGATATCTGGTGCTGTAGGCATATTGTTATGCGGATGGATTACGGATAAATATTTTGGTGGTAGGGGGCTGCGTGTTTGCCTCATTACTATGATGGTTGCCTCATTTTTTATGTTTTTATTTTGGCGTACAATTGCTGCACCTGCGTGGATATCTTCAATATGCTTGATATGCTCAGGGTTTTGTATTTATGGCACACAGTCGCTTATTCTTAGTACTGCATCTAATATAGCCACTAAGCGTGCCTCAGCAGCAGCGAATGGTCTTGTGGGAATTTGGGGGTATGCAAGTACAGTGGTGACAGGTTGGTTGTTTGGTTTGTTGACGGATATTTATGGTTGGCAGATTTCTTTTAAGTTTATTATGCTAGCTGGATTTATCGGAGCAATTGTTCTTGCTTTCGCTTGGAGGTGCAAAGCTACAGGATATGATAAAATAAGTTAAATTGCCTTAGGTTTAAAATGTCGTAATATATATATATATTGTATATATAATCTCTTACGTTGTTGTTTTGAGAAATTTTGAATTTTTGTTTTTTATTTTTGGTTTTATATGGGGTTTTATGGGTTTTAGTTTTTTAATTTTTGATTTAGATGGAACTCTTATCAATTCTCAAATAGATATAGCTTCGGCTGTTAACTCAGTTAGGTGGAAATATGGTTTTGAGCGTTTATCGGTAAAACGAATACGCTCTTACTTGGGGAGTGGCATCGATAGGCTTTTAGATAAAGCTATTCCGAAAAAAAAGGGAATAGATAAATCGGAAGTCGTTGAGTTGTTTGAATTTTATTATGGTGAATGCTTAGTTAATGCTACAGTTATATATGATGGTGTTGTGGAGATGCTTGAAGCTTTAAAAAATAAAGATAAAGCGATTTTGTCAAATAAGACTGAAAAATTTTCGTGTGAAATTGTGAAACGATTGAAAATTTCTAATTATTTTATTAAGGTTTGGGGAGGAGATAGTGTGATTGGGGCAAGAAAGCCTGACCCTAGGCCTGTTGTAAATTTGATAAAAGTTACGAATTCTGATATTTCAGAAACTGTGATGATAGGTGATGGTGCAAATGACTTCTTAGCTGCTAAGGCCGCTGGCATACCATCTATAGCCGTATCATACGGTTACTCAGATGTAAGACTGATAAATCGGTACAACCCTGATTTTATAGTCAAAACCCCTAAAGACATTATTGATATAGTTTTTTAATTAAGCAGGTAGATCTTTTTTATGATTATAATATAAAAGAATGGACGCTCTCTTCTGTGTTTTTAATCTTAAAAGAATATCGCGCGAGAGGGGCACTTTCTGTGTGTTTGTTTAAGGTTTGACATTATGGCCTGACATCTACACATCATACTTTTTTGAGCCTTAAATAATTAAAGTTATAACAGGCGGCTTATAGAAAAACTATTGAGCTGTAAAGTAAAAAATTCTATTCCCGAAGCAGAGAAGAGTTCTTTGAATGAGTTATCGGGATATTCAACGGCCGTGATTACTTTTTTAATAGCTGCATTTATTATCATTTTAGCACATAATATGCATGGAGAGTGTGTGCAATAAAGCGTTGCCCATTTAGTGTTTGTGCCGTTATACCCACCTTGCATGATTGCGTTTTGCTCGGCATGAATTGCTCTGCATATTTCATGTCTTTGTCCAGAAGGAACATTAAATGTATTTCTTAAGCAACCGAAATGTGTGCAGTCCTGCAAACCTACTGCAGCCCCGTTATAACCTGTTGTTAAGATTCTTTTGTCTTTTACTATAACTGCTCCGACATGATGGCGTACGCATGTAGACCTTTCAGCTACAAGCCAAGCAAGCTTCATGAAATACTCATCCCATGTTGGACGACTATGTTTTTTTATTTTCTCACTCTTCACGTTAAGTATTGAATTAAAAAATTGAAATTATGTCAAATACATCTATGTTTTTTTTTGCTAAAATCGGAATAACCTACGATTGGGATGGATTGTAATATTTAGGGGACTCTATATGAATTTTCAAGGAATTATCATGTCCTTACAAAGATTTTGGTCTGAAAAGGGGTGTCTTCTATGGCAGCCTTATGATCTAGAAAAAGGAGCAGGAACATTTAATCCTGCTACATTTTTGCGTTGTTTGGGTCCAAAGCCATGGAATGTAGCTTATGTAGAAGCTTCTAGAAGACCTTCCGATGGTAGGTATGGCAAAAATCCTAATAGATTGCAACGCTATTACCAATTCCAAGTTGTTATGAAGCCTGCCCCTAAAGATGTGCAACAAATTTATTTGAAAAGTTTAGAAACCATAGGAATTAGCTCGAAAAAGCACGATGTTAGATTTGTTGAGGATGATTGGGAATCTCCGACCCTTGGTGCATGGGGGCTTGGCTGGGAAGTTTGGATTGATGCTATGGAAGTGACACAGTTTACGTATTTTCAGCAAATTGGGGATATTAATTTAAATCCAATTTCTGTTGAAATTACGTATGGCACTGAAAGACTTGCAATGTATGTTCAAAAAAAAAATAATGTTTATGATTTACAGTGGAACGATGATGTGACCTATGGAGATGTGTGTCTTGAAGAAGAAAAAGAATGGTCTCTCTATGGGTTCGAAGCATCCGATGTGAAGTTGTTAAAAAAACATTTTGATGATTGGGAAAAAGAAGTAAAAAGGCTTGTTGAAATAAAGCTTGTGTTTCCTGCTTACGACGCAGTCATGAAGTGTTCTCATTTATTTAATTTGCTTGAAGCGAGAGGAGCTATTGCAGTTTCTGAGAGAGTTGATTATATTTTAAGGGTACGTGCTATAGCTAAAATTGTTGCTGAAGAATATTTAAGATTTATTACAGGGGTGTGAAGTTGATTAAAGAAAACAAGAAAAATGTTTTACTAGAAATAGGTACGGAAGAAATTCCATTCTCTTATATTGAACCTGCTTTAAAACAAATTGAAAGGTTTGCATTAAAAGCTTTTAGTTCTTTGGGATTAAGATATGAAACTCTTAAAACTTATGCTACCCCTAGAAGACTTGTTTTGATAGTTGAAAATCTTGCGAAGGAAAGTGATGATAAGATTGAGTATATTTTAGGACCATCCTTAAAAGTTGCTAAAAACGATAATGGTGAATATACGCAAGCAGCTAAAGGATTTGCTTTAAAAAATGGAGTAACTCCAGAAGAACTTATTCCTAAGAGCACTGATAAAGGGGATTATCTTTTTTTTTTAAAAAACACTAAAAGTAAAAAAACAG
Source organism: Candidatus Endomicrobiellum calonymphae (assembly GCA_031269945.1). Lineage (GTDB taxonomy): Bacteria > Elusimicrobiota > Endomicrobiia > Endomicrobiales > Endomicrobiaceae > Endomicrobiellum > Endomicrobiellum calonymphae. Next base: position 83,456 of record JAISYK010000007.1, read on the forward strand.
AGAAACTTTTAGGCAAATTTTTTTCAGAACTAATAAATAAAATATCTTTTCCAAAAACTATGTTATGGGAAGAAAGTGGATTTAAATTTGCAAGACCTATAAGAAATATAGTTGCACTTTATGGAAGTGAGATAATTGAATTTAAAATTGCGGATGTGACTTCGTCAAATTGGACTATAGGACTTCATACTTGTAGTGATGAGAAAATAAAAATAGATTTTCCAGAGAATTATTTTTTGACAATGAGAAACAGATTTGTGATTGTTGAGCAAAAAAAAAGACGTAAAGTAATGAAAAAATCAATGAAATTTGCTGTTAGAAATGTTGGAAATGTAGTTGTTGACGAATCTCTTATTGACGAAGTGAACTATCTTGTTGAATATCCATCTGCGTTATTGTGTTCTTTTGATAAAAAATATCTTAATTTGCCTTCGGAAGTCCTCACTGTATGTATAAAAAAAAATCAAAAATGCTTTTTAGTAAGCGATAAAGATAATAATTTTTCGAATTATTTTGTAGGTGTTAGAAATGGCGTTTCAAAATATCAAGAGATCGTAAAAGAAGGATACGAAAAAGTTCTTTCAGCGAGACTTGCTGATGCTAAATTCTTTTATGATAACGATTTGAAAAACGGACTTAAATGCAATATAGAAAAATTAAAAGGTATTGTTTTCCATAATGGAATTGGAACACTTTATGAAAAAGTTGAACGTATTAAACGTATAGCGTTTCTTTTTAATAAAGAGTTTAATATGCATATTAGTGAGAATACTCTAGAGAGAGCAATAATGTTTTCAAAAACTGATTTAGTAAGCGAGATGGTTTTTGAATATCCTGAGCTTCAAGGTGTAATCGGAAGGATTTACGCATTTAAATTGGGAGAGAGTGCGGATGTCGCTTTATCTATAGAACAGCATTATTGGCCGTTAGTTGCTTCAGGGGAACTACCATCAAATGATGTCGCGTTTTTAGTATCTTTATCAGATAAAATAGATACGTTAGTGACAGGTTTTTCAATAGGTCTTTATTCTTCAGGTTCGGCAGATCCATATGGATTAAGAAGAGCAGGGATAGGCTTTATAAGGATGATAATGGAAAAATTGCCGAATTGTGATTTAGAATATGTTATGAGGAAAATTTTTGAATTTTTGCCTAAAAATGTAACAAATGATATAAAGTTAGAAAATGTTTACAAAAAACTTGTTAATTTTTTGTGCCAAAGAATAGAAAATACTTTTGATGTAGAAGGATATAATCCATGTGAAATAAAAGCCGTTATAAATATATTAAAATTTAATAGTAAACTTAAAAATCTTGGTACTTTAAGACTAAAACTTAACGCTTTGCGAGATACCAAATTAGTGTGTGATTTTTCGTCTGTTACAATGTTATTTAAAAGGATAAACAATATTTTAAATCAGGCAAAAAAACAAAATGTTGACATTTCCGGTACAATAAGAGAGGATCTCATTGTCTCAGATACTGAGAGGATGGTTTATGATGTTGCTAGGAAACTAAAAATGGAAGTCAAAGATCATGTGATAAATGGTGAATACGGTGAGATTTTTAATAAAGTAATAAAAATAAAGCCATTGATTGATAGTTTTTTTGAGAAAGTTGTGATAATGACAGAAGATGAAATGATAAAATTAAATAGAATTTTTCTTATAAATTACATAAAAGATATATTTGTTGAATTTGTTGATTTTTCATCTCTATACTGATAAGTTTTCAATTTTTAAATTTTATTTTAGTGTTTAAAAAGAACTAAATTGAATAAATTGTGTAATTAGACTCTAAATGCGTTTGTGTTATGTGTATGTCATTGTTGATTTTTTGATTGTAGTTTGTTAGAATTTCCCCTTCTGAATAGAAGTTTAGAGACTGTTTAAGAAAGATAAGTTGCGCTGCTAGCTCAATTGGTAGAGCAAACGACTCTTAATCGTTAGGTTATAGGTTCAATTCCTATGCGGCGCAGGTTTTTGCTGTGTGTCTATTATATATAAGTTGGTTGTTATAAGCTTTTGCATAAAATTGCGGATGTGGCGGAATTGGCATACGCGTATGGCTTAGGACCATATACTGAGAAGTGTGGGGGTTCAAGTCCCTCCGTCCGCAGTGTTGAGATTTTTTATGTTTTATGTTATGGGGTTTATAAAACAATAATCATTTTGGAGTTAGAAAGGAAAAGTTGAGGTGTTTTTTATAAACAAGCAGATTGATTTTAAACATAGGATTATTAATAAAAGGTTGTGCTCTGTAAGTGTAGAAGTTGAAGTTTCTGGAGATACTATAGCAAATGAGGTTAGTTCTGTTTTTTCTCAAATACAGCGACAAACAAAAATTAATGGATTTAGACAGGGAAAAATTCCTAGAAATATTGTTGAAAAAAAATTTGCTGATAAAAGTAAGAACAAAGCAATAAATAACGTTATCAACAAAACTATTTTAAGCATTATTGAAAAAGAAAAATTTGATATGCTCGGATTCCCTATGATTGATGAATTAAATTGCGATTTTGAAAGAAATTTAAAATATCGCTTCACTATAGAATGTCATCCTAAAATTGACGTAGAAAATTATAAGAATATTCCGATAAAAAAAGAAATTTTTGAAATTAGTGATGAAAGTTTAAATAGAAGTATTGATATTTTAAGAGAAAAAAATGCGAGGCTTGTCCCGTCTAAATCTGGTGAGGTCGATAGATCTAGTTTCGTTTTTGTTAGTTATGATGCTTTTAATCCTGATGGCAAAATTATTCCTGAAATTGCGACTAAAAGTTATATGCTTGACTTAAGCTCTGAGAGCACGCATGAAGAATTTAAAAAAGTTTTAGAAAATTCAAAAATTGGAGATGAAAGAAGTGCAAAAATTGAATACCGTGAGGATTATCCTAACAAAACTTTGGCAGGTAAAACTATAGTTTTTAAAATAAAAATAATTGAAGTAAAGGAAAAGGAGCTTCCGGAACTCAATGATGATTTTGCGAAGGATTTGGGATCTGAAGATATTAAAGATTTAAAAATGAAAGTAAAAAAATATATAGAATCCGAAAAAAAAATTCGTCAAAATGCGGATGTAAAAAAACAAATCGTTGAATATTTACTTAACAATAAATTTGAAGTTCCACAATCATTGGTCGCAAGTCAGAAAAAATCTTTGATTGAAAAAATGAAAAAAAATCTAGAAAGTCAAGGTATTTATAAAGAATATGTTCAAAAACAAATCAAGTTTGAAAATGGGAAATTAAAAGAAGAAGCAGAGAAAAATGTAAGGCTTTTTTATATTTTAAATGTGATATGTAAAAATGAGAATCTTGCTGTTACAGATTCTGATTTTGAAGTGGAAAAGAACAGAATAAAGGATTTGAATCCTGGGAGAAAAAGTGTTATTGATAAGTATTTTTTGGAGAAAAAAGATAATATACTACTTTCGCTTAAGGAGAAAAAGCTATTTAATTTTTTAATTAGTAATGCAAAGATTGAAATAGTAGAAAAGCGTATGCCATTATCCTAAAAAATGGACCAAGGTTTAAGGCGATGTGGTTGTAAGCATTGAGTTGTTATAAGGAGGCAATGATGTCATCATTAATACCTACAGTGATAGAAAAATGGAATCAAGGCTCCGCCGTAACGTATGATTTGTATTCGAAACTTCTCAAAGAGAGAATTGTTTTTGTCGGGGATGGAGAGGGCTATGTTACTACTGATTCTGCAAATACTTTAATAGCACAGCTTCTATATTTGGACTCTGAGGAATCAGATAAAAATATAAGTTTATATGTAAATTCTCCTGGAGGTATGGTTACAGCAGGGTTTGCTGTTTATGATACTATGCAGTTTATAAAGAGCCCAATAAGCACGATTTGTATGGGAATGGCGATGTCTTTTGGAGCCGTTTTACTTGCTGCTGGGGTAAAAGGCAAAAGGTTTGCCTTGATGCACTCTCGTATAATGATACATCAACCGTTAATTTATGGCTTATCTGGTACAGTTTCTGATATTGATATAGAAGCAAAGGAACTTATTTATACTAAACGGAAACTTTCCGAGATAATCTCAAAACATACTGGAAAAAATGTTAAACAAGTGCTAAAAGATACTGATAGAAATTATTATATGTCCGCATATGAAGCAAAGGAGTACGGCTTGATAGATGAAGTTGTAGAAAGTCTTAAATAAATTAATTTATATACGACTTCTTGTGAAATACAGTAATTTTAAAAAGTGTCCTTTGTAATGTGTAATGTAGAAATTGTAATATGTTACGAGATAAGAGTTTTATAGTGAAAGTTATGCGTGAATAGGTAGTTCGAATATTGTGCTTCAGAATTAATTTGGAAAGCGTCAGTGCGTTTAATTATTTCAAAAACTAATGATAATTAATGAAGATGCTAGAGATATCTTGGTTATTTTGAAATAGAGGTGGTATGGGCGTATATTATTATAGAGTTGAAAGCTAGAATTAAATGGATCTAGACTACTATATAATGATGTATATAATTGTGGATTGTAAAAGGCGTAAAGAGAGGGAATTTTAGTTTATTGTGTCTGGGGATCATGGTGTTAAAGGTAGTTGAGAAAGGCATGAGTATTAGAATCTCTCTGTAGTGAGGATGTAAAAAGTATCTCAATAGTTGTTGTGGAGAATTTTCATATAATAAGACATTGTTATAAAAAATAGATAAATTAGGAGAGGTGGGGATAATACGAAATATTTGGTCACTGAATTTGCCTCATTTGGATCGTGTTAATGGTTCGAGTAATTTTGTAGAAAAGAGACTGAATGGAGAATCTTTATTGGATTTGATTAAATGAACCTGAGGATTGCGTAGAAAATTTGTTGGGGAATAAGTTAAATTTTTTTTGAATATGGGAACAAAAGAAGAAAATGGGAGATTATGTAGCAGCGGTTGCTTGTAAAAAATCTACATGATGAGGTGGAGGTTGTTAAGCTTTTAAATTTATTAAAATAAATGTAAATTTAAGAAGAGCTGGAGCGTCGTTTCCTAGAAGTTTTAAAAAAGTTGGACATGATTTATTGTTTTTACAATAGTAATTATGAAGTAAGATTTTAAAGTGATGAAATAGATGGGCGTTGTGAATTCGTTTTTAATAGTAAAAATTAATAAGATTTGTTGTAAATCAAATTAAATAGATTGAATAAGTGTTAAAAGATAAAAGGTCTTCCTTGAAAACAGTGTCTGTCTTGTTGTGACGTCTTCTTCGTGTGATGCTAAAAATAAGTACGATAATGCGATCTTTCTTTGAGTAAAAATATATAGAAGGTTACTTGGAAATGTGTGTTCACTAAAACGTGTGAAAATTTATTGATGATGAAAGGGTTTGTGTTTATGTTGTAAATATTGGTAAAAAACCATTTCGTTACGCTTTTGTTTGGTGTGAATATATGATAAAACTAGGTTGAAATCCGGTATGTTGTTATATGGGAGATAGTTTATAGTAAAGTGCAAATATTGAGGGGTAAAGAGCATGTGATAGTTGGAGATCAATGAGTATATCTTAATTTTTTAAATAGACTTTTTCTAAAAATATAGGGAATAATAGAAATGATAAGGGTGCAATCTATAAGGGTGAGTGTTTGTTATGTACAAAAAATATTTGGACTTTCAGAACTTGTCTCGTACCTTCGAGAAGTTTGAGACATATTGCTACTTCTCAATATGAATCATCTGAGAAGTTGTTTGCTTTTTAAAGTGATGCGGATTTAGATTTATTTTGTAAAGGTGGGGTTGCGTATGTTGCATCTATAATGAGTGAAAGATTGAGTTATACGAGTTTATGAATGATGTCAGAAGTGTGCAGATCTCACAAATAAAGATCAGCGTAGTAAATAAATGTTAAAATTAGAATAAAGATTATAATGAAAAATAGTTTTAGTGGAAAGTTTTGTATTTTTTGTAATAAAGAGTATCCTCGTAAGTTGTTGGGGGTAAATGGTGTCTATATTTGTGAGGAATGTGCGAGAAGTTCATTGGAGACTTTTGAGGCTTTAAATAAGGAAGAGTCAAAAGAAATTATTTTGAAATTGCCAAAACCAAGTGAAATAAAAAGGTTTCTTGATGATTATGTTGTAGGGCAGGAATATGCGAAAAAAGTTTTATCCGTATCCGTGTATAATCACTACAAGAGAATGAAAGCTTCATTCCCTAAATCAAAGAAAGATGATGTTGAGATTCAAAAGGCCAATATTTTACTTATAGGTCCCACTGGTACGGGAAAAACTCTTTTAGCACAGACTTTGGCGAAGATGCTTGATGTTCCATTTGCTATTTCCGATGCAACTACCTTAACTGAAGCTGGGTATGTTGGAGAAGATGTTGAAAACATACTTTTAAGACTTATGCAAAATGCAAATTTCGATATAAAAAGAGCGGAAAAAGGCGTGATTTATATTGATGAAATAGATAAAATTTCGAAAAAATCTGACAATGTTTCTATAACAAGAGATGTTTCTGGTGAGGGTGTTCAGCAAGCTCTTCTGAAAATTTTGGAAGGAACCATTGCAAGCGTTTCTCCACAAGGTGGTAGGAAACATCCGCAACAAGAATATATTAACATAGATACTACGAATATTCTTTTTGTTTGTGGAGGTACTTTTAATGGTCTTGAAGATTTGGTAGAGAAACGTTTATCAAGAAAAACTTTAGGTTTTATAAAAGATGTTGATAGTAAAAGTAGTTTTAAGAATAGTGATTATGTGCTTTCTAAAGTTGAAGGCGAAGATTTAGTAAAATTCGGACTTATACCAGAATTTATAGGAAGACTTCCTATAGTTGCGACATTGAAATGTTTAACAGTGGATGATTTGGTTTATATCTTAACAAGGCCTAAAAATGCTTTAATAAAGCAGTATCAAAAAATGTTTAAATTTGAAAATGTCGAGCTTGAGTTTGAGAAAGAGGCACTAAAAAAAATAGCGGATGAGGCATTAAAAAGAGGATCTGGTGCGAGAGGGTTGAGGTCAATTATAGAGAATTTACTATTAGACACAATGTTTAGTATTCCGGATGATATTTCAATTGTAAAAAGTACGGTCACAGCTGAAACTGTGATGAAAAAAGAGAATCCTAAATTTGTATATAAAAAGACAAGGGAGCCTGCATGAATATGTTAGATAAATTTTCTAATGGTAAAAATGAAGTATCTAAAGTTCCTGAGGTACTTCCTCTTCTTCCCGTGAGGGAAATGGTTTTGTATCCTACGATGGTACTTCCAATTAGTGTAGGTAGAGAAAAATCTATTAAAGCTTTAGAAGAAGCTATGGCGACAAATAGGCTTATTTTTATCGTTACACAAAAAAATATTCAGGTTGAAGACCCTGCACCTAGCGATATTTATAATGTAGGTACTGTTTGCGAAGTACTTCAAATATTGAAAATGACGGATGGGATGAAAGTCCTCGTTGAGGGTGTATTTAGAGCTCAGTGGACAGATTTTAAACTGAGCGATAAAGGTTATGTTGAGGTAGGGTTTAAGGTTTTTGATGAAAAAGTTGAAAAAACTCCTGAGACCGAAGCAATTATGAGGCAATCTGTTATTCTTTTTGAACAGTATGTGAAATTAAATTCGAGAATGGCGATAGAAATTTTTGTTTCTGTAAGTAATATCACTGATCCTTCAAAACTTGCGGATACAATAGCGTCGCATCTTGCTATAAAAAATAACGATAAGCAGGCAATTCTTGAATTGATAAACCCAGTTGAACGTTTAGAAAAGATAATTCGAATACTGGATTCGGAGATAGAAATATTAAATATTGAAAGACGAATCCAAAGCAGAGTAAGGAATCAGATAGAGAAAACTCAAAAAGAGTATTATCTTACTGAGCAAATGAAGGCTATCCAGAAAGAACTTAAACAAAAAGATGATGCACAAAAAGATATTGACGAATTGAAGGATAAATTAAAAAAAATAAAAATGTCACGAGTTGCGGAAGATGCTGCGGATAAAGAGGTAGCAAGGCTTGAGAAAATGATGCCGATGTCTCCCGAAGCTGTTGTTATAAGAACATATCTTGAGTGGCTTTTGGATTTACCTTGGGAAAAGTCAACTCCGGATAATTTGGATTTAAAAAGAGCTGAAGAAATTTTAGATCAAGATCATTACGGACTTAAAAAGATTAAAGAAAGAATTTTAGAGTATCTTGCGGTTTTATCTAGAGTGCAGAAGACAAAAGGGTCTGTTTTATGTTTTATTGGTCCTCCTGGTGTTGGTAAAACTTCTATTGCAAAATCTGTCGCTAGAAGTCTTGGAAGAAATTTTGTGAGAATTTCTTTGGGGGGAGTTACAGATGAAGCCGAAATAAGAGGTCATCGACGTACTTATATAGGCTCTATGCCGGGGAAGATTATCCAGTCAATGAAAAAAGCGGGTTCTAATAATCCGGTTTTTATTCTCGACGAAATAGATAAAATGGGTTCTGATTGGAGAGGTAGTCCATCATCGGCGTTGCTTGAAGTTTTGGACCCTGAACAAAACTATGCTTTTAATGACCATTATCTCGATGTGGATTTTGATTTGTCAAATGTTATGTTTATAACTACAGCGAATACATTAAATAATATTCCAAACACTCTACTTGATAGATTAGAAGTTATAAGATTTTCTAGCTATACTGATAGCGAAAAGTATCATATAGCAGAAAATTTTATAATTCCTAAGCAATTGAAAGAGCACGGATTAAAACCTGAAGAGCTTACCCTTTGTGATGGTGTAATTAGTGCTATAATCAAAAATTATACTCATGAAGCTGGGGTTCGTAATCTTACAAGAGAAATTGCAAATATTTGTAGGAAAGTAATAAAGGAATTAGAATTCAATAAAGAGTTGAAAGTAGTAAAGATTGCAAGTAGAAATTTAGATGATTATTTAGGCGTAGCTCATTACGAGAGAGAGAGGATACCTGAGAATGGTGTTGGAGTGGTAACTGGCCTTGCGTGGAGTGATGTTGGTGGAGAAGTGCTTACGATAGAAGTAAATAAAATGAAAGGGAAAGGTTCTTTGGTTCTTACGGGAAAACTTGGCGATGTTATGAAGGAATCTGCACAGGCTGCCTTGACTTATATTCGTTCAGCTTCGCAGAAGTTGTCAATAGATGAAGATGTGTTTTCAAAAACTGACTTTCATGTACATGTACCTGAAGGAGCAGTGCCAAAAGACGGACCGAGTGCGGGAATTGCGCTAGCGACTGCTTTGGCTTCAGTATGCATGGATAAGTCTGTAAGAAAGAAAATTGCAATGACAGGAGAAGTCACATTAAGAGGTAGAGTCCTCGGCATTGGAGGACTTAAAGAGAAGGTTCTTGCTGCTCACAACGAAGGGATAACTACTGTACTATTCCCTGAAAGTAATAAAAAGGATTTAGTTGATATACCTGAGGACGTAACAAAAAAGCTTAAGATGATACCTGTCTCTCATATGGATGAAGTAATTTCGTTAGTTGTAGAGTAGTAAGTAGTATCATAAATAAACTATCTGAAGCAAAGTAAACAAAAAAAAATAGAAGAAGTGAAAAAACTACGAGGTATTATTATATTTTAACTTCAGCCCCATTACTCTTCCTGTTCCGCCAGAAGTTGCTCTTGAAAGAGGCCATTGCATATAGAATTAATTATATAGGTAAGTAGGATAAAGATGAATTCGCAGCGGTTTATAGAAATGTTGTAGAGTGTTTAAAAGAATATATTTCTGACTAAAATGAAGAGGTGTGTGTTTTGGCCGTTTCTGAAATAGGAGTTATGGAGGTAGTTGTTGCAAATCTTTTAAGTTCTGAAGATGAAGTTGTAGTTGAAAGTTGTGGTAGTAATTTCGACAACAAGATGAATGAGAATTGTACAAGGATATGGATTAAAAGTTGTTTCTGTTTGTGTTGAATGGGAAAAGTAGTAAGGTCTGCTGAAATAGAAAAAAAAACTTCTAAAGGCAATCCAGTCAATCCTAAGCCTGGAGCTTTTTATGCTGCATTTACTGAAACCTTAACAGGTATTGCGAATAAATGATTATTAAAGTTATTGGTGAAATAATTTTAAAAACAGTTGCTGTCTTAATTGTTGACGCAATTTCTGGACTTGTAGATCAGAAGAATTTATGACTGCCGAATGGAAGAAAATAGTTGATGTAACAATTTTTGGTTTATAAAAATGTTTTATATTTGCTCCTCTAGACTTGCTTTTATAAAAATTTAAGCGATAAAGCGTGGAAGTTTGTTGAACTTTCCAAGCTGCCGAAGTTTTATTTTATGTTGAAAAAATACAGAGAATCTTGAAATGAGCGAAGTTGTTATAGATTTCTTTACAAAGAATACTATAAGAAATGCGATAAATATTTCAAATAAATGTCAATGGATAAAATATATGTAAAAGGGAGAGCATTATTATAGTTACAAGGTTATTACAATAAAAATCGTAAAAAATAATAATTTGAAAGTTAGTGGAAGGGAGAGACATGTTATCTCTCTCTTTTTTTGCGTTGATGTTGAATTGACTTAAAGTATTAAATTAAGATATAAGTTAGAGTCATTGGTCTTTTAAAAAAAGAATGTTTTAGGATAAATTTATTGAATTATTTAATTAAAACATTAGGTTGCCAGGTAAATATGTGTGATTCTGATAGGCTTAATTCTGTTTTTTTGGATTATGGAGCTTCTAAAGTAGACAATTTTTGGGATGCAGATGTATTTATACTTAATACTTGCTCAGTAAGAATGCAGTCTGAACAGAAAGCTTTTTCTTATCTTGGAAGAATAGAAGAATTTAAACGACAAAATTCAAATATGAAAATAGTTGTCATGGGTTGTATGGCCGAAAGACTTGGTTATAGTATTAAGAAGCGCTTTAAAAGCGTTGATTTAGTTATAGGTACGAAAGATATCGATAGTAGTGTTTCTAAAATTATAGATTTATGTTATTTAAAAAAACCTTTTAAAAAAATGAATTTCAATGTTAACTTTAGATCTGAAATTGTAAAGCATATTACTATTATGAAAGGTTGTAATAATTATTGTTCTTATTGTGTAGTTCCATTTGTAAGAGGAATTGAGAAAAGTTTTAATTCCAGTACAATAATAAAAAAATGTTCTTTGGTTGTGAAAAATGGTGTTAGAGAAATAATATTTTTTGGTCAAAATGTAAATTCGTATAAATACGGAAATGTAGATTTCTCTTTATTGCTAAGAAATGTTGCATCAATAAAAGATCTTGAAAGAATTAGGTTTATGACAAATCATCCTAAGGATTTAAGCGATAACTTAATAAATGTCATATCTGAAAGTTCAAAAATATGTTCACATATTCATCTACCTATGCAGTCTGCATCTAATAAGATTCTTCAAGCGATGGATAGGAAGTATACTTATGAATATTATTTAAATTTAATTGAAAAATTAAGATTTGCTGTTCCCAATATAAGTATAACGACTGATATTATAGTGGGTTTCCCTGGGGAAACTGATAAAGATTTTGAGTACACTTTGAATGCAGTGAAAAATATAAGATTTAGTGGATTGTATGTTTTTAAGTATTCGCCGCGTCCTAATACGAAAGCATTTAAAATGATTGACAATGTGTCTAAAACAGAAAAAAAGAAACGACATACTATTATACTTAAAGAATCGAACAAAATTTCTGCTGAAATTGTTTTGAAAATGTTGGGGAATAAATATCAAGTTTTAATTGAAAAAATTGATGGTGGTTTTATGGAGGCAAAAACAAAGAGTGGACATAAAATTTTTTTAAAAATTAATAAAAAATATTATGGTAAGATTCTCAATGTTGTTATAAAAGAAGTAAAGGGGAATTCGTTGTTTGGTGATGTGATAGATTAGTTGGTGAGTAAGTGTAGTTAATTGTTATATATGAAAGGGCTTATTACAGTTACAATTATGGGTTTGATGTTATTTGTTCTTTTTAAGTTTGAGAGTAAAGTTAGATTGTTTACCGAAATATTTAATAGAAATCCATACGAAGATTATATTGTTAAATATTCTGATTATTTCGGTGTTGATTCTTTGCTCGTTAAAGTTGTCATAAAAAAGGAATCTAACTCGTCTCATAGTGTTGTTTCAAATAAAGGTGCGGTGGGGCTCATGCAAATAATGCCTAAAACAGCTTTAGAGATTGCGAAACGATTAAATATTATGGACTACTCATATAGTAAGCTCAAAGAAGCTGAAATAAATATAATGTTTGGAACATATTATTTACGAAGACTTTTAAGCTATTACAATAATAATTTAATTTTAGCTTTAGCTGCGTATAACGCGGGATTAGGGAACGTTGAAAATTGGTACAGTAAAAATTATAAACTTGCTGAAAAAGTATGCGAAATACCTTTTAAAGAAACAAGGAATTACGTTCAATCTGTAATATTTACCTACAAGTTGTATAAATTTTTGTATGCTTTTAAGAATAGAGTATGTTTTGAAAAATATAAGAGTAAATTTAGCTTGCAAAATAATAATTTTTCTAATTGAATGATGAATGAAAATTTAATGAACTCTAGCGTTTTTAGTAGTTTTTATTTTCTATAAAGAAAATTATTTAAGGTTATTGAAAAAGATTTAAACTAGGAGAGTAAAAGAATCAAAAAATCTTTTGGGAAGTTAACGCCTTTAATGGAGCAATATTGGGATATTAAAGTTAGATACTCCAATATGGTGCTTTTTTTTCGCTTAGGTGATTTTTATGAGATGTTTAGTGACGATGCAGTAAAAGTGGCACCTATTCTTGAAATTGTACTTACACAAAGGAATGGGGTTCCAATGTGCGGGGTACCTTATCATTCAGCAAACTCATATATAATAAAACTTATAACAAAAGGATTTAAAGTTGCTATTTGTGAACAACTTGAAATACCTGGAAATATAAAGGGCATTGTAAAACGAGGGGTTACGAAGGTCATAACTCCTGGGACAATTTTGGATGATGTTCTTTTAGAGTCAAAAGAAAATAATTTTTTGATGTCGCTATTTATTGATGATGATTTATTGCCTACTGCATTTGCTGTAGCTGACATATCAACTGGTGTTTTTTTTACCTCAGAAATAACGTTAAAATCTATCGAAACCGAGATATCAAAGTATAATCCAGGAGAGCTTATTGTATCTTCAGTTAGTATGCGAAATAAGTCAACTTCGGATTTTTTAGCGAAGTTTAAAATACCTGTTTCTGATGTAAGTGACTCATTTTTTAGTGTTGAAAATGCTAAAAGAGTAATATGCGATGTTTTTGGTTATGGGGCATTAGAAAAGTTTAACCTTGATCTTGATAAGGAAGAAATGGTTTGTGCATGTGGTGCTTTACTTGCTTATATAAAAGAAGTGCGACCTAGAGGTGTTTCTATTTTTTTAAATATAAAATATATAAACAATTCTAATTTTATGTATTTAGACAGCGTTGCGATAAAAAATCTCGAACTTTTTAATTCCATATTGAATAAGAAAACTGCAAACTCATTGCTTTCTGTAGTGGATTCTACAAAAACACCTATGGGAGCAAGAACTATACGACAGTGGCTTATAAGACCACTTTTAGATATTTTAAAAATCGAAGCTCGCCAGAGTGTTGTAAAATTTTTCATGGATAATTCAGGCTTAAGGAAAAAGATAATTGAAAAATTAGAGCTCGTCTCTGACGTTGAAAGAATAATTGCAAGAATTACTTCTGGTAATACAAATCCTAAGGATATGATAGCGTTAAAATATTCTTTAAAAGTGTTTAGCGATATTTCTGAGATTATAAAATGTGGAAATTTATTGGATTTTTATATTCCCGATAATACTCAAGTGATAGATAAAATTTCGTTGTGTTTATCTGAAGATCCTTCGGTGTCTTTAAAAGTGGGGAATGTAATTAAAAGTGGTTTTGATGATGAACTCGATGAATTGAGAAGAATATCTGCTGACACAAAGTTTTATATGTCTAATTTAGAGATTAAAGAAAGATCTTTGACTGGAATAAGTAATCTTAAAATAGGTTATACCTCAGTATTTGGGTATTACATAGAAATTAGCAAATCAAATATTGTGTCGGTACCTAAGCATTATATTCGAAAACAAACTGTTACAGCTGGCGAAAGATATATAACGGAGGAATTGAAAACTCTTGAGGAAAAAATATTATCTGCACAAGAAAAGATCTTAAGACTTGAAAGTAATATATTTAATACTTTAAGATTGGAGATATCTGTTTTTAGTTCTAGTATTTTAAAAGCTTCTCAAATTATTTCAGAGATTGATATTTTTTGCGGATTTGCTTCGAGTGCACTAGAATATAATTATTCTTGTCCTAAAATTTCATGTGATATGGATCTTTCTATCGAAGGTGGCAGACATCCTGTATTAGAAAGAGTGTTGAAAAGTGGTGAATTTACAGCGAATGATATTTCATTTAAAGATGGTTCAAGTATAATGATACTTACTGGGCCAAATATGTCTGGAAAATCTACTTATTTAAGACAAACTGCGCTTATTGTAATAATGGCACAGATTGGATCATTTGTTCCAGCTTATAGTGCTAAAATAGGACTTGTTGACAGAATATTTACAAGAATAGGTGCGGGAGATAATCTCGCGGGTGGTGAATCGACTTTTATGGTAGAGATGACAGAAACAGCAAATATTTTAAATCAATACACGGAAAGGAGTCTTATTATTCTCGATGAAGTTGGTAGGGGAACATCTACTTATGATGGAATAGCTATTGCTTGGGCGATTATAGAGTTTTTTGCAGAAGATAAAAAGGAATCAAAAGTACTTTTTGCGACACACTATTTTGAACTTACTGGGCTTTCTAATGTTTTTAAGGGAGTAGTAAATTATAATGTTAGTATTGAAGAGTGGGATGGCAAAGTTGTATTTTTACACAAAATAGTGCAAGGTAGTGCGGATAAATCTTACGGAATATATGTTGCAAAAATTGCGGGAATACCTCGCCAAATTATTGAAAAAGCTTATAAGATTTTGAAAAAACTTGAAATAAATTCTATCAATCAAAAATCTGGTGATAACCTGAAATTTAAATTTTTTTCTACTAGTAAATATCAAATTTTAGAAGAATTAAAAAATGTTAACATTAAAACTTTGAATCCTATGAAAGCGTTAAATTTGTTATATGCTTGGAAAAAGCGATGTGAGTAAGTGTGTGCGTTTAGTTCATGAGTAAAATTTGTCATTAATTAAAATATAATTTACTAAATAAAATGGAATAGAAAGAACAAGAATGCAAAAAAATAATGTAAGAGAATTGTGATCGATAAACTAGTGAAAAAAGAAACTCTAAGATGTCAATAAATATTTTATCGCACGAAACGATCAATAAGATAGCTGCAGGTGAAGTTATAGAACGTCCATTAAATGTTGTTAAAGAGCTCGTAGAAAACTCTTTAGATGCCTTTGCCTCTTCTGTTATTGCTGAAATATTAGGAGCTGGAAAAAAATTCATAAGGGTTTCTGATAATGGCCTTGGGATGAATAGGAAAGATTTAGAGCTTTCTATACTGAGGCATGCCACAAGTAAAATTAAAGATTTTAGTGACTTGTCACAAGTTCGTTCGTTGGGATTTAGAGGAGAAGCTCTTGCTTCTATAGTTACTATTTCGAATTTCAGAATGAAAACTAAAAAGAAAGGTGAATTTTCTGGTTGGGAACTTTTGTCAAATGGTGGAAAAAACGTTGAAGTTGCTCCATGGTCAGGATCAGAAGGAACTATATCAGAGGTGGGAGATTTATTTTTTAATACTCCAGCTAGGCAAAAATTTTTAAAAAGCGATTCTACAGAGCGTTCAAGGATTATAAGTTTACTTGAGGAGATGGCTCTTGCAAATCAGTGTATAACTTTTAAGATGCTTTCCGAAAATAAAATGATTTTTTTTGCTCCTAAAACAGATAACAAAACGGAAAGGATTTTAGATGTTTTAGGTAAAGACTTTTCGAAAGCGATTAGAAATGTAAAATTTAATCATTCTAAGATTTCATTGGATATTTATTTTACAGGAAAAGATTATTCATTATCTAGTAGAAGATATCAATATCTTTTTGTAAATTCTAGGCCGATCAATTATCCTAAGTGGCTTATACATTGTGTTTATCAGGTTTATGGAGAATTAATTCATCGTGATAAACATCCTGGGATATTGATTTATATTGACATAAATCCGTCTGAAATTGACGTGAATATACACCCAACAAAAAGGGAAGTGAAGTTTGCGAATGAGAACAGCATGTATAATATGTTTTTGAGATTGTTGAAAAATGCTATCATTTCGCATGAGTATTCTAAAATGCCTATAAATTTTTCAACTAATGATAACGTTTATAGTAGCTTTGACAACAGATATCATTGTGGTGGACATACTTCTTCAAGTCCTTTTTTGACGAATGGATCTATATTTGGAGCACATCACTCTGCTAATACCTGTTATACTAATGAATCTAGTTTTAATTATACTATCCATAAAAAAGTTTGTGATGTAGGAAAATACGTTGCTGATGCTGTTGTAAAAGAAGAACTTTCACAAAAGAAATTTTTCGATAATAGTATGAGAATTGTCGGGCAAGTTTTTGGCACTTATATTATTGTCGAAAGTAAAGGTGATCTGTGTATTTTTGATCAACATGCTGTTGCGGAGAGAATTAAATATGAACTTTATCTTTCTCAAGTAGAAATTCAAGCTATTAAAGTTCAGCAAGTGCTTGTACCTGTAAGTTTTGACTTGCCAACGAGTTTTTCTGAGCTTCTTAAGGCGAATATAGCTTTTTTTAATGAGATTGGGATAATAATTGAAGAATTTGGTCAAAATTCTTTTAGAATTACAGCATATCCGATATTGCTTGGCAATGTATCAATAGAACGTGTGGTTAGGACGATAATCTTAGATATTGAAAATGATAAAACCGTAAAAAAAATAGAACAAGTTAAAGATAAAATTATCCGTTCAGCATGTCGTACAAGCGTAAGAGCTGGTGATAGTATTGCGTTTTCTGAAGCTGAGAATTTGATAAAAGATCTTTTTAAGTGCAAGCTTCCTTTTACGTGTCCTCATGGTAGACCTGTGGTATATAAAATATCTTTAAAAGAATTAGAAAAATTCTTTAAAAGAAGATAGTTGTTTTTATCGTTAAATATGGATAAAAATATAGAAATAATAATCATTTCTGGACCGACTGCAAGCGGAAAGACAAAAAAAGCTGTTGAAATTTGCAAAGAGAAAAATGGTGAGATAATTTCATGTGATTCAAGACAGGTTTATAAATATTTAGATGTTGGTTTGAATAAAGAGGGTGTTCTTTTAGAGAGCGGACTTCGTGAAATTGATGGGGTTTTGCAACATCTAACCGATATTATAAGTCCTGATCAAAGCTATAATGTTGCAAATTTTATAGAAGATGCTGATTTAAAAATTATTGAAATTATTAACAAGGGGAAGATTCCGGTCATAACAGGTGGAACAGGGTTATACATTAAATCTTTGCTTTATGGGCTTGACAAAATGCCTAAAGCTGATGAAAGTTTGAGATATGAATTAAAGGATAAATCTCGTGTTGAGCTATATAATAGATTGCTGAAATTGGATCCAGAATCTGCTGAAAAGAATAAAAAAAATCCACAGAGATTGCTAAGAGCTGTTGAAGTTAATATGCTTTCTGGAAAAACCATGCGAGAACATTTTAAAATTAAAAGGCCAAGATATAAATTTAATCATTACAGTGTTTTTATTGAAAAAAAAACTCTTTATAATAAAATTAATGAAAGATGTAAGTATATGATTGAAAATGGAATGATTGAAGAGACACAAAAAGTTTTAGATATGGGTTTTAATGAAGATTGTTTTGCATTAAGTGGCATAGGGTATAAGTATGCTGTACGATATCTTACTGGAAAAACTTCATTAGAAGATTTAATTTTAGAATTTTCAAAAAATACGAGGAATTATGCTAAACAGCAGATAACGTGGTTTAAAGCACAACCTGACATAAAATTCATAAATGGAAAATAAAACGTTAACAAAATACGCTGGGAAAGTGGCGTTAGGAACCATGCTTTCTAGGATTTTAGGTTATATAAGGGATATGCTTGTGGCTGATTTATTTGGCATAGGTATGTTTGCCGATGCTTTTTATGCAGCGTTTAGAATCCCTAATTTTTTTAGACGCATGTTGGGAGAGGGTTCTTTTTCTGCGGCATTTGTGCCAGTGTTTAATGAGTATTTGAATAGTGAGAAAAAAACATTAACTCAAGATTTTTTAAATACAGTGTTTTCAGCTTTATTTTCATTGCTTGTTGTTATATCTATTTTAGGCATATTTTTTGCCCCTTTTTTTACAAAAGTATTTGCAGGAGGATTTTCAGATAGTCCTTTAAAAATGCGACTTACTATAGAAATTGTAAGACTAATGTTCCCATTTATTTTTTTTATGTGCCTTGCTTCTTTTCTACTTGCTATACTCAATACTTTACATTCATTTTTTTTACCAGCAGTTGCACCAGCGTCGCTAAGTTTTTCAGAAGTTTTTTATATTCTTCTTATTGCTCCTGCAATTGCTCCTGATAATCAAATTAAAGGACTTGCTGTGAGTGTCATCGTAGGGGGATTGTTGCATTTTATTGTACAGTACCCAAAGCTGAAAAGTCTAGGTTGGAATTTAAAATTTAAACTTAATTTAAGGCATCCTGGTGTAAAAAAAATTATATTTCTTATGATACCTTCAATTATTGGGTTATCTGCGGATCAGGTAAATGCACTAGTTGATAGTAGATGTGCCTCTTCTTTAGGGCAAGGGCCAGTGTCAGCACTTTATTATTCTAATAGGCTTATGCAAATGCCACTTGGAGTTTTTGGACTTGCTTTTGCAACAGTATCACTTTATATAATGTCAAATGCTTGTTCTAAGAATGACATGGTAACTCTTAAAAAATCTCTTGATTATTCTGTAAAATTTACAATTTTTACTTTGCTTCCTGCAGCAACAGGATTGATAGTTATCGGGTTGCCTATAATTAAACTTTTATTTGAGCGTGGAGAATTCAACTCTTTAGGCTCAGTTATGACAAACAACGCTTTATTTTATTATTCTTTGGGACTTCCAGCTTATGCTTTAGTAAAAATTTTTGCAAATGCATTTTATTCACTTCGAGATACAAAAACTCCAGTTAAAACAGCAATATTGACTGTAATTTTGCACATCGCATTATGTTTCATATTAATGTATCAAATGGGTGTAGGTGGGCTTGCACTTGCAACGTCTTTATCAGCTTATTTTAATTTATTATTGCTTATTGTGTATCTTGGGAGACGAATAGGCAAACTTAATTTTAAACAAATATTGTTTTCATTTTTGAAAACTCTATTGGCATCTGTTGTTACTGGTATTGTTTCTTATAATATATGTAAGATTTCTGGAAAATTATTTGTATCAGTTCCTATTTCAATAGTTTTAGGTGTAATGACATTTATTTTAGTTTCATATATTTTAAAATCTGAAGAGTTAAAGATAGTCCTTTTCAATATCGTTTCTAGCAAAATATGAAGAATAATAAATTTATGCAAATTCCTAAACTCCCTGGAGTTTATTTAATGTATGATGGTGTTGGTAATGTTATATACATAGGTAAAGCGAAAAATTTGAAAAGCAGAATTTCATCGTATTTTAGTGCTGATATAAATTCAAAAGCCACAACCATTATTACGTCTATGCGAAAGATAGACTATATTTTATGTGCTTCTGAAAGGGAAGCATTGATAATTGAAAGACAACTAATAGGAAAAATTAACCCACATTTTAATTCTATGTGGAAGGATGATAAATCTTATCCTTATATTAAATTTTCAATAAATGAAGACTTCCCGCGGCTGGTATTTACAAGGAGAAAAATTAAAGATTCAGCTTTATATTTTGGTCCTTATCCGCAACTTTTTTATATAAAAAAGCTTATTCAATGGCTTAAGAGGCTTTTTAAAATTAGACCATGTAAAATAGATTTGTTTGAAGGGTCTCTTCCTAAAGAGAAAAATGTTAAATCCTGTCTTTATTATCATACGGAATTATGCTACGGCCCGTGTCTTGGTAATATTACATCAGAAGAATATAAGCAAAAAATTAGAGGTATTGAGTTGTTTTTAAATGGGAAATTTAAAAAACTGAAAAATGAGTGGGAAAAACAAATGTTTAATTTAAGTACAAATATGTTTTATGAAGACGCAAAAGAAATTAGAGATAGACTTTATGCATTACAGAGCATGTCTGAGAGAGTTATGATAAGTGAGATTGATCAAGAGGAAGTAAATCAATCTATTAAAAGGGCAGATAGCATAAATGAATTAAAGAATTTTCTAGGATTAAAATGTCAACCCGCAATAATAGAGGGATTTGATAATTCAAATATACATGGTATGGATGCCGTAGCTTCTATGGTTAGATTTCAAAATGGAATTGCTGATAAAGGCAATTATAGAAGATTTAAAATTAAGACAGTTCACAGTGTAGATGATTTTGCAAGCATGAAAGAGGTTGTCTTTAGGAGGTATTCATCATTAATAAGAAAAAATGGAAAGATGCCAAATTTAATTTTAGTTGATGGTGGAAAAGGACAACTTAAATCTGCGTTAAGTGCACTGAATAAACTTATGTTACATATTCCTGTAATTTCACTTGCAAAAGGTAATGAGGAGATTTTTTTACAAAACAAAGATGAACCATTAATTTTAAATAAACATTCAGAAAGTTTAAAACTTTTGCAATCCATTAGGGATGAGGCTCATAGATTTGCTGTAAGTTATCATAGAAAGCTTAGGATGAAAAACTTTTTTGATTCCCTCTAACTTACTTAACAATGTAAGTTAGAGTTATTTAGTTATTTGTAGAAAATGTAAGGTTCCCATATTTCCTTATGTGTAAAAATTTAGAGGGTTTGTTTTGAAAAAATAACCTACAGAGGAGAAGTTTTGACTTGTTTACATCTCTTAGAGATGAGAGAGTGGTAGGTGTATGGTGGGGGCTTTATTAAGTGAAATTCTTTTTTGCTGCGATTAACCATTGGAATAGAGTTATAAGAAGTATTGAAGAACAAATAGGTGTTCTCTGATATAGATTGAGTAAAAAGGAGAATGAAAATGCTTAAATATGAAAAGGAAACCGTGAAACCGATGCTTCAATGGATTGATGATATTCCAAGAAGTGCTGCGATGAACATGGCACTTGATGAAGTGCTTTTTAATAGATATGACGATAAGCCGACATTAAGGGTTTATTATTGGGATAGTTCATATACTACGATAGGATATTTTCAAAAAGCAAAAAGTGTTGCTGAAGTTGAGTTTGTAAGAAGATTTACCGGTGGGCTTACTGCAAATCATCATAATGATATATCCTATAGTTTTATTGTGTCATTAGAGTTTTTGGATATTTATAATCAGAAAAAAACTTATAGAAATATCCATTTAGTGATACAAGAAGTTTTGAGATCATTTGGCGTTAATTCAATAATTTTGGGTGATAAAATGGGGAATGTAAACAATATGTGCGTTCAAACTTTTTATGAAAATGATTTGATTTCAGAGGGGAGGAAAATTGTAGGTTCGTGTTCTCGCAAGCGTGGGAGCAAACTCATGGTACAAGGTGCAATTAATGTAAATTTAAATTGTAGGTCCAAAAAAATTTTTTCACATAATTTCGCAAAGAATTTAGCAGAACTGCTAAAGATTGAAGTAAAAAAGGAAAACTTTATTGATAATGATATTGAATCTGCCAAAAAGATTGCTAATGAAAAATATTTGAGTCCGCGATGGAATAATATGTTTTAATGACATCGTATATAAAAATGATGTTAGTATTTTTTTGTATGTTAAATTTTATTTTTGATTTTTATTGTTTCTTTTGAATTTTACTTCACCTTTTGGGCAGATTTAAAAGTAACTAAAATTATATCTGAAATGATAGCTAGATCATTGAGTTATTATTTTAAGTTACAGGTATAAGGATTTTAAATATATTTTTAAAGAATAATTGATATTGAACTGCGTATTTATAGGAATAAAGTAAGGCCTGTAGATAACAATATTATAGCCTAAAAAGGAGTTTAAATATATATCCTTCGCGGTTTCTATAGAAACTTTTATTTTTTGCATCTGTAATTTACATACAATAACTGTATTGAAATTTTGAGTGTCCTATTTTTATACATACGCAAGGTGTGTGTAGTATTTTGTAGGTTGGATGGCCATTAAATAAAGGAAGTGGGGCTTACGGATAAAAATTTTGGACTTATATACAAAAGTTTAAGAAAAACGGTAAAAAAAATGATTAATAATTACACTTCTATGATTAATTGACTACGATCGACAGAAACATGAGTAAGAAAAATATTTTGAATATCTTTCGAATTGTGAGTTATTTCACTTTTGTAATTGTTTTTTTTATTGCATTAGCTGTAAATATATATCTGCATTCTCTTGTTAATCTCTTATTAGTTATAACTTTAGTAATTGTATTTTACTATTTTTCAGAAAATGCGTGTGGTGGTATTTTAATAATTTTTACCATTGCTACGTTTGTTTTTGATATTATTTTTGTAAAACAAAAATACGAAATTTATGTTGTAATACTTGAATACATATCAATAGTGTGTTTGTGTCTAATTCTTGAGATGTATAAAATTAAATATATTTCAATAAAAAAGTGTTTTTCTGAAAAATACAATGTGATTAGTAAGGAAATTATATTGATAAATTATGAAATATCGGAAAACAAAAAAATGATTGTAGATTTGACGCAGCGTATAAGAGATTTTAAGGAAATAGGTAAAATTTTTCAGTCACTTCAAGCTTCATCTGTCGAAAGGAAGATTATAGAGAAATCAGAAGATATTGCATATAAATTCATAGGGAAAGGTTCTTGGAAATTAAAAAAATATGAAGATAATGATGTTCTTGCTTCTTATATAAAAAGCACATCTTTGCCGTTAATGATTAGAGACGCAACTAATGATAACCGATTCTTGTTCTTAAGGCAACAAAATAGTAGTAATAAAATGTCATTTATTGCTACTTCTATTAAATTTAATGAGGTTTTTTGGGGAATACTTCAGGGTAGTTCTAACATAAAAAATTTTTTTTCTGAACATGATTTGCGTCAATTATCTTTGTTATCGGGTATAGTAAGCACCGTTCTGGATAATTTTTATCTTTGTAAACAGCTTCAAACTCTTGCGATTACAGATGGATTAACTGGACTTTATAATCAGACTTATTTTAAGGAAATACTTAGAGAAGAGATTGATCGCTCTAGGAGTAATAGATTTCCGTTGTCTTTAGGAATATTGGATGTGGATTTTTTCAAAAACATTAATGATAGATATGGTCATCAATCAGGCGATTCAATTTTACGCCAGGTTTCTTCAATCTTACGCTCAAGATTTAGGAGAACTGACTTTGTTGCTAGATATGGCGGCGAGGAATTTGCTTTTGTGATGTTACGTACTAACTCAAGAGAAGCAGTGAAAATTTTGGAGCACATACGGTTAAAAATAGAAAAACAGAGCTTTTTTCTGCCTATAGAGAGCTTATATCCTATTCAAATAAAAATAACCGTAAGTATAGGTTTCGCCTCATTAACTGGCAATTCTCATATTTCAGAAGAAAAATTTATAAAAAATGTTGATTCGGCTTTATATAAGGCAAAGCAATTGGGAAGAAATAGAGTAGAATGTTTTTCGTATGAATAGAAAAATATTAATTTTAATATTTATTTTTTCTGCGATTGTAAGTATATTATTTGTGATATCTAAACCAAATGGCATTATCAATATTACTGTTTTGTCATTTTTCATTGTCTTAATTGGATTATATTGTTCGTATTGGTTTAAGAAAGTAATTTTGATTTGTGTGATTATATCGTGTATTATAGTTATTTTTTCAGCGAAAAAATATTCCTTTTCTGTATTGAATATGTGTTTAGTTTTTACAGTAATTGTTCCGCTACCTTATTATTTTTATTTGAAATTAAAAAATCTAAAAAAAGAGCTTTTCAAGCAAAACTTATTTCTTAAAACTAAACTAAAAAAGATTATTTTAGAGTATAAAGAATGTTTAGCTGAAAGGCAAAGATGTGAAAGTAATGCGAAAAAAATAAGTCAACTTTATGTTATAAGAGAAAAATTATTTAAATGTGTTTCAAAAGATGAATATTCACGAGTTGTTTTGAACTTTATTGAAAAAAAGTTGAGAACTGTAGGCTGTAGTATTTTCGAGAGAGTTAAATCTAGCTGGGGAATGCTTGTATCTTCAGGTGTTTTACAGAATAAAAATGTGAACCCGTTAAAATTTTTGAGAGATTCTAAAAAGTGCAGTATTGTAGATAGTGAAGAGTTTGGAAATTATAATTTCAAGGTGGTTTATTGGCCTTTAAAAGTAGGAGATGAGCTTATAGGTTGTATCTTAATAGTAACAAGGATAGAGTATGCAAATGTATGTGTTGAAGAAAGTTCAATTTTTTCTCCTCAAATTTCTTTGGGGTTAGAAAGAGTAAATTTTTTTAGTGAAATTTCTAAAAGAGCAAGGAGTGATGGGCTTACAGGGTTATATCTAAAGCGATATTTTTTGCAACGATTAGATTTAGAAATGGAAAGAAAAAAACGATACAATGCCGAATTTTATATTTTAATGTTAGATTTGGATTATTTTAAAAATGTAAATGACAAATATGGTCACTTAGTTGGAGATAAAGTGCTTGTAAATGTCGCAAAACTTATTCTGTCTGCTGTAAAACCTGGAGATTTAGTGTGTAGATATGGTGGGGAAGAGTTCATAATATTGACATATACGATTGGTGAGGAAGGAGTAAAAATTGTGGCAAATAAAATAAAAGATTTTGTGATAAATATGATATTTCAAGAAAATGGTGACAAATTTAATGTAACAATAAGCATTGGTATAAGTTGTAATTCAAAAGATATTAACGACTCGAAGTTTATAATTAGTACTGCAGATAAAGCTTTGTATAAAGCAAAAAATAATGGGAGGAATCAAGTTGTTTTATACGATGACAGTATAAAATAAATATTATCTTTTAAGCTTTACCTATTTTTTAAATGCTGTTAAAATATGTATTAATTTATTGTCTGGGGGTGATAATGTGTGTAATGAGAAAAGAGAAAGGTTAATTTCAAAAAATAAAGTTGAATTGAGAAAAAATGCTCTTAATGTTCTTGAGAAAAGATATTTGAAAAAAGACAAAAATGGCAATGTTGTTGAAAGTCCTGAAGATTTGTTCTATAGAGTTGCTGAAAATATTGCACAAGCAGATAAGATTTATGATGAACATGCGAATATAGATGTATTAATAAGAAAATTTTATATCAGTATGTCATCCCTCGATTTTTTGCCAAATTCTCCTACTTTAATGAATGCAGGTAGGCAATTGCAGCAGCTTTCTGCTTGCTTCGTATTACCAATAGATGACTCAATGGATTCGATTTTTGAAACATTGAAAAATACTGCTCTAATACATAAATCTGGAGGGGGAACTGGGTTTTCATTTTCAAGACTACGTCCTAAAAGAGATACAGTTAAAACTACGAGTGGTGTATCTTCGGGACCTATATCTTTTATGCAAGTTTTTAATGCGGCAACGGAAGCTATCAAACAAGGTGGTACGAGGCGTGGGGCAAATATGGGGATATTGAGAGTTGATCATCCAGATATTCTTGATTTTATAGTTTGTAAAGATAAAAATGACAGCCTAAATAATTTTAATATATCAGTTGCAATTACAAAAGAGTTTATGCTTGCATTAGAAAGCAATAGAGATTATGAACTTTACAATCCACGTAACGGTACAGTAATAAGAAAATTGAATGCAGCAAAAGTTTTTGATAAGATAGTCCATCAGGCATGGAAGAATGGTGAGCCTGGTATAGTTTTTATAGATAGAATAAACAATTATAATCCTACTCCTGAGGTAGCTTCAATAGAATCTACAAATCCTTGTGGAGAACAGCCGCTTGTGCCATATGAGTCTTGTAATTTGGGTTCAATAAATCTTAGCAATTTTATAAAAGATGGTAGTATAAGTTGGAAAAAGCTTGAAGAGACAGTTAAAACGGCTATTCATTTTCTTGACAACGTTATAGATATGAATAATTATCCTGTTCAAAAAATTCAGGAAATTACTCGTTCTAACAGAAAAGTGGGACTCGGAGTAATGGGTTGGGCGGATATGCTTTTTTGTTTAGGTATACCTTATGGGTCTCAAAATTCCATAACTCTTGCTGAAAAACTTATGGGTTTTATTCAATCTAAGTCTCATAGTGCTTCTGAAGAGCTTGCGACTAAGAGAGGAGCTTTCCCGAATTTCAAGCAAAGTATTTATGCGAATGGGAAGCCTGTGAGGAATGCAACGACAACTACAATTGCACCAACAGGGACAATTGGTATGATTGCGTCTGCTTCTGGCGGGATTGAACCGGTTTTTGGTCTCGTTTATAAAAGGGCACATTGTCTTGACAATATGGAAATGTACGAGGTGAATTCTCATTTTGAGAAACTTGCAAAAGAAAAAGGATTTTATTCAGTTGAACTTATGAATGAGGTAGCAGATAAAGGGAGTATCTGTAAATGCAAGAGAATTCCTAATGAAATAAAAAAGGTTTTTGTTACTTCACATGACATTTTTCCGGAAGATCACATAAGAATGCAGGCAGCTTTTCAGAAATTTACGGATAATGCAGTATCGAAAACTGTTAATTTTCCAAATTCGGCCACGGAAGAAGATGTAAAAAAAGTTTATGTTCTTTCTTATAAGATGGGATGTAAAGGAGTGACTGTTTATCGAGATGGGAGCAGAAATGAACAAGTTCTGAACATTGCGAATATGAAAGAAAAAAGGATTCAAGATATAATTCCAAGAACTCGTCCTAAAAAAACAACAGGAGTTACGTTTCTTATGCGCACTGGATGCGGTAAAATGTATGTTACAGTGAATGAAGATGATATGGGAGTATGTGAGGTGTTTACACAACTTGGTAAGTCTGGAGGATGTACTTCATCTCAGGCTGAGGCGGTAGGTCGATTAATTTCGCTATCTTTGCGTTCCGGGGTTGATCAGCAAGAAATTATTGATCAATTGAAAGGTATAAGATGTCCTTCGTCAATTATTTTTGATGGGGGGGCGGTTTTATCATGTGCTGATGCTATTGCTAAAGCTTTGGAGACATATGGTGGAGAGAAAGCGAATCAAACTCTTTTTAAATCCGAGATTTTTGTTTCAGAATCTAAAAATAAAGAAAAATTTTATACTTCTGATTTAACTGATAATTTGCTTGGCACGTGCCCTCAGTGTCCCGAGTGTGGTGAAATGTTGAGTTTTTTGGAAAATTGCCCTACTTGTTATAACTGTGGTTATTCTAAATGTTTTTAATTTATTATATCACTAATATTTAATTTTGATTTTGTTCTATTTTATATAAAAGGAAGGATTTAGAGTTGATGGTTAAAAGCGATAAGTGGATAAAGCAGATGTCATTTGAATACAAAATGATAGAGCCATTTGAGGAAAGACAGATGAGGGATGGTAAAATTTCTTTTGGTACTTCTTCATATGGTTATGATATGCGACTTTCAAATGAATTTATGGTTATAGATAAAGTAACAAAGGAAGAAGTGGTTGATCCTAAAAAAATGCCTGAAAAATTATTTGAGAATATAAAAGTGAAAGATTGTATAGTAATTCCCCCAAATTCTATAGTTTTAGGTAAGACAATAGAATATTTTAGAATCCCTAAAAACATTTTAACAATTACATTTGGGAAATCTACATATGCAAGATGTGGAATCTTTGTAAATGTTACTCCGTTTGAGCCTGAATGGGAGGGGAAGGCAACTATTCCGATAGTGAATACAGTTTCAGTTCCTGTAAAAGTTTACGTGAATGAAGGTATAGCACAAGTTCTGTTTTTGGAAACAGGAAATATTTGTGATATTTCTTATGCTGATAGAGGAGGAAAATATCAGAAGCAAAAAACTATAACTCCCGCAAAAATTTGATAGAATGAAAATGGAGATTGGTAAGATATTACTTAATTTAATAAAGAGTGTTTCAGTAATTTTAATACTTTAAACAGGACTAAAAAAGGTAAGAGTAGAGTAAATGATTTTAATATTAGATTTTGGTTCTCAGTATACTCAGCTGATTGCAAGATGTGTAAGAGAAGAAAAAGTGTATTGCGAGATATATCCTGGAAATAGACAAATTGAATCCTTTTCTGAATTTAAAGATTTAAAGGGTATAATCCTTTCAGGAAGTTATTGTAGTGTTTATTCAAAAGATGCTCCTTGGCCTGATGATATGATATGGAAGCTTGGCATTCCTATTTTAGGAATATGTTATGGCATGCAACTTATAGCAAAACATTTTGGCGGGAAAGTCGTCGCTTCGTCAGCACATAGAGAATTTGGCCTTGCAAATATTAATACAAAAGGCAATTGCTCTTTATTTGATGGGCTTAGTTTTAATGAGACGGTATGGATGAGTCATGGGGATAAGCTTTCGAGGATTCCAAAAGATTTTAAGATAACAGCTGAATCTGATAATTCTTCTTATGCAGCAATAGAGAATATAGAAAAGAATATTTATGGAGTTCAGTTCCATCCTGAAGTGAAACATTCAGTTAACGGAAGAAAAATTTTGAAAAATTTTGTGTTTAAGATTTGCAATTCTAAACCTGACTGGACTATGAAATCTTATATTGTTGACGAAGTTAAAAGAATTAGAGAACAAGTTGGAGATGGCAAAGTTTTATGTGCTATGTCAGGTGGAGTAGATTCTTTTGTTGCAGCCGTGATGTTATATAGGGCTATAGGGGAACAACTTATATGTGTTCATGTAGATCATGGACTTCAAAAACTTGGAGAAAGTGAGAGAGTACATGAAGTGTTTGGTAAAGTGTTTGGAGAAGGTCTTGTTATTGTTAATGCAAAAAAAATATTTTTATCAAGGCTTAAAGGTGTGGTCGATCCTGAAGAAAAGAGAAAAATTATAGGTTGTACCTTTATAGAAGTTTTTGAGAAGGAGTCTAAGAAATTAGGGGATGTGGATTTTCTTTTGCAGGGGACGATATATCCCGACATTATAGAAAGTTTTTCCATAAAAGGTTCTAAAGTACCAATTAAAAGTCACCATAATGTAGGGGGACTTCCTGAAAAGATGAAAATGAAGCTTGTTGAACCTTTAAAATTTTTATTTAAAGATGAAGTGAGAATTTTAGGGAGAGAGTTTGGAATTCCTGAGGAAATTATAAATAGGCAGCCATTCCCTGGGCCTGGTCTTGCAGTAAGAACATTGGGTGAAGTGACTGATGAGAAATTACATATCTTGAAAAATGCTGATTATATAGTAACTGAGGAAATAAGAAAAGCAGGGTTATATGAAAAAATATGGCAATCTTTTGCCGTAATATTGCCTGTCAAAACGGTGGGTGTTATGGGTGATGCTAGGACTTATGAGTACGTGATAGCTATAAGAGCTGTAAATTCTGATGATGCAATGACTGCGGATTGGGTAAAATTACCTCATGAATTACTTGGGAAGATATCTTCGCGGATTATAAATGAAGTTAAAGGTGCCAATAGAGTGGTTTATGATATTTCTAATAAGCCTCCTGCAACTATTGAGTGGGAATGATAAATTTTTTGTTAATAGAGTATAAAAAGAATAGGTAAAAAATATTAATATTGTATTTTTTATATATATATTTAAATGAGTTTTGTTCCATCTAGGAAGAAAAGTGTGTAGATGTATCATAAGTTGAAAGGTGTAGGAATGTGTTTTAATAGTCACGTCAGGTATTGTTTTAAAAAAGTTATACTCTTTTTTTTAGTGTTTTTGTTTTTCTGTTCTTGTTCAAAGTCGCAAAGCAAAAGGGATAAATATTTTTCTTCTATACAAATAAAGGGTTCTGACACTGTTGTAAATCTTATTCAAGAATTATCTGAAGAATTTAGTAAGCGATATCCGCTGTTTAACATAGGGATTACTGGTGGTGGTTCGGGGACTGGGTTTGTGTCCTTAATAAATAAAACGTGCGATATTGCGATGTCTTCTCGAAAAATAGAAGAAAAAGAATCTGCATTAGCTAAAAGCAAAAATATAGAGCTTGATGAGTTTAAAATTGGACTTGATGGTATTGTGGTAATTGTGAATAAAAATAATTCTGTAGACAAATTGACTTTAGAGCAACTGCGAGATATTTTTACGGCAAGAATTACGAATTGGAAAGAAGTTGGAGGTGAAGATAGGAAAGTAGTGGTTCTTTCAAGAGAAAGCAATTCAGGAACACATATATTTTTCAAAGAGCGTGTCTTGGGACGTGATGATGGAGTCACAGAGAATGAATTTGCTGTTCAATCGCTTATTATGCCGTCTTCACAGGCCATATACAATGAAGTTTTTCAAAATCCTAATGCTTTGGGATATGTTGGGATAGGTTTTCAGAACGATGGAGTAAAAGCTATTTCGATAGCGGTGAGTGCGAATAGTGGTGAATATATTTGTCCAACGTTAGAAAATGTAATGAATTGTACTTATCCAATATCAAGACCACTGTACCTTTACACAAATAGAAACCCACACAAAGTTGTTAAAATGTTTGTTGACTATGTTTTATCTGAATCTGGGCAGAAGATTGTCCTAAAAACTAGCTTTGTGCCAATTAAAATGGCAAAACAGAGAATAAAGAATTAGAAATGTTGTTTTGGTTTTATTTGTTGTAATTAAGAAAGTACAATAAAATGGGAAAAATTGTAGATACTGTTGTTGAAAAAATAGTTTTTTTATGTGGAATATTATCTGTCATTTTTGTTATTTTAATTTTTGGTTTTTTGTTCATAGAAAGTTTTGCTTTTTTTAAAAATTTTGGCATTCTTAAATTTATCTTTGGACGGTATTGGTGTCCAAATTCAGAACCTGTGTTATTTGGAATTTTTTCTTTGCTTATGGGTTCTTTTTTTGTGACTCTAGGGGCGTGTTTAATAGCGGTGCCGGTTGGTGTTATGACTGCACTTTATATTTCAGAGGTTGTTAACAAGAGCGTCAGAGATATTTTAAAGTTTCTAGTTGAGCTTATGGCCGCAATTCCAAGTGTAGTTATAGGTTTTATTGGAATGATTATACTTGTTCCTTGTGTCAGAAAACTGTTCAATATCCCTACAGGACTTACTGCTTTTTCAGGATCAGTAATGCTTGCTTTTATGGCTATGCCCACGATAGTAACAATATCGGAAGATGCTATACGCTCTGTTCCTTGGCAGTACAGGGAGGGGGCACTTGCCTTAGGAGCAACTAAGTGGCAAACTGTAAGAAGGATTGTGTTGAAAACTGCAAGGCCTGCAATAATAGCTGCAATAATGCTCGGTATAGGTAGAGTAATAGGCGAAACTATGACCGTCATGATGATAACAGGAAATTCTTCTCGTATACCTCACTCAATTTTTGAGCCAGTGAGAACTATGACAGCTGTAATAGCTGCTGAAATGGGAGAAACTGTTAATGGGAGTATGCATTACAGGGCGTTATTTTCTATAGGGCTTATGCTTTTTTTAATAACCTTTACAATAAATTTTGTTGCAGATTTATTTCTTGGAAAAAATAAAAATAAATAAAAATGATAAAGTTAACCCCTAAATTATCACAAAAACTTTCATATTTGATTTTGTTTTTAGCTACTGTTTTGGTTATTATGCCGATTATCGTGATGATTTTTATAATTGTAAAAAATGGGATATCAGTTATAAATTGGGAATTTTTATCATCTATGCCTAGAAATGGAATGCGTGAAGGAGGGATTCTTCCTGCTATAGTAGGTACATTTGCAATAGTTATGTGTACTACCATGTTAACTCTTCCAACAGGTGTTTGTGCGGCAATATATTTAAATGAGTACGCAAGAGATAATACGCTTACTAGATTGATTAAGCTTGGTATTGTAAATTTGGCAGGTGTTCCATCCGTAGTTTATGGTTTATTTGGATTTGGTATTTTTGTTATGTTTCTGAAGCTAGGAGTTTCTATTATTGCCGGAGCTTTAACTTTGTCTATAATGGAACTTCCTGTTATTATAACTACGTCACGTAATGCGTTAAACAGTGTCCCTTATTCATTTAGAGAAGCGAGTTGGGCACTTGGAGTAAGTCGTTGGCAGACTATAAGATGTATAGTTCTTCCTAATGCTCTTTCCGGTATTATGACAGGGGCGGTACTTAGCATTGCAAGAATATCAGGCGAAACAGCACCAATATTATTCACTGCTGCAGCCTTTTATGTACCACATTTACCACATTCTATATTTGATCAAGTAATGACTTTACCTTATCATTTATATATTATTTCAACTCAAATTCCGAACATGCCTAGTAACGTTATATTTGGTACAGCTCTTGTACTTTTATTTATGGTTTTAACAATGAGTTTTGTTGCAATTTTTATCAGAATTTATTTTAGGAAACATAGAAAATGGTAGATAAAATTAAAGTTGAGAATTTAAGTTGCTATTATAATAAAAAGTGTGTTTTAGGATCATTAAGTATTAGCGTTATTCAAAATGAAATTTTAGCTATTATAGGTCCAGCAAACAGTGGTAAGACAACATTTTTAAGAACTTTGAATAGGATGAACGATTTAAATTTAACGTATTCGCACAGAGGCGAAATTTATCTTGATAATAACAGTATTTTTGATATGAATAGAGAAAATTTAAGGAAACGCGTAGGTATGCTTTTTGCAATGCCTACACCTCTTCCTATGACTATATATGAAAATGTTGTCTACGCTCCCAAACACCTCGGACTTATTTCTAAAAAATTTGAACAAGATGTTTTAGTTGAACAAGCCTTAAGAGATGCTTCTTTGTGGAATGAAGTTAAAGATAGATTAAAATCATCTGCTATGAAAATATCTGGAGGGCAACAACAAAGACTTTGTATTGCTAGAATCCTTGCGATTAATCCTGAGGTTATACTGTTTGATGAACCGTGTTCTGGACTTGATCCTATATCTACAACAAAAGTTGAAGAATTGATGATCGAACTAAAACGAAAATATACTATAGTACTTGTAACAAATAATGTTAAACAGGCATCTCGTGTTAGTGATAGAACAGCATTTTTTCTCATGGGCAAAATTATTGAAATTGATACAACTGATAAATTATTTGTATCTCCTAAAGAAAAACAAACAGAAGATTACATAACAGGTCGATTTGGATGAGAAATTAATGTAAAACAATTTAAATTATAAAGTTGTGATATGTTGGTATAGCAGGAACTGCTATCTTTTACTTGTATAATTTTGTACATTTATATAGATGATGATTGGTTGTGTGAGTATTGAAAATTATGTGTATTTTGTGAACAAGAATGCTGGGATGTTTTTAATTTATAATTTTTCTGTTACTTCTTAGTTTTGAAGCATTGAATTCGTAACTTTAGTTTGTGGTTGTTTGATTATGTTAATTTCGGTAAAACTGATGTCTAAGATAGAAATAAAAAATTTTAATTTGTATTACACAAATTTTCATGCTCTTAAAGATATAAACATTAATATTGAAGATAGAAGAATCACCACCATAATAGGCCCATCTG
This sequence comes from Candidatus Endomicrobiellum calonymphae, assembly GCA_031269945.1. Lineage (GTDB taxonomy): Bacteria > Elusimicrobiota > Endomicrobiia > Endomicrobiales > Endomicrobiaceae > Endomicrobiellum > Endomicrobiellum calonymphae. The sequence goes on from JAISYK010000007.1 coordinate 117,100, forward strand.
GTTGTGGAAAATCCACGCTTTTAAGGTCAATAAATAGAATAAATGATATAACAGAGGGGGTACGCACTAGTGGTGAGATTAATATTTATGGCGAAAATATTTATGACAATAGGACTAATGTGGATACTTTGAGGAGAAATGTGGGAATGGTTTTTCAAAGACCAAATCCTTTTCCGATATCAATTTATGAAAATGTTGCGTTTGGTTTGCGAGTAAATAGAATAAGTTCAAATAAAAATGTTATTAATGAGATTATAGAAAAAAGTTTGAAAGCTGTTTTATTGTGGGACAGTATAAAAGATAAATTACGCAAATCGGCATTAAGTTTGACCTTAGAAGAACAGCAAAGGCTTTGTATTGCGAGAGTTATTGCCGTAGCTCCTCATATTATTCTTCTTGACGAGCCTTGTTCTTCCCTTGACCCGGTTGCAATTCGAAAAATTGAAGAACTCATGATTCAATTAAAAGACAGGTATACTATAATAATTGTCACGCATAATATGCAACAAGCTGCAAGAGTTTCTAATGATACTGCTTTTATGCTTTTTGGAGAACTTATTGAATTTGACAGAACTGAAAAGATATTTACAAATCCATCAAAAAAAGAAACAGAAGATTATGTAAGTGGCAGATTTGGCTAAAAGCTATAATAAAAACAAGTATAGATAATGAATAAAAAATGTAATATCGATTGAGTATTTTTTTTCCTGCTTTTTTTGCCTTTTAGCGAGGACATAATAATATGCGGCACTTTGATGTTGAAATTAATGATTTGCAAAATCGTCTTGTTGATATGGCTGCACTTGTTCAAAAGATGATAAGAGCTGCAACGCAAAAACTTGTCGGTGAAGAATCTAAAAAGCAATCTGATTTCGTGTTTCATTTAGAAAAGAAAGTTAATATTCAAGAGATAATTATTGACGACAAGTGTCTAAAGCTTATAGCTTTAAACCAACCTGTAGGTATCGATTTAAGATTCATAACTTCAGCAATGCGTATCAATAGTGACTTAGAGAGAATGGGAGATGAAGCTGTAAATATAAGTAGAATGACTTCATGTTTAATAGAATATCCAGAGTTTATTCCTCCTATTGATATTTCTAAAATGATAGAAATTGTACAGAATATGGTAATGGATTGTATAAAATCTTTTAATACGAATAATGCTGAACTTGCATTGTCAGTACTTACAAAAGATGGTGAAGTTGATAGGTTAAGAGATGGAGTCCTAGATAATATTAAAAATTTAATGATTGAATTTCCAGACATTAATGCGATTCGAAAAGCTGTTGATTTAATTTTTATAACAAAAAGCATAGAGAGACTTGGAGATCATGCCACAAATATCAGTGAAGATATCATTTTTATGATCTACGGCAAAGATGTTCGTCATCTAAGATCTGAACAACAAATACATTGAGTATAGTATAACTAAATGCTAAGCAAGAATGAATGTATGTAAAATGTCAATAAAAATCGTTGTTTTTGATGTAAGAAATGGAATGTTATGCTTAGGTTTGATTTGTCAAAATTTGTTAGATTATATTTAAGACGTGTCTCAAAAAAAGTGACTTTAATTGGTTCACATTAATACTTACTTAGATATTATGTTTTATATAGAAAAGAGCATATCTCATCTTTGAGTTTTTATAATGTGCTGGCGAAATGGTGTTTATAGTGGTTTTTCTTTTGAACGAAGTAACATTTTTGAGTTTATAAATAAAATATATGTAAGAGACAATAGAAACTATTGTCTCTCTTGCGCAAAATTATGAGTTTGCTGTACTTTTTAAAATACGAGTGGGTTTGTTTTAGTTGTTTAAAGGAGAAATATTCTAGAATATTTTCAGTGTTTGATGAATTATTTTTCTTATATGAATTGCGTATGATTAAAAATTTGAATCTGAAGTTTTCAGACAGGTGAGGTATGGTACGTCGTTATTCTGTTTTAGCTTCAAAAATATTTTGTACTGATGGGCCTGGAGGAAAATGTATATATTGAAAAAGGCAATAGAATAAGTGCTAATTTAGTTATAAGAGCTTTTAACCCTTGTTAAAGAACTAGAAAATTAAAATAGGGGAATTTAATAAATTTATAAAATTTTCAGAAATGAATTACGCTAAAAGTAAAGGCAAGTTGCGGTTATTTAATGAGTAAAATGAGTAGAGTAAAATCAAAATTTCATTATCTAGTACGTAGGGAACGATTAAAGATAGGCGAGGGAGTTTATTTCTTTAGGGGGCTTAATAACATTTCTAATTATGAAGTATTAGGATTGATATTATAACGTATGTTTGGCCTAGAAAAGATGCAAAGATTTTGGCGAATGAGATTACATGTAAACTTATTAGTTTGAAACGGGTTTTAGGTGTAAATATAGGAGATTTAAAATAAATGAAAAATATTTATAATTATTCCGTGTGTTCCATGCGATATTTTAAGCGATGAAAAAGTGGAGAAATTTTATGCAACAATGTCAAACTCATATGGGTGTGGAGTTTGTTGATTGAATAGAAATCGAGAGTGAGGATGTCCGAAGTGACTTTTAGACTTTTTTTATAAGATTGGGTAAAAAATTTTTAAAATTAGTTTTTTTGTATCGGGGTGTGGAGTATGGGAAACTAATTATGTTGATGCTAAATATAGGCGATGGTAAGGGGAAGACGACTGCTTCTATAGGTCAAATAATTCGCTCTTTAGGGCATGGGTTTAAAGTTTGCCTTATACAATTGTTTAAAGACAACGATTTTTATGGTGAGCAGAATATCTTATTAAAATTAGAAAATTTAGATTTTTTTTCTTTTATAAAAAAACATCCTTGTTACTTAGATAACATAAGTTCTGAGAGACTTAAAAGTCTATGTGATCCGGCTGTTGATAAATTAAGAGAACTTAACAGTATCAATTCTAAAAGGTATGATTTGGTTGTTTTAGATGAGTTTAATATTGCATTAAGAGATAGGCTTATAGATGAAAATGAATTTGTTGCTCTTGTGGAAAAATTATCACGAATGTCAAATGTAGTTGTGACCGGTAGAGGATATCCAAAAGCATTGATTGATATGGCAGATTTGGTGACTGAAATGAAGGAGATTAAACATTATTATAGTAATGGAGTGCAAGCACAGAAAGGTATAGAATACTAATAATTATTTGAAATGAATTTTTTTAAAAAAAATATTGTTTATGTCTTTGCGTTATTGTTTTTATTGACAGATGCGAATATTGTTTGGAGTAGAGAGTATAAGCGTATAGTTTCTTTAGCACCATCGGTTACATTAAGTTTATATGAATTGGGCATTGAACGAGCTGTGATAGGGATAACGGTTTATTGTCCTAAAGGAATAGTTAGAAAAGAAATAGTAGGTACACTTCTAGAGCCTAATACAGAAAAAATAATACTTCTCAATCCTGATTTGATTATTTTAACAAAAGAAGGAAATACTAAAGCGACAGCTGAAAAATTTAAACATCTTGGTTTTGAAGTATATGTCATGGATGTAGCTGAGAGCTTTAATGAAATGTGTGCGAACTATTTCAACTTAGCTAAAAAACTTAATAAAGAAAAAAATGGAGAGAAAGTAATAAATACTGCAAAATATTTATTGAAGAAAATACATGATAAGTTGAAAAGTTTTGGTGAATTAAAAGTATTTTGGGAGATTGGTGCAAGACCGCTTTTTACTTTAGGCAAACGAAGTTTTATAAATGACTATAACTACTATACAAGAATGATAAATGTATATGATAACTTTAATTCACGATATTTTATTGTTGATATTGAAGATGTCATTAAACGAAATCCTGACGTTATATTGCTGGCCAACATGGATGATATCAATAATAGTGAAGAGATAATAAGATGGAATAGGTATAAAATGATAAAAGCTGTAAAGAATAATAAAGTTTTTATGATTAGTGTCGGGAATAGTTATATATTTAGTCCAACACCTCTAGAGTTTGTAAAAGGTGCGGCGATGCTTGTAAAAATTGTTCATGGAAATATTTTTAATGACAAATAAAAAAAAAATATTTATTTATCTATTGATGTTGATTTTGCTCGTTATAGTAATGTTTCTTTTTTCTTTAATGTATGGTTCAAGCAAAATTTCATTTGTCGAAATACTAAAAATATTTTTTGGGAGCGTAGATAATAATAATGAGGATATAGTAGTAATAATAAAACAAATACGCTTGCCTAGAACTATCATGGCTTGTATTGTAGGATCTGGTCTAGCTGTAAGTGGTTGTGTGTTTCAAGCAATATTAAAAAATCCACTAGCCGATCCTTTTACTTTAGGTATATCAGGCGGTGCTGCTTTAGGAGTTGCCATAGCTTTTGTGTTCGGACTTTCATCTATAACAAATTTTTTTATTCCTTTTTGTGCTTTTGTAGGTATGAATATTTCGGTGATAATTGTGTATTTAGTAAGTGTAAGAAAAAAGTTTGTCTCAAAAACAATGATTTTATCTGGTGTCGTTGTGAGTTATGTTTTTTCATCTGCTGTAATGCTTCTATTTACGTTATCTCCTTCAAATAATGTACAGACTGCTTTTGTATGGCTTATGGGAGATTTTTCTAATTTTGATGAAAGGATGCTTCCATTTATTACGATAGTTGTATCTGTAGGTATAATAATTTTGTCTTTGTTGGGTAATGTAATCAATACTGTGTGTTTGAATGATGAGAAATCGAAAACTTTTGGTATAAATATCGAAAAAAATATAACTTTTTTATTTTTTACAGCTTCAATTATTACAGCAGCAACCGTATCAGTTTGTGGTATCATAGGGTTTGTTGGATTGATAATACCGCATGCTATGCGAAAAATTGTTGGGACAAATAATATGTTTCTTATTCCAGCTTCGGCTTTTTTCGGTGCATTTTTTTTACCTCTTTGTGATACTTTAAGTAGAGTATTGTTTTCGCCAGTTTTAATACCTATAGGAGTTATAACAAATATAATAGGTGGGTTTTTCTTTGTTTGTTTATTGTTGAAATCTGAAGGGATACATATAAAATGATACATATAAATAATGTTTCTGTAAATTACTTAGGTAAGAAAATTTTAAAAAATATTTCATGTGATATAAATAAAAAAGATTTTCTCGGCGTAATTGGGAAAAGTGGTGTAGGTAAAAGCACTTTGTTGAAAGTTTTGTGCAAATTAATTAAACCGAACTCTGGAAGTATATTTATAGATTGCAAGAATATAAATTGTTTTTCAAGAACAAATTTTGCAAAAATAGTTTCTTTTTTACCTCAATATGTAGATACTTCATTATCTTTCAATGTATTTGAGTTTATTATGTTTGGTAGATATCCTTATATGAACGCACTTAAAATTCCTTCGGGTGAAGATTGTGTTATAGTGAAAAAAATTATGGATTTTTTGCGAATAACAAATTTATCTCAGAGAAAAATCAATGAACTTTCAGGCGGTGAAAAACAAAAAATTTTAATAGCCCAGGTTCTGGCTCAAGAAACTGAGGTTATTGTTTTCGATGAACCTAATTCGCATTTAGATATAGGTAGTCAAAATAATATTTTAGAGATATTAAGGGACTTGAATGAAAATTATAATAAAACAATAATTTTGACTTTACATGATTTAAATATTGCAAGCGAGTTTTGTAATAGGTTAGTTCTACTAGAAAATGGTTCTATATGTAGCCAGGGGCATCCTAAAGAAGTTTTAAATTATGTAAATATAGAGAGAGTTTATAATACAACAGTTATTATAAAGACAAATCCGATTTCTAATAAGCCCTATGTTATACCAGTAAGTAAGCAGCAGAAATAAAAGGAATAAAAACTTATTTATTAATTGAATTTAAATATTTCAAAAATGGATGTTTGGAATTATTTTTTGAGAGGTTGATAATTATCAATGTAGTAAGTATTCCTATCACTGCTCCACACAAAACGTCGGACGGGAAATGACTCCCTGTATATATTCGTTCAAAAGCTACTCCTAAAGATAAAATTATGTACCAGTACCAATATTTTTTCACCACCATAAACATAAATGTACATGTGCTAAATGCAACCTGTGCATGTCCTGATGGGAAAGAAAAAGAATGTAGTGTCTCAAACATTATATTGACATTTTTATCTCCTAAAATTATTAAGGGGCGTGGACTTTTAAAATAGTATTTTAAAGTATACGTTAAAATAGTTCCAACCGCTAAAGAACTTGCAAGAAGAGCAAGTATGGGCCACAAATAATCCTTTTTGTTATCCCAAAGTATTCCAATGGATATTATTAATATGAGGATCACGCTTAAGTTAATTTTTTTAGAGTCGCAGTAAGATATCAACGATATATAAAAATCCAAATATTTACATTTTATATCTGAGTTTATATACTTGAAGGCTTTGTAATTTATTTTCATAAGTTTTTGATGCACGCTGGTTATATTAGATGGTTTACATGAAGCAAGTATAAAGTTTTTAGCTTTTTTATTATCTCTGTTTGAGTTCATGTAAGGCATGAGAATTTTATTTTCATAGTTTCCCTTATTGTCTATATGTATGTGTTTTATTTCTTCGTTTTGCCCCTGAGATATTAATTTTTCTGTTTGAGCTATACATAAAAGAGTAGTAATAATTATAAGTAAGTAGCCACCACATATTACATAAGAACAAACTCTAAACCATTTTGTTGAGTGCCAGAATTTTAATATTAAGTGCGATATTATTATGTAAATCGATAAAATCGAGTAACTAATTGCAGAACGATGTGGATAGAAAGTTGGTTCATTAAAAATTGTTAATATGCTAAGAAAAATAATGGCAAATACCGAAAAGCATTTAATAAGTAAAATGGCTTTACTCTTTTGTGAATATGATGCTTTTACGCATAAAAGCACCGAAATGATGAAAACTATGAACAAAGTTGTTGACAATATATATGTTGTTGCCTGCATGTAAACCATCTTTGCTGTAAGATTTGTGCGTGTAAGTAAGTGCCAAAATGCAAAAAGTATGAAAAATATAGGGGAAATTTACTGAAAATTTGTTTTTACCAAAAACAGTAATCGATATTTTAATCAAGTATCTTATGAATCTTATAATAGGTCGACTTATCATCATGCATGCATGGCCGCATAAATCTTAAAATTATTAAAACAATACCTACAATCCAGAAATGTGTCATATTAAACAGAACTCTATCCACATCATTTTCTAAAATCTAGTGATTTTTTGTTAATACAACCACAGTCTACTATATTTTCAGCATATTTGTACATTGTGCATCGTATTGTAATTGTGGTACATGAAATGATAAAATAGGGCCGTCTTGTGGTTAATTTGTATTTGTGGTGAAAATGAAAATTATCAAAAGCGAATGAAGATGGGAGCAAAAATCAAAACACCATACTATTTGATTGATGAGGAGAAACTGCTTAAAAATTTAAAAAGGATTGAGTATTTGCGAGATCATTCGGGAGTCAAATTAATTTTGGCTTTAAAGTGCTTTTCTGTGTGGGCGGTGTCTGATTTAGTGAATAAATATATGGATGGGACGACTAGTAGTTCTTTATATGAAACTAAGTTAGGTTATGAAAAATTTGGGAAAGAAACGCATGCTTTTAGTGTTGCTTATTCTGATGATGATGTAAGTGAAATTAAGGATATATGCGATAAAATTATATTTAATTCTGTGTCGCAGCTTAAAATGTTTTATAACAGAGTTAAACATATTAAAATTGGATTGAGAGTAAACCCAGGCATTAGTTACTCTAATTTTGATTTGGCTGATCCTGTGAGGAGGTATTCAAGACTTGGTGTTATTTCTCAAAAAGATATTATGCTGGTGTTAGATAATATTAGTGGTCTGATGTTTCACTATAATTGTGAAAATGATGATTTTGGAAGTTTTAGTAATATGCTTGATAAAATATCTAAGAAGTATGAAAAAATTTTAAGTAAAGTTGAATGGGTTAGTCTTGGTGGAGGATTATATTTTACAAAGGATAACTATCCTTTAGATGAATTCTGTGAAAAGCTGAAAAGTTTTGGTAAAAAATATAAGATTCAAGTTTATTTAGAGCCAGGAGAAGCTGTAGTTACGGAAAGTTGTGAACTTGTTACTACAGTCTTGGATATTGTAAAAAATGTGAAAACTATAGCAATAGTTGACGCTTCTATCGAGGCTCATATGCTTGATTTGCTCACGTATAGGATTGCTGCTAAGATTAACGCTGAGGTGGGCGAGAATGAATATATTATAGCTGGTAGATCTTGCCTTGCAGGTGATATTTTTGGCGAATGCAAAATTAGAGATAAACTTGAAGTTGGTTCTGAAATACGTTTTGCCGATGCCGCAGGGTATACTATGGTAAAAAAAAATTGGTTTAATGGACTTAAGATGCCGTCTATTGTTATCAAAAGACTTAGTGGAAATTTAGAAATTGTGAGGGAATTTTTATACAAAGACTTTTTGTGTAGTCTATCATAAAAATTGAGAGATTTTTTATATAAGGAAATGAAAAAGAAAAACTTACTTCTTATAGGTGCTGGAGGGGTGTCTCACGTTGCTGTACATAAACTTGCACAAAATAATGATTTGTTTGAGAATATTTATTTAGCTTCACGTTCGATTGAAAGTTGCAAGAAAATACTGGAAAGTGTAGAACGCAAAGGGAATTACAAGGATACATTAAAGAAAATTCAAATTAAACAAATAAATGCTTTGAATGTGCTGGAAGTTATTAGATTGATAAAAGAATTTGAAGTCTCCATTACTGTGAATTTAGCATCAGCGTTTTGTAATATGTCAATATTGGAAGCTTGTATAGAAACTTATTCGGCATATATAGATACTGCAATACATGAAGAACCTTATAAAGTGTGTGAGGATCCTCCATGGTATGCAAATTACGAGTGGAAACGCATGGATCGTTGCAAAGGCAAAATAACTGCGATTTTAGGTGCTGGATTTGATCCAGGTGTTGTAAATGCTTATGTAGCATATGGGAAAAAGCATTTTTTTGACACAATAGATACAATAGATATTATGGATGTTAATGCAGGTAATCATGGAAAATATTTTGCTACAAATTTCGATCCTGAAATAAATTTCAGAGAATTTATAAAGGTTTGGGTATGGGTGGATAAAAAGTGGGTGTGTAAGCCGGTTCATTCTGAAAAAATGGTTTATGATTTTCCCGTAGTAGGAAAACAAACTATATACCTTAGTGGTCATGATGAGATCCATTCTCTTTCAAAAAATGTTGATGCGAATTCGATAAGATTTTGGATGGGATTTAGTGATCATTACATAAATTGTTTCAATGTTCTTAGGAATATAGGACTTTTGTCGGAGAAGCCTGTAAAGACGAAAGAAGGAATTGAAGTTGTACCACTAAAAGTAGTAAAGGCGTGTCTTCCTGATCCTAAAACTCTTGCTCCTGACTATGTTGGGAATACTTGTATAGGAGATATGATTGTAGGCACAAAAGATGGATATAAAAAAGAAATTTTCATATATAATGTAAGTAACCATGAAGCGTGTTATAATGAAGTTGAATCTCAAGCTATTAGTTACACAGCGGGTGTACCTGCCATTGCAGCTGCTATTTTGGTGGCAAATGGAGATTGGGATGTAAAAAGAATGGTGAATGTTGAAGAACTTGATCCTGATCCTTATATTGATTTGATTGGGAATATGGGTTTGGCCACTTGGACGCTATAATCCTTGGAAGGTTGTTGTTTTTTTTAATATTTTATTGTCCGATAATAAATATTATGTTAAGTATAATGAACTTTTTATAAACTATGAACAATAAAGTAAATTATTAATATTAACAGAATTTATATTTTTAAATATAAATAATTTTAATTATAATTATATTTAGATTGAATAGTTGTAAAATATCACTCACAAAAAAATGTAAAGAAAAAAAATTAGTACATAATATTAAGAGAACGGTTTAAATAGATTGTATTAGATTTAACTAGATTAGATAAAAAAACACAGAGTGATTATAAGAGTCTACTTTGTATGAGTGTTTCTGCAATTTGAACTGCATTTAATGCAGCTCCTTTTAATAAATTGTCTGACACGATCCAAAAGGTTAAAGCATTGTTATTTTTTTTTGAAATATCTGAGCGTATTCTACCAACATAAGTTACTTGCGTATTTTCTACAAATAGTGGCATGGGGTATTTTCTTTTTTGAGGTTCGTCCAAAAGCATAATTCCATTAGATTTTGATAACAATATTTTTGCATATTCAGGGGAAAGAGATTTTTCAGTTTCAATCCATATGTTTTCTGAATGAGAACGAAAAACTGGAACTCTCACACATGTTGCACTGATCTCTATTGAACTATCTCCCATAATTTTTTTTGTTTCATTTGTCATTTTCATTTCTTCTTTTGTATATCCGTTTTCTGTAAAGGCATCTATTTGTGGTATTAAATTAAAAGCTATTGGATAATAAAATTTACTCTTATTATTACTCTCTAAACTTTTTTTATCTTTTATTGCCCATGTTTTTATTTGATTTTTGAACTCATCAATAGCTTTTTGGCCTGCTCCAGAAACTGCTTGGTATGTTGAAACAATGACTCTTTTTATCTTTGCAAAATCATGTAATGGTTTCAAAACTACTACCATTTGAATTGTAGAACAATTGGGATTTGCTATGAGTTTTTTTTCTTTTTTTAAGTCATGAGGATTTACTTCAGGAACGATCAATGGAACGTTTTTATCCATTCTCCACGCACTTGAGTTATCTATGACGAAGCTTCCATTATCTACAAAAATAGAAGCAAATTCTTTTGAGACTTTTACACCTGCACTAAATAGAGCAATATCAATGTTTTTAGTACCACTTTTTGTAAGCAATTCAACTGTGTGATTTTTGTTTTTGTATTTTAATTTTTTACCTATAGAACGTTCTGATGCAAAAAACTTTATACTTTCTATAGGGAAATTTTTGTTTTCAAGCATTTTAATCATTTCAAGCCCAACTGCACCGGTGGCTCCAACAACTGCTACTTTGTACTTCTTCATAGTCCCCCCCCTATAAAATATAAATAATAATATTACAACACATCGTCATACATAAGAAGCTATTAAATCGCCAATTTTTGTTGTTGAAAGTCCCATTTTACCTGCCGACATACTTTTAATTTTACCTGATTCTAGGGCTTTAATAACTGCATTATCTATATCTTTTGCAGCTTTGAATTCTCCTATTGTTTCAAGCATCATAGAACCTGCATTAATTGTAGCTATAGGGTTTATTATGTTCAAGTCCGTATATTTAGGAGTTGATCCACCCATAGGTTCAAACATCGACACGCCTTTAGGGTTGATGTTTCCCCCTGCTGCGACGCCCATCCCTCCTTGAATAATAGCAGCTAAATCCGTAATAATATCGCCAAAAAGATTGTCTGTGACGATCACATCGAACCATTCAGGATTTTTTACAAACCACATGCATACTGCATCAACATTTACATAATCACCTTTAATTTGGTTATACTCTTTTGCGACAAGATTAAAAGTTCGTTGCCATAAATCCGAAGCATAAGTTAAGACATTTGTTTTACCGCAAAGTGTTAATTTATTATTTTTTTTTCTTTTCTTAGTAAGTTCAAATGCATAGCGAATACATCTTTCAACTCCAAATCTTGTATTTATGGATTCTTGAATTGCTACTTCTTGAAGGGTATCCTTTTTCAAAAAACCACCTACGCCTGTGTATAAACCTTCTGTGTTTTCTCGAACGATTAGCATGTCTATATCTTCAGGCTTTTTATCTTTTAAAGGAGTTTCGACATTAGGATAGAGCTTAACCGGACGTAAATTTATATACTGGTCAAGTTCAAAACGTAACTTTAATAGAATACCTTTTTCAAGAATTCCTGGTTTTACTTCTGGATGTCCTATTGCTCCTAAATATATTGCATTGAATTTTTTGAATTCATCTATGATGCTATCTGGAAGAATCTCACCCGTTTTTAAGTATCTCTCCCCTCCGAGGTCATAGTTTGTAAAATCAAGTCTAAAATTATTTTTCTTTGCGGCTGTTTCAACTACTTTTACTCCCTCTTTTATAACTTCGGGGCCTGTCCCGTCTCCGGGGATAAGTGCTATCTTATAGGAATTAAACACTATAAAGACTCCTTTTATAATTTAATGTGTTTAAAGATTTAAAATCAATTGTTAAATGCTATCACATGATAACAATTTTTAATAGTTTTTTTATTTTAATGATTAATTCGTTATGCTTATCGATTAAAAATTCTTTTTAATAATGATAAGTTTATCTATATCATTTTTTTTGAAAGTTAAGGAAGCTATTTAATCATGACTTATTTTTTTTGTTTACTATTTTTTGCAGTTCTACTTGTCTACTTGTCTACTTGTTTACTTATTTTTTGTAAACTAAAGGCTCCCCAAAGTATCAGAACGATTTACGCTAAATTCGATAACGTTTGATCATTCGCTTTACTAAAAAACCCTTAATGGTTCTGTTATGACAAATGAATGGTGGGTACTGTAAGTATATAACAAATATCCGTCATCTTTGGATCTTTAATTATTTTTTTAATTTGTTTAGAAAATTCATTTTTTTGTTTATGTATCCCAAAAGTCCTCCAGATTTTATAATTCTTTGCATAAATTCTGGGAAGGGCTGTGATTTATAAATTTCATTTTTTGTAATATTTTTAACGATACCGTGACTTAGATTTATTTCTACAATGTCGCTGTTACTTATAGCTTTTACTGCTTCTGTTGATTCTAAAATAGAAAGACCTATATTTATTGAGTTTCTGAAAAATATTCTTGCGAAGGAATTAGCTATCACAGCTGAAATACCAGTTGCCTTAATTGCCATGGGAGCGTGCTCTCTTGAGGATCCGCATCCAAAATTATTTTCTGCAACTATGATGTCTCCTTTTTTAACATTTTTCACAAAATTTTTGTCTATATCTTTCATGCAATATTGTGCAAGTATCGCGACTTCTGTCGTATTTAAATATCTTGCAGGTATTATTTCATCTGTATTTATATTTGACCCATACTTACGAACTTTCCCTTTTAAAATTATGTCAGACACTTATTCTCCCGTTATTTTTTATTCTTTATTATATAGACACTTACTTGTAGTTTTAGGTTGATTATTATAATAATATACATATATGAATTTATAAAATTTATATCATGTCCGGCGTAGCAATATATCCTTTTATCGAGCTTGCTGCTGCCACTGCCGGGCTTGCGAGAAATAACTGTGATTTAGTATGTCCCATTCTTCCTACAAAATTCCTGTTTGTAGTTGAAACACATTTTTCATCTGAAGCTAGTATTCCCATGTGTCCGCCAAGACAAGGTCCGCACGTTGGTGCAGAAATTATTGCTCCGGCATCAATAAATATTTTTAGTAATCCCTCGTTTAAAGCTTGAGAATAAACTCCAGGAGTGGCAGGGATTATAATAGTTCTAACATTAGAATTTATTTTTTTGCCTTTTTTTATAATAGATGCGGCAATCCTCAAATCTTCAATTCTACCATTAGTACAAGAACCTATTACTACTTGATCTATATAAGTTTTTTTGATACTCTCCACGGGTTTTGTATTAGACGGTAAAAAAGGCATTGAAACTTGAGGGGAAATTTTACTACACTCAATTTCAATTATTTTTATATATTTAGCATCTCTGTCGCTCGAGTAAAATTTACAATTTTTTTGTCCTTTTTCTGCTATATATTTTTCAGTTATTTCATCGGGTATAAATATGCCACTTTTTCCGCCTGCTTCGATCGCCATGTTCGCTATTGTAAATCTGTCTGCCATTGTAAGTTTTTTGCATAAAGGACCTGTAAATTCCATTGAATTATAAAGTGCTCCATCAACACCTATAAGACCGATTATGTAAAGTATGATGTCTTTCCCGCTGACCCACTTATTCAACTTTCCTTTTAAAACAAATTTGATTGAATTAGGAACTTTAAACCATATCTTCCCAGTTGCCATTGCAGCTGCAACATCCGTTGAACCTACTCCAGTTGAAAATGCCCCTAAAGCCCCATAGGTACACGTATGAGAATCTGCTCCTATAATAATTTCTCCAGGAGCTACAATTCCTCTCTCTGGAAGCAGTGCATGTTCCACGCCAGCGTTCCCGCCTTCATAATAATGTTTTATTTTTTGTTCTTTTGTGAATTTTTTCACAAATTTAACATGTTCTGCACTTAAAATATCTTTATTCGGTGTAAAGTGATCCATAACTAAAACTATCTTATTTTTATTAAAAACTTTTTTTGTCCCAATTTTTTTGAACTCTTTTATCGCTAAAGGTGCTGTAACATCATTTGAAAGTACTATATCAATTTTAGGCTCTATAAATTCACCGGCTTCAACAATTTTCTTGCCACAATGGTTTGCTAATATTTTCTCTGTAATAGTACTACCCATTTATTTTCTATTTTTTTATATATTGTTGTCAGATAATTTTGCTTTATTAATCGCCTGTATATAAGCCTTTGCGCTTGCTTCAACTATATCTGTTGAGGTTCCTTTACCTGAATATATAATCCCTTTGTATTCTACTTTTAATATAACTTCGCCAAGAGCGTCTTCACCTGAAGAAATTGCACGCAATAAAAAATCTGTAAGTTTAATATCCATATCTATTATTTTGTCTATTGCTTTATACACTGCGTCGACGGGGCCTGAACCATAAGCCGTTTCGCGGAAAATAATTGGTTTTGTTTTTTTGTTATCGCTATTTTTCAATATTTCTACAGTAGCTGTCGGTATTATTCTACTACCTGCAGTAGCATTTAAGTAGTCCAAAATAAAAATTTCTTTTCCGGAAGCGGTATCTTCTTCTACTAAAGCGATTATATCCTCATCGTAAATTGTTTTCTTTTTACCAGCTAAGACTTTAAATTTTTCAAAAATTTGCTCTAAAGTTTTACTTTCTAATTTATTGTAACCTAAATCTTTGATTCTCTTAAAAAGTGCGTGTCTGCCTGAATGTTTACCCAAGATTAATAAACTTTCAGGCACACCAACATCATTAGGAGTCATAATTTCGTAAGTTTCTCTAGCTTTTAGAATTCCATCTTGATGAATTCCGGATTCGTGAGCGAAAGCATTAGCTCCTACAATAGCCTTGTTTACTTGTACTGAAATACCCGTTAATCTTGAAACGAGTTTGCTTGTGTTGTATATTTCATTTGTTCTAATTGAATGTTTAAAACTATGATATTGAGATTTTACTTTTAGTATCATTGCAATCTCTTCAAGAGAGGCATTGCCTGCACGTTCTCCTATGCCGTTAATTGTACATTCAATTTGTCTTGCACCATTTTCTATAGCAGACAAAGAATTTGCGACTGCAAGACCCAAATCGTTGTGGCAATGAACACTTATAATTGCTTTGTTAATATTAGGAACTTTTTTTTTGATTTCATCTATTTTTTCTCCAAATTCAATAGGAAGCGAGTAGCCCACTGTATCAGGAATATTTATGGTGTTTGTGCCGGCATCTATGACAGCCTCAATAATTTTGCATAAAAAATCCACATTTGATCTTCCTGCATCTTCAGCGGAAAATTCTATGTCTTTGCACAGACTCTTACCATACTTAACGGCTCTTACGGCCATGTCTAGCACTTGCTCTCTAGTTTTACCTAGTTTTTTTTCTATATGTAGATCTGAAGTTGCTAAAAATATGTGTATTCTTGGCTTTTTAGCATTTTTTACAGCATCCCAACATGCGTTTATGTCTTTTTCATAAGCCCTAGATAACCCTGCAATTGAAGATGTTTTAACATGTTGTGATATAGTTTTTACAGCTTCGAAATCTTCACGGCTAGAAATAGGGAATCCTGCTTCAATAACATCTACCCCTAAAGTTGAGAGTTGCTCTGCAACAAGCAGTTTTTCTTTAACACTCATACTTGCACCTGGAGATTGTTCACCATCTCTTAGGGTTGTGTCAAAAAAAAACAATTTATCTTTGTCGCCTTTATTCATTTCTGTCCCCTGTATGCCTATTTTACTTAAGCTGTTGTTAAACTTATTACTTCAATTGTCATTTATTTTGTTTTCCACCTCTTCACAAAGCCTATAATTTGTATCGTAATCAACAATTTATACCCCGAGAACTAAATTTTATTATTATGTGCTCTTTTTTCAGTAAGTATTTACACCACGTACGCTGTAATTATATTCTAGATTGCACTATTTTTCAATATTAGACAAATAATTAATAATACTTATCGTGATTTATTATGAGTCTCAAGAAAATAATTTCTCTTGGAGAAACTCGCCATTACAAAAGGTTAAGTAGATAAATCGCTTATTTATTATTTTAAATTTATGTCCTGAACTGAAGTAAAAATTAAGATTTCTCAAAAAACTCTTTTATAAAATTTGTCATTTTTCAAAGGGAAAAATCCATCTATATCAGCTTCAAGTGCCCTTGCCGAAGTTGTTGTTTCCCAACTGAAACATTTTTATGTGGCTTATAGATTTATAATTTTTGCATTTGCTTTATCTATAGAAAATCTTTCTGGATGGGCATATTTTTGTTGTGGCTACCTAGCTTTTTATATCAGTTATGTGGGCAAAAGGCCTCCACATTTCATCATGCTTAAGAGTCAAAAGGACATTTTAGTGATACTAAGTAAAACAAGACCCTCCGAAGGTAATTGCGATAGCTACCAAATTTTTAGCATAAATTATCTATAGTATTTTTGCTTGTAAAAATTTGATAATTTACGCGCAGGTCCTTCTTTTTTTCTTTTTATATAAAGTGGCAACGTCACATGATGTCATACTTCTTTAAAAATTTTCAAATTTTGGATTTATTAAATTCAACTATTCTTTCCCTTAATCCTGTATTTCGATATTACTTCGCACTCATAATTATTTTCAGAATACATTTTTACCTATTTTATCTATTTTAAATGGCTTCATCAAGACTTTACATTTTTTATATTTTTGACATAAACTGAGAAACAGCAGATCCATACAGTCGAACCAACTAGAATATTCAACAATACCAGAGACTCCTTATTGTAGAACTTTTGACTACAAAAAGCCATGAACACTGCCAACTTTTATCGACTTTTGAGCGATAAATTCTCCTGGAATTCCATAACTTTATAACCGTATATAAGATTATTCATCTGTGTATGTGTATTTCTCATTCATATGTAATCCTTTCGACTTTTGTTCCAGGATAATAATAGCTTAATATTTGTTTGTAAGTTTTTCCTTTATCTGCCATATTTTTTGTCCCCCACTGACATAAGCCTACTTTATGTCCCCAGCCTTGCCCTTTAAAATAAAATTTATCGCCATCTGTTTTTATTAAATTAAAGTTGTGGCTTTTTATTCTCCAAGCGTCTACTGCAAGTCTAAACCTGTACGCGTTTATCAAAAATTCCCCGTTAGAATGTGATATTTTTAATTCTTTTGCAACACCTGTGGATGTCTTATTTTTGATTTTAATATTTTTGATTTTCTCAATATTATTATTTTGAAGTTTTTTTCTTATAATAGTTTCGTCTATGCTACTTTCCCATTTTGTGTAAGGACTGTCATAACAATAACCACATCTTACACCTTTTAAATAGGGTGGCGTATATTCCCAGTTCCATATATATTTCGGATTTTCTGTGTGTCCTCCACAGTTTGCGTGAAAGACAGTTTGAGCAAGTTTTCCATCATAAACCAAAACTTCACATTGGGTTTCTAAAATTGCCTTATTGCACGAATCGACCTCAACTTCTGCTCCACCATAAACTTGACAGTGAGTTGTAGAACAAACATCAAAACCTTGGTCAGAGTCGGAAGTATCGCAATGTTTATTTAAATTTGAAATAGAATACGTTCTGCTTATCACAGCTTGCGTTTTTAATGCTTCTATACCCCAACAAGCCCCTACCTCTTTAGGCAAAACTCCTTTCAAATAGTCTTCGATTGGTATCACATTGATAACATTCATTTTGTCTCTTGTCTTTTTTACTATCAGGTATCCTCTATAAGGTTTAGAATTAGCAAAGATTGTACCATTTAAAGGTTCTATCCTTAAAGGTGGAGATAAAATGTGTTTTTCAAAACGAATACCTTTTTTAAAACAAAAAATTTTAACGTCACCTTTAGTAAATTTTAATTTTTTGTTAGATGCATCGGATATCAAGAAATCTTTAGAGCTTCCTGTCGTAAAATCGGAAGCATTGAGTATTATACCGACATTTATAGTTTTTTTAGCTACATCTAGTTCGCACATACAAGAGTCATCACTAATCAGTAAGGCGATTAATATTATAAAAAATTTAACAAACGTACGCATGTTTTTGGAAAAATAATTTGACAAAACAAATAATGATCGATAAAAATGTAAAACTTAAAAAGTTATTCATAATATGACTTTATTACAATCACAGCATTCTTAAATGTGATATCCCCTTAGCCTGTTTTTAAAAATCCGTCGTTCCATTGTAAAAATTTATGCAAAAATTTACAACATATCTACGGATGAAACTGATAGCGATTTGTTTTACTATATAATGCTTTCGATAAGGACTTGGGAGAAGCGAAGTAGAAAAAAAATCAAAACTATTTCCCTTTGCTAATGTTGCAATTTTTTAATTCGCATCTTACAGCAAAGGATACATTTTCTAAAACTTTTATTTTTTCATTTTATTAAATAAGTCATAAAAAAATCTTTTTCATAGAGCGAAATATTTAATTCTTTTGAATATTTTACAGTGTCGCTCTTTCTATTCACATATTCTTGTTCATCATTAATCACTTTTATAACTATAACAATTACTAAACATGGCACACGGCAAATGTGAATTAAATTTCTTAATGCTAGATTTGTATAATACTCGTTTACTTATTCAACTTTGATAATAAAAATAATCCTCTTAAAATTTTAAAAATTAATATTAGAACTATAATACTCAGATAATTTTTTAATATGGTCATTTTTTATTTAATGATGTAAAAAATCTATATTTTTTTTTGAAATTTAGTGCCAATATGTTTGTATCCAATTTCAGTGACAATTCTACCTCTTGAAGTTTTTGCAATAAAACCTGATTTTATAAGGTAAGGTTCATAGATATCGGTTATAGTATCAGATTCTTCTGATATAGCACTTGCGATGGTATCAATACCTACAGGTCCACCATCAAATTTTTCGATTATAATGGTGAGAATTAATCTGTCAATTTTATCTAGCCCGGCACTGTCAACTTCTAAGGCGTCTAAAGCTTCTTTTGCTATTGTATAAGTGATTTTATCATCTTTTACTTCGGCAAAATCTCTTACTCTTTTTAGGAGTCTATTTACTATTCTCGGCGTTCCTCTTGAACGTCTAGCAATTTCTTCGCTTGCTTTTTCATCAATAACGATATTCATTATCATAGCCGATCTATTGACTATTTGTACAAGGTCTTTTATATCATAAAATGCCAAGTGTTCTATGATTCCAAATCTATCTCTTAATGGGCTTGATAAAAGTCCTGCTCTTGTTGTCGCACCTACTAATGTGAAATGCGGAACAGGTAACTTAATTGTTTTTGCTGAAGGACCTTGCCCTATTATGATATCAAGTTTAAAGTCTTCCATAACTGGGTATAGGGACTCTTCTACAAGGTGATTCATTCTGTGAATTTCGTCTATAAAAAACATGTCTCCGTTAGAAAGATTTGTGAGGATTGCTGCTAAATCTCCTATCCTTTCTAGAACAGGGCCTGACGTTATTCTTAAATCACAACCCATTTCTTTTGCGATTATGTGGGAAAGAGTTGTTTTCCCAAGTCCTGGTGGAGCGTAAAATAAACAATGATCTAAAACCTCATGTCTTTTTTTAGAAGCTTTTATAAAAATTTTAAGATTATTTTTAAGCTTTTCTTGACCTATAAAATCATCAAAATTCTGAGGTCTTAAGAAATTTTCTACTTTGTCTTCTTCAACATGTTTTGAAGCTTCAGTAATTTTTTTTACTTCATCCATTTTTTTTTACCTTTAATTAAGAAAAAAATACCCTATAAATATTGTAACGACTTTTTTATCAAATTTTCTAAAGTAATGCCATTATTGCATTGTTCACAAGCAATTTTTGTTGCTATTTTTGCTTGTTGCTCTTTGTATCCTAAAGCTATCAGACTTGCTATGGTTTCCAAAATTATTGTATTTTCACTTTCATTTACTTCTATTCCTTTATCATCTTCATTTAAGATATTTATTGTAGATATTTTATCTTTCAAAGCAGCAATGAGTTTGTCAGAAGTTTTTTTTGTAAAACCAAATATTTTATTTAATGTTGAAAAATTTTTTGAAATTATTGCAGTTTTGAAATTTGTAAACGATATAGAAACTTTATCCATATATTCCAAAGCTTTTTTTGCACCAGTTCTTGGAACTTCTCCCTTTATGAGTAAATACATATCTCTTTCTTCTCTTGTTAAAAATCCATATAGATGAACAGGACCACCATAGATTCCTACTGTATTTTCAACAACGTATATTTTTACCAGATTGCCAATTGTCGGGAATCTTGAAAAAGTAGAAAATGGAACTGATATGTTGTAACCTATTCCATTTATTTCGAGGATTATATTTTCTTTTGATTTTGAATTAAAAGTTCCGTATAAATAATCTATCATTCATTATGACTCTCAAAAACTTAAATAAAGTTTCAAAATTGGAATCTAGAATATATTCAAATGAGCATTTAGGTTTACTACTTTATACTATTAATATGACACATTGCTATCGCCAGTGCATCTGCAGCATCGTCAGGAGTTGGCATATTTTTAAGCTTTAAAAGAGTTTTTACCATATATTGAATCTGGTACTTGTCCGATGAACCATATCCAGTTAGTGCTATTTTGACAAGTTTAGGATTATACTCAAAAAGTGGTATCTTATTTAAAGATATCGTCAAAACAATAGCACCTCTTGCTTGCCAAAGAGACATAGTGCCTTTTGATATTTTAAAAAAAAACAACTCTTCTATAGCAACGGCGTCAGGTCTGTACTTATCTATAACAAGCTGAAGTTCCATATTAATGCTGCGAAGTCTTTGTCCCAGAGGAATAGAATGTGCTGTTTTTATACAACCGTATTCTATAAGATTAATTTTATCTCGAGAAAATGCTTCGGTGACACCCCAACCCGTAACAGAAAGGCCTGGATCAATTCCAAGTATTATCATTTTATTATTATACGAATTGGTCAAACTCTTAATTTCTCTATTTCTTTTCTGGAAATATAGAAATTTGAATAGACATTTTTAACATTATCATATTCTTCTAGAGCGTCAATAAGGTTTAACATGCGTATCGCGTCATCGCCTGAGAGAGAAACATAAATTTTAGGAATCATAGTGACTTCGGCCGATGAAATAGATATCTTCTTTTTTAAATTGTTTTTTACATCTTCAAAAACTGAGGGAGAAGTTATAATTTCATATACATCACTATCTGCTTCATTTTTAAAATCTTCTGCTCCAGCTTCTAGAACTGTATTCATTATAATTTCTTCATCCTTTACTGAAAATTTGCTAATAGTTATGTAGCCTTTTCTGGCAAACATCCAACCTACGCAACCAATTTCAGCAAGATTACCGTTGTATTTTACAAAAATTTTTCTTATATCTGATATCGTTCTATTTTTATTATCAGTTGTTACTTCAACAATTAGTGCTACCCCTGCAGGTCCATACCCTTCATAAACCATTTCTTCATAAATGATACCGCTACTTCCAAATAACTCTCCTGTACCTCCTTGTATGGCTTTTTTTATGTTATCCATTGGCATATTCGCTTCCTTAGCGTCTTCTATAGCTTTTCTTAGGCGCGCATTATTTTCAATTTGTGGTCCACTTTCTTTGGTTGCGACCAGAATTTCTCTAATAATTTTTGTAAAAATCTTCCCTTTTTTCGCATCTGCTATAGCCTTTTTGTGTTTAATACCAGCCCATTTACTATGACCTGACATACTTTACTCCTTAGCTCATACTTATTTTTATAGTATGAAGAAATAGAATAAATTATATTTTTTTGTATTTGAATCTTAATTCAGATTTCAAATTAATCGCAGATTTTTTAAGTTGAGATTCTATGCCTGTTGATATACACATGAATTCCCTCCTTCTCTTTTTCATATCATTTGCAAGTTTTACGGCCTCTTTAATTTTTCTCATTTTTTCTTTATCGGATTGCACTGCAAATTCAGCAACTACATTAATATTGTTATCTATGATTTCTATAAAACCGCCACTAACGATAATTTTTTTTATGTATTTTATAGTATTAACTGTTATTTCGCCACTGTTTAACTCTGTTACGATATTTACATGTCCTGGTAATACCATAATCGTCCCACTCGTAGTTGGAAAAGAAACAGATATTATTTCTTCATTCAATATAGTGCCTTCTGGCGACAAAATTTCTATTTTAAACTTATTCATACTTTTTTTTATTTATCATACTATACTCTAACTATGTGACTACACTTTAAATTTTTTAATTACTTCTTCTACAGAACCAGTCATGTAAAAAGCATGTTCTGGTAGAGAGTCATATTTCCCCTCTATAATTTCTCTAAATCCTCTTATTGTATCTTTAATTTTAACATATCTACCTTTTAGTCCCGTAAACATTTCTGCCACGAACATAGGTTGAGTTAAAAA
Organism: Candidatus Endomicrobiellum calonymphae; assembly: GCA_031269945.1. Lineage (GTDB taxonomy): Bacteria > Elusimicrobiota > Endomicrobiia > Endomicrobiales > Endomicrobiaceae > Endomicrobiellum > Endomicrobiellum calonymphae. Next base: position 139,794 of record JAISYK010000007.1, read on the forward strand.
TCTTTGGACTTTTCTTGCTCTGGAAACAATTGTTTTATCTTCGTCAGAAAGTTCATCTATCCCAAGTATTGCAATGATGTCTTGCAGGTCTTTATATCTTTGTAGAATTTTTTTAACAGACATCGCGGCATTGTAATGATCTTCACCAACAATGTTAGGGTCTAGAAGTTTTGAAGTAGAATTAAGTGGATTTACAGCAGGATATAATCCTTGTTCCATAACCGCTCTATCGAGTGCTAGTGTCGCATCTAAATGCGTAAAAATTGCGACAGGGGCAGGATCGGTATAATCATCTGCTGGAACGTAAACTGCCTGAACAGAAGTAACCGAGCCTTTATTTGTAGATGTAATTCTTTCCTGCAGATCTCCCATATCCTTTGCAAGATTAGGTTGATATCCAACTGCGGACGGCATTCTTCCAAGAAGAGCGGATACTTCGCTGCCGGCTTGAGCGAATCTAAAAATATTATCTATAAATAGTAAAACATCTTCACATTCTACATCGCGAAAGTACTCAGACATAGTAAGAGCCGTAAGTGCTACTCTCATTCTATTCCCAGGAGGTTCATTCATTTGCCCAAATACTAAGACAGTTTTATCTATGACTTTTGACTCTATCATTTCCATCCATAAATCTGTCCCTTCTTTTGTTCTTTCGCCAACTCCGGCAAAAACTGAATGTCCTTTATGTACTGCTGCAATATTTCTTATAAGTTCTTTAACTATAACTGTTTTTCCTACACCAGCACCGCCGAAAATTCCTATTTTACCGCCTTTTGTAAAAGGAGAAATCAAATCTATTACTTTAATTCCTGTTTCAAGCATTTCAGGAATTGTTTTTTGATCTATAAAAGTTGGGGCAGGTCTATGTATAGGGTATCTTTCAATTCCATCATCAATTTTTCCTAAAGCATCAATAGGCTCACCTAAGACGTTAAACATTCTTCCAAGTGTTTTTTTTCCTACAGGAACCTTAATGGGAGAAAAAGTTCTTGTGGCTTTCATGCCTCTTTTCATTCCATCTGTAGATCCCATAGCTATTGTTCTTATTTCAGAATTGTTCATTTCAAACATTGTTTCAAGGATCAAATCGCTCCCATCTGGCATTTTTAATATCAACGCCTCATAAACTTCGGGAACAGTATCAATAAATTTCAAATCCACAACTGCTCCTCGAACTCTTATAACAATACCATCTACATTAGTGTTTCCCATACTTTCCATTTTAAATTTCCTGTTGTCCGTTGGCAAGATCTAAAATTTCATTTGTAATTTTTTCTTGTCTGGATTTATTGTAAATGTTAGCCAGATAAATTGAAATTTCATTTGCGTTGTCTTTTGCATTTTTCATAGCTGTTACTCTTGCTGCTTGCTCTGAAGCATAGGCGTTCATTAGTGCACTAAAAAATTCAGTCTCAAGATAAAAGGGAAGCAAACCTCTTAAAATATGTTCACAATCTGGTTCAAAAACATAATTAATCTTATTTTCTTTAAAATCTTTGCTAGATTTTATTGGGAAAATTTCATCGACAGTAGGGTTCTGTAATAGCACATTTTTGAACTTTGTGTATATTACACTTATTTTTGCTATTTTACCAGAAAGATAAAGTTTTTTTGCTATATCTATTATAGAATATACATTGTCATATTTTGGAAAACTTGTTCCCATATCAAAAGATGCTAAAATATTGTAGTTATGCCTTACTGCGTTATTCGTAGCTTTTTTACCTATAGTAATAACGTAATCTTTAGGTTCTACATAGAAACCCATTTTTTTAAAGATGTTTACAATAAGGCTTCCACATAATCCTTTATCTGGAGAAATAATATAAACCAATCTTTTGCAATCTTTTTCTTTTAAGAAATTTTCTATTCTTTCGTTAAAGTTTTTTTCTGTAAGAATTTTTTGAATCATGTATTTAATTTTTTTTGCATACGGATTATGCTTTTCAACTGATGCTTGAGCTTTACGTATTTTAGACACAGCTATCATTTCCATAACCTTTGCTATCTGAGCTATGTTGCTCGAAGTTTTTATTCTTTTTTTTAGTTGCTGTAAATTTTGTACCATAGTATCTTGAGTTGTATAACGTTTTCTAAAGAAAAAAATTAGTATTTATTTGTTTTAGTGTAAAGATGCTTTCCATTCCTTTATCTCTTTTTCAAGTTCATTTTTGAAATTGTCGTCTATTTTTGTTTCTGCAGAGAATTTTTTAACAGTTTCAGGATACGCTTTTTTAATAAATTTTATCATTTGTCGTTCTGAAGAGGTAATCTTATCAACATCAATATCATCGAACAGGCCAGACGTTACAGAGAAAATTGATAATACTTCGGAAAACTCATCGTAAGGGCTATACTGTAACTGCTTCAAAATTTCGTTAACTCTTTTACCTCTTTCAAGTCTTTTCAGTGTTTCTTCATCTAAATCATTTCCAAATTGTGTAAAAGCTTGTAATTCTCTAAACTGTGAAAGTTCAAGCCTTAATGACCCTGATAATTGTTTCATTGATTTAGTTTGAGCTGCTCCTCCTACTCGAGAAACGGATAGTCCAACGTTAATTGCTGGACGAATTTCTGAATTAAATAAATCAGATTCTAGATATATTTGGCCATCAGTAATGGAAATAACGTTTGTAGGAATGTATGCGGATAGGTCATTACCTTGAGTTTCAATAATAGGTAAAGCCGTCAGTGTTCCTCCCCCTTTTTCATCGGACATCCTAGCAGCTCTTTCTAAAAGTCTTGAATGTAGGTAGAAAATATCACCAGGATATGCTTCACGTCCAGCGGGTCTTTTGATTGAAAGAGAAATTTGCCTATACGCCCATGCATGTTTTGTTAAGTCATCGTAAACAACCAAAACATCTTCACCTTTATCCATAAAATATTCACCTATTGCACAAGCTGCAAGAGGTGCAATATATTGCGTTGAAACTGGATCTGAAGCTGTTGCCGCAACTATAACAGTATAATTCATTGCATCTTCATCTTTCAGCTTTGCTGTAATGGACGCTAAATTAGACCTTTTTTGCCCAATAGAACAATATATACATACTACTCTTTTTAAGTTTATATCAAGTTTTTTTTGATTTATTATAGTATCTACTGCTATTGATGTTTTACCTGTACTCTTATCTCCGATTATAAGTTCTCTTTGACCTCTTCCTATTGGGATCATTGCGTCAACAGCTTTTATACCGGTTTTTAAAGGTCTATCCACTGAACCTCTGTAAATAATGCCCGGTGCTATTTTTTCTACGGGATAATAAAAAACATTCTCATGGTTTAATTTTTTACCATCTATTGGTTGTGTTAAAGCATTTACAACTCTTCCTATTATTTTATCAGAAACAGCAACACTTAGGACTTTACCTGTAGATCTGACTTTCATTCCGCACACAACATGCCCTGAATTTTTAAGTAAAACTATTGAAACATAATCTTTGTCAATATTTAGAATAAAACCTAGAGATCCATCTTCAAATTTTATTTCTTCATAGTATCCAGCGTTGGAAAGACCTGAAGCCTTTACAATTTCATCCTCAACAGTTTCAATAACCCCAAAATTTATAAGCTCAGGATTTATCTCTACAGAATTTAATTCTTTTTCGATTTTTTGTATTATTTCCTCTGGTTTCATAAATTCTCTTTTATATCCCTTAATATTCTTTCTATTGTTCCTGAAATACTGTAATTCAAAATAAAATCATCATACTCAAAACGTATACCACCTATTATGTTACTATCATCGCGTTTAAACAAGATTTTTTTATTATGAAACATCATATTGATTTTTTTTTTGTTTAAATCACTTAGTTCCCCAGAGAAACTTACTACAACATTATTATGTTTAATTCCTTTCGATAATAAATTTGAAAATACTTTAAGTTCTTCTCTTGAAAAATTTAAAAAAATCCAATCCCAACATTTTGAAGAAAGATAATCATATTTTATGACAGAATCTACAAGTTCTTCAATTCTTAATCTTTTCATCTATTTTTTTTAAAGCTCGCGATATAAGTTTTTGTTTTTCATCATTACTAAATAAATCCGATAATATTCTTAATATAATTTTTTTAGAAACGTCAATAGACATTTTCTCTACTTGATTATTCATAATTTCGAATTCTTCTGCAGCTCTTTGTTTGGCATCGTCTAAAATTCGTTCCGAATTGCGGGCTGCCTCAGCAATCGCCCTTTTTTTTGCTTCTACAATTGAAACCCTTGCAGTTTCTATCAATGTGGCAGCATTATTTTTAGCCTCGAAGAGCAGCTTTTCCTTTTCTTTTTTTGCGTTTTCTAAAATAATTTTTGCACTGTCACTTTCTAACAGAGATTTCTCTATTTTAGATTTTCTTTCATCAAGTATTTTTTTTAACGGGACATACAAAAACTTTTTAAGAATAAAAGCTATTACTAAAAAATTCACGATTTGAAATAAAAATAATTTTACTTCTAAACCAAACTTCTGTGTTATTTCCATTTTTTTTCTTTTTTCAAAGAGCAAAAATAAGAGAATAAATTGCTATTGCTTCAGCAAACGCCATTGCTATAAGCATGTTTACCATTATTTTACTTGCTGCTTCAGGGTTGCGCCCAATAGATTCAACAGCCTTTGCGCCAATATAACCAATTCCTAATGCTGGAGCAAAACCACCGATCGCAATTACTATTCCCCCGGAAAGTGAAAAAGTCATTTTTTTTCTCCCTCTAAATTACTAATCTTACTCATATAGTGTGCGGTTTATCTGTCATTATATGCATAAATACCAATGTTAGCATTGCAAAAATCATCGCTTGAATAATGGCGACTAAAAATTCAAGCAACATGAAAGGTAGTGGCAACCCAAGGGGAAATATACCATACATGGTCGCCATAATTCTTTCTCCTGATAAAATATTACCAAACAAACGAAAGGAAAATGAAATAATTTTTGTTATTTCATTTAAAAATTCTAAAATGCCAACGAATAAAAACACAGGAAATATTCTAAAAGTGATAAACCTTGTAAAATAAGCTTTGATTCCAGCACATTTTATACTGAGATAATGTGTTACAACCACAGAAATGACTGCCAATGCGAGAGTAAAGTTCAAATCAGTACTAGCAGCCCTTAAGAGCGGTACTTTGTTACAACTCTTTGACATCGGCATTTTAAGTATTATTAATTCGAATCCTGGAAGCTGTGCGATCAAATTTGAAATTAACATAAATATAAAAAACGATAAAACCCACGGACATATAAAAGAAGCCCTTTCTCCTGCAATTTCTTCGGTAATTTTAATAAAATAATCAATGACCATCTCAACCGCATTTTGCAGTGGAGTTGGCTCCAGAGAAACCACTCTGTTTATTGCCAAAACAAACAAAACAACTACAACATCAGAGATAATTGTAGCAGCAACAGCATTTGTTACAGGAAAATTTGCTACCGAAAATAATACATCTGGCCTTACTTGCATTGAAATTTACCTGATGGTACAAGCTAAACACATATGTTAGTCTACAATGACTATTAGATTACTACGAATGTACGCACTACTCCATTTCTGATCCTTTAGTAGACAGCCGTGATTCTATACTGCTTGGCTACGCCTGACCGCCCCCCCAACCACCTTATTATATTTGTTAAAACATGCTTAGTCAATACCATCGCTAAATCATAGGCCGATGAGAGGACTTGAACCTCTGCCCCACTGCTTACGAAGCAATTGCTCTACCAGCTGAGCTACATCGGCATCTTTTTAAATCCAACAACCGGACTACACATAAAGATATGCTGAGGGACAGAATCGAACTGCCGACACCAGGTTTTTCAGACCTGTGCTCTACCAGCTGAGCTACCTCAGCATACTCCTTAAAATGCATTAATTATTTTAACAAGAGCTACTAAAAAACTTTCAGCTAATCTCTTTTACTTTAAATCTTCAAAAATTTTTTTCCCAGCTTTAAACAATTCCCGCATTTTATCTTTTTTAGAATATATTTTACTACACAATTTTTCATAAAATTCGCGGATAATTTCTTTAAAATCACTATCTAAATCATTAATTTTGTCTGCTACTTCTTTGTTTAATTTTTTAACATTATTCCTAGTTTCTTTGCCTGATCTAGGAGCACACAACACCCCTAAAACTGTTCCTAATAGACCGCCTAAAATGAGAGCCAAAAAATTATTTTTACTATCGCTCATTTCTCCCTTCTCCTATTTTTAATAATTTTAGAAAGAACATAAAACAGAATTGACGAAACTGAGGCAAGTAAAGATGAGAACTTCCCACATGTTGATGTAAATTTCTTTGAAGCTTTATCTACAAAGTCCAATTTAGTATTAATTTTTCGTACTGCATTTTCGATTTCTCTAGCAGTTCTTCTTATCTGAATTGAGGTAATAATTAGATAGACCGCCCCTATGGCTATAGAAACCCCTACCAAAATAACTGTTACAGAAATTATTAACGACTCTATTGATTGCACAGTCGAACATTCTAATAAAAATTTATGTTTTATGTCAAAACTTTTTTAATAATTATTTTTTATGTTTAATATGCCTATTAAAAGGTTTGCTAGATTTTATGCCCTTTAATTCAAACATCTTGTTCCTGAGGGCAGATGCGGATTCAAAATCAAGATTATCAGCGGCTTTTTTCATCTGTATTTCTATATCTTTTATTATTTTGTAAATATTTTTAGGTGGAATTTTATATTTGTATTGCTTTTCGGAAACAATACGATTTATCGATTTGTCTCTTGATAAATTTTTAAATTCCTCAAACTCGTGAATAGATTTGATTATTGACTTAGGCTTAATATTATTTTTCTTATTATATTCAAGCTGCTTATTACGTCTTCGATTCATTTCTTTTAAAGCTTTTTGCATTGAATCTGTTATAGTGTCTGCGTAAAAAATAACTCGTCCTTCAATATTTCTCGCAGCTCGCCCGCAAATTTGAATAAGTGTAGACTTCGAACGTAAAAAACCTTCTTTATCCGCATCTAGAACAGCTACTAATGACACTTCTGGCAAGTCTAACCCTTCTCTCAAAAGATTTATCCCTACTAAAATATCAAAATGTCCAAGACGTAAATCTTTAAGTATTTCTATTCTTTTTAAAGTATCTATTTCTGAATGAAGATATTCAACTCTGAATCCTTTTTCTTTTAGATAAGCTGTCAAATCTTCAGACATATTTTTCGTAAGTGTTGTAACTAGGGATCTATGCCTTTTATTAACATTTTTTTGTAATTCTTGCATTAAATCTTGCATTTGTCCATTTATGGGACGTATGACTACCTCTGGATCAACTAATCCAGTTGGTCTTATAATTAAATCCACAACATGGTTTTTACTTCTTCTAAGTTCGTAAGTACCTGGCGTTGCCGAGACCATCATAATTTTTTTTATTAGTTTTTCAAATTCTTGAAATTTCAATGGTCTATTATCTAAAGCAGACGGCAATCTGAAACCAAAATCTACGAGTGTCTGCTTTCTACTTTTGTCCCCTTCGTACATTCCTCTTATTTGTGGAAGTAAAATATGTGATTCATCAACTATTATTAAAAAATCGTCATTTTCTTGTTGTATGAAGTAATCTATAAGAGTTGTTGGTCTTGTTCCTGGAAGATTCCCTGATAAGTGTCTTGAATAGTTTTCGATTCCATTGCATGAACCGGTTTCCTTTAACATTTCCATATCATACTTTGTTCTTTGCTCAAGACGTTGCATTTCAATAAATTTATTTTGTGATTTTAATATTTTGAGTTGTTCGTTTAATTCTTCTTGTATATTTTTTAAAGCTTTATTGATCTTATGTTTGTTGGTGACAAAAAGCTTTGCAGGATAAATGTATGTTCTATTCTTTTTGTAAAACGTTTGGCGTGTCATCGGATTGAATTCTTTAATACTTTCAACCACATTGCCATAAAATTCCACTCTTACAGCAGTTTCAAGATAAGCTGGGAAAATTTCCAAAGTATCGCCTTTAATTCTAAAAGTTCCTCTTTTAAATTCAAATTCATTTCTTTCGTAATAGCTTGAAATTAATTCAGATGAAAGTTGGTTTATTGATTTTTCTTTTTCAACGATTATTTCAATGCACATGTTTTGGTAATCTTTTGGCGTTCCTAAATTATATATACACGAAACAGAAGCAACTACAATAATGTCTTTCCTTTCAAGAAGAGAAGTGGTTGTCTTTAAACGTAATCTATCTATATGATCGTTTATTGAAGCGTCTTTCTCTATATATGTATCACTCGAAGGGACATAAGCTTCTGGTTGATAATAGTCGTAATAAGATATAAAATACTCTACGGCGTTATTTGGAAAAAAAGTTTTAAATTCTGCATAAGTTTGTGCTGCTAGAATTTTATTAGGTGATATTATGAGTGTAGGTTTTTGAAGTTTTTCAATAACATTTGCCACGACAAACGTTTTTCCCGAACCTGTAACACCAAGCAAAACTTGTGAGTTTTTCCCGTTTAAATAATTATAACACAGTGAGTCTATGGCTTGCGGTTGGTCCCCAGAAGGTTTAAACTTTGAAATTAATTTAAATTTGTTTCCCATTTTGGTTCAGTCTATTTACGAAACTATATCTGCGATTGATGATAATTATCAGTTATTCAGTTATAAGTTATTGTGTTGTGTGCTATTTATTATAGCTTTATTTTTTCATTAACTTGTAATCTGTTTGGTTTATTTGCAGTGGAGTAACTGAAATATATCCTCTACTTACTGTATGTATGTCTGTTTCTTTGTTACTGTAAGCGGATACATGTTTCCCGGATAATTTATAAAAGAAATTGCCTTTTTTGTCAACTATAGTTTCAACTTTTCCAATATAATCACTTGATCCTAAAGGAATTATTTTAATGCCTTTATAATTTACTGATATGTTTATATTTAAACATATATTTTTAAAAGATTTTTTTCTTTTCAATATTACCTCAGAAATTTCTCTTATTGCAATTGCCGAATGAGCGTGTTCCATTGCGTCTACTTCAGCAGCTGAAACCGCAAGTGATGGAATTCCTTTTAGTGCACTCTCTCTTGCCGCTCCAACAGTCCCGGAATATATTAACCAAGGTTAGGCCGTGTGTTTATTCCCGATACGACTAAATCTATTTTGTTTTTAAAAAAAATTAATCCATACTTTATACAATCAGCTGGCGTACCATTTTTTATGGTATAAAAATTCCCTATGATTTTTTCAATTTTTTTGTACTTTTCTAGTGTTATACTATGTCATGTACCTGACATTTGACTCTTTGGTACGATAACATATGTTTTGCCAATTTTAGAAAGCTCTTTAATTAAAGGATTAAGTCCGGGACTTTTTATGCCGTCGTCATTTGAAATTAAGATTTTATACATTTTATTATTTCCTCAATTATTAACTCTTGCGGAAGTTTAATAATGTTTTTAGCTCCGACCGCATTATTCTTTGCTTTTTTTTTTACTGCATATATAGCTTTAGTTAAATTTTCTTTTGTAAGATTTTTTTCTTCAATTATAACGACTTTTTCGCTTTTTTCTATTTCTTTTGCGTTCCAATATTGATGATTATCGGTGGCATATGGATAAGGAATTAAAATTGCTGACTTATCTAAAGTTTTAAGCTCAAATATGGTGCTTGCGCCTGAACGGCATATAACAACATCACTTGCTACATAAGCATCGGCTATGTTATGCATATAATCAAAAACTCTATATTCTGAGTTATCTTTGACCTTTTTTTTGATTTTAATGTAATTTTTAGGTCCAGCTATGTGTAAAACCTGAAATTTGTCTTTGATGTATAAATCTAACAAAATTTTACATACAATTTCACCAAATGTAATTGTACCGAGACTCCCCCCAAAAACTAAGATTGTAAAAATTTCGTTTTTTAATTTAAGTTCTAATAGTGCTTTTTCTTTTGATACTAATAATAAACTTTTTCTGATTGGGCAGCCTGAGATGGTAACATTTTTGAGAATTTTATTAGAACTTGGAAAACTTATAAACGTTTTATCTACTACTTTATTTAAAAGTCTATTTGCTTTACCTGGAATAGCATTTTGCTCATGTATGAAAATTTTTTTTTTAAGCACTTTCGCTGCAAAAAGCACTGGAATTACTATGTATCCACCCGTACCTACTACGGCTACAGGATTCAATTCTATAATTTGTTTTAATGCTTTTAAAAAAGAAAATTTCATTTGTACTAAAAATATTAAAAATGCAAACGAAATTTTTCTCGGCATACCTGATATATTAAATTCAATGTGTTTGAATTGACTGTTTTTTAATATTTTTAATGATATTGGATTGTTACTTATAAAAAAAATCGGATTATAACCTTTATTCTTAAATTCTTCTGCCATTGCTATACCGGGATAAACATGCCCTCCTGTTCCGCTTGAAGCAATAATTATATTTTTGTTTCCCATTTGTTTTTTCCCTTATTGTGTTACCATTTCTAGATTTCTAATTAATGTAATGAATGTACGTGTATATTAAAATAAAGTGATGTAAGATATAATTAACCGTTTTGATTTTTTGCTTTTTGTTCATATTGTGATAAATTTATTAATATCCCTGCGGTTGTCATAGTTATAATAAGTGATGTTCCGCCAAAGGATATAAATGGAAGTGGTAATCCTTTTGCCGGGAATATACCCGTGGTAACAGAAATATTTATAATAGCCTGAAAAACAATCAAAAAAGTTATTCCTAAGCATAAATATTGTGCAAAAATATCTGGCACATATTTACTCATTTTTATGCCTTTTAAAAATAGATAAATAAAAAATGCAAGAACTATGCTGGTACCAATAAAACCGAGTTCTTCCCCAATTATTGGAAAAATAAAATCAGTGTGTGCTTCTGGAAGATACATAAGTTTTATTTCGCTTTTACCTAATCCTTTTCCAAAAAAACCGCCAGAGCCTAATGCATTTAGTGATTGTTTTACCTGATAAGAAGACATATTGATGTTTACGAAAGAAGCAATATAATCCATAAATCTTATGAATCTATATGGCTTTCTTATAATTTCTTCAGTTATAACGATGAGTATTATTGCACATCCAATAAGTACGACTTTCGTTTTTATTTTTGCACAAAATAACATTGCCAAACAAACACTTCCTATCAGAACAGGTGTTCCTAAGTCTGGCTCGAGAATGATTGGAAAGATTATAAGTAAAATGATAAATACAAGTACCATTAAAGTTTTCAATTCTTTGATTATTTTTTTTTTAGATATGAAGTTGGCTGTTATCAATATCGTGGCAACTTTAGCTAGTTCTGAAGGTTGTAGACTAAAATAACCTACTCCCAACCATCTTTTTGCCCCTGATCTCGAAGTACCTATAAATAATACAGCAATAACTAAAATTAATGAAAATAAATAAATCCATTTTGAATATTTTTTATAAAAATTATGATTAATCAAAAAACTTGTTATGAACATTAGTATGAATCCAACAGTAATCATAAGTATTTGTTTTAAAAAAAGTTTATATGGACTTGCCCATCTTAGATCTGACATAATGTTACTTGACGAAAACACCATAAATGATCCAAAGATAATACACATACATATTGCAGCCACAAGATTAAAATCATATTCTTTAAAATTAATTCTAAACATTGTTTTTTATTATAACTCCAAGATTTTATAGACATTATCAATAAGATATGTCTATCTATATATGATTTTCTAATAAATAAAATTATAACGTTATATTAAAAACTACCGTGAAATCTTTATAAGTAATTTATATATCTAAACTCCATACGACTTTTCTAAATACCTCTCCTCGTTCTTCAAAGTTTTTAAATTGGTCAAAAGAAGCACATGCTGGAGAAAGCAAAACCGTATCTCCCCCAACAGCAATTTTAAATACTTGTTTTACAGCATTCTCTATATCATTACAATGTATAAATGTAGTACAATTGCCTAAATCTTTTTTGATCTTGTTAGATGCTTCACCGATAAGTAAAATTGATTTAACTCTTTGTTTTATAAGTTCTTTTATGGGAGTGTATGCACTCCCCTTGTCACGTCCTCCCATGATAAGTAAAATATCTTTATTAAAAGATTCAAGTGCAACTCTAGTAGAATCAACATTTGTCGATTTTGAATCGTTGTAATAATTGACCCCATTTAAAGTTCTTATGAATTCTATTCTATGTTTTACGCCTTTGTATTTTGAAATAATTTTTTCTATAATCGACGAGCTTGTCCCTAGTATGTAAGTAACTGCCGTTGCCGCTAAAATATTTTCTATATTGTGCATACCTATAATATTAATTTTAGGTTTTATCACAACATTCTTATCTTTTATATTTATAACTATATCACCATTTTTGTAGAATACTCCATTTTTTATGTAATTTTTGCTAAAAAAAATTATTTTTGCTTTGGTTTTTTTAGATATTTTTCTACAAATTTGGTTGTCGTAATTTATTATTGCAAAATCTCTAAATTTTTGATTGATTAGTATATTTTCTTTTGCTTTTATGTATGCATTAATTGTTTTGTGGTGTTCAAGATGATCAGGAAACACGTTTAGTAGTATTGATACATTTGGCTTAAAATACGGAGTGTCTTCGAGTTGATAGCTTGAAAGTTCGATCGTAATAAAAGTATTTCTTGTAGTTTTTAAGGCTTTATATGATAATGGATAACCTATATTTCCAGAAACTATTGAGTCTTTATGTGTTGCTTTCACTATTTTGGAAATTAAGTCAGTTGTAGTAGTTTTTCCATTTGTACCAGTAATAGCTATAATTTTTCTATATTTTGAATTTTCAAGAGAAAAAGCAAGTTCACTTATGATTTTTATGTTTTTTCTTCGAGCTTTTTTCAAAATGGGAATATTTAAATTAATTCCAGGACTTTTTATAATAATATCTGAACTTAAAATTTTATCTGAATGACCTCCAAGTTCTTTTACTATTTTATTATTTAAATTTTTTGTTTTTATCTCTTTGCTATCATCACTTGCAAAAACATTGTACCCTAACCTTATCGCAAGATTTGCAACTGCAATACCACTCTTCCCCAAGCCTAAAATCCCTATATTTCTTTTCATTTTTATATTTATTTACCTCAATTTTAGTGATGCAAAGGAGAATATTGCAAGAATTATACCTGTTATCCAAAATCTTATTGTAACTTTTGTTTCAGGTATTCCGAGCATTTCAAAATGATGATGTATTGGTGCCATTTTAAATATTCTTTTTTTTGTTCTCTTATAATAAAATATTTGTATAAATACGGAAAGTACTTCAATAAAAAAAACACCTCCTACAAAAGCCAAAATAATTTCCTGCTTTATAAATACTGATGTTATACCTAATATTCCACCTAAAAATAAACTTCCTGTATCACCCATAAAAATTTCTGCAGGATGCGAATTGTACCATAAAAATCCAAGGCATGATCCCACAACTGCGAACAAGAAAATTGATATTTCTCCAGCTCCTGTTACATTAATAATTTTTAAATAATTTGCTATGTGTGAGTGGCCAGCAAAGTATGCAAACAAAGCAAGTGTAAAAGCTGCAATGATTATATTACCTACTGCAAGCCCGTCGAGTCCATCTGTTAAATTTACAGCATTTGAACTACCTACAACTATAATGATTACTAAGAACGTATATAGAAAATGAAGGTTTATAAAATTTTTTTTAAAAAAGGGAACGTTTACTAATGTTGTGAATTCGGAATTCGGAGGAAAAAAATTTAAATAAGTAGCTAGTAACACAGAAAAAAATACTTGGCCAAAAAGTTTCTCCTTTTTCGAAAGCCCTTTTGGGTTTTTTTTCTTAATTTTCAAATAATCGTCATAAAATCCTAAAAAGACAAACCACGCAGTTCCGATTAAAAGCCAAATGATAAACCTGTTGTCAAGCCTGGCCCACAACAAAGTAGATATAATTACTGACAAGAATATGAGGATTCCTCCCATAGTTGGAGTATCGTTTTTTTTAAAATGTATTCTAGGCCCATCAGTTCTTATGACCTGTTTTATTTTAAAGTTTGATAATTTATTTATTATATGGGGACCGCTGATAAGACAAATTAAAAAACTTGTTAAAACAGCTCCACCTGATCTAAAGGTTATATATTGAAAAATTTTAAATGATGTAGTTGTAAATATGTTAGTTAAATAATGAAAAATGTGATATAGCATATTTATATACTTCTTTGCTTTATGACTTTGTGAAATTTTACGTAAATTTCTTCTAGTTTCATACTTCTTGAGGCTTTAAATAAAAATACATAGGTATGATCAACAAGAATTTGATTGAGTTTTTGCAAAATAATACCTGTTTCTTTTGTGTGAAAAACATTTTTATTGACTAAAGCCATTTTTGTATAAAAACTCATTTCGCCTATAAGGTAGACAGAGTCTATGTTTTTTTGAGTATTGATAAACTTTCCAAGTTCAAAATGATAATCAATTGATTTATTCCCAAGTTCAAGCATATCGCCAAGCACAAGATTTATTTTTCTATCAATGTAATGTCGCGATACTGCCTGTATTGTTTCTTGCATTGAAGACGGATTTGCATTATAAGCGTCATTTACTAAAATTACACCTTTTTTAGTTACAATGGTTTCCATACGCATTTCAGGTGGCTTAAAATTTTCTATCCCGTATTTTATTTCATCAAGAGAAAATCCAAAACTAACTGCACAGGCAGCAGCAGCTAAAGCGTTTGATACGTTAAACTTTCCTTTCATGGACATTTTAATTTTTACTGATTTTTTATTATAAAAGAGCTCAAAGTTTATTTTATCAAAGGATAACATTATATTCTTTGCACACATATCTGCATCTGCGTCACAGGCAAAAGTGATAACTTTTCGACTATTTTTCACTTTGCATATCTTTTTTAGAAATTTATCGTCGTTGTTTACAATAATAGCACCATCTTCTTTTACATTGCCGAATAAAACTTTTTTTTCTTTAAATACACCTTTTGGGGAAATAAAAGTTTTTAAATGCGAAAGACCTATATTTGTAATTATTCCTACATTGGGTTTTACTATATCAGATAATATTTTAATTTCACCATATAAAGACGTTCCCATTTCAAAAACAGCATATTTAACATTTGATGTCAAATTGAGTACTGACAGAGGAAGTCCTATCCTATTATTAAAATTGTTTTTATTTGAAAGAGTTTTGGCTTTTTTACTAAAAATTGAAACTAGTATTTCTTTACTAGTAGTTTTCCCATTCGATCCTGTAATGCCGACTGTTTGTATATTTTTGAATCTATTGATATATGTTTTTGCAAGTTCTCCAAGAGCAATAAGTGTATTGTCGGTTTTAACCATTGAAACTGAAAAGGAATTTGATAAAATTTTCACAGAATTAACTTCACTTTCTGAATATACTATTGCAGATGCACCTTTGGCAATTGACTCTTTTATAAAATCATGACCGTCGTAATGATTCCCTTGTATAGCAAAATATACCTCACCTTTTTTTATTGTTCTTGAATCTACAGAAATACCTATTACAGGAAGGTCAAGGTTGCCTCTTATAAACTTTCCATTGATAGCTTGTATTAAATCTTTAAGATAAAACGACTCCATTTAAAAAGGGAACTCTTTTTGTTTAATTTGGTTTAACGGTGTTTTTTTGTTTTTTTTTATATCAATATATTTTTTTGCGATTTCGGCATCGTTGAAGTTAATTTTTTCAGTACCTATGATTTGGTAAATTTCGTGCCCCTTTCCGGTAATTAAAATAATATCGTTTTTGATTGCCATCATGACAGCTTCTTTTATAGCAATTTCTCTATCTATAACCACTTTATAATTCTCTTTATTATTACTAAATTTTTTTATTCCAACCTCTATATCTAAAATTATTTGATGTGGATCCTCTGCTCTTGGATTGTCGGATGTTATAAAAACAAAATCACTCATTTCGGAAGCAATCTTACCCATTAGCGGTCTTTTTGCTCTATCTCTATTGCCACCGCAGCCAAAAACGGTAATAATTCTTTTAAATTTTAAGTTTTTTAGAGTTTGTAGAACGTTTCTAAAGGCATCACTCGTATGTGCATAATCAATAATTACTTCAAATCCCATTCCCCTTGTATCAACTTTTTCGAGCCTCCCAGGAATGCTCCTTAGGTTATTTAAACCTTTAAGAATTTTTTTCATAGGAATTTCACAATAAGTAGCGACAGCAAAAGCCGCTATGGCATTATAAATATTATGTAACCCTATATGGCTTATTTTTATTTTTACTTTTTTGTTGTTAAAAAATAAATCGAATACGCTGCCTTTATTTGTAACTATAATATTTCTAGCTTTAAAATCTGCTGCATTTTTTTCTAAGGTAGAATAGAGTCCTATTTCTGCATTGATTTTTGTTTTTGATAATTTCCACCCATATGGGTCATCAACATTTATTACGGCATATTTTTTGTTTCTTTTTGTGTACATTCCCAATCTTTTAAACAATACAGACTTGGCTTCAAAATAATTATCTTCGTTCTTATGAAAATCTAAGTGATCTTGTGTTAAATTTGTAAAAACTGCTATATCAAAATCTATACCATACACTCTGCTTAAGCTCAAAGCATGCGAAGAGACCTCCATTATGAGATATTTAATACTATTGTTTACCATTTCTCTCATAATTCTGTAGATATCTAATGCTTGTGGTGTTGTATTATCTCCATTGATGATTTTGTTTTTATATCTGTAATTAATTGTACCTATAACTCCACAATCAATATTTGAATTGATGAATATACTTTCAAGCATATAAGTAGTTGTCGTTTTGCCATTTGTACCAGTTATGCCTATAATACTTAATTCTTTATCTGGATAATTGTAAAATTTTGCACAAAAGATTGGCATAAAATGAAATATATCTTCAACAATAACCTGAGTTATACTGTTAATATCATATTTTGTATTCGTAATGATTACAGAAGCACCTCTTGATATTGCTTCACTTATGTATTTTGTTCCATCAGTATTATGACCCGGTAGAGCAAAAAAAGCGTAATTTTTACTTATTTTTCTAGAGTCGTATGATATCTCGGATATTTCGATATTATCATCACCTATAACGGTTATGGTTTCATTCTGCAAAAGATTTTTTAATTTCATAGAAAAGAAAGTAACCCTGATTAATTTTTATCATCTTTTTTGATATTTAAATAATGTACTGTTTTTTTAGCTATATTTGCAAAAACTGGTGATGCAACTGAAGAAGCATAATAATTAGCCCCTTTCGGTTCGTCGATGATAACGAGTATTACAATTTCTGGATTCATTGCAGGGATCATTCCACAAAAAGAAGCAGTGTAATATTTGGGAGAATATGTTTTTGCTGTAGAGTCAAATTTTTGTGCTGTCCCAGTTTTCCCTCCAACAGTATATCCGGAGATTTTTGCACTTTTACCGGTGCCAAAATCTACAGCGTTTTTTAAAAGTTTTTTTACCGTTTGTGCAGTTTCAACTGAAATCAATCTTCGTATTTCTTTATGCTTACAAGTGTTCTCAAGCATTTTGGCATCATATTGTACGGAAGGTTTTAGTAATATCCCGTTGTTTGCAATAGCAGAAAAAACGTTTATCATCTGAATTGCTGTAACTCCTATGCCTTGTCCAAAAGAAATTGTCGGTAAAGATAAAATATCCCATTTTTCTATATCTTTTAAAAGTCCTTTTGCTTCGCCTGGTAAATCAATACCTGTTAAAGAATAAAATCCAAACTTTCTTATATATTTATAAAAATTTTCTTTCCCGAGTCTTTGTGCGATTTTTACCATAGCTATATTTGATGATTGTTCCACAGCTTTACTCAACGAAACACACCCTCCAATTCTATGATTGTCTTTTATGGTATGATTTGCAATTTTATATTTTCCATTCTCTAAATAAAAGACATCTGAAGGTTTTATTATTTTTTCTTCTAGTGCTGCAGAAACTGTGACGATTTTAAAAGTTGATCCTGGTTCATAGATATCACTTATTGCTGAATTTTTTAAAATTCCGATATCTTTAATTTTAATGGAAGAATCAAAATCAGGCAAAGAAACCATTGCTAGAATGTTTCCAGTTTTTGGTTCTTGGACTATACATATGGCCTTTTTCGCTTTATATTTGTCAAAGGTTTTTCGTAATTCCTGTTCTGCTATAAATTGTATAGTACGATCTATACTAAGTTTAATATTTTGTCCAGAAATTTTAGTTTTATCTACAAATTTATCTCGTATTATACGTCCACATCCATCTCTTCTGTTTTTGGTTACAACGTTGCTTCCGGATAAAGCCTTATTATAACTTTTTTCTATACCTGCTAAACCACTCCCGTTATAACCTACTATCCCAAGGATATGAGCAAGAAGTTTTCCCTCTGGATATTGTCTTGTATACTTACTTTCAAATCCGACACCTTTTAATTTTTCATTTTTAATTTTATCGACACTCTTAGGATCAACATTAAAAGCAATTTGGACATAGGAAGTTTTTCCAAATTCGCTTAAATTTTTTTCCTTTATTTTTATTCCATTTTTAGATAAAACGTTTTTTAATTTATAGAAATCTTTTATTATTTTGGGATCAAGAAACATATTATATTTTTTTATACTCGAAGCAAGAATATTCCCTTTTGAATCTAAAATATCACCACGTTTTGCTATTTCAATGGCTTCGCTACTTATCATTTTTTTAACTGTAGCGTTTATTTTAGTATGTAAAAAAATTTGAATGAATATAAGTTTTATAAGTAAAACAAAAAAAAACACAAGAATTACAAAAGCAAGCAATATTTTTCTATCAATTCGTTTCATGTTCTTTACTATACATATCATTTTGATTTATAACTATTTAGTAAAAAACTTGCAATTTTTTTACAAATAGTCAATTTATTTCTGTTGGAAACATAGAAAAATTAGAAAAACTATTAGCGAACAGACATATACAAAAGAACAAAAATTACTTAATATAAACTATACGATTTTCATCTGGAGTCGCAAGACTTTTTTCTTTAGCGATTATGTCCATTTTCTCAAGCGCAAGTATTGAATTGATTTTTAATTTCAAAGAATCATTTTCAGAATTAATTTTATCGTATTCAGTTTGTAAACTACTTATTTTGTAAGCATATCTTATGGAGGTATTCTGCTGCCATAGGTAAATAAAAGCACTTAAAATTATTATTATAAATAGCAAAAATGTCTTATACATTTATTTTTTCTGCTATTCTCATTTTCGCACTTCTACTTTTATAATTGTTTTTCATCTCTTTCTTTGAAGGTGTAATAATTTTTTTCGTAATTATTTTGTACGTTTTACAGTTAGAATTATGTCTAAAGTTATTTTTTACTATCCTATCTTCTAAAGAATGAAAACTTATTATAGCTATCCTTCCTCCTGCATTTAATAGTTTTGGAGTATCAAACAACAGAGTTTTTAGATTTTCAAGTTCATCATTTATAAAAATTCTTAAAGCTTGAAAAACTTTTGTCGCTGGATTTTTTTTACTTCCAGTTCTTTTAACGGCGTATATTATTTTTTGAAGTTCAACTGCGGTATTTATTACCATAGTTTTTCTACGGGAAACAATAGCTTTGGCGATTTGCCTAGATTTATACTCTTCTCCATATGTATAAAAAATATCGGCTAAATCTTCTGACGAATAAGAGTTAACTATTTCTTTTGCTGTTAATTTAATCCTATTGTCCATTCTCATATCAAGGACATTAGAATTAAAAGAAAATCCTCTCTCTAAATTGCTTAACTGTTTTAATGAAACACCTAAATCAGCTAAAATTCCATCAACCTTACTTATATTTATCTTTAGCAAAGACTCTTTTATGTTCTTGAAGTTTTCTCTTATGAATGTTACTCTGTCATTGAGATTTTCTTCTTTAAAAAACTTTTTTGAAACATCCTCGTCCCAATCAAAAGAGACAATTTTAATGTTTTTAAAATTGCTGAGTAAGTATGACGTGTGCCCTCCATCTCCAAAAGTACAATCAACATATAACCCGTTAGGATTATTTACTAAACATTGCGACACTTCTAAAGGCATCACAGGAGCATGATGCATGTAAAAAGCACACCCCCCCTCCCATTATAAAATACACATCTTACACATTTATTTAAAATATCAAAATGGGTTGACCACCATAAGCCTGCCAACAAAAACTGTATAACAAGGTATTTTTCTAAAATGCCTTAATTGATGTCGCTCTAAAGATGGATCGTACACCGAATTTTGTCTTTCAAAATGAAGAATTGAAAGTGCAATCATTTCTCTGCCGCCAAAATCACTTTTAACGGTCAAGCGACTATAATTCAGTCTTGCTTTATGGTAAGGATTTAACCGTTTCACTTTTCGCATTACTACGAAAACTTATCCTTTTGCATCGTACTCTTTAGGATATTTTTTTCGTTTCCAAAAAAAACGTCTCTGTTCGCACCTCTACTCTTACGAATGATAGGGATTACCTACTACCATTTTCTGCAGTGTTAGTGTCACACATCCGTCTGCAGCTAAAGTTCGGACTTTCCTCTTTACAATAAATGAATGTAAAGCGATTGCTCTATCCATCTCTATTTTAATTAATTTTTTAATAATATTCTCGAGCAGTTGTCACAGAAGACAAGCTCATGATATTTTTGCACCTGGTTTATCAATTGTGGTCTTAACAGTATTCCGCAGCCGCTACAGCTTTCGCCATCAATAATACAGACTACTTTCTCGTTGCGACCATTATTACGTAATCTTTCATATTGCAATAACATGGCTTTATTAATTTTTAGCTTTTGTTTCTCCTTTTCTTTTTCTATTTCATTTATTTCTTCCTCAAGTTTTTTTGCAAAGTTTTTAATTTCATATAATTCATTTTTTACTTTTTGCTCAATTTTTTTTAACTCATTCTCACCAGTTTTTATAATTATATATTCTTTATCTACTTTTTCCATAAGTTCTAAAATTTCATCTTCAAGAATACTTTTATGTTTTCTTGTTTTTTCTATTTCAAAGAGTAACGCTTTATAAGTATCGTTCGATTTAACGATATTTAACTCCATCAAATACTTATTAATTTTTTTTTCTTTTGAATCAAGTAATGCTTCTTTCTCGTTTTTTAATGACTTTAGTCTAATAAAATTTTCCTTTTTGACGTTCAAGTTAATCTTTTTATTTTCTAATTCTAAAATTCTTTTTTTTTCTTCAATTTCAAAATAAATTTTATTAATTTTTTCTTTAAGATTATACGTTTTAACATCATATTTTTGCAGTTCACATAATAACTCTAAATCGTGCTTTAAATTTCCCATTTATACCTTTTAACATATATGACTAACCACAGAGCTCATTTGTAGAATTAATTGGGTAGTACAGGCCTCGAACCTGTGACCACTCGCACGTGAGGCGAGAGCTCTTCCACTGAGCTAACTACCCACTTCAAACATCGTAGCGAAATTTATGAATTCTATAATCAAAAAATTTTCGAAAAATCAAGAACACTAACCTGGGCCTGGTAGGACTTGAACCTACGACCATTCGATTATGAGTCGAGTGCTCTAACCAACTGAGCTACAGGCCCATTAAACCAATATAAACAGACTGAAACACAACTCACCCTACCCCGAATTATACTCAGAAAGGCGACATTAAGTCAAATAAATTTTTAAAGTTATTTAATAAGGAATTGTTATAAAAATATTGTTCCGTATTGATTTTCACATTACAATTTTAATTTTAATATTTTTCGTGTGTGTTACTAGCTATTCTATGGAATTAAACCATTCATCAGCGTTACTTTCAGATGCCATTCTCCAATCACCGCGTGGAGAAAGAGATATTGTTCCAACCTTTATTCCATCAGGCACACAATTACGCTTAAACTGATTTTCAAAAAAGCGCTTAATAAAAATTTTGAGATGTTTTTTTATTTCTTCTTTACTATACTTATTCTTAAAAGCTTTTGTTGCAAGTATGAGCGTTTTATCTGGAGCCTGTCCAAAGCGTAAAGTATAATACAAAAAGAAGTCGTGAAGTTCAAATGGTCCTATTATATCTTCGGTTTTTTGTAAAATTTTTTTTTTATCTGATGGAATAAGTTCAGGAGTAATTTCTGTGTTTAAAACTGAAAGTAAAGCTTTCTTGTATTTTTTAACTCTCTCAGATTCGTAAGATACTATATATCTTATAAGGGTTTTAGGTATTGAAGAATTTACGGCATACATAGACATATGGTCCCCATTATATGTGCACCAGCCAAGTGCATTTTCGGATAAATTACTTGTACCAATAACTAAACCTTTTTCTATATTAGCTATATCCATTAAAATTTGCGTGCGCTCGCGGGCTTGCGCATTTTCATATGCAACATCATTATTTCCCATATGTTTTATGTTATCCAAGTGATTTTTAAGTGCTTCATCTATTGGAATTTTTCTAATTTTTATTTCGAATGCTTCTGCAAGTTTTAAAACGTTTTCCATAGTTTGTGTACTCGTACCGGGTCCAGGCATGGTAATAGCTATTATATTTTTTTTGTTTCTATTTAAGATTTTATAACTTCTTAGTATAACTAAAAGTGAAAGGCAGGAATCAAGTCCACCAGAAACACCGATTACTGCATTTAATCCTGTAAATTTTAATCTTTCTGCAAGAGATCTTGACTGCATTTGAAGTATGAGTTCTGCTCGGGTAGATACGGAGTTTAGATCGTTTGGAACAAAGGGCAAAGGGGAAACATAACGTACAAGTTTTGTACCTGCATTATCAAAATTAAATTTTATTACATGATATCTAGTAGTAGTGGCTGAGTTGATTTTAAAAACATTATGTCTGCGACGCTCATAAGCGAGTTTACAAGTGTCTATTTCACATATTGTAAGTCCATCATCCTCGAAAAGTTTACTCTCTGCAAGAATTTTTCCATTTTCAGCTATAATACGATGTCCTGAAAAAATTATATCACTAACTGATTCACCGTTCCCGGCAGAAGCATAGACATAGCCCGCTAATAAACGACCACTTTGCGATTTTATAAGAGTTTTTCTGTATTCACTTTTTCCTATGAGTTCACTAGATGCAGAAAGATTTACTATAATTGATGCTCCAGCTTGAGCATGACGATTAGATGGCGGAGATGCTACAAACATATCTTCGCATATTTCAGCAGAAATTTTGATATCTTCATTATTTTTAGCTACAAAAATTATATCTGTTCCTAAAGGTGCGCTTTGTCCACATAAATTTATAGAATCTAAAACATCCGTAGCTGGGGTAAAGTAACGGAGTTCGTAAAATTCAGAATATGATGGCAAAGCAGTTTTGGGAACAATCCCCAAAATTTTCCCGTTTTGAAAAATTACGGCACAAGAATAGAGCTTTCCCTTGTGCCAAATTGGAGATCCAACAAAAATTAGAGTTTTCTTGTCAAGAGTTGCTTTACATATTTGGTTAAGGGCATCAGTAACTGAATGTATTATAACATCAGATAAAAACAATTCCCCACATGTGTACCCTGTTATACATAATTCAGGAAAAACTAAAAGCTCAACATCACAAGTATTTGCTTTTTTTATTAGTTTTATTATTTCTACAGCATTTGCTGAAGGATTTGCTAGTTTAACGTAAGGTGTTGCTGCTGCCGTTTTAATAAATCCGTATTTCATTATCTCTCTTTTTAAATTAAATCCGACGGCATAATTTCTATACCTATAAAAGTCCCAACTGATTGTTTGAAATTTTCCAAAAATTCTGTGAGTTTTAATATATTATTTCTATCACCTTTAATTATTATATATTTTCTATAAATGTTGTTAAGTTTTGCAATATATGCTGAAACGGGACCTAGAATTTCTAACTCTAATTTATACTTTATAACTAAATCTTTAAGGGAAAAAAAAAGTTTTTCTGAGTCTTCGTCAACTTTTTCCATTTTTTTATTCTTTATAGAAATTTTTGCGATATCACAAAATGGTGGATAAGATAGTTTTTTTCTTTGCTCTATTTCAATTTTATAGAAAGATTTAAAATCGTGTTTTTTTGCATATTCTATAGCGTAATGTTGTGGGTAATTTGTCTGAACTATAACATTGCCTTTAGCGTAGCCTCTACCAGTACGTCCTGCAACTTGCGTTATTAATTGAAAAGTTTTTTCAATAGATTTAAAATCTGGTATATACAAAGATGTATCTGCATCTATAATGCATACTAGACTTACTTTTGGAAAATCGAATCCTTTTGCTACCATTTGCGTTCCAAGCAGTATATCGTATTCTTCATTTTTTATTCCATTATAAGCCTTTTCATAATTTTTATTGGAGGAGGCTGTATCGCTATCAAGTCTAAATATTCTTGCATGTTTAAAAAGTTTTTTTAATTCATCTTCAATTTTCTGTGTTCCTGAGCCAAAAATTGTTACATCCTTACATTTACATACAGAACATGGTGCTGGCAAATATTCTGTATTGCCACAATAGTGACATTTAAGCAAATCCGGATTTTTATGAAAGACCATTGAAATAGAGCACCTTGGGCATTGATAAATACTATTGCACTTTCTACATATAAGTGTAGAAGAATATCCTCTACGATTCAGAAAGACAATTATTTGCTCTTTTCTAGCTAAAACTTTTGATATTGCCTTTATCGTTTCTGGCAGGAACGAACTTGTTTTAAAAGTTCTGTTCTCTAATGTTAAAACTTTTACTTCAGGCAACTCTTTATTGTCTATTCGTTTATTTAACTCTATTAGGTTTATCTTTTTATCTATTGCATCTTTATAGCTTTCAAGTGAAGGTGTTGCTGAACCTAAGATCACAACTGCATTCTGATACTTACATCTCCATTTGGCAATTTCTCTAGTATCATAAGATGGTTTTTGCACTTGTTTATATGTATGCTCGTGCTCTTCATCAATGATTATAAGTCCTAAGTTCTTAAATGGAGTAAATACTGCTGACCTTGCACCTATTATTATTTTTACGTCTCCATTTATTGCCTTTAAAAATAGATCGTATTTTTCATTATTGCTTATACCACTGTGCCATATTCCAATATTTTTGTTAAATCTTGCCGTTATAATATCTAAAAATTGTGTTGTTAAAGAAATGTCAGGAATAAGCATTATAGTACTTCTATTTTGTTTTAAAGCGTATTCTATGGCATTAATATATACTTCAGTTTTCCCAGAACCAGTTACTCCATGAATAAGGAAAGAACTATAGACGTTTTTACTCAAAGTTTTATTTATTGAATTTACAGCATTATTCTGTTGTGTATTTAAAATACACTTTCTATGTTTTACCTTTTTTTCTGTACTTTTGTTCTCAGATATTTTCTTACTTGGTTTCATTGAAGTTGGTATTACTGATGAAAGGGCTTCACCCAAGGAACAAACATAGTTTTCTGAAATATACTTTGAAAGCTTTATTGCCTCTTCTGTAATAAGATTATCATTATCTATAATTTTAATAATCCGTTTTAATTTTAAAGTGTTTATGTTTTTAATATTTATATAAGAAATCGCATAAGCAGTTAAAACTTTTTTACCAAAAGGAACTTTGACTCTTCTTCCGATTATATCCTCTAGTTTTACGTTACTAAGCGGCAAATAATAAAACATTTTATTTATAGGAATAGGTACAGCTACTTCTAAAACTGTCATATTTCTCCTGTCTCTAAATAACATATTACTTTTTTCATATCTTCCCAGACAGGCTTTTTTAAATTTGGATTTCTTAAGAGAGCGGCGGGATGAAAAGTAGGAATAAGTTTTATTCCTCTATATTCTTTTAGCGTTCCTCTTGTTTTACTAATAGGTTCTTCATTATTCAAGAGCCCTTTGGTAGAAGATGCCCCTAAAGTAACAATGATTTTAGGTTTAATGACTTCAAGCTGCATATCTAAATAAGCCAAACACGTCCTCATTTCTTCAAATGATGGTGATCTATCATTTGAACGTTTTTCAGGGTTATGCGGATCAATCATAGGATGACATTTAACTATATTTGAAATATACACGTCCTCTCTTTTGTAATCCATAGCCTCTATAATTTTTGTTAGAAGTTGCCCAGCTCTTCCTATAAACGGCTCTCCTTTATGGTCTTCGTCATATCCAGGGCCTTCACCGACAAACATTAATTTAGCACTTTCTGATCCACTTCCAAAAACCGTATTTAAACGACTTTCCCCCAATGAACATTTCTTACAGCAACTAACTTTCCGTTTAATGTTGTTTAATTTTTCTCTCAGATTTGTATTTTCTGTACAAAAAAACTGACACGCAGATTTTAAAAAACCATTTTTATTGGATAAAACATCTGTAGTAGCATCTTTATGAATTTCATCTTGCCCCCAATTACTATATTCTTCAAGAGATATTTTGGCAATATGCAATATTTCTAAATATTTTGATAGTTTCATCTATAATTCTTTTAGCAATAAATCTTTTGGTTTTATTTTTTATTTCTAAAATATTATTATTACTTATTATGTGTGCTGTTGTAACCTTCGAGTTAAATGATTCTTTGCCGTTAGCAACTATTATATCAAGTTTTTTATTTTTCAGTTTGAATCTAGCGGTATCTACTAAATTCTCAGTTTCAAGAGCAAACCCAACTACAACTTGGTTTTTTTTATTCTTGCCACAATACCTTGCTATGTCAGGATTTCGTTTGAACTCTAATGATATTCTTGAATTTCTCCTTTTGATTTTGTGTTTATAAGTTTTTACCGGTCTATAGTCTGAAACAGCCGCAGCATTTATAATTATATCAGCTTTATTAAGATTTAATTTTACTTCTTTAAACATTTCCAGCGCTGTTGTAACTTTTATAAGTTCTACATTTGGTGGGAACGTATCTACTGGTCCTGAAATAAAAATAACTCTATACTTCTTCATTATGGCAACATCGGCAAGAGCACTCCCCATCTTCCCTGATGATTCATTACTTATAAATCTAACTGGATCAATATGCTCTTTAGTAGGTCCTGACGAAATAAGAAACGTGAGTTTTTTCTGCATTTTTGTAAAAATTTATTTATGTTTTTATGCGAGATTAATTAGAAACGATATAATAGCTTCAACTGAAGCAAGTTTTCCATTTCCGTAATTACCACAGGCAAGTTCTCCATTTTCAGGCATAACAAACCTGTATCCATAGCTTTTTAGAGTTTTGATGTTATTTTGAGTAGCTCTATGATTAAACATGTTTGTATTCATCGCAGGGCACACTACAACGCTTGCTTTTGAAGCCAGTACGGTACATGTAAGCAAATCATCTGCTCTACCACAGGCAAGTTTTGCTATAACATCAGCAGTAGCTGGAACGACAACAATTAAATCAGCTTTTTGGGCAAGCGATATATGACTTATTTCAAACTTATCAGTATATTTAAACATACCGTCATATATCTTGTTTTTCGACAAAGTTTGTATGGTAAGTGGTGTAATAAATCGATGAGCATTCCTTGTCAAAACACATTCAACATTTGCTTTAAGACTGACAAGCCGCCTGATAACATCGTAGCTCTTGTAAGCTGCAATTCCACCACAAACACCTAAAATAATATTTTTATTTCTTAGAAACATAAAAAATTATTGTTTTGTTATTGCAAAAGTGCTTCATTCCACTCCTTTTTGTTTTTTATGCGCTTCAGCACTTGTTAGAACGTCATTTAAGGCTTTGTTTATAAGCTCAACTTGCGTGAATTTTCTATACTCACCATCTTTCTTTATTATTTCAATTTGTTCTAGCACAAGTTTCACTATCTCATATCGTCCTAGCTTAAACATCGACATCATTAATTCTAATTGCGCTTCCATTAATTTCACTTTTCTATGTATCTCCCAATTAAAATGTTTCTCTTTTGAACTTTACGTCACAATGATTTTATAACTATCTCTATTGCTTTTATAAGCATTTCTAAACTTGTGTTTGCGACTTTCTAGATATTCATATTTTCAATAAATTCAAGCTCTTTTTTCTGCATTACTAAAACGTGTTCTTATTACTTTGTGTCAATCTATATTTCTAAATTTCTAAGAATTTTTATACCACGAATCATCATGAAAACCACACAAGCTTTTGGATACAACTTTCTTATATTTACGCACCTTCTCAAACATCAATTTCCAAAAAAAAACAGCCTTCCCCGTTTTTTAAACCTATTTTCTAGCATCACCTTTGCAGTATCGTAACAAACACCATAAACTTCTTTCCACACACCCATTCGGTCAGCGAACTTCTTTTCATTATCAACCATTTTCCTGAATTCTACTCCACCTGAAAAAAACACTCTTACCCACCTCCACAGTATATGATACCAAATAGAATCATACCCATACTTTCTCTTATAACAGCACTACATACACTAGCCATTTCACCTTACTCCGAAAGTCGCAGAAACAACCACTGCACTGCTTAACAATAACGGCCAAGTATAACTCTTTCTTTGCTTAATTTTACACTTAGCCTTAAACCATAATCAAAAAGTGTAAGAAAACTAAGATACAATTTAACAATTATTGCACAACTATTGATACTTATTTTTCTCTTAATTACTTGTTAATATTTTCTTAGATAACTTCTAATTTCTAATTCTAAAACTATGATAACACAACAATCGGGAAGGCGGGACTTGAACCCGCAACCTCCTGCTCCCAAAGCAGGCACGATATCCAATTACGCTACTTCCCGGATGGATTCATCAGTTCTCTTATAATTTTTTTAGCTTTTTTTAAAGCTTTAGCCCTGTGACTTATAGAATTTTTCATGTCGAGGCTAAGTTCCGCTAAAGTTTTTTTATACTTAGGAACGTAAAAAACAGGGTCGTATCCAAATCCACCAATTCCTGCACGACCCTTCACTATACCAAATATTTCTCCACTTACCAACAACACTTTACCACGGGGATTCGCAATCGCTATAACTGTTTTAAGTTTTGCTATTCTTTTTTTTTGAGGGACATTTTTTAATGCCTCGAGCAATTTTTTATTATTTTCATAGCTAGAACACTTTTCGCCAGCATACCTCGCTGAATAAACACCTGGATTACCATCTAAATAATCAACTTCGATACCTGAATCGTCTGCTATAGTCCACTCTTTAAAAAAATCTGCAGCTTCTCTTGCCTTTTTTGAAGCGTTTTTTTCAAGCGTCTTTTCATTTTCTATTGTTACGGGATAAGAAGAGAAAGAAGTCATAGGCACAATTTCAATACCTACATCTTTCAATATTAACTTGATTTCTTCTACTTTGTGTCTATTGTTGGTGGCAAGAATTATTCTGTTTATCATTTTAAATTCTACTTTAAATTAAAGACTTTAAATTTTTATTAATTCTTTCAATTTTTAATTTCATTTCATGGAGTCTTATCTTGGTTTTTTCTATTTCAGTTTTAGGGGCCTTTTTTATAAAATTTTTATTGCTTAGCTTTAGTGTCACTTTTTCAACTTCTTGATTTGTAAGAGCGATCTCTTTTTCGAGTCTTATTTTTTCTTTTTCAATGCCAATAAACCCTTCTAACGGTATAAATACTTCAATATTCCCAGCAATTATAGATACAAAATTTCTAAGTTTTGCAATATTTTTGAGATACTGCATTGATTTGACTCTAGCAAGTTGCTTTATATAATGCTTGTTCTCTATTATTGTACCTTCTATTTTATCATTATTGTCTAAAGTGTTAAACAAAACCTTGATTTGCATTGTAGATGGAATGTTCAACTCGCTTCTTAATGTTCTTATTTTTATGATTATGTCTTGAATAGTATTCATTTCTTTTATAGAAGATTCACTATAAAAATTTTCAGAAATTGCAAATAGAATACTTTCAGCTATTATTTTTTCGTTTTTATTTAATATTTGCCATATTTCTGATGTTATAAAAGGAATTATTGGAGACATTAGTTGTAACATTGACTTTAGTATATAAACAAGTATCGCTAGAACTTGTTTTTTTATATTTAAATTTGTTGATGTTATACGTATTTTTGAAAGCTCTACATACCAATTACAGTATTTTGTCCAAAAAAAATCATAAATTTCTCTTGCTGCGTTGTCGATATTGTAAAATTCGTAAGCTCTTTTGATTTTTGCAGTTGAGTTTGTAAACTCTGCTATAATCCATTTGTCGGAAAGCTCGATAGGTTGAATAGCGTTGTCAAGTTTGTCAATATGTTCAAGATTTACTATCACAAATCTCGATGCATTCCATATTTTATTCATAAAGTTTCTAGATGCTAAAAACGATGTATTTGAAATTTGCATATCTCTTCCAGGAGCAGCAGCTTTTGCTAAGGTGAATCTCAATGCATCAGTACCATATTGATCCATAACATTAAGAGGGTCAACAACATTACCAAGAGATTTTGACATCTTTTTGCCATGTTTATCTCTTATTATTCCATGAATAAAAACATTATAGTATGGAATTTCTTTCATAAACTCTATTCCAAACTGTACCATTCTTGCAACCCACAAATACAAGATCTCATGTCCTGTAACTAAGACAGATGTTGGATAAAAATATTTTAATTCTTTGTTATTTTCTTCTTTTCCCCAATTGAAAACACTTATTGGCCATAGAGCTGAAGAAAACCAAGTATCCAAAACATCTTCATCCTGAATAAAATTTTTGCTTTTACAATCATGGCATTCTATTGGTTTATCAAACGAAGCAATGGGCCTACACTTTGTTCTATTGCCATTTTCATCAACGCAATAATAAACTGGTATTCTATGTCCCCACCATATTTGACGACTTATGCACCAATCTTTTAAATTTTCAAGCCATAAAATGTAAGGTTTTTTCCATGACTGTGGATAAAAAAAAATTTTTTCACTATTTACTGCTTCAACTGCTTTTTTAGACATGTCACGTACGTTTAAAAACCACTGCTCTGATATTAACAGCTCTATTTTTGTAGAGCATCTATAACATTTTCCAACCGAGTGAGTGTGGTCGTCTACCTTTACCAAAAAATCTTTAACACTTAAATCTTCAACAACTTTTTTTCTTGCCTCTTCGACAATCAATTCTTGATATTTAGATGGAACATTTATCATTTTTCCATTAGTATCAATTATTTCTAGAATTTCAAGTTTATTCCTTTTCGCTATTTCGTTGTCAGTTGCGTCGTGTGCAGGTGTAATCTTAACGACACCTGTCCCAAAAGATTTATCAATAATCGAGTCTGAAATTACTTTTATTTCTTTATCTATTATCGGAATTTTTACTGATTTCCCTACTAAACTTGTGTATCTTTTATCCTCAGGATTTACGGCGAGAGCAGTATCCCCAAAAATTGTTTCTGGTCTTGTAGTTGCAACAACAACATATTCTTTTGGATTAACTAAATAGTATTTTAGATACCATAAGTTGCTTCTCTCATGTTCATATTCTATTTCTGTATCAGACAATGCAGTTCCACATCTATAACACCAATTTACAAGTCTTTTCCCTTTGTATATAAGTCCTTTATTAAATAATTGTATAAATGCTCTTTTGACAGCCTTTGAGCGACTTTTATCCATTGTAAAGGCTACTCTGTCCCAATCTAAACCACAACCAAGTTTTTTAAGTTGATCTAATATCACATCGCCAGTTTCAATTCTCCATTCAGACATTCTTTGTAAAAATCTCTCACGACCCAAGTCATGTTTCGTTTTTCCTTCTTTTTTTTTAAGGAGCCTTTCAACAACATTCTGCGTAGCTATACCGCCATGATCTATTCCGGGAACCCATAAAGTATTATATCCCTGAAGTTTTTTAAACCTAATTATGACATCTTGCAATGTGTTATTTAAAGCATGTCCCATATGAAGACATCCAGTTATATTAGGGGGTGGAATAACCACTGTAAAAGGTTTATTATTACTAGACTTTGCAGAAAACGTTTTATTTTCTACCCAATACTTGCACCATTTTTCTTCAATTCTTTTAGGGGCGTAAACTCTTTCCATCAGAGACCTCTCAATAATCTGAATGAGTTGAACGAGTGAAATTATACTAAAAAATTACCATGTTGTATAAAATTAGTGTGTTACCTAATAAAAATTAACTCACTAATATGATGGATTACTAATTTCTACTACTTATAGAGATTGTAAACTAGATTCCAGATAAACAATGTGTTATAATAATTATATAATCGAAGTTTTTGTATTGTTTGTTTAAGTGTTTTTTATTGAAAGACAATGAAAAGGTTAAAAAAATATTGATTAAAATGAGAAAAGTTGTATTTGTGACCGCTCCTAAGGACTTTAGAGATGAAGAGTATTATAAACCTAAAAAAGTTCTTGAAAAAGAGGGTATTGAAGTAATAACTGCAAGTTTAAAAGTAGGAGAACTTGAGGGCAGATTTGGATACAAGGCAATAAGCACATATACTATTCAAGATATTGGTTTAAATGATTTTGATGCAATAGCATATATTGGCGGGAACGGGTCAAGTATATTTTTTGATGACCTTAATGCTTTAAGGCTTGCAAAAAGTTTCTGTAAATGTGAAAAACCTATAGCTTCAATATGCATAGCAGGTGTAATTCTTGCAAACGCTGGCATTTTGAAAGGTAAGAAAGCAACGGTTTTTAGTGACGGAAAAGAGTTTTTAACAAAGGGAGGTGCCATATACACCGGAATACCTTTGGAGATTGATGGGAATATTATTACTGCAAATGGGCCAGAGGTTGCAGAAGATTTTGGGAGAGCTATTGTGAAGGTGTTAGGTGATTAATTTTTCAAATTTTTGAAGAATGTTTGTAATTTGTTATTACTATGTAAAGTTTTTGTATGTGAAAGATTTTTGCTATCGCTTGGTTTGCGTTTTTGGAATTAAAAGTATGTGGGTGGTGGGTGAGTTGGAGAGTGTTTAGAGAGTTTAGAGACAATTAATTGTTCTTGTAGTATTTGTCAATTAAAAGAGATATATTTCTGTAGTAGGGATTTGATGTTACGTTATCAGGAGAAGTCATAAATGATGTTTTTAATGAGTCTTTACAGGCACATTTTCTTTCTCTTATAAAAAGTTTTTTAGTTAAGTTCTTGGTGACTTTTCTGCTGTTTTCAATATTTGTTGTAACAGTTTCAATAGCGCTATTGTTTGTTACTTCTTCGCCTTCTTTCCATGCATCATAATCGGTTATAAGAGAAATATTTGCGTAGCATATCTCGGCTTCTCTGGCGAGTTTTGCCTCTGGAAGTAGTGTCATCCCTACTATAGAAAATCCTGCTTGTCTGTTTACTTTTGATTCGATCTTAGTGGAAAATTGCGGACCTTCAATGCAAACATAAGTTCCATAATTGTGATGGTTTATTTTTACCTCATGAATACTTTGATGAATTAAGTTTCTTATTTCTTCACAAAAAGGTTGCGACATTGAGACATGGGCTACTATGCCCTTTTCAAAAAAAGTTGAAGGCCTATTTTTTGTTTTATCAAAAATTTGATCTGGAATAACAAAATCTTTGGGTTTTATTCCATCTTTTAAAGAGCCTGACGCTGTAAATGAAACAATTTGACTTACTCCTAAAGATTTCAATGCGTATATATTAGCTCTTTGATTTATCTCAGAAGGATTTAAAACGTGACCTCTCCCGTGTCTTGCCAAAAAAGCACATTTTATTCCATTAATAGTGCCAATGATTACTTTATCCGAAGGTTTACCAAAAGGAGTATCAACATTCTTTTCAGTAATATTTTTTATGGCGTCAATTTCATATAATCCACTCCCCCCTATAAACGCAATTTCTATATCTTTTTTCATTTAATATATCCTCTTTTTTGTTTAAAATAAATTTTTTACTGATACGCTGCCGATTTCATATCTACCATGTTTTTTTATCATTACAAGTTGTGTCAACGTTAAAAATAATATTTAAAGAATTTTCTTGGCGACTTATTTTCGCAAGTTTTGATTTATTTCAAATCGATTTTCAAAAATTGATATTTTAGTAAAAATCACACCTCTTATATGCAAAACTCTACACTCAAAAGTTTCATTTTCTCTGTCTATCTGTACAAATAATCTACACTTACATCAGAGACCTTTAAAGTTTATTTTCAATAATTTTTAAATGTTTTAAAACAAATCCAGGGACTCTAAAATGGCATCCACCATATTTTATGATGACATCTTTCACGCGTTTTTAATGGAGCACAGCAACAACATCAAAACATTCAATTGTTTTCACTTGCTCACCTTCCTCTATGGCTTATTCTTTGCCATCTGTAATAAACAAAAATGCACGATTTGAATATGATGTCAATAATCTTTTATTCTATATATACCAATACTTTCATATTGTTTTCTTAAAAGCTATTTTTCAGATTTTAGTTACTTCTTGGCATCATTTAATTCGACTTGACTATATCAGCATAGAAACTCTTTGCTTGGGAAGCATCTTTTGTCATGAGAAGTTGAGCACACAACATTACTTTTCGCATCTTCTCAGATTAATTTAATACAAGTGCGATATATTCCATGAAATTATTTTTGTTGCAATATTCTCTGAATACCTTTTGGAATTAAAGCATTTTCGCATTTTTTTTTCATTAATAAGCCAACTAATCTGTAATCTTCTATTATTTTTACTCCTTTTTTAACAATGATCCTCTTTTCATCAATCAGCACGACACAGAGTCGGTGATGAGAGCTAGAGCACATAAATCAAAATTTTCTTTTGCGAAAATTCTTTTTTTTTATTTTTGTTGAGTTTCTTTGCCTTAATCTTGAAAAAGTTATCAATACCATCTACTTTACTACTTTCAGACACAATTATTTCTTTATTCTAATAAGACCGTCAGTTTTAATTAAACCATTTCTAATATTAATACTATTTATGTAGATTTTAAAAACTTTTTCTGCAATTTGAGTTATTTCGGCCATGGGTTTAAAATTTTTTATTTATAAATCATTTTCTTTCTCTCTATCAATTCTTGAGGCTTATTGTGCATGAATTCTGCACAACATCCGCGGCTTCCTCAATGCTTTGTAAAGAATTATACAAGAACTCAGACATGACCTCATCTTTTGCAGTGTAGTTATTTGTTTTTTTTTGTAAAATAAAATTACTGCTGAATAGTCAATATTGTCATCTTTCTCCTCTCATCCAACTCCTGCTAATATTTCCGTTATACCTATCCTTCCTATCTTCATAGCTAAAACACAGTTTGTTTTTAAGATCTTATTTTTATCGATTCCTTTGCTTTTGACAGTAAATCCTCGAGACAATCTACGACCTTCAGATTCCCGCCTTACATTCGAGTGATTTGTTCGGATTTTTCTGGGACATCCATGTTGCTAGTCTGTTTTTTAGCAATTTCAAACACTTGTTCCAAATTGTCAACCTTTTGAAATTACAGATCATCAACGCTAAAAAAATATATAAAAATCTTAGTCAAATCATTTCTAAAATTATCTTTTAATATATCCTTTATAGCTTGCTTAATCTTAAGCGAATTAACAGCACTATTCCCCTAACAAAACAATGAACGTCCCTGACCTATCTTATAACAAGCCAATCTTGTGAGCTTTCAGGATGCTTAAAAATTCTTTTTTACTACAAAATATATGCTTTAAATCCTGAAACCGATTCTAATTTAGCGCAAGGGTTACACTACCTAATCTTACTCGGTCGACTATTATAT
Source organism: Candidatus Endomicrobiellum calonymphae (assembly GCA_031269945.1). GTDB lineage: Bacteria > Elusimicrobiota > Endomicrobiia > Endomicrobiales > Endomicrobiaceae > Endomicrobiellum > Endomicrobiellum calonymphae. Next base: position 175,460 of record JAISYK010000007.1, read on the forward strand.
ACAAATACCACACAGACTGAATACTTATCTGCAAACGGCAACCCTAAGTAAGACAAGTTGGACTCTTACCCCAAAGTTACAACCATTGTACTTATGTACTTATCGACACGAACATCTTTTCTGCATTTATTTCTGTAAAAAAAAATAGACACCAAAAAGGTAGGCATTTTGTCAATCCGGCATATTGCCATTATTATAGTCAAGATATCTCGCATTATGAGTCAAAAGCACACAGAAACCAACAAGATTAGCAAAAAACTAATTTTTATCTGTCAGATTTCTTTTTATTTTGCTAATAGGTTGATTTCGTACTATTTAAATTATTTTTTGGATGAACAACAAAAATTACTTATTCCCTCACTGTTATATTAAATTATACCTACTATTTCTCCATTTCAGCAGCGTATTTATCCATCTTCACCATTTCATCTTCATACTTTTTTATAGTTGACATTTAACCCTACAAAAATCTTACAACAACCCTTCTTTAAACGTTATCGTCACCCCTTAAAATATTTCTGCAGATTTGCACATATTTCATATAACTTATTTAACTCAAAAGTCTCATTTACTTGTGCTATCTAAAAATCCGAATAGCTTAGGGTGAAAACAACAGAATAATTCGTTCCTTTTTTTAATGAGCCAATTCAAATTATTTCAGTTCTAGAAGCACCACAACTATTTGTTATTTTTTTCATGGAAATTGCCCACGTATACAATAAGCGGTTTTCCCAAGGTTATACCAAATAATTCTCAATACCTTTGCTCTGGCTTACAGAGTTAATTTTTGGCAAGTGATTTTCATGCCACTTCGCTTGTTTTGTTATATAATATTTGTGCACCGGACTTTCCGTTTTGTCATTGTAAATAGTAGCTAACACCCTGAAGCTTCTTAACAGCTCCAACACACCATCTAAAATTATTAACATAATCTTTTTCTCACATTATTTTCTTTTAAGAACTTTTAAAACTGCGTTTACAATATTTGTATCTTTTAATCCAAATTCACAGATTAGATCATAAGCGTCACCAGATTCGCCAAATCTGTCATTGATCCCGATCATTTCAATAGGGACAGGGTAATTTTTTACTATCACTTCAGAAACTGCAGATCCGAACCCTCCATAAATTTGATGCTCTTCTGCAGTTACTACTGCTCCACATTCTTTTGCGGTACTAATAATTACTTCTTCATCTATGGGCTTAATCGTATGTATATTTATAACCTTTGTTTCTATACCTTTTTGCTCTAAAATTTCAGCAGCTACTAAAGACTCGTATACCATTGTTCCACACGCCATAATTGCAACATCATTACCTTCTCTTAAAATGTTCGCTTTACCTATCTCAAATGGAGTCTCTCCGTTCGTAAATATTGGTGTATCTTCTCTTCCATATCTTATGTAAATAGGTCCATCGACATAAGCACTCGCTATTACAGTTTTTTTTGTTTCAATAAAATCACACGGTACTACAACTTTCATTCGTGGAAGGCATCTCATTATGGCAATTTCTTCTAAAGCCTGGTGTGTTGCTCCATCAGGCCCGACCATAAGTCCCGAATGCGATCCAGCTATTTTTACGTTTAAATTTGAGTAACATACTGTTGTTCTTATTTGTTCCCATGGTCTTCCAGTTAAAAAAACTCCATAAGTCGATACAAATGGAATGAATCCAGCGATGGCAAGCCCTGATGACATTCCTATTAGGTTGTTTTCTGCTATACCAACATTGATAAATCTTTCAGGAAACCTTTCTTGAAAATTATTTATTAAAACCGAAGAAATGGTGTCCGCTCCTAAAACAAAAACCTTAGGATTTTTTTCACCAAGTTCAACAAGAGCTTCTCCAAAACCAAATCTTGTAGCTTTTTTTTCGCAAACTTTCATTTTATTTTTCTCTTCTCTTTGATTTCAATCTGTTTTATTATGCAATTTTTTGCTATTTCAGCTAAGGCTTTCTTAGTTAATTCTTTTGAAGGTATTTTCCCATGCCATTCAATTATATTCTCCATGAAAGAAACCCCCTTACCTTTAACAGTTTTTGCTATTATAGCGGTAGGCTTTTCTTTTTCAATTCTAAATTTTAGATATGCCCTATCAATTTCTTTTAAATTATGTCCATCTATCACTATAGTACTCCATCCAAAAGCTTCGTATTTATGTGTTAAAGGTTCAACATTCATTACACTTTTTGTAGCACCATCTATTTGCAAACCATTATCATCAACAATTGCACATAGATTATTGAGCTTATAGTGAGCTGCTGACATAACAGCTTCCCATACGCTGCCTTCTTGTTGTTCTCCATCTCCCATAAGTACATAAATTTTATTGTTTTTATTCATTTTTTTCATCCCTAGCGCAATCCCTGCTCCAATTGACAAACCATAGCCCAATGAACCAGTAGATACCTCTATCCCTGGAAGCTCTCTATCTTTTGCTGGATGTCCTTGCAGTCTACTCCCAACCTTTCTTAAAGTACTTAGTTCGTTATAATTAAAACATCCAAGTTGAGATAGAATTGCATAAAGAACAGGACAAACATGTCCTTTAGATAAAATAAAGTAGTCTCTATCAGGATCTTTTGTATTTTTAGGGTCAAATTTCATGTGATTTAAATACAATGACACTAGAAGTTCAACGGATGACAAACTTCCACCTGGATGCCCAGAACCTGCACTATAAAGCATTTTAATAATATCTCTTCTGACATTGGCACATGTTACACTTAAGTCTGATACTTCAATCATTGTTATGTATAATCTCTCTTTTAATTATTATTACTTCAATAAAATATATCTCTCACCTTGTTTATACTAAAAAATATTTAAATATAAAAAATATCATCCAGTAGAAAATGAAAACCATAACACAAGGATACTAAGAAGAAAACAATTTTAATATTAGTTAATATTGTTTTTCAATTTCTTTAATTTTTTTTATTCTTTGAGAATGTCTTTCTTCAAATTGAGTTCTAAGAAAAATTTCTATCCTATGACAAATGTCATCTAAAGCGGTAGTTCTTGATCCCAAGCATATAATATCTGCCGCATTATGTTGAGCCGCAAGTTTTGCAGTATTTTCGTCCCAGCAAGTTGCCGCAATTACATTTTTAATTTTATTTGCAGCAATGGACATACCAATTCCTGTTCCACATATAAGAATTCCCTTATCTGCCCTTTTAGTAAGAATAGCTTTCGACACTTTTAGGGCAAAATCTGGATAATCGCAACTACTGTCTCCATTGAAACCAAAATCTTCAATTTCATATCCACTGCTCTGTAAATAATTTTTTACTTTACCTCTTATTTTGGTAGCGGTATGATCAGTACCAAAAGCCAACTTTTTAATCTTGTGCGTAATAATATTTCCCATTGTTACAAGTAGCTCATGCTACAAAATATACTATATGTATGTGCGGTTATTCAAAAAATCTAATAAGTTTGATGAAAGATTCGGCTTCCAAGCTTGCTCCCCCTACCAAACCACCATCAATATCTGGTTTCTTCATAAGATCTGATATATTATCTGGACTTACAGAACCTCCATAAAGAATTCTTACTTCATAAGCAACATCTTTACTGTACATTTGCTCATATATTTTTCTTATGAAGTGATGTATTTGTTGAGCTTGGTCTGGAGATGCAGTTTTACCTGTCCCTATGGCCCACACAGGTTCGTAAGCTATGACTAGTGAAGATGCTTGTCCCAATGTAAGTCCAAACAAACTTTCTCTTATTTGCTTTTCTATAACCTTAGAAGTCATGTTACTTTCTCTTTCTTTAAGAGTTTCTCCTACACAAACTATAGGCGTAATAGTGGTTGAAAAAGCTGCTTTTGTTTTTCTATTTACGATTTCATTAGTTTCGACAAAATATTGTCTGCGTTCTGAGTGACCTATTATAGCGTAAGAACAACCTATATCTTTTATCATTGTTGGAGAAATTTCCCCGGTGAATGCCCCTTTTAATTCCCAAAAAAGATTTTGTGATCCTAAATTAATATTTGAACCTTTAATTTCATTATTTACTGCATATAGTGCTGTAAAAGCAGGACAGACCAATATTTCAACATTTGTTACATAGTGAACCATATTTTTAAGTATTTTTATGAGTTCAACAGATTCTGAAACAGTTTTATTCATTTTCCAATTTCCTGCCATTAACGGCTTTTTCACAAAACTTCACCCCCCCCTCTTTTTATTATAAAGTTCCACAACTCTGCCGCCTCATTGTATTGAATCATAACCAATTTTTCAATACGTTTAAATTAAATTCGTCACTTAATAAGCTATTTTATACAAAACCTAAGATATTTAATCATTTTTTCAAACTTGTTTGAAAAATAAATCTTTTTTTGCAAATTACTATTTTGTATTTATTATACATTCTTTTTATAGGTGAAAAACGCACTTCAGAAAAAATCTCAAATACTTTTTCTATGTCTATGACACCTTGAAAAACGGATATCGCAACGGATTATTTTGCAATACCGTAATTTGTTATATATACTTTAAACTCAATGGCTTCATTTTGGTCTAGAACGTAAATACATATAATTTTAATAGCCTGTTGCAACACAACATCTTTAGGGTATCTCTCTTCATCAGACACATAACCTATTTTCTTTTTTTATACTCTTCGTAAAATTCATTTTTGGAGTTTTTGTATTATTCATGTCGTGTATAAAAGTGTATATGGTACTTATGCAAACTTAAATAATCAAAATTTTATCGCCATTTTAAAGCGGCACCTAAATACAAAATCTTTTAGAATTCAAACTTGTGGACACTATTATTCCACAACGAAGAGCACATAAATCTATGGGTATGGTCGAAATAATTTCGTCACATTTTTTAATTATGAATTTTTGAAAAGTGTATTCTCTTAAAATTACATTTTAAATTTGAGTACTTTTTCTTAACTTAAATGATTATAAATTCTGATTATCAAGTAAAGTCTTTTGAATTTTTAAATATTCATGAAGCTATCCCTGTTCTTATTCACACCAGGAAACGCCAACACGTGACTCCGCATTTTTTAGTTTATATGGGAACTTTCTTACTAGGCTACTTTAAATTAATTTTATTCACAACAATTAAACAAAACGCGTCGTCTCCTCTTTTTAAGTACCTTTTAAACTTATATAGGCCCACTCGCAGCGATCTCCGCAGTAACAAGTAACCTCATAAATCCCAAGGTGATTGATTATATATAAGTTCTATTTGTTTACAAACTGCATCTTGTTGATAAGGGGAATACTACCTGCCGCCATTTCAGCACACTTTGGTTGTAAAATTCATCCGTTCTGCCAACACACTCATAATTTTTATTACCCTGATGGTACCTTAAAATTTTCAATTGTGCCCAGTTAAATTATCTTTTAAGATATTTTTCTATTTCTCTTGCTGCTCTCTTTCCCATACCCATTGCTTCTATAACGGTAGTTCCACCAATAATGTCTCCTCCTGCGAAAATACCAGGTAGTGAAGTCATGAGACTATTATCGGTTATAACATATCCGCTGGTGTCGGTAATCAAACCGTCAATAAGTGATGGCAAAATCGGATTTGGATGTAAACCCAAAGCCAAAACTACCATGTCTGCCTTTATAATATAATTAGATCCAACAACTTTGTGAAAATATCTTCTACCTAAACTATCAATATTTGCTAGTTCTATTTTTATACACTCAACGGCTTTAACGAATCTTTTTTCATTTCCGATGAATTTCACTGGACTTGTCAAAGTTACAAACTCTATTCCTTCTTCTTTTGCATGAATTTGCTCTTCTTCCCTTGCTGGTATTTCGTCTTCGGTTTTTCTATAAACGAGTTTAACATTTTCTGCACCAAGCCTTAGCGCTGTTCTAGCTGTATCCATCGCGGTATTCCCTCCGCCTATAACCACTACATTCCTGGCTCTATATACAGGCGTGTCATAGCTAGGAAAATCGAAAGAATGCATAAGATTTACCCGCACTAAAAATTCATTTGCAGAATAAATGTGATTCAAATTTTCGCCTGATATTTTAGGAAATATAGGAAGTCCAGCACCAGTAGCAATAAATACAGCCTTGTATCCCTCATCAAATAATTCTTTTATTGTTTTCGTTCTTCCTATAAGGACGTTTAAAATTATTTTCATTCCAAGTTTTTTTAAATTGTGTAATTCCAAATCTAGAACATCCTTAGGTAGTCTAAATTCAGGAATTCCATAACGTAAAACTCCACCAACGTCATGTAAAGATTCGTAAACTGTAACATCGTATCCAATTTTTAACAGCTCCCCGCCACACGTTAGGCCGGCTGGCCCAGACCCTATAACAGCAATTTTAATACCATTTTTGTTAATTGCAATATTTGAATTATCTCTAGTGCTAGCATCTGCTGCGTATCGTTCTAAATTTCCAATACTAATACTTTCATTTCTTTTTGATAAAACGCAAAATTTCTCGCATTGATTTTCTTGAGGACAAACTCTGCCACATACTGCAGGGAGGTTGTTTCTCCGCCTTAAAACTATTGCAGCTTGTTTAGGATCGTTTTGAGTAAGATATTTTATAAACCCAGGTATATCAACTCCAACAGGACAACCACGAATGCACAACGATTCCTGACATTGAAGACATCTTTTTGCCTCTTTTAGCATTTCACTTTGAGTATAACCACAATTTACTTGTTCGAAATCTTTTTTTCTAATATTTGGATCCCTCGCGGGCATTTTTATTTTTTGCAACAGTTACACTCCCGATTATGTTTAAATTTATCAATTGCTATCTTTTCAAAATTTTTAAACAAGTCTAGTCTTGAAACAAGCTCTTCCCAATCTACCAAACTAGCATCAAATTCAGGACCGTCAACGCAAGCAAATTTAGTTTTATTATTTACAGTAATTCTACAAGCTCCGCACATTCCAGCACCATCGAGCATTATAGGATTCAAAGAAACTATAGTTTTTATATTTTTTTTTCTTGTAATTTCAGATATAGCTTTCATCATGTATACTGGCCCTACAGCATATATAATATCCACTTTTTCTTTGTTTATAACTTTTTTTAAAACATCCGTGACGTATCCTTTTATGCCATATGTTCCATCATTTGTGGCGAAAAAAACAGAGCTGCTACATTGTTTTAATTCATCTTTAAGTATTATTAAGTCTTTACATCTAGCACCTATTATGGTAATGATTTTGTTGTCAAGGTTTTTTAATTCTTTTATAATTGGTAAAATTTCAGCTGTCCCTACACCTCCAGCAATTGCAGCAACAGTGCCGTACTTTTTTATTTCTGTAGGATGCCCTAGCGGACCAGCAAAATCCTTTATATATTCTCCTATAGAAAGAGAAGCAAGTTGCATCGTAGTTTTGCCTAGTTCTTGAAAAATTATTTTCACTAAACCCTTCTCTAAATTTGTTCCAGCTATAGTTAAAGGGATACGTTCACCTCTATCATTAATTCTAAGCATAACAAACTGCCCGGCTTTTGCGTTTTTTGCAATGTCAGGAGCATAGATTTCATAACTTTTTATTTTTGGTCCAATTTCATCTGTACTAATAATTTTATACATTTACACATTTTCTACCTTTAACATGTTATCGCAAGATGCACTTCGCAAACAATCTTATACCGTTGCATTATTATTATGTTACAATCGTCCGATCTCAGTTTAAATCGTACAGTCACGCAACACATGCCTTCAAAGTATAAATAAGCACGAAAATCCAAAACTTAGACTTTGAAATTTTTAGAGAAGGGTATTATTTTTTTAAATTTTCTTTTCCCTATTTGTAGTATGATTTTTTCTTTATAATTAACAATAGAATCATCAAATAACTTTTTTGAATCTACCTTAATACCTCCTTGCTGTATAAGACGTCTAGCCTTGTTTTTGCTTGATACCATACCGCTCTTAGTAAGTAAGTCAGATAACCTCATCTCTGCTTCTTGAATTCGATACTCTTCTATATCACTTGGGACATTTTTTTCTGAAAAAATTTTACTAAATTCTTCTTTTGCCTTTACTGCTTCCTCATCACCGTGATATTTTTCTACAATTTCCCTAGCCAATTCTATCTTTGCATTTTTTGGATGCATAGCTTTAACTATACTTAAATTCGTTTGAGTAAGAAGTTCGTAATACTTATACATGAGAGTATCTGAAATTGACATTATCTTTCCAAACATATCTTTGGGCGAATCGTTTAAAGCTATGTAATTATTATAAGATTTTGACATTTTCTTAATACCATCTGTCCCTTCTAAAATCGGCATTGTGATTGCGATTTGAGTATCTTTAATCCCATAATTTTTTTGTATTTGTCTACCTAAAAGAAGGTTAAATTTTTGATCGTTTCCCCCAAGCTCTATATCTGCGTTTAAAGCTACAGAATCATATGCTTGAAGCAAAGGATAGAGAAACTCTACAATGTTTATTGGTTTATCTTCATTATATCTTTTCGCAAAATCATCCCTTGCAAGCATTTGAGCTACAGTACTTTTTGAAACGAGAGTTAAAATTCCTTCTACGCCAATTTTATTAAACCATTTACTGTTATAGATGACTTCGGTTTTTTCCTTTTCTAGAATCTTGAAAACTTGATTAGTATATGTTTTTATGTTTACTTTTATTTGTTCGTCTGTAATAACAGGTCGAGTTTCGGATCTACCGGACGGATCGCCTATCTTTGCAGTAAAATCGCCAATCAAGAATATTATTTGATGTCCTAGATCTTGAAAAGTTTTTAATTTATTAATAATAACACTATGACCTAAATGTAAATCTGGGGCAGTAGGGTCAATTCCTAGTTTTACTTTTAATTTTTTACCTGAAACAAGTTTTTTTTCTAGTTCTTTAATGGAGATAATATCATTTGTCCCACGTATAACTTTTTCCAATACATCATTCATAATTAACCTTTTAAAAATTTAACTACCTTCGCGTGGTATATTCTACCATTAAAATGACAAAATATTTCAATGAAAGTATAACCTTTTTGTAACAATGATTGATTTAACAAAACAACCAACAGAACAATTACTTTTTCTATACTTGTGAAAATTTGGACCCACTATTGTTTATTATGACGATTTATTGTTCGAATTGATTTTCTATAAAACAATCCAAAATATAAAAAGTATTGCTAAATAAGCACTATTATACTAACTTCGGTACAACTTTGTTTGTATTAATAGCTGCTTTTACGATTGTATAAACAAAGTAAGTGTCCCTCACTGTATAAAACATCAGCATAATAAAGCAGGAGGTGTATACTTTCTATATATAATTAACAAAACACTTTTTTGCACAAACAACGAACCTCATAAAACTCAAATTATTAATAATGAAGTGTGTTTTATAGTGGCGTTTTTTAATGGCAACAAAAAGTAACAAATGGTTCAAGAATGGACTTTAGAGTCGACCCTGATTAATTTTCTAACCTACAAAGATTACTTTAGTTCGTTGTTTTATCCATAATATTCATATATTGTTGCTCTATTGTGTTCCCTGAATTACTACATTTTAAGGCAGTCTACGTCAGATATATATTTCTCATTCATGCCAATCTGCATCGCTTCACTAGGTACTATAGAAGATTATCTTCTCTTTTTAAAAATCTATTTTGTATTTTCTGTTCGAATTCATCAAAATTTTCATAGCTACCCAATAGCCGTAATATATACATTTAAAACCCATTAATTCCAATGTCTGAAATCTATAAAAACTTGTTTGTACTATTCAATAACAAACATTTTGTTTCTATGTGCCTTCCGCTGTCTTTCGAATTCAACCAACAGGTACAGTGTGACTAAAATTGCAAAAACAAATATATTTATAAAAACATCAATGATCAAAATATATTGTTTGAAATTTATCGTAAATTTTTTCATTAATCCAAAAACAAATTAGTACAACAAGACGACTCATAAAAACCATGAAATGATCCCTGGACAGTAAAAATTTTCTACTTGGTGACAGTGCACAAAACGAGAAATAACAAAAAGATCCCATGGAAATCCTCAATTTTAGACTGCGTTACTGAAAAACCGGAACTTTCACTTCATTTACTAAGTCATATAGCTTGGACCGGTAAGTAAAAATGAATGCTTCAAATCGCAATCAGGTGTGAGCACAACACAGAACAATTACTTTGATGATTCTAAAGACCACTATTTACTTTTCCTTTATACCGTAATAACAATTACTGTGATTCATGATTTACGAAACACTGGCATTATCAACTGCAAGAGCAAACTTTGTCGCACCTGCTTTTTTAGCCTTATCTATAAAACGTACTACATGCTCATATAGAACCTGCTTATCGCCTTTTAAAATTATAACTCTATTATGATTTGAGGATATAAGATTACTTATGACATCTTTAATGGTTATACTATCAACTTTCTCCCCATCTACATAAATAGATCCATATTTTGAAATCAAGACTTCAATATTTGAACCATCTTCACTACTAGATGACACTACTTGTGCCTTTGGAAGATTAACTTTTATAGAAGATGTATGCGTAAGCATCATGGGTGTAGTCATCATAAAAACAACAAGAAGAACAAGCATAACGTCAGTAAATGGCGTTATGTTAATCCCCGACATGATAATACCTTTTTTTTTAATCATCTATTTTTTTTATTTTCTAAAACGCCTTTAATCACAGAAGAACAATATTCCATGTCTACAACGAACTTATCTATAATCTTTACAAAAAAATTATATGCAATAACTGCAGGAATTGCCACAAAAAGACCTGCTGCAGTTGCAATAAGTGCTTCTGAAACACCTTCAATAATAATTGACATATTTTCACTTCCTAGATTTACTTTTGAGATGTCATGAAACGCTCTTATAATACCCAAAACTGTCCCAAATAGTCCTATATAGACAGTAATATTGCCAAGCGTTCCTAAAACAACGATAAAACGTTCAAGTTTTATCGTTTGAAGCATTATCTCTCTTTCCATAGCTGCTTCACCCAGATCATTTTTATTTTCTTTAAAAGCAATAATACCTGCTCTTACAACTGGAGCCATGGGAGAGTTAATGGTATCACAAAAACTGATAACTTCATCAAATTTATCCATTTTTACTTCTTTTAGCAATTTGTCCAAAAATTGAACTTTTGTCATTTTAGACTTTATCCAAAATTCAACTAATTTAAAACAAATCACTGTTATTGAAAGAATTGATGCTCCTAAGAGAACGTAAAGGGTATATCCACCCATATTTATTACATCTATAAAACTCTTACCTTCAAACATAATATCAACATCCTCTCTACTTAAATTCCAACTAATTTAAAATTGGGGACCACGATGGAGTGTAAGAATTGCCTGGTATTTCCAGAAGCTTTCTCGTACCCGAACCGTCAATTGCCGTTATATATATTTCCCCTCTTCCAGATCTATTCGAATAAAACGCTAGAAATCTTCCGTCAGGGGACCACGTAGGATTTTCATTGTTTTTTTGATTACGTGTAAGTCTTATAATTTTTGCAGTAGTTAAATCATAGGTATAAATATCGTAGTCCCCTTTAGCTTGTTTCATTGTAAAAGCAATTTTATCACCACGTGGAGACCATGCTGGAGAATCACAAAAACCATCCGTGGTAACTCTCCTCACATTTTCACCTTTAGCATTCATTATGTAAATTTGAGGATATCCTGATCTATCCGAGATAAACGCTATCTCACGACCATTAGGGGCAAAAGATGGACTAGTGTCAATACATGTATTTTCAGTCATCCTTTTTAGTATTTCGCCACGCATATTTATCATATACAAATTTGGATATCTACCTTTAGATAAGGTAAGAATTAATTTCTTGCTATCAGGAGAAAATGAACCTGTGACATTTAATCCTTGACATTTTGAAACAATAATACGTTTATTTTCAACAAAATTTAACGCGAATAAATCAGGGTTGTTATACAAATAGCCTGTATAAATTATTTGTCTCCCATCAGGAGACCATTTTGGAAGAATATTTATTTTATTATCTCTTGTTAATCTTCGCAAATTATATCCATCGTAATCTACAATATATAACTCTTTAAACCTTGTATTGTCGTTCGTAAAAACTATTTTTGAACACGCTATACCAATTTCCCCTTTTATTTTTTTTATTATTTCATCACTTACTTTATGAGCCATATATCTACAACTTGAACGTTCATGTTTATAATTATGATTCCATATTACTTCGCCTGTAACAACATCGATCATTTTTATTTCAAGAATAATGTTACACTCATCATTACTTACAGAGGCAGCGATAAGAATTGATGTTCCTTTTTTTTTTAAAGAAAGTAGCTGGTCCTTAAAGTTATTTCTTTCTACAACCTGTATTATATTGAAGTACCTGGAAAAAACAAGATCGTTTTTAATAATTTTTCTAAGAAGTTTTGCTAATTTTACAGTATCTTCATTTTTATTTACAACACTAAAATCTTCTATGGCTATATCAGATTTTTTACTAGTCGCATAAAGTGAAAGGTAAATATCGCTACCCGCATAGATCGCCACTGTAGAAAAAAGAATTGTGAGAACGCATAAAATTGAAAGATATAAATTTTTTACTAAATCAACCTTTATCACATTTAAATTCAAAATAAACTCCTAGAACATCATTCCTATAATCCTCAGGCAAATCTGGAAAAGGTGCCGTTCTATGTATTGTATCTAAAGCATACCTATCGTATTCTTTGTTACTTGAAGATTCTTTGATAGAAACATCAAAAACTGAACCGTTTCTGCGAATTTTAAAATATACAATCACCCTGAGTTGCCCATAATTTTCGATCCATTTCCATTGTTCACTTATTTTTTTTACTATCTCTCCTGCATAATAAGAATACCTAAAATCCGGAGCATCAAATGAAAGTGCCCCATAATGAGAAACTGTTTTACTAGAGATATTACTAGAATTCGGAAACTGAAAATTTTTGGCACCACTACCATCTTCCGAAGTTTTTGTGACACGGACTTCTTGATTATTTTTAAATTTTTGAAATTTTCTTTCTTTTTTTAAGATACCATTTCCTACTTTGTCTCCATCCATAGTATCCAAATGGCTAGACTCTTCCTTATTAGCTAAAACTCCAGATCGTCCAACTACTCCATGTCGAAATTTAGAATAAAAAGAAACTTCTACTGGCACAGGTAAAAACACTGGCTTTTCTCTGATATTAAAAACAAAACTAATAAACATAAAATGAAAAAAAACTGAAATCAGCAAATAAAGGAATAAATTATTTCTCTTAATCATTGATTTTTTATACTAATATCATGATCCCTCTTTATCAAACATTTTTAGACATTCATCCATATAAAGTCTAGCTTCAACTGCCCGCACATCATTCGGATACCTACTTACAAATGATTCAAATCCAGAATACGCAAGCTTGTACTTTTTTGCTAAATAATCGCCATAAGCTCGTCCGTAAATGCACGAAGATGAACTTGGCTCATCCTCGACTCCATTTATTAAATGTGGTTTACTTAACAAAAAAACTTTATTTTGTAAATCTCGAATTGAGGCATCAAATGCTTCACAATCAGTACTAATTTTTGTACATAAATCAGCGTAGTTTTGTTGAAATTCTCTGTATTTTATGTTCAGCTGTGAAATTTCGTCCGTTAAGTCTACAATTTTATTGTAACCTGACAAAGTGCAACATCCCGCAACAAATACAACCACAAAACACGCTATACTGAGCAGGCTCCCATTCAATACATGACTATTAAAAATCCTAGGCAAAATTTTAAACTGCATAACAATACACTTTTATTGTCCTTAGTTTAATAACTTTTTTATTTCCACTCTTCTATTTTTTGACCATGCTGACTCATTACTTCCTATGTCAGCGGGTTTTTCTTTTCCGTATGAAATAGTCGCGATTCTGTTAGGCACAATTCCTAGTCTAGTATAATATTCTTTGACTTTTAGAGCTCTACGTTGACCCAAAGAAAGGTTGTATTCAGTTGTACCTCTCTCATCTGTATGTCCCTCAAGGATAACTCTTATGTTAGAATTACTTATTAAATATGATGCATTTTCCTTCAAAGTTTCGATTGAATGTTCTGTTAAATCGCTTTTGTCAAATTCAAAATATACAGTCTTAAGATTAATATCTTCGTTAGAATTACCCCTTATTGATGGCTCATCATCAAAAGTAGATGTTTTTGTATCATCTGTTGACTCATGTTTGATACCCTGCCTTTTACAACTCACAGTAAAAATAAACACACCGACTATGGCAAACAACAAAATTTTTTTCATACAATCCCCCCCTAATCCTATATTGCTCACTCCACACATTTTTTTTTCAACGATCTACTTAAAGCACTACATACACACAGCGGGAACAATCGTTCACTAATTTAGCAATATATTTCTAAACATCCACTTAAATTCACACAACGATACTCCGTAATTTTAATTTTTCTCAACAAACTACTTAAGTTACATAAATTACATCGTACATAAATTTGCATCATCTCTCTTCCATTTCCATGCTTATTGTATATTTATTTTTCTTAATTGTCACACAAAAACATTAAATATTTCTATAAAACTTTTCGCCAAAAACTATCCTTCCCATTAAGCTCCATATGTCGCGCTGTACACGACAACTATAACCTTACGTTACAATTTAAGATGTTAGATCCACACATCACAAATCAGCAAAATACAAAAACAAAATTTATTTACTTTTTCATTGAATTTCAATATCCATTTCAATGAATTTTATAAAACAAAAAAAAAACACCACCAATAAAAACACAAAATTACAACAAACTTGCATCATCAAATAAATCAGAAAATCTTATCATTTGTTAAAATCCGACGATGTATTTGTTTATTAAATATTTCATCTGCTTTTACTGTGTTAGATAAGTTTTTTCAACGTAGTAACCAATAATCCTTTTAGCTACAACAAATACAATATCATATGGAATACTTAATAATGTTTTTTAGCCATCACATCATTCTTTTTGTTTTTAATGTTAAAGAACAACCCTTTGTGTCAATATTTAAAAATTTATAAGCAGTACACCATATCCTATCATGATTCCTAATTCGGCATCAGCACAAAACTAACCATTACCCGTTTGCAATAAATAATCAAGAGAATTCCACAACATCTTCCCATACGCATCAGCGAGCAACCTCAAACTAAGAGCACCAAAGCGCCTTCATTGGGAAGTCCTAAGCGTACCCATTGCAACTATTTTTGCCTCACAACTTTAAGCTTGTTCTAACAATTTACAATTTGCGAATTTTAGCCGTGGAAGAAACGTCAACACCTTTTATGACACACTTTGGAATTTTCAACCAAATCTTTTATTACTAAAAAGCTTAGAACTTGCACCAATTTTTACCATTTTCTTTTCAAAACATCCCCCGGGCTTACGTCTATTGCATTAATGTCCATACCTGAAATAAGTCCTTCTACTACTTATGCCATTAAGCAATAGGCACATTACCACAAAAAAGTCTGAACCAAAATGACTTATCGTCTCATGATACTCTAAAAAAATCTTTTCCACCCTCGATATCATACAAAATACATTCCGAAAATATCATTTTTACATAAACAAAACTTGATCCGCCACTTTTTTCAAAACATCGTGAAGGTGAATCTCTTATTCCTTCTTGTTCCTGTCACAGGTACAATATATTATTGCCAAATTTAATATTTCCATAATACTTAACTAGTTATTTTTATTATTCGCAATCAACTACCTCTGATTTTAAGCTTTATCTAAGATGCATTAAAACACCACGTATGATTTTAGCTCCAGTTTTAATTATACCGCCAATTTTCTAAGTTGAGAGATGGATTAGATTTAAGCTGCGCATCATTGTATTTCAAGCCACATTTTACGTATTTTAAATATGCCACACATCCAATCATTGCTGCATTATCAGTACAGTAAACAAGCGATGGCATAAAAATCTTTATTTTATTTTCGGAACCAATTTTCAAAAACATTTTTCTTATCAGATAATTTGAACTTACGCCTCCACCCAAAACAATTCTTTTTAAATTGAATTCTTTCGCAGCTGAAAAAGATTTAAAACAAAGCGTTTCAGATATAGCCTGCCTAAAAGAAGCACAAACATCATTTAAATGGTTTTCGCTTTTAACTGGATTCAGTTTGAGATAATTTAAGAATGCTGTTTTAATTCCTGAAAAAGAAAAATCCCAACTTCCTTTTAAATAAGGTCTCGTAAATCTAATTGCTTCTGGATCCCCTTTTTCTGCTTTTTTATCTATAATGGGGCCCCCTGGATAAGAAAGCCCTAACATTTTAGCAGCTTTATCAAAAGCTTCACCTACCGCATCATCTCTTGTCACTCCTAGTACTTTATATTTTCCAAAATCTTTCACTAAAACAAGCTCCGTATGGCCTCCAGATACTATTAAGCTTAAAAAGGGGTGCCTTATAAGTTCATTTTTAATAAACGATGAATAAATATGTCCTTCCAAATGGTTTACCGGTATTAACGGCTTTTTATAAATAACAGCAAGAGATTTTGCAGCAATTGACCCTACAAGTAAAGCTCCCGCCAACCCAGGTCCTGTAGTAAAAGCAATAGCATCTACCTTCTTTGAAAAATTGTCAAAAGTTATTCCACTATTACTCAAAGCTTGAGAGATTACAAGATTTATGTTCTCTACATGTGCACGACTTGCAAGCTCTGGAACAACGCCAAAAAACTTAGCATGTATTCTCGCTTGCGAAGAAATTACAGTCGATCTTACTTTTACTCCATTTGTAACTACAGATGCAGAAGTCTCATCACAAGAAGTTTCTATTGCAAATACATTCATATCATATTTATAAAATATATATAGATTAATATTTTGCGTTAACAAAAACGCAAGTGTTTTTTTCAATTTTGATTTTTAGAACGTACAAAAGTTACATTGTAGTAATTCCTACTTGGGGAATAAAATTTATATGTCACAGAACCATCTCTATTATTCACTTTATTTAGGCCCATCTTCATAGAACAAACAATATTTTTGAATTTTTTTTCGAGAAAATGCATAGTCTTATCAGATCTAAGTTTTAGAGTCTTGTAAAATTCATTCCATTGAGCTGTTTTTGTACTTCTCTCCACAACATATTGACTTAAAATATCATTTTGAACAATACCGTTTGAAACTAAAACATCTACTATTTTTTTATCTATTACTATATCTGTATGTGCTTCCTGACTTTGCATAAACTGCGAAGAAAACCATACGCTCATACCAAAAAGGAACAATACCACCATGTACACTTTAATACACACGTTCATTTTTTTTTCTTTGCTTGCCACCACACATACTCTCCAGTTAATTAACATTAACATGCTGAACTTAGACATCTACATTATACATCAACTCTTAATATACCAAACAAATCCCCTTCCCCCCAACTTAATTCTCTGTCACTTACAGTAAAATACTTGTTTACTTAAGCCACAACACTGGATCATAAGAAACTCCGTCACATCTTAATTCAAAATACAAAACATTATCTTCTCCAGAACCTAATTCTGCAATTACTGTACCCTTCGAAACTTTTTGATTTTCTTTCACAAAAATATTGCTTAGTAGACCGTAAACACCTAGAACTAAATTCCCATGGTCTATTATAACAACTCTTTTATAAGAACGGAATCTTCCAACAAAAACTATAACTCCAGAGTTAACACTCTTCACTTGACTAAAATCGGCCGCTTTTATCCTTATACCATTTTTAATTATATAAGTATCAAGTTCAGGATGTTTGCTTTTCCCGAATTTTTCAACAACTCTCCCATTCGCGGGCCACGAAAATATTTTTTTTCTTTCTCTTTGCACCATTGTGCCTGTTGAGCTCTTTTGCTTACTTATCATATTTATTTTATTTATTAATGTTTGTAAAGCTTTAGCACTTTCGTTTAAAGCTTTTATTTCTTTTTCTGTAATAAGCCTCTTACTAAGTGTTGTTTTTAAAAGCTTTTCTTTCTCTTTAAATTTATTTCTATTTTGTGCTATTAGTTTTTTTTCTTGCGATTGTAAATACAGAATATTTTTTTTAGATTTTTCCCATTTTTTCACATTTGCTGAAGAAATTTTTATTATGTTTTTTTCTTTTTCAAAATTTCTTCCCTTGTATTCCAAAGATTTTCGTCTTATTTTATATTCTACAGGATCTTGTTCGTAAGGAAATTTAAAGCTCATTTTGTTAAAAAGCCTTATTTCTTTAAATATAATCTTATTCAAATTAACACTTTTTACCAATGCAGAACTATAAATTTTTGAAGATTCTTCAAGATTATTTTGCATAATTTTTATATTCTTTGAATTCTCGATAAGTTTTTTCTCGTTTTGTTCTATATTTTTATTTATGGATACTAATTCTTTTTTGAAAGTCTTTTCTTGCAACACAAGTTCTTTTTTTTTAAGCTGTTTTTTTTTAATAGACCCTTTCACTTCTGAAAGCTGTTTTGCATGACTCTTAATACTTTCACTATGTCCCAATGTTAACATAAAAGGACAAAACAAAAATAATAAAAATAGAACGAATATCTTCATAGATGTAAAAAATCCTTCTACTTAGTTTTAGTAACAAGATAATCTAAAGCATTAATCTTCGCGTTTTATACCAACTAATTTAATATTATTCCAAGAGCTGCTACAAAAATTACTATTGACAATACTGTAGCAATATCATTGATTAGTATGGGACAATACATATAATTACAGACAATCCAAAAAACAATAAACGCAAAAACTGAGTATGATAAGTATAAAAAAACATTTGTAATAAGTTTCTTTATATTTAACTTGCACTCTATAATGAGGAAAATACATTTAAGAATGAATAGAATAAAAACAACAACTTCAAAAACAAGAAAGATTTTTTTGTAAACTGAAAGTAAATTTTTAGTTTTCGCATATTGTTCAAAAATAGACATATCAAATATTACTTCATCAACACCCGAAATTTTCTCTAGTATTTTTTTCATATTTAACATTAAATTCTTTTTGGGGATAAACCTAGAAGTAGCTATAGCATATGCCTGAATTGACGATTCAGTGTCACTTAAAATTGAAATGTCTTTTAAAAACGGATTTTTTTTTATAGATTTCAAGTATGCTCCATTCGCATCTACATACTCTTTTATAAATACTAAATTTGTTGATTTAATTTCTTTTAGAACATCACTATGTCTGCCATGGGAATTTTCAGTAAAAAAGATAATTATATTAAGACTTTTATATAACGCTGTAGCATAATTTTTAATTTGACAATAATGCCTTGAAACTAAAATACAAAAAAGACATAAAAGTACAACACTGACGAATTTTACTACATTATTTACCATTTTCATGACAGATTTTTTATAAACCATTGTCAAACTCCACATAAAAATAAAATCTTAACAACCATTTAATTTTGAAACATTTTAATTTTTTAATCAATAAATAATAAATTACATTAGTATCAGTAGATATTTTTCTTTGTTGATTCTTAATTTATTGCAACTTTCTTAATATATTTTCGATTAGAAGGAATTCATTCAAATGGGCAAATCTAAAATATTTCAAGAAATTTGGTGGCGTTGTAGCATAAATATTGGTTCCTCTAAGACTTTTTTTCTGATAATTGTTTTTGTCATTTTTTTTCAAGCAGATCATCTTATATATGATATCAGAAGATTTAACTACTATAATTCCGTCAATTTCAGCTCCTTTTGTGGCTTGTTTACATGCGATCATAGCTCTAGAATTTCAAGGGCTGAAGAGAATAATCCTAACATATGTTTCTCTTTAAGAAATTTTTTTATCCACGGAGTATAATTTTAGTTTGGAAGCAAACATCCAACCGGTTACTACAAATTTGACTTCATATGGACTTACTTGAGTCCATTTAAAATATTTTCAAAATTACCTATATTAACACTAACACAATTTTCTTTTATTACTTTTCTCAATTCTTTTAAACTTTAAGTCCCTTCATAAACAAAAAATAATGCCTCTAAAATTTGCTTTGCTTTAAACACTTTCACTATTTTTATTTTCTTTATAAATTACACATCACATTAAATAAGTACATTAAATAAGTAGGTTCTTTATGAACAAGCCGCAACTTTAATACGGCAGATTTTAAAAGATTGCTCCTATTTATCTTATGCAATACACTTTCGCCAAAATCTTGTAAATTCTTACCTCAGAAAATAATTCGGACCGTTTTATAAAAATTTGCTTATCTTTATAGAATCTCTAAAATGGCCATAAAACAAATTAGTGATGCTATCTTAGTTTTTTGTTTTTTCAATATGTCAGTGGAAGAAACATATTGCTTGCTTTTTAAAACATTAAGGATCTTACTCATTTTTGTTTCAATGTAAACCTTCTGATATACAATTTCATTTACACTGCCAGCAAATTTTTTAAATCTTATAAAAACTTTTTACCAAATCAAAAAGCATTTACATTTTAAATAAAATTTTGATTATTTGATACCACGATAGGCTTGTAATAAATTTGTAAATTTTTAACAATTTCATACGACACAATAGCCCATTACAATTTCTTAATATTTTTGATACTCTGGAATTTTATTCTCAAGTTGACCAAAAGTATCATCTTATTCAGCCTCTTTTCCAAATAAGGTATTTCATTTTAATTCACACAAAAGTCGATGCTCCAAGAATAAATTCACTCGCTAATTAGTATTAAATTTTTGCATTAGAGTGACGAGACACGTTAAACTATCAGCTGTTATTTCAGCTATCTTTAATATCACCAATTTCCAAATCATTTTTTTCTACTAAAAGATGCAAGAGAAGCTTCAGTGATTCTTCAAATATGCCAACGCGTATATTTTATAAACATATAATTATCTTAAAATTTTAATACCTTATGAATTTCTTCTATAGTTTTTTGTGCAATTTCTGTGGCTTTTTGACATCCCATTTCAATTATATTTTTCAAATGAGTCTTATCAGAAATTATATCTTTCCTTTTTTCAGATAAAGACTTCATGAATTCAGAAAGTACTTCAACTAATTGTTTTTTACACGACACACAACTTATTTTACCTGTTCTACATTCTTCTTCTCTGTTTTTACAATCTCTATTTAATGCTTTATTGAATGAAAAGACAACACAACCATCAGGGTGACCAACATCATCTTTCTTGATTTTTAGAGGATCAGTAAACATATTTTTAACTTTAGCTTTTAGAGTGATATCGTCTTCACCTAGTAAAATTGAATTATTATAAGATTTTGACATTTTCCTACCATCTAAGCCTAAAAACTTAGCGGTTTCAGTGAGTTTTCCCTCTGGTTTTACAAGAATTTCGCCATAGAAACTGTTGAATCTCCTTGCTACCTCACGTGTAAACTCCAGATGTGACACTTGATCCTCCCCCACTGGAACAATATCTGACTTATAAAGTAAAATATCTGCAGACATTAAAACAGGGTAACCCAAGAAGCCGTAATTATACAAATATTTATTCTTAATTTCTTTTAGTTGTTCTTTGTATGTAGGACATCTGTAAAGCCGTTTCAAAGGAGTTAACATAGAAAGTATCAAAAACAACTCACTATGTTGAGGTACTTTCGATTGCTTGAAAATTACAGTTCTGGTAGGATCTATACCTACAGTAATCCAATCGGCAACCATATCCAATGTATTCTTATCGATTTCGGAAGTATCAGAGTAATCAGTAGTCAAGGCGTGTAAATCAGCAGACATATAATAACATTCGTAGTCATCATCATTGCCAAGCTTAATCAAATTCTCTAAAACACCAAAATAATGTCCTAAATGAAGCCTTCCCGTTGGACGCATAGCTGAGAATACTCTTTTAGTCATAACACCTCTCTTCTTCATTTAGTTTAGCCAATTTTTTTAAAAATTTAATAAAGCCCACCTGTAAAAAGTTTATTATTTGACAACACTTAACAACATAGAGCTAAATTTTTTTTCAAGTTATTAAAAAATCTTCAAGGTATCGATTATAACAAAAAATGTTTGTTTCTTTAACACTAGTATTAATATATCATTCAAATATTTAAATATAAAAGACTTAATTTGTAACAAAAATTATTGCTATAAATACAACTCTCTCTTTCATATGTGAGAATAAGTTTTTATGTCACAATAATAACATTATTGATGCTCTTAATGCTCTTGGTAATTTTATATTTTTTTGATTTTTTTACAAAAAAATTAGTTAACAAATTGATTTTTGCAAAACAAAATTATAGAATCTGAGTACAATTGGTGCGTTGTATCAGAGCATACATTTGAATTTATTACTAGCATATGTAAAAACTTTTTATGTCAGATTACTTTTATTATATGTTGTAATTGTGGTTGAGATGTAATGGAAAGGAAGTCCCGTGTAGTAGTTGTCGGAGCAGGGCATGCTGGCTGCGAAGCTTCTTTAGCATGTGCAAAATTGGGGGTGAAGACTCTAGTCATAACACTCAGCGTTGATTCGATAGCAAAAATGCCATGCAACCCAGCTATAGGTGGAATTGCAAAAGGACAGATGGTTAGAGAAATTGACGCTTTGGGTGGAGAAATGGGAAAAGTAGCCGATCGTGCAGGCTTACAATTTAAAATGTTAAATAGCTCAAGGGGTCCGGCAGTTTGGTCTCCAAGAGCACAATGCGACAAAGAGCTTTACTCAACCTTGATGTCAAAGTCTCTTCAAAATCAACCAAATCTTGATATATTGCAATCCGAAGTTAAGTCTTTAATAGTAAAAAACAATAGAATATGTGGAGTAAGGATCCTTACAAATGAAATAATATATGCAGAAGCCGTAATAGTAGCTACAGGAACTTTTTTAAGAGGGAAAATACATCTCGGTAAAGTACATTTTAATGGCGGAAGATTTAATGAACGACAAGCATCATACCTTTCAGAATCTCTTACTAAAGATTGTGGAATAAAACTTGAAAGATTTAAAACAACCACTACTCCAAGGATCAATGCCATCTCAATAGATTACTCAAAAATAATAGAACAATTTGGAGATGAAAGGCCCATACCTTTTTCTCACTTCACAGAAACTGAAAAATGGAGAAAAAACCTCAAGCAGCTTTCATGTTGGCTTACTTACACTAATGAAACAACACATAAAATAGTTAGCGACAATTTTGCTTTCTCATCTATTGATATAGGAGAGGTAAATAGCAAAAGTCCCAGATATTGTCCTGCTATAGAGGAAAAAGTAAAACGTTACCCTGAAAAAGCAAGTCATCACATTTTTGTAGAGCCAGAAGGTTATAATACTAACGAAGTTTACTTGAATGGACTCTATACTGGACTTCCGTTTGATTTGCAACAGCAAATGATAAATTCGATAGTTGGCCTTGAAAATGCTAGAGTAATAAGGTATGGATATGCTGTTGAATACGATTACTCAAATCCCTTGCAAATAAAAAAGACCTTGGAAACAAAAACTGTTAAAGATCTTTTTTTGTGCGGGCAAATAAACGGAACAACAGGATATGAAGAAGCAGCAGCACAAGGTTTTATTGCGGGTGTGAATGCTGGACTTAGAATTTTGAATAAAGCTCCGCTTATACTTGGGAGAAATGAGTCTTACATAGGAATACTTATAGATGACATAACTACAAGGGGTATGGATGAGCCTTATCGAATGTTTACTTCTCGAGCAGAATACAGACTTTCAATAAGAAATGATAACGCGGACTTAAGACTCATGGATATAGGAAAATCAATTGGCTTAATATCAGGTAGAATATATAAAAAATTCGAACTTTATAGAAACACACTAAAATATATATATGAGGGTAAAAAGGAAAACTTGCCAAGCAATGATGATTTATTGCCATGGTCCTTTGAAAAAGCAAATAAAGAAATTTCTATTTACAAAAAATATAAAGGTTACATTGAAATTCAAAATAAAATGGCAAGTAAAGTAAAAAAAAATGAAGATCGCAAAATTCCTGAAAGTTTTGATTATAATAGACTTGAATCACTATCTGCGGAAACAAAGCAAAGACTTTTGAAAATTCGTCCTCAAACAATAGGACAAGCTTCTATGATACAGGCAATAAAGCCATCTGATATAGCAGTATTAATTGTCTATCTTGAAAAACAAAAAAAAGAAAGAAAGAAAAGAAAATATGATTTTAATAATATAAGTCAGTGATTCATCAATAAAACCTTTCATTCATATGCAAATACATAATTCTTTTGAATATATAAAGTATTTTACTTAGCGAGGGTGTAAAGAATGTTTTCCTTGGAAATAGTAGGATTTTTTGCTGGATGTGTTTCTACAATATCTTTTGTTCCTCAGGTCTATAAGACACGGAAGACAAAATCAGCTGAAGAGATTTCAATTGAGATGTTTATCATCTACACGATATCTCTTTTGTTATGGATAATTTATGGAAAAACACTTAAAAAAACCAGCAATCTATGTACCGAATTTATTAGTTCTTATTCTTGCTTCTACTCAGATTATTTTGAAAATAAAATATGATAGAGAGAATAATTTCGAAAAAAAACAATAAAGTAAATAAAATTATAACAAGTTTTTTTTATTGCAGTTTTTATTTTCGTAATAGCAAATTTTTTTGCTGTACAAGGATCTGGCTATCGAAAAGATAGTTTGAAAAGATTAAAACTGAAGTTAGTGAAATGATAAAAAGTTGCACTTCTGAAACAAAAAATTAAGAATATGAAAAAAGAAATCTATTTCAGAAGTTAAAATATCAAAAAAAATAAATCGAAAGTCATAATGAACAATGTGAAAATTTAAGTACAGATAAAGTAGAGTTATACCATAAAAAAAGAAATGAAAAAAAATTCAATAAAAAACATTAAAGATAGAATTTTTGTGTTGTTATCATGTAGTTAGCATCCAAAGACCATTTATGGGAAATAAAGAATTATTCAAAGAGTTTCATAATTATGTCAAAGAAAACATCGTATCATTTTTCTCAAGAAAAATGTGTCGAAAATTTAAGGTATATTTTTATGAAATTAACAAGTGGAGAAATGTACTCAACCTCATTTCAATCAAAAACGAAAAAGATATAATATACAGACATTTTTGCGACTCTCTGTATAGTACAAAAGCTATAAATAATATTACGAATAATAAATGTTCGTATTTAAATATTGCAGATGTTGGAACAGGCTCAGGAATGCCTGGTATACCAGTAAAGATTTCGCTTCCCAATATTAAACTTACCCTAGTTGAATCTATAGCAAAAAAATGCAACTTTCTTGAGAATATAAACGATAAACTTGAGCTCAACGCAGAAATACTAAATAAAAGGGCTGAAAGAATAGGGCAGGATTTACTATATAGACAAAAATATGACTTTGTTTTATCAAGAGCTGTGAGCAAATTTTCCACTAATCTTGAAATTTCAATACCTTTACTAAAAGTCGGTGGGTATTTTATAGTTTACAAAACAAAAAAATCAATGGAAAACTTTAAAAATGGAATCCCATCGATAAAAAACGCTCTTGAATGTCTAGGTGCAAGATTTGAACAAGCAATATTCTACGATTTACCTGAGCAAAAACTAGATTATTGTATTTTAATTTTCAAAAAACACAGAAATACTCCACCTCTGTTCCCTCGTAAAGCAGAAATATTCAAGAAAAATCCTTTATAATCTAAATTAGCATCATTTTCATTTCATTGGGTAATTCTGCAGTAAATTTCATGATTTTCATAGTTCTAGGGTGCATAAAGCTTATATTGTATGAATGTAACATTTGCCTGTTGAATTGTTTCCCATTAATAGTTTTAGGACCACCATATTGCTGGTCACCTACGACTGGATGGTTTATATATTTCATATGACTTCTTATTTGATGTGTTCTACCGGTAATAATTTTTACTTCCAATAAAGTGTACCCGTCACATCTCAAAACAGTCTTAAACTCTGTAATAGCCATTTTTTTTGCAAGAGAATTTACTGTCATAAGCTTTCTATTTTGCGGTGATCTACCTAATGGGGCTTCTATTTTTCCCCTATTTTCAATAATAATACCTTTAACTGCAGCATAATATATTTTCTTCACATTCCTATTCTTAAATTGCTTTGAAATATCGACCTTGGCTTTTTCATTTTTTGCGAAAATAATGACACCCGATGTATCTTTATCAAGCCTATGAACCAAATATGGCAACTTATAGTTCCCATTAGAATATCTAATTAGAGCGTTAAGTAAAGTTCCTGAAGAATGACCATAAGACGGATGAACTACAATACCTGCAGGTTTATTAACAACAATAATATCAATATCTTCATATATAATATTGAATTTTATGTTCTCGGGTCTTATCGATAATGACTTTCCTTCCTCAAATTCAAATATTATAACATCACCATACTTAAGCTTATAACTTGAAAAAGAAATTTTATTGTTTACTAAAATTTTTTTCTTATACATAAGTTTTTGAAAATAAGAACGAGAATAATCTTTATATATCGAAGCCAAATAAAAATCTAACCTCTTCTTTTCAAACTTTTTGTATACAACTTTTTCTTCCATATTATTAAGACTCCAATGATAAATAGAAAAACCGATATTATTTGCGAAATAGAAAAACCCAAATAATGATTTCCTCTATAATCATCACGAAAAAATTCAATAACAAACCTCGAAATGGCATAAATTACAAGATAAATTGCAAGAGATATTCCAGGTATCTTACTATTTTTCCCGGAATAAAAATACAAAAATATAAATAATATAAAGTTTGCGATAGATTCATAAAGCTGCGTAGGATGAAGACGTACTCCTTTAACAGCTAAGGAATGTTTATCTGTGAACATTACAGCCCATGGAAGATTACTTACTTTGCCATAACAGCAACCTGAAAAAAAACAACCAATTCTTCCTATAGCGTGCCCTAAAGCCAATGCTGGAGCAAAAAAATCCCCTAAATTATATAGAATTATTTTTTTTCTTTTTACATACATC
Source organism: Candidatus Endomicrobiellum calonymphae (assembly GCA_031269945.1). Classification (GTDB taxonomy): domain Bacteria; phylum Elusimicrobiota; class Endomicrobiia; order Endomicrobiales; family Endomicrobiaceae; genus Endomicrobiellum; species Endomicrobiellum calonymphae. Next base: position 202,468 of record JAISYK010000007.1, read on the forward strand.
AACATAAACACAACAGCACCAATAAAGCCGCCATAATAAACTAAACCGCCATTCCATATCTTAAAAATATCTAAGGGATATAAAACAAAATCTCTTAAGTTTATAAGGACAAAAAATAATCTTGCACCAATTAATGAAAAAACTATTATATACGTAAGCATGGAGTACAACTCATCAGGCGAAACCAATCTTTCTTTCAATTTTTTCATTGAATACGAAAGGTAAGAGACTGCAGTTACAAAAGCCAACGCTACAAAAACCCCATAAGTATAAATTTTAAAATTTCCTAAATCGAGAAGAATTGGATGCATACCTATGAATGAATATCCTTATTAAAATCTAGAATATTAACAAAAAAAACAAGAATAACAGCAACACAAATACAACTATCAGCTATGTTAAATGATGGCCATCTCAAGTGATTAATGCCAAAATCAAGAAAATCTACAACCCCACCATACAATAATCTATCCATTAGATTTCCCAATCCACCTGAAATTATTAGACAAAAAGCATATCTTTGAGTCTTATGCATTTTAGTCAAATTTTTATGAAACCATAATGATACAATAACTAAAAATGAAAATATTACAAAAGAAAATAATAAATTTTTACCCTTAAGAATACCCCAAACTATTCCCGTATTACGAATATTTGTAATATTAAAAAGATTAAAAAATGGAATAATATTTATACAAGAAGCATAATCTACAAATTTATCTACAAGGAGTTTCGTAAATTGATCAGTAATAAGAACAATTGCACTAAAAAATATCATTTTTTTCATTTACTTAATAAAACCTCTCTACATCTAGGACATAAATCATCTTTTATCCCATCAATATATTTCCAACATCTTAAACACTTTTTTAATTTGGATTTTGTTGCTTCTATTAAAAAATCGTTTTCCTTACTCGAGAGATTAAATTTTATATCCCAATTGCCAAGAATTAAATTGATAAGTTTTAAATTTTCAAAAACTTCAACGTATTTTTTACCGTAAACAATATTCAACGAGGCTTCAAGATTTGAACCTATAATCTTATTCTTTCTTAATTTTTCATAAATTATCAATGCTTCTTTTCTTACGTTGAGTATTTTAGTCCATCTTCCAAGTACTTCAGTTCGAAGAAGATATTTATTATTTACCATAGGAAAATCTTCAAGAAAAATAGACCTGTCTTGTTGATCATTTATAAATTTTCGTATCTCTCTCCAAGCTTCTTCAGCTGTAAACGAAAGCACAGGAGATACAAGTCTTGTTATAACCGAACAAATTTCAAACATTGCAGATATAGCACTTACTCTAGCTTTATCATACTTCATATCACAATATAGAATATCTTTTAAAACATCAAGATAAAATCCACTTAAAAAGACTGTACAAAAATTACTAATTAAAGTTATGACTCTATAAAACTCATATTTCTCATAAGCATACACAACACTTGAAACAAGTTGCTGAAGATTATTTAGAGCGTATTTATCTATCTCGCTCATCTCTCTGAAAGGTAGTGCTTTTTGTACATTAAAATCACTAATATTCCCCAATAAAAACCTTATCGTATTTCTAATTTTTCTATAAGTATCACTTGCCCCTTTTATAATTTCTTCAGATACTTTTATATCTTCTCTATAATCACTTGAAGCTATCCAAAGGCGAACAACATCAGCTCCATGTTTATTTATAAGCTGGCTGCTCGACACGACATTACCAAGTGACTTCGACATCTTTTTTCCTGCCCCATCAACAACAAAACCATGTGTTAAAACACTTTTATACGGCACTTTGCCTTTTATTGCAACAGACGGTATCATAGAGCTTTGAAACCATCCACGATGCTGATCACTTCCTTCAAGGTATAAATCTGCAGGATAATCTAAATCTTTATAATTTCTACTTGATAAAACAGCTTCGTAGGAAACTCCAGAATCAAACCATACATCTAATATATCTTCTTCTTTTTTAAAGTTTGTAGAATTGCATACTGAACACTTCATATTAGTTTCTATAAAAAAATCCTTTTCGCTTATCTCAAACCACGAATCAGACCCTTTTTGAGTAAATAGAAATTCTATTTTATCTATAATTTTTGAATTAAGTAACGGTTCTCCACATTCTTTACAGTAAAATATTGGTACAGGAACTCCCCATAAACGTTGGCGACTTAAACACCAGTCTGGACGATTTTTAAGCATTGCCGTCATTCTATTTTTGCCATATTTAGGAATCCAGCTCACATTTCTTGATAATTTCAATAGTTTTTTTCTTAAGTTATCATGCTCTATTGACAAAAACCATTGCTGTGTAGCTCTAAAAATTATCGGGTTTTTACATCTCCAACAATGTGGATAAGAGTGACTTAATTTCAACTTTGCAAGAATTTTGTCTGCTTTTTCAAGTTTATCTATTATCAAAGAATTGGCTTTAAAAATATGAATATTATAAAACTCTTGAACCTCTTTTGTATAGAAACCTTTGTCGCTAACAGGAGATAAAATCTCGAGATTATACTCTAAACTCGCTTGATAGTCCTCAGGTCCATGGCCTGGAGCTATATGCACTATCCCAGTTCCATTTTCCATGCTAACAAAGTCGGCAATTATACATTGAGACTTCTTGTCCATAAGCAAAGGGTTCTGGCAATTCATCCCAATAAAATCATCACCTTTAATCTCCAAAACAACTTTAAAATCCACAGCTCTTATTTTATCTCTAACATTTTCAACTAAAACTTCAGCAACTATAAGTCTTTCATTTTTTTTATTCTCAAACTTGTAAACAACAGCTACATATCTAAACTTTCCATTAAAAGCGAGTGCAACATTAGCAGGAAGAGTCCATGGACTCGTTGTCCATATTAGCACAGAAAAATCTTTTAAAACAGCTCTTCTTTCTTTAAGTTCTTCAGGAAGAGATATTATTTCAAATTTCACAAAAATAGAATCTGAAATAGAATCCTCGTATTCAACTTCAGCTTCCGCCATGGCTGTTTCGCAAGTCAGACACCAATGAACAGGTTTTTTTTTTCTATATATAAACCCCTTCCTTAGCAGATCGCTAAAAACCTTTATTATTGACGCTTCATATCTAAAATCTAAAGTTAGGTAAGGATGATCCCAATCTGCTATAATCCCCAGTCTCTTAAACTCAAGCTTTTGTATTTCTACAAATTTTTTTGCAAACTTAGCAGCTTGCTTTCTAAAAACAAATTTGTTTACCTTATTTTTGTCTAACTTCATTTCTTTTAAAACAAGCTGCTCTATAGGAAGTCCATGACAGTCCCACCCAGGAGTAAAAGGCACATAATTACCTGACATAGAGCGATACTTTACGATAAAATCTTTCAGTACTTTGTTAAGTGAAGTCCCTATATGTATATGTGCATTTGCATAAGGAGGCCCATCGTGAAAAATAAATTTTTTTTTGTATCTATTTTTTTCGCAGATTTTAAAATAGAGCCCCACCTTGTCCCACTCATCAACAAAAGCAGGCTCTTTAAGAGGCAAATCGGCTTTCATCTGAAAATCAGTCTTAGGAAGATTTATCGTTTTAGAGTAGTCTTTTTTTTCATTCATTATTCATACATGCCATATCTTCAATAACTTATTTGCTTTATGATTAAACTCACAGCCATCTATGGAATTGTATCCAAAATTTCATTAAATTTCTGATCAGGACGTCCTACTATCTCAATAGTTTTTTCTCTACCTCTTTCCCCTTTTCTTAAGAAAATCATTGATCTTTTTATACCAAAAAAATCTGACAAAAAACCACATAACTCTTCATTTGCTTCACCTTCTACCGCTGGAGCTGCAACTTTTATTCTCAAAATAGAACCAACTCTGCTAACGACTTCATTTCTTTTTGAGTTGGGTATCACCCTAACTTTAATAATCATTAACGTTCTCCATTATACTGTATAAGAACCACGGGAAGTAGAAATAAATTTATTTACTCAGCTCTTTAGATCTTTTCATAGCTCGTTCCATAGCTCCATATACAATATCCGAAAAATTTTTGGATTCAAAGTACTTCAATGCCGCTTCAGTTGTACCATTCGGAGATTTAACTTTTTCTTTTAATATTTCAGGAGACTCATTCGTAATATAAAGCATTCTGCCCGATCCATAAACTGTCTGAACTGCAAATTCTCTTGCCGTTTCTTCGTCAAGTCCAAGCTTCTCAGCGGTCTTCTGCATAAGTTCACAAAAATAGAATATATATCCTGTTCCTGAACCTGATAGTGCTGTAACAGCATCAAACTTTACTTCATCAAGAACTTTCACCTTACCAATAGCTGAAAATAAATATTTTGTCTCCTCAAGCTGAGCATCAGAAACAAACCTTCCCTTACACAAAGCCGTGGCACTAGAAAGAACAAGAGCTGAAGTATTGGGCATAGCTCTAATGATTGCATTTCTATTTTGCACATTATTCTCAATAAATTTTGTAGTTATTCCCGCGACGATCGAAATAATAATTATTCCTTCCTTTATCAACCCTTTTATCTCGCTTAAAAGTTCAATCATATTTTGTGGCTTAATAGAAAGGATAATTATATCCGCACACGATATTCCTTTATTCTTATCTTCACTTATAGATATACCGAACCTCTGCTGAAGTTCCAACAATCTTCCTTTAACAATGTCATTGCAAATAATATTTTCCCGCACTACAAGTTTTGATTTTAAAAAACCACTTATAATAGCCTGTGCCATATTGCCAGAACCAATAAAAAAAAGTTTTTTACTCATTCCCATATTCTCTTTCTCCAAATATCGCTGACCCAACTCTTATCATATTTGAACCTTCTTCAATAGCAACTTTGTAATCACTAGACATCCCCATAGATAAAACATCAAATTCAGGATCGTTAAAAGATTTTTTAATATTTCTAAACAACTCATACACTTGCTTAAAGTAATACCTTGAACCTTCAGACCCCTTACTAAAAGGAGTTATAACCATCAATCCTTTTATAAAAATATTGGGAATTGACAAGCACTTTTTATAAAAATCTCCTACTTCATCTGGAGCAATGCCTATTTTATAAATTTCACGCGAAACTTTTACTTCAATAAGACAATTTTGTAGTTTATTCAAATTTTTTGCATGACGACTTATATTATAGGCAAGATTTATTGTGTCTAGAGAATGTATCAAGTCAAAATTTTCTACTACCTTTCTTACTTTATTTGATTGTAAACGTCCAATAAAATGTTTTGTAATTCCTTTGAGAGAAAGGCCAAGTTGCTCAAATTTAGGCAATGCCTCTTGTACTTTGCTTTCCCCTACGTGAGTTATTCCACATTCCAAAGCTTCCAAAACACTCTGATATGGAAAAGTTTTTGTCACAACTACAAGCTCAACGAGACCACTTGAACTTTTAGTTAAATTCACAACATCTTTAATAAATTTTATATTTTCCCTGATATTTCTCATTTTCTAATTCACTTTTTAAGGGGCAACCGTGATTATAACATATTTTTGATATTTTAAAATTCTCACTATAATTTTAACAATAAACTAAATACACTCAATTATTTTTATGATCTTTAATAAGCTTACTTAGAATAATCTTTGCTTTTTGATAATCAGGATCAAGCCTTAATGTATATTCTAATGTTCCCTCAGCTTAAAATTATTCCCATTGCACGTAAAATAAAAAAGCTCCTATGGGGGTATAATCCTCATTAGCAGCTATTTCGGCATATTCGAATCCTTCTTCCATAATTTTTAGGTTAAAAACTATTGTTTTTTATTTGTATTTTTAGATAATTCACAGGTTTGTCTATGTATTTTCTTGTCTATATGTATTTTTTTTCGCTTTATCGCGGTATCCTAGAATTTTCTAAAATTATTTTCGCTTACAAACTTTTTAAATTCCTCAATTTTTTACACTTCGCATCTATCTTTATAAATTATACTTTTCAATTTCAATTTTAAACATTTTTTTTTGATTTTTCTCCAAGTTCTATCTTTTTTTTCTTTAATTTCTTAAGTCCTAATTCTCGTATTTGTTTTTTTATATACTCTTTTATTCCTTTTGTTCCATCTTAAAAATCTATATATATACTCTCTCCACTCAACGCATTCTCATAACATGCTTCGTGGCAATCATATGACCTTTGTGCATGAATGATCCAGCTCTCTAAAACTCGATAAACAGAACAAACTATTTGCAGTTTCTTTCATAATAATTTACAATTTCTTTGTAAAAATGCCGTAGAAAATTTAGTGTAACCTATATTTGTGATAGCACATCCAATAGTTTTTAAGTACTCTCTTTTATTTCACAAATGCTTTACAGCTTTGAATTTTTATTTCATATACTTGCTCAAAATTAACCTTTTCCTTGATAAAAATCTGATTTAATTCCCTTTTGAAATTTACTAGAGCTATCAAACAGCCATCTATAAATTTATTTATTAAACCCGTTTTAGAAAAATCGAAAGTGTAATTAAATGTTAATGAATAAAAATTTATCCATACACAAAAAGTAAAATTTTAAGGATAGTATCCGACATACAAAACATGTTTATTTGTATTTGTAATAACATAAACTAAACCAAGATAAAAACTTGTAGACCACCTTTACAATATGTTATATCAACGTAAGTATTTATTTTACTATCACGATACACTGTGATAAAATAAAAGCAGAGCCAAATCCACAAATTATCGGTATTTGTTCTATAGTGTTATCATTATCTTTCGGTTTATTTTTAACATTGGGAATAAAGTTTCGAGCCGCTACTTTTAACTTTATTCTAAAAATATTGCTAGTAACATCAAAAATTTTAAAAACCAACAACAAATGAAATGCACACTTATGATGCAAATCATAATACACATATTTAGTGCTCAATCCACAATAAATATTTAAGTAATCTATACAACTTGCAAAAGATAAAATATGGACGAACTTATTCATCTTAATAAATTCTATTTATATCTATATTATATTTTTACCTTAGAAATTTAAGATATAAGTATACTAAGTGAAATCTCATTGCCTAAATCTACTGTAGTTGAAATTGATTTACAAGAAGAAGTTTCTCTAAACATATTAAACATTGGAAAATCTATAACATTATCGCTGAAAACGCTAAAACGATAGATGATTATAATGCGAGCCCGCTGGGATGGATATGTAGTAAGCAGTAGGCACGCTCTGGGAATTGGGCACGCCAACACCAAGCAAAGCCACACTTAAATTAACACCACAGTAAAAAAATATTTTTCTCTTCCAGATTTACTATAAGAAACTTGAATGGTTGCGGTTACAAAGACAAGTGATAGAACTAGCGTGAAACAATGTACCATATCGGTTTTTAAGCAAGTTTATATTACCCCCCCCCCATTGCAAAGGAAAATAAATCACTTACACTTAGCACAAGTGTAATCTATCATGTTACTGTTACAAAGAAAATCGTGGTTTGCAAAAATTTTACAAAACTTCCAAAATATCAATACCCGGTACTTTTTACATAATTTTCTAAACTATTATTCCCCGTATCAACGAAAAGTACAATAAAATTTAGTCTATTAGGTAGGTTACCAGATCACATCAATTTTTTATAATAATTTAAACAATTCAAATATGAAGCAATTGCTTTTGCTAAAAGCTGACGCAACACAAACTATCAACGTGTCAGTATTAGTTCACAATACCTGCATACTTTACAAATGCTACAATTTCTAAAATTGACTAACTAAAATTATGCTAGTTTTATTTTATTTTCTAACCCTTTTAACTTTACAAAATTAATATTCCTACGGCCATTCGCCCCCAAATGATCTAAAATCCCATACTTTTCACATAATATTTTTTAATTAATTTAAAAGCCTTTCACTCTTTCCTAAAAAGAAGTTTTATGAAAAATTAATAAAAGCTCTTAAAGTTTAAGTCTGACCGCAGAAAAAAAACCTACAGCAACGCTCATATTTTACATTAGTATTTTTAAAGAAATATTTTTTAAAAATCTTTTTTCAGTTTTACATATTCTATCAACATTGCTATTATACGCTATATCTTTCTTATTCCTACTAAAAAGCATCACAATTTTGGCATTGGGGGGGGGGATTTTTTTTTCATTTTTCTAAAAAGTAAAGTTGAAATTACAACATTCCAAATCTTATAATTGTGTCAAAAAAAAATACCCTAATTTTATTAATACATAAAACCTCAATAGACTCACTTTTTATCAAAAAATTTCTTCATCAAATATTTTTCAAATAAAGTCTATTGCCAATTTTATATTTTAAATCTAACCGCTCAGCGTTAATTTTTTATTTTTAGATAATCGTACCGTATAAAGAGTTATATAAACTTAAATTTTATTTTTGAATTCTTGTCTTAACTCATCAATTTTGTTTACTTTTTCCCAAGTAAAATCTTTTTCATTCCTCCCAAAATGTCCATAAGCAGCAGTCTTAGAAAAGATAGGCTTGCGAAGTTGTAAATAATCCGTAATACCTTTGGGAGTAAGCGGAAATATCTTTTTTACAACAGGCTCTAACTCTAATCCTGAAATTTTACCAGAATGATGCGTGTCAATCATTATAGAAACAGGGTCAATCACCCCAATCGCATAAGCAAGTTGCACCGTACATTTATCAGCTAGACCTGACGCGACTATATTTTTCGCAATGTGTCTCGCCATGTAACAAGCACTTCTATCAACTTTAGTTGAATCTTTCCCGGAGAACGCCCCACCACCATGTGCAGCCATTCCGCCGTAAGTATCAACTATTATCTTTCTTCCAGTAAGACCAGTATCTACCGCTGGCCCCCCAAATAAAAATTTGCCAGTAGGGTTTATATATATTTTTGTATCTTTATCAATGAGATGCTCGAGTGTAGGTTCAATTATATTGTTAAAAATCTCTTTTTTAGATTCATTTGTTATATGGTCACCTATCTCATCTAAAATTTCTTTAGTGTGCTGTGTTGACAAAATAACAGTATCTATTCTTTTAGGTTCCCAATCTATATATTCAACAGTTATCTGGGTTTTTCCATCTGGTCCTAAGTAGGGTAAAATATTTTTCTTTCTTACTTCAGAAAGTCTCATCGCAAGTTTATGTGCCAAAATTATAGGCAAAGGCATAAATTCAGAGGTTTCTCTACATGCAAAACCTATCATCAATCCTTGATCACCAGCTCCCCCAATGTCAACACCCATGGCAATATCCGGAGATTGTGCGTTTATGGTGTCAATTATCGCACACATATTATAGTCAAATCCTAACGACAAACTATTATAACCTATTCTTTTTATGGCATCTTTTATAATATCTCTCGTGTTAATTCTTGCAGTTGTAGTGATCTCTCCACCTACAATAAGTAGGCTTTTGGAAATAAAAGTTTCGCAAGCGACTCTTGCATTTACGTCTTGTTTTAAAATCTCATCCAAAATAGTATCAGAAACTATGTCACATACCTTATCAGGGTGACCTTCTGTAACAGATTCAGACGTAAAAAAATAACCACATTTGCCTAACATAAAAAACCTCTATTATTTCTGCTTCTTTAGTAGTTAATATACTGGAAATTTTTTTCATATTTTAAAATATCACATGCATAATTCTACTTTATTTTGTTAAAAATATTTATTTTTTTGTATTTACACATATTTTTTTTTCTTTCACAATTTCTTTTTCTACTTCATCTTTTTTCATATCAATTTTTCCAAAAACTTTCTCTCTTATTCTAGTTTCTATTTCTTCTGTAATCAGAGAATTTTTAGATAAATACGTTTTTACATTATCTCTTCCATGTCCAAGTTTTTCATTTTTATAACTAAAAAATGCCCCTGTTTTCTCAATTATTTCATAACTTACACCCATATCTATCAAGCATCCAAGTCTATCAATACCTAGCCCAAATATTATTTCGAACTCAGCCTGCTTAAACGGTGCTGCAACTTTATTTTTTACTACTTTAACTCTTACTCTATTACCCAAAATTTCATCACCTTTTTTGACAGATTCAATTCTTCTTATATCTAGTCTAACAGAAGAATAAAATTTGAGTGCAAGTCCTCCCGGAGTTGTCTCAGGACTTCCCCACATTACACCTATTTTCTGTCTTAATTGATTTATAAATATTATTGAAGTTTTCGATTTGGAAATGTTTGATGTAAGTTTTCTGAGAGCCTGACTCATAAGTCTTGCCTGAAGGCCTAAAAAAGTATCTCCCATCTCCCCCTCAATTTCAGCTTTAGGAACAAGAGCTGCAACGGAATCAACAATTATAATATCAACCGCACCTGATCGTATAAGCTTATCAGCAATTTCTAGCCCTTGCTCACCTGAGTCTGGTTGCGATACCAAAAGATTGTCTATACACACACCAAGCTTTCGAGCATATTCAGGATCCATCGCATGTTCAGCATCAATATATGCCGCAATACCACCTAATTTTTGTGCTTCGGCAACCATGCACAAGGCCAAGGTCGTCTTCCCTGAAGCCTCAGGACCATAAACTTCAATTATCCTCCCACGCGGAATTCCACCTGTACCTATAGCCACGTCAAGAGCTAAGGCACCAGTTGATATCGAGTCAATTTTTTCCTTTAGACGCTCGTCACCAAGTCTCATAATTGCCTCTTTACCAAAATCTTTCTCAATTTGCAAAAGAACTAAATCCAACGCCTTGAGTCTCTCATCCTTTTCCATACTCCCCCCATTTAATGTCAACTTTTTACTCTGCTCTAATTTTTATAAATCATGTTAATTAATGCTAATTTTCAACCTCACTATCTTCAAAATCGTTAAATTTTAAGCTAACAGTTAAATCAAAAGTTACTACATATTTACAACATCAATAAGAAACTGATGTATATGAATCATCACTAAGGTGTTCATGGCACAAATACTTTAGTAAATTATATCTTGTTTTATTTTTTTTATTATCGCATAAGTCCTATTGCCATATAAGTGAAAACAGCCCGCAGCACCTCTACCATTTTTAATTTTTTAAGTGAAAATAGAATAACCCAGTTTAAGAATTAATATCGAAGAACTTTTTTTATAAGTATATACGACCACAAAAATTTACATCATAATAATTTTCTCTAATAAGCAATTCTAAATCTAAATATCCTTCCATTCTAGCTATTTTATCAAGTCTCTTAGATAAACAAGGAAAATATTCATAATATTTAAAATAATGATTAGTATAAGTCATTACGCTACACCCTCTAACCCTAAACGTTCAATAAATTTTTCAGTGACCTCGTGTCTACAATCTTTTCTGTGATCAGTAATATATTTGTAATGATCTAAAATATTTTCTGCGATAACCAGTTTTATCTATTTATTGGGAACTGAGTTAAGGACTGTGTATTAGCCCCTATGTCTTTACATAAAGGGAACGCCGTACGACCCGTATTAGCCTTATCCAAAATAAAACTAGATGGAATTTTGCAAATCGTATCAGCTCCTAATTCTATTAACTTCTCAATTAAAGTATTTGAAAAACGTGGTAGATAAAATATATGATTCTTAACATATTTATCCATACAACCATTAAATATACATGACAATTTTTATAATTTTTATTCAGATAAAGTCTCTGGATACCCTTAGATTTAATTATTTTAAAAATTTCATCAGAAAGAATCAAAAGCTCACCATTTCTCAATTCAACTTTCTTGGTACAATTTATCACTTTAAAAGACTTTGATACATACACATACCTAAACGATAATCGTTAGTACAAGTAAAAAAGAACATACTTTTGTATATTTAAACCAGCTTTGCCCAAACCTATTGCATCAAAAGAGATGTCATTAATATACTTAAATTTATTTGTATTTAGTACTAGATTTAACTCCAAACAAGGATAACGCAACGCATTGTTATCGCCCCTTTTAAGCATGTCAATTTTTGTCAAATAAGCACTTACAATAAAAGAAGTTTCGTAAATTGTTTTGACATTTGGATCAAATATTAATTTCCTAGTGTATCAATGTTGCAGTGTCAGTTTTTAATTTCCAAGCATTTATTCCATTCGAAAAAAATTGCTGCGACATTTTTCTGAACAACTTTTCTCTCAAATTTTAAAAACCCATTATCGAATCCTCTAGATTTTTGGACCATACTTATTTTTGTCATCCAACCTAAAGTAGGGGCAGCACAAACAATTGATAAAAACCGTTTTATTTATATATTTCATGGATAATTTCAAAGAAGAGTAAAGTTAATGAATAAAATATAAGTGGAGTTATTTACAAAACGCCAATTACACAATTTAATTATCTTTAAGGCTTATTTTTGCAACGAACATGCCATTTATGTGAGACAAAACTAAAAGAATATTTAAAAAAATAAAAAACCACTTGTTTTTAACACTCCCTTCCCACCTTCGTTATTATATCAAAACCAAATTAATTATTTTAACTGATTTAATTCACAACTGAGCTTGAAATTTTTTCAATTAAACTTGGAATGGATGTGTTACGTATGGGTTATGCCCCGATCTTATGGAATAAAGTCTTTTTATATTTTGCATTTTGTTATACAGCGTTGTTTTATAAACTTTATAATCAAAAAAATAGTTAAACAAATGTACAATAAATGGGAGAAAGATGCTATGCTACCAAATTTATTAATTGGATAAATCCTTATCCAGATACGAAAGACTTACTAAAAGACGAAAAACAAGTTGGCAAGGCTAAGGAGGTCTATTATATACTTTCAGTATACTCTCACAGTATGTATTGGGGGGGGGTGATCGTGTATATAGTGTGTATTACTTTACGCGAGAAAGTTTGTCATTTATCACACCTCTCCCTTGCATAAAAAATATTAGCATTATAAAAATGGGGTTTGTTACTTTAAATTCAGCAATGTATATAATATCTTAACTTTTAAGTGGCGTATTTATCGACAAATGAAATGTAAGAGAGCTTCCATGTTTATAGTATTATACATTTATATATCATCCCCATCATCTGCAGTGAAGGAGGAGAGGTGATTGTTTTAATCGGATCTTCTTAATTTATAGCCTCTTCTTTTTTAGGTTTCTTCCATCATCACTTTTACTAATTTTTTATAGAGTGGTATAAAGTAATGAGCTGCAGGTTTGTTGGTGTTCTTTCAAGCAGCAAAAGAGCTTGTTGCACCGCTTGTGTGGTGGGTGGTGGATTGGGGTGTATAGAAAGGAGGATTGGGCGCGGTTTGCTATAATGTTAAGCTCGTTTGAGGGTGGTGGGTGGTGGATATTATAAAAATAACTTTGCTTTTTATTTTAACAGGCAGGCAAATCTTTTGTCGCTACTTTATAGTACAAGGTATATTTTCTTCGGGTTAGATTTTTGATAAATTTTTCACAATCTCCCACACGCCTTATTTGTGTAGCATGCATCATGCATGATGTACATCTGTTTTGCTTAATTTTAGATATTATATATCATGATGAACTTGAACTTATGGGGTATTGTTTATTATATTCCTTCCTCTAGTTGGGTTCTTAGTAGACGGTCAACAAAATCTTTTGTGAATTAGGTGCAAGTTTTACGTATCACACATACGCTTTTGCCAAAAAGTCTCTTTCGAAGTCGCTTGTGTAGTTTCACAGGAATGTTTTCGGCTATTTAGGTGCATCTCGTAGATTGTTAAAAAATAGGTGTGGCTTTGGTATATTTGTATTTTGTAGAATATTTGCTTAGTAGTAATTTTATTTATTGATATCACTTAGATAAAAAGGAATATCAAACCGACAATGGCTGTAAGCAATTAATTTCTAATGTACTTATTACAATTTTTTTGCTTTAATTTGCATATGATGTAATGTAAAAGGAGGAAGGTTACTTGTTAAGCAAGGTTATACTCATTTTGATAAAGCTCTAAACACATTTTAAAAATGGAGAGAAAATGAATAAAAAAATAACAGCAAGTCTCCTCGTTACAATGTTGTTGTCAATTGTGTGCGTAGACAAAGTTACGTTTGCATCGAATGACTTTGCAAAAGGGTTGCAACTCAATATTACCGCAAAAAGTATATTGACTCTAAATAGACTTTACGAAGCAATATACACAATGGGCTTAGATATTTCGAAAGAATTTAAAAATAATAATAAAATTACGGTAAGTCTTAAAGGTTGCGGCATAAACAATAACTATCCAAAAGATTTATATGCCGAAATTATATGGCAAAAATCATTTTTTGATAATAAGCTTAATGTAAATTTCGGAAAATTTGGTTTTAGTAAATATTTCGACAAAAATAGCTACACAGGTGATGCATCCACTCAATTTTTAACAGATTTTTTTATTTTTAACAAAACAATTGAAAGTCTTGGCGATAGGGTAGGGTTAAGGTTAAACTATACATTTGAGAAATTTGATATTGACTATGGTTATTTTAGATTGTTAGATAATAAATTTGCTAAAAATGGATTCAATGTTTTACAGATCAATTATAAACCCTCTAAAAAAGAAAATTACAGAATTTATGTATGGAAAGATGATAGAAAGTATTATGTCTGCGAAGAGAAAGAAGACGAACTTAGATGTAGATCAGGGATTTCTGGATTAGGCGTAAGTTTAGACCGTGAAATAAACAAACAAATTGGTACATTTGCCAAAGTTGGATACAAAAATCCCTTTATTGGAACAATTGTTAAAAAAGAAGGTACTGGAGACATCTCTTCATTATCGTTGCTTTGGAATACTGGGATACAGGTTAAAAGTTCATTATGGTCTAGAAAAGACGATGTAATAGGACTAGCAGTAGGCCAAACATACAGATCATCCGATTATAAAGAACAAAATAAATTCTCTAAGAATTACCGTCAAAAAACACAAACAGAACTGTATTATAAATTTACAATAAACAACAATTTTACAATCACCCCAGTGTTACAATATACTATCCCAAGTGAAAATAATACTAAAAATGGCCCACTTATCTGGGGAGGCATAAGGACTTATTTTAAATTTTAACTAGCCAAATTATTTATTTTAATTATAACCCTTCCCTCAACGTAGCTTTAATAAACCCTTTAAAAATAGGATGAGCTTTCAATGGTCTTGAGGTGAATTCAGGGTGAAATTGTACACCTATAAAAAATGGGTGTCCCTTCATTTCAATAATTTCGGGAAGTACTCCTTTATGATATGCACTAACTAAAAGTCCGACCTTCTCCAATATATCTATAAATTCAGGATTCATCTCATATCTGTGCCTATGTCTTTCCTCAATTTCTGTGTTCTCATACAAATTATATGCTAAAGTGCCCTTTTTTACTTCAGATTTATAATTTCCAAGCCTCATTGTCCCGCCTTTATACTTAATTTCTTTTTGCTCATCAAGAATTTTTATGACAGGATATTCAGTATTTTCATTAAATTCGGTAGAATTTGCATTTTTAAGTTTTGCTAAATTTCTTGAAACTTCTATGACACTGCACTGCATTCCCAAACATATTCCAAGAAAAGGAATTTTATTTTTCCTCGCGTAAGTTATAGATTTTATTTTGCCCTCTATACCTCTGTTCCCAAACCCACCTGGTACCAAAATAGCATTACAATCTCTTAATTTTTTAATCAAATTTTCATCCTCAGCATCAATGTAATGGATATCAGCTTTCGCATTTAATTCCGCTGCAGCAATATTTAAAGATTCGTCAATAGACTTATAAGCATCTTTTAAAGTTGCATATTTTCCCACAACCGCAATATTAATCTTTCTATTAAACTCAAATTCGCTCAACGATTTGATCTTAACAAACCATTTTTTATCAAACCTTTTAATAGGCTCCATATTAAGCTTTTCTAATATCAATAAATCAACATTTTGCTTATGTAAAGCTTCAGGAATAAAATAAATACATGGACTATCTAATGCCTCAATTACACAATTTTCATCAACATCACAAAAAAGCGATATTTTTTTCTTTAAAGAATCGTCAAGCTTATATTCAGTTCTACATATTAT
Source organism: Candidatus Endomicrobiellum calonymphae (assembly GCA_031269945.1). Taxonomy (GTDB): domain Bacteria; phylum Elusimicrobiota; class Endomicrobiia; order Endomicrobiales; family Endomicrobiaceae; genus Endomicrobiellum; species Endomicrobiellum calonymphae. The sequence goes on from JAISYK010000007.1 coordinate 218,421, forward strand.
CATACTTGGGGGAATGCCTATTTCTCTTAATTTTTTGACCGAGTGTTGCGTGGGTTTAGTTTTCAATTCGTTAGCCCCAGCAACATATGGAACAAGAGTAACATGTATGTTACAAATATCTTCCTTTCTATTTTCAAGTTGAAATTGCCTCGCAGCTTCTATAAAAGGAAGACTCTCAATATCTCCAATTGTTCCTCCAATTTCAATTATAGAAACATCAAAATTATTTTTTAAAGCTTTAAAACGCTTTTTTATTTCATCTGTAATATGAGGTATGACTTGAACCGTATTGCCGCCATAGTCACCTCTTCTTTCTTTATTAATTACAGTTTGATATATATCACCAGCAGTATTTGTATTTGCTTTACTTGTATAGATATCTAAAAATCTTTCATAAGTACCCAAATCTAAATCTGATTCTGTCCCATCCACAGTCACGAATACCTCACCATGCTGATAAGGATTCATAGTCCCAGGATCCACGTTTATATAAGGATCAAATTTTATCATAGTAACCTTAAACCCATGAAGCTGCAAAAGTTTCCCGATACTCGCACCAGAAATACCCTTGCCAAGCGAACTTACAACTCCTCCAGTAATAAAAATATACTTTTCCATCAACTTTCCCTATCTATATCATTTGGAATTTTTGTAGGATATTTACCAGTAAAACATGACGTACAAAAGTCATTGTCCTTCCCAACATTTTTTTTACAACCAAAAGAACAGGCTTTAATAAGATTTTCTAAAGTTAAAAAAAACAAAGTATCAACATCTAAATATTTTCTTATTTCTTCTATTGAATTATTGGCAGCTATTAAATTCTCCTTATTCGGAGTGTCAATACCGTAATGACATGAACTAATTATGGGTGGACAGGATAAAGCAAAATGTATTTTTTTTGAACCTGCTTCTTTTAAAATATTTACTAATCTTCTTGAAGTGGTCCCTCTTACTATCGAGTCGTCGATAAGCACTATTTCCTTACCATTTATAACATCTTTTATAGGACGAAGCTTAAACCTTGCAATTAAATCTCTTAAATTCTGCATAGGTTTTATGAATGATCTCCCCACATAATAATTTCTTACAAGACCATTTTCAAAGAGTATATTTGAGATTCTTGAAAATCCAATCGCAGCACAATAACCGGTATCAGGAACAGGCATTACAATATCAGCTTTTATATCTTCCATCTGTAGTGCGAGATACTCCCCCATCTTTACCCTAGCTTCCTTCACGGTATGTTTAAACATTATACTATCAGGTCGTGCAAAATAGACTTGTTCAAAAATACAAGTATTTTGTTTTTTGGAACTATCATATACGAAAGATTTCTTTATTTCCCCGTTTTCTATTACGATAATTTCACCAGGTTCTATATCTCTAACGTATTTTCCACCTATAACTTCAATTGCAGGAGTTTCAGAAGATAACACATATGACTTACTGTCTACTTTCCCTAAAACTAAAGGTCTAAAACCATTTTTATCTCTTGCACCTATAAGGGTTTTGTCTCTAAGTATGACAAGCGAGAAAGCGCCATCAAGCTTGTACATTGAACTCGCAATTATATCTGAGAGTTCACCTTCAGACATTGCTATAAGATGCAATAATATTTCGGTATCCGATGTATGATTAAAAATTGCTCCTTTTTTCAAAAGCATCTCTTTAATTTCATAAAAATTCGTAATATTTCCATTATGTGCTACAGAAATGTTTCCGTGAATACAGCTCATTTGAAAAGGTTGAGCGTTTATCAAAGAACTTTTTGAAGAAGTCGTATAGCGAACATGCCCTATGGCGGCAGTTGCTGAAAGTTTTTTTAACAAAATTTCATCATCAAAAACTTTGGAAACAAGACCCATATATTTTAAAGTCTTCATCTTGTCTTTTCCACTTAATGTAATACCAAAAGATTCTTCTCCTCTATGTTGCAAGGTAAGAAGTCCAGCAGCAGTCAAAACTACAGCATTTTCATTGTTTTCAATACCGATTATCCCACACACAATAATGCCCTCTTTTGTAAAAACACAAACACATAACAATAAAAGTTTTTTTATGATATACAACTTTTATCATCACATAATTTAAAAATTAATGTTCAATTGATAACATAAACCTATCTGCAACCTAATTTAAATTAATTATAAAAGTTATCTTATAGAATACTCTATGGAATCTATTTTAGAGAATCTTATAAACTAATACAAGTCTCAATATTCTGCAATTCTTCATACGAATCGCATGCTCTTAAATAAGCAATAACTTTTTCAAGATTTGTTAAAATAGAACACCCACACTTGACAGCTATTTTTCTTATTTCAGAATTGTTATGTAGCTCATCAACGCTTAAACTTTTATTTATATTTATTACAAAGTCAACTTTCCCATCAGTTATAACATCAATTGCACGAGGACATCTATTCCAATGTACGGCATTAACTTCATAACCTCTACTTCCCAAATATTTAGCAGATCCTTTTGTCGCATAAATCGGTACAGAAAGCTTATAAAGACTATCCATCACTTCCATAAATTTAACCTTGTCTTTTTCCCTACCCGTACTTAATAAAATTCCCTTTTTAGGTCTTTTTATCTGAGTCGATTCCATTGAAAGAAGAAGAGCATGATTGAATCTTTTTCCCAAACAGCCTACTTCACCGGTAGATGCCATTTCTACACCAACAACCGGATCTGCTCCATCTAGTCTTTGAAAACTAAACATCGAAGCTTTAACTCCAACATAAGGTATCTCACTTTCATCAATTAAAATCTTCTTTATTTTTTCACCATTCATAACTTTACATGCAAGTTCGACAAGATTTATACCAGAAACTTTAGAAATAAACGGGAATGACCTGGAAGCTCTTGCATTACATTCTATAACCTTGACATCGTTATCCTTAGCTATAAACTGAATATTAAAAGGTCCATTCAAATTAAGATCTTTGGCTATTTCCCTCACTATGTCCCTTATAATATTTATTGTGTGTACATATATTTTTTGAGCTGGAAATACCATTGTTGCATCTCCACTATGCACACCAGCGTTTTCAATATGTTCACTTATCAAAGAAAGAATAACCTCGCCATTTTTAGCAATTCCATCGCACTCTATTTCCTTTGCATCAAGAATAAATTTCGAAATAACAACCGGGAAATCAGTTGAAATATTTTTTGTAAGAGATAAATAGTAATCTAGACTTTCCTGATCATTTGCGACATTCATAAGGGTTCCAGAAAGAACAAAACTAGGACGAATCAAAACAGGAAATTTAACTTTTTTTATAAACTTTTCTATATCCGCAATAGAAATAGCAGAAATCCACTCCGGTTGATCTATGCCAAGCTTATCAAGCATAGCAGAAAATTTTTCCCTATCTTCAGCTTTATCAACACTTTTTTGATCATGTCCTAATATATTTACTCTAGCTTCACTTAATGGTTGAATTAAGTTATTGGGATTTTGCCCACCCATACAAGCAATTACACCTTTTGGATTTTCGATGTCAACAATATCTAAAACTCTTTCAAATGACAACTCCTCAAAATAAAGTCGATCTGAAGCACTATAATCCGTAGATACTGTTTCAGGATTACAATTAATTATAACACTATCGTTTTTTTTGTTTTTAAAATAACTACTAGTCATAACAGAACACCAGTCAAATTCTAGACTACTGCCTATGCGATAACTACCGCTTCCTAAAGTTATAATACTCTTTTCGTTTTTTTTTGTAGATACATCATCACTACACATACCATCATATGTAAGATATAAATAATTAGATTTTGTAGGATATTCTGATGAAGTTGTATCTATCTGTTTCACAACAGGCAAAATTCTCAATTTTTTTCTCAATTTCCTTACACCAAAAGATAAACTTCTCATTTCTCTTATTGTTAACTTTATTTTACTATCCAAACATGCAGAAAGATATATTTTTGTAAGTTGAAAATCGGAGAAACCCCTCGATTTCAGACGTTGTAGTTTCTCCTTTGTAATCATCTTATAAGAATCATATATTTCCTGAACTGTAACATTATCCCTCTTAACTTTCGGTTTAAAAAAATCTAATAATTCCATTTCGACATTAGCAAGATACAAAACATGTGACAAAAACCAATAGTCTATTTTTGTTTCTTCATATACATACTTTAAAGTCTTACCTCTCCTAAATGCTTCATAAATTGCAAAAATTCTTAAATTTGTAGGTATTAAAAGTTCCCTTTCAAGAATTTCATCTGAAGCATCTTTAAAAACATTTGCAGTTATACCATCTTCATTTTCATTAACCATTCTCAAAGCTTTTTGCACAACTTCGCAAAAATTTCTTCCTATAGCCATAACTTCACCTACAGATTTCATCTGCGTCCCAAGATTTTTTGACACTCCACTAAATTTATTTAAATCCCAACGAGGAACTTTTAAAGTAACGTAATCAAGCGATGGTTCGTAAAATGCTGAAGTTGTTCCAGTAACGGGATTTTTAAGTTCTAGCAAATCAAATCCTATAACTATTTTTGCAGCTATATATGCAATAGGATATCCAGTAGCTTTGCTTGCTAAAGCACTTGAGCGTGACAATCTAGCGTTAATTTCAATAACATAAAAACTATAATCCCTTGGATTTAAAGCATACTGTACATTACACTCACCAACAATACCCAAATTTTGTGCAATTTTTATAGACGTATCTCTCAACATATTATTCTCAACGTTATTTATCGTTTGACAAGGGGCTATAACTATAGAATCACCCGTATGTATACCCATAGGATCAAAGTTTTCCATGTTGCATATAGTTATGGTATTACCTGTCTTATCGCGCATAACCTCATATTCTATTTCTTTCCAACCATGTAAAGACTTCTCAATTAAAAGTTGAGGAGAACTCATGAGTGCAGCCTGCGTAAGTTTTCTCAATTCAGTTGCAGTTCTAGCAAGCCCACTACCGAGTCCTCCAAGAGCAAATGCAGATCTTGTTATGACAGGGTAACCAATTTTTTCTGCAGTTTTTAAAGCTTCATCTACAGTGGAAACAGCGTGGCTTTTCGCTATAGGAGCACTTATCGATTTCATCTTTTTTGCAAAAAGGTCTCTATTCTCAGACATCTCAAGAGCATTAACTTGAGTTCCCAAAACTTTTACATTATATTTATCTAAAATTCCTTTTTTTGACAATTCTATAACACAATTTAAAGATGTCTGACCACCAAAACTTGAAATAATCGCAGCAGGCCATTCAATTTTAATGATTTTTTCTACCCAAAAAGGAGTAATGGGATACAAATAAACTTTCTTATTTAATCCTTTGTTTGTTTGAACAGAAGCAATATTAGGATTGATAATAATAACTTCAAGTCCCTCTTCTTCCAACGCTTTTACTGCTTGGGACCCCGAATAATCAAATTCTCCAGCTTGCCCTATAGATAAAGCTCCTGAACCTAAAAGAACCACTTTTTGTTTTTTCTCGTTTTTCGGTAGCAAAAAATCTAAAATTGGCATAACATAACCTTTCTCTTTAATACTTATCTGATACTTATTTAACTTAATCTAGACTTAATCTTCGACTATATTCTATACACTCACTCACATTGCATTTCTTTTCATTCATATGTTCTTTTATTTACCTGTCAATTTTTATTTAATTTTTTTTCATTAACAAAAAACTTATAAATACAATAAAGCAAAATTAACCAAATTGGTCCTACTATAAAGGTTGTACGTGTCTCATTTTTCACAGCAAGCATAACCGATACAATTACTAGAGCAGCAAGAACTATGTAGTTAGAATAGGGATAGAATAACATAGGATACTTCAACTTTGCAATATCGTCTGCACTTTTTCCACGTCTTGAATACATTTGCACTACTATTATGGCACCCCAAATAAAAAGTCCTAAAAAAGTTGTAATACTTAATAACATCATAAATACGCCTGCTGGGACAACAACATTTAACACCACTCCTATCAAACAAAAAATAAATGAGGCAATAACAGCATTTGACGGTATTCTTCTTGAATTAACTTTAGCTAAAAATTTTGGTGCTTGTTTTTGCAAAGCTAAACTATGAAGCATTCTACCGTTACTAAACATTCCACTATTAGCCGTTGAAAGCGAGGCGGTAATTATTACAAAATTTATTATCGCTGCAGCCTGCTTTATGCCCAACCCCGCAAACGTCAAAACAAAAGGACTTTTTTCCACTCCACCTCCCTGTGAAAATTCAGGCCATGGGTACATACACATAATTATAAAAAGCGTACCAACATAAAGAGACAAAGTTATTAATAAAACTCTGTTAATTACAGAAGGAATAGTTTTCTCAGGATTTTCTGCTTCTCCTGCGGTTATACCTATAAACTCAACGCCTATAAAAGCAAATGTCACCATAGTTAAAGCAAAAAATACTCCCTTAAGTCCATTAGCGAAAAATCCATACTTGAACAAGTTGGATATTCCTGGTACATTGCCATCGCCACTTCCCAAACCAAATAATAAAATTATCGCTCCCACAATTATTATAAGTACAATTGTTATAACTTTAATAATTGACGACCAAAACGCAATCTCACCAAAACTCTTTACACTTAAAAGGTTAGACACAGTTATACATACTAGTGCAGCAAGAGCAGGTATCCATCGTGGAAGCTCAGACCACCAAAAATTACAATATATTCCAATTGCTGTAACTTGTACCATACAGCTCACGGTCCATAAAAGCCAAAACGTCCAACCCACAATAAACCCCGCACATGGACTTATAAATTCATGGGCATAAGCACTAAAAGAACCAGATATAGGATACTCGACCGCAATTTCTCCTAAGGCACGCATAATAAAATAAATAAAAAATCCCCCTAAAAGATATGACAATAGTAACGATGGTCCTGCAGAAGCAATAGCATCTCCTGAGGCGAGAAACAAACCGACACCAATAGCTCCACCTATAGCTATAAGCTGAACGTGCCTCTTACTCAAACTCCTCTTTAAACCTTCTCCACCAGATTGCACCATTTCATTCTCCCAATTTTCAAATTTACAATTCATCAAATTTACAATTCACTAAGTATTATGTCGTCATTGCTTCATATAACTTAACCCCAAAATTTAAGTTAAAAACAATTACAATAAACCAACAAATTTATTCATTATCCACGATGTGTCATTAGGACCGCTTGAAGCTTCTGGATGAAATTGTACCGACATAAATGGTTTTGTCTTATGCTTTATCCCTTCTACAGAATCATCATTTGCATTTTCAAACCATAATTCCCAACCTGACTGTATAGAGCTTTTTTCAACAGCATATCTGTGATTTTGACTAGTCATATATGCTTTTTTATCAGGAATTGAAAAAACAGGTTGATTATGACTTCTATGCCCATGATTAAGTCTTTTAGTTTTAGCTCCAGAAGCTAAAGATAACAATTGATGACCTAAACATATTCCTAAAACAGGTTTACCCGAAGCTAAAACATGCTTTTTTATCCTTTCAACTAAATCATCAGTATTTTTAGGATCACCTGGCCCATTACTTATAAGCCAACCATCACATTTTACTTCGGAAAAATCACTATCCCATGGGAGAAGTTCAACTTCACAATTTCTTTCCACAAGCATTCTCAAAATATTCCATTTTGCACCACAATCTATAACAACAATTTTTTTTGACCCATTGCCCATAATCATTTTTTTCGTAGTCGACACGGAAGGCATTAAATTATATTTTGATGGATCGACATATTCACTATTCCCAAAATTTTTTAAAAATTTAAACTTATTTTTATTTTGCTGAGTTGCATTTTTAGATATAATTCTTCCGAAAAGATTTCCGTTGTCCCTTATTATTTGCACTAAATATCGCGTATCAATACCTGCAATTCCAGGGACACCCTGATCTTTCATCCAATTTTCAAGAGAAATCCCACTATCGTGATGATGATAACCGTCATAAATATCAGAAACTATAATCCCCTGCGTTTTTATCGATGAGCTTTCATGTCCTTTAGACATAAAAAAATTCTTATTTTTAAAGTAAGGAATACCGTAATTGCCAATGAGGCAAAAACTAAAAACAAGTATCTGTCCCAAATATGATGGATCCGTCATAGCTTCACTATATCCTAACATACCAGTATTAAAAACCATCTCACCACTCACGTTCACATTCGCCCCGATAGAACTTCCTTCAAATTTCATTCCATTTGAAAGTTTAAGGTACGCTTTTTTATATTCTTTAGTTAAAATTTCCTTTTTTTTACTCACCTCACATTCTCCTAACACACATATGCCTCCCCCCCCACTCTAAATTTTTTTCTTATTCAAACGTATGTCCATTAAAATTTTTACACTTTTTACTTTCGTTTCTAGACAGCTTCAAACGCAAAAAAAACGACACATAACAACATACCACATTTCGCCCCGTATCCTACATGTAACAATATACACCACGCTAGACATAATTCTTATTTACGTCATGTGGTCTCAATCACTTAATGAAAAATCACAGAAAATCTCAAACCAACATAATTAAAATTCTCACGGTTGCTTTTTTTATTTATGAACCAAACAAACTGAAAATTAATTTCAAAATTTAACAATTTTATTGTTAATAAGTACAGTACATATTTAAATAAGGATTCTTATTGACCGCAACGTATTTCGAAAACACCTCTATTTTTAAATTGTCTAATTGCTTATTAAACATTTTTTTATAAAAATTAATATGTTCCCTTAAAAATAAAATATCTTCATCAGTAACATCAACACTTTTTACAATTTCTTTCCCAAATTTATATTCATCAGGAGATCCATTTAAATAAATAACGCCACCATGCATGCCTGTCCCACAAAATCTTCCAATTACATCCTCACCTTTTACAAGATTTAAACCAAGTAAAATGATAACACCACCTGCCATATATTCACCCAAAAAATCACCGGCCTTCCCTCCTATGACAATAACAGGCTTCATTTCTTTATACTCTTTCATATGAATACCAACTCTATAACCAACATTCCCTTCAACATAAATTTCCCCACCTCGCATAGCATAGCCCAGAGTATCTCCACAATTACCATGAATCACTATTTTCCCATAATTCATAGTATTTCCAACAGCATCTTGACTGTTCCCAAACACTTCAATTTCAGCACCATCCATATACGCTGCCATATCGTTTCCCGGAGTACCATAAATCTTTAATTTAGCTTTTTTAGGTAACCCCCTACCTATATACCTTTGCCCAAAAACATTTTTCAAAGTAATATCATTGTTATCTGTTTCAATTGAATTATCTATCAAACTATTTAAATCATAATAACAAACATTTAAAGCATCTATAGTTTCCATAACTTTGTAACCTGACACACACCCTTTTATATCTAAACAAACATTCGCGCTTTAAAAAAATCTCAAGAATTAAATTATTTTTCAAAACCACTACACCAATATTTATTCCCATAATGCACAAATATGACAATATAAACGTATCAGATTAATATCCCCCATTACAGTCAAATATTTTTTTTGTTCTTTCTTCTGCAGAATATACGTTAAACCCAATATCTTTTGAAGTTATGTCATATGCAAGAGCTGAAAGGTTAGTCTTATCATTTATAAGAGATGTATATATCCCGGCTCTTTGATTATCATTAATAAGAACAAATCCTATTAAATTGTCATTAAAAATATTTAATTTGTGCAATTTATTTTTCGTTGAATCTACAAAAACACCGCTCGATCTGGAATCACTTATGACACCAGCTGAAATAAGTTGCAACCCAAAAAATGAAATTGAATTCATTGCAAAAATCTTGGGGGCTTTTATCTTTGCCCCAGTCATGTTAAACCCCGCTATTTCTCCTTGATTTGAAGCATTAGGCCATAAAGCAAAAACTCTATTATTCTCACTTGAAAACAAATCCAAAGACTCAACACAATCTCCAGCTGCATAAACGTCCTTTATTGAAGTTTGCATATATTCGTCCACAACTATCCCTCTCAAAGTATTTATGCCAGCTTCTTTTGCAAGAACAACATTTGGACGAACCCCAACAGCAACTACTAAAATGTCGCAATCAAAAGTTTCTCCATTTGAAAGAGTAACTTCACTTACACTGCTCTTGCCTTGAACTTCACAAATACTCATCTGAAGCTTGAAATTAATAAATTTTTGTTCTATATGTTCTTGTATAATATCAGCTTCAGACTTATCTAAAACCGATGCCATGACCCTATCAGCTAAATCCACAACTGTTATACTTGCAACTTGTCCAAATAAACCTTCAGATGCTTTCAACCCTACAAGTCCTGCACCCGCGATGACAACTTTTGAATTCCCAGTTATTTTCTCCTTAAGCCTTATACTATCTTTATAAGTCAAAAAGGTAAAAACATTTTTTTGCCTATTAAAATCCAAATTCTTAATTAATGGGATAAATGGACTACTACCAGTAGCAATAAGCAGCTTATCGTAACTAATTCTTTCACCTAAACTCGTAAGAACTTCTTTCTTCACCGTGTCTATTTTCTTTGCTTTAGTATCCAAAAGTACCTTTATGTTCTTAGATTTATAAAATTCTTCGTTACGATAATAAATATTCTCAGGCTTTACTTGTCCACTTAAATAATAAGAAATTAAAGGTCTCCCATAAAAATTAAACTCTTCATCCGAAATTATTTTTATACTACTCGTTTTATCATTTGCTCTTATAGCAACAGCTGCGTTTACTCCTGCAGCACCATTCCCTATTATTAAGTATTTTTTCATTTTAGTGCCCTTGCCTCACCTTCATTAAGAAACTTTATAGCTTCATTAGGACAATTTTCAACACAAAAAGGTTCACCAAAATCTGCACACAAATCACATTTCGAAACAGATTTACCATCATCATTCTTTTTTATAACACCAAAAGGGCAAACTAAGATACACGACAAACAGCCAACACATTTTTCACTATCATTACGCACAATACCTTTATCGTTTTTATACATTGCTCCCGATATACAAGCTTTTATGCATTTAGGATTTTTGCAATGACGACACTGCAACGCAAAATATGAAATATTATTAGGACCCAAAACTTCTTCAACAATTATTGCGGAAGTTATATTTTTCCGCTTATGAGCTTTCACTACATCTTTTGACTTAAAACGGGCCGTTCTACAATAAACCTCACATAACCTACACCCTAAACATCTGCTTTCGAACGCATAAATCTTTTTCATATTTCCCTCTTACTTTCGTCCTTGCCAAATCAAACATAAAACACTCCCCTGCCTTTCACTTTCATTTATTAAGCCAATATCTTTTTATCTTATAGTGATAAAAATATATTCAAATGAACAAAAAAAACTATTACCCATCTTCTTCCTTTTATAAAAAGTTGAATAATTTTATTCTCCTGCATATTTTATGCCTAACACTTCCAACTCCTTTTCATTTAAATCTACACCTCTAAGCATAAGTCTATTGCCCCTTAGACTTTCAATGGCATTAATTCCCATTCCACCAAGAAGTTCTTGAATTTCATTGTTCCATGCAGAAATTAAATTCACAAGTCTTTTATACATAATGTCGGGATTAAGTCTTTTTACAAGTTCGGGATATTGTGTAGCTATCCCCCAGTTACACTTGCCGGTGGAACATGAGTGGCACATATGGCAACCCAAGGCTATAACAGCAGCTGAACCTATATAAACAGCATCTGCACCCAAAGCAATAGCTTTCACTACATCGGAACTATTCCTTATACTCCCAGCAACAATAAGAGAACAATAATTTCTTATACCTTCTTCTCTTAATCTTTGATCTATTGCTGCCAAAGCTAGCTCAATTGGAATTCCGACATTATTTCTAACTCTAGTAGGAGCTGCTCCAGTTCCCCCACGAAACCCATCGACCACAATAGCATCAGCACCAGCTCTTACCACACCTGAAGCTATAGCGGCTGAATTATGAACCGCAGCAATTTTAACAAAAACAGGCTTTTTATAACCTGTAGCTTCTTTTAGCGAAAATATAAGTTGCCTTAAGTCCTCTATAGAGTAAATATCATGATGCGGAGCCGGAGAAATAGCATCAGAACCCACAGGTATCATCCTTGTTGCTGAAACATCTTCTCCCACTTTTTTGCCAGGCAAATGACCACCAATACCAGGCTTTGCACCCTGACCTATTTTAATTTCGATAGCAGCTCCAGCATTCAAATATTCCTTATGCACACCGAATCTTCCCGACGCCACTTGAACAATAGTGTTTTTACCATACTTATAAAAATCTTTACTTAACCCCCCTTCGCCGGTATTATAAAATATGCCAAGCTCTTCTGCAGCTCTGGCAAGAGATTCATGGGCATTCCTTGAAATTGAACCATAACTCATTGCGGAAAACATTACGGGAACTTTTAATTCAATATTCAGAGGCATTTTTGTTAAAAGTTTGCCATTAGCGTCAAATTTAAGCCTTTCAGGTTTCCTACCTATTACAACTTTCGTTTCCATAGGTTCACGCAATGGATCTATAGAGGGATTTGTAACCTGACTTGCATTTAGTAACATCTTATCCCAATAAATAGGAAAAGGCTCGGGATTCCCCATACTCGACAGCAAAACACCCCCAGTTTGTGATTGTTTATAAATTTCTTTTATCGCTTTGCCATGCCAATTGAAATTTTCTCTAAATTCAAGAGGATATTTTCTTATTACTAAAGCTTTCGTAGGACAAAGAGTAACACATCTATGACAGTTAACGCACTTTGAATCATCGACGCAAACCACATCATACTCTTCATCATAAAAATGCACCGCATTGGCACACTGATGCACACATACTTTACACTGAATACATCTATTCCCATTCCTTATTACTTCAAAATCAGGAGTATTAAAATCCAAACTCATTCTTGTTCTCCTTCAAGTAAAACAACAACTGGCTCTCCACCCCTAGGCGACCACACTCTTTCTGGATTATTGCATATTATTCTTATTGCACTTTCTTCACTCGCAACATAAATTCTATTACCTTTTTCAGCAGCAACTAAAGGGCGAAGTTTAATTCTATCGTTTAAAGCTATCATCCCCTTTTCATATCCTAAAATTATTGAAAACGGCCCATTAACTAAGGCATTTGCATAAACTGCTCTAATACTTTTTAATTCATTTTTAACTTCTTCGCTTTTTTCTCTTTCAATATCATCCCAAAATGGGGCAGAAACTACTTTTATAGCTTTTTCAATAGGTAACTTATGTTTTCTCACAAGCATATCAAACAAATATGTTATTACTTCTGTATCTGTCTTCAGTGTACATTTATATCCATACATTTCGACGAATCTTCTGTTGGTATCATAAGAAGATATTTCTCCATTGTGTACAACAGACCAATTGAGTATTGTGAAGGGATGAGCCCCCCCCCACCAACCCGGAGTATTTGTAGGAAATCTTCCATGTGCAGTCCACATATGAGCTTCATAAGTATCAAGCATGAAAAACTCACCTATATCTTCAGGGTAACCAACACCTTTAAATGTCCCCATATTCTTCCCACTAGAAAAAACATATGCTCCTTCATAATCTGTGTTTATTTTTATAACGCATTTTGACGTAAAATCAGATTCATCCACACAATCATCTTTTGATACACATGCTTGTGCTTGTGGACGAACAAAATAACGCCATATCAGTGGTATGTTTACAATACTAAGTACAGGCCTAGTTGGAATACTTTCTGCCTTTTCAACATCAAAATGTCTTTTGATAAAATTTTCTGTCTGAGCTTTAACACTTAAACTCTCGTAAAATATATGAAGCGCATAAAAATCCTTATAACTTGGATAAATACCGTAAGCAGCGAACCCGCCCCCAAGTCCATTTGAACGATCATGCATTAACGCAATGGACTTAATAATTTCTTCTCCATTAAATTTATTCCTTTTCCTATCTATTATGCCGCTTATGGCACATCCAGACGGTATTCTTAATTTACCTTCTCTTAACATTCCTCCCTCCACCAAGCACACACACACAGATACATTTCTTAAAACAAACAGCACTTTGAATTACATATACTTCTTTCTCCCACTAGTAAATTGTAATAAAATATTCAGAAAAAATACAACCTACTTCATATAGAGTTTTAATGTTTTACTTCTAAATTAAATATCGATAAATAACATTTTTTTATCATGACATTTTCCACTCTTAAGTTTCTGTTTTAATGTTGATGTATTTATCTTCGAACATAAACAAAATGGGCGAGGAGGGATTTGAACCCTCACGACTCTTGCAAGTCCCAGGATTTTAAGTCCTGTGCGTCTGCCAATTCCGCCACCCGCCCTAACTTAAAAAACGACAAAATAACAATCTTAAGAACCCGCATTGTACTTTGTTTTTATAAAATCTTTTAATCAAAATCAATATAACACTAATTTTTTTTTTGATTCAATTTAAATTTTTCCACTTCCTCAGCATAATTAATTTGCAAATTTGAAATTGTTGAATTTAACATTTCTTCTTCTTTTTTTGTTAAATTATTCATAGTTTTACTACGAAGCGCGAGAAGCATATCAATTGCTATTTTTGCATTTTGCAAATCCACATGTATTTTATCAGAAGCAGAGCCCTGCATTTTGCCAAGATAACACCAAACTGAAGAAGCAAGCATTGTCATTAGATTTAAAAAATCTGAATCAATATCAAAAGTCTCTCTCTCTATATCTGACATTTCTGTTCCTATGTGAAAAATTTATTTATCGTAACATTTATTCTTCTAACTACCTCTTCTCTGCCCATAATTTCCATCATATGGAATAAACTTGGACCTTGTTTCCTTCCAGAAATCGCAACTCTTATAGGATGAAACACTTGAGAAGTTTTAATATTTTTATCCATAGCAAAATGTCTTGCATACTTTTCTAAGGATACGGCCGAAAAATCTTGATGATTAGAAAGTCCTATTAAACTTTTAGTCAGCACAAGTTCCGCAACGTTTTTTGACTTTTCAGAGAGCAACACCGTCCGTATTGCATCTTCCTCATAATCTATGTCTTTAGTAAAAAAAAAGTCTACAAGAGATGGAATATTTTTTAACAATTTTATTTTGTCTCGTTCTAAAAAAATAGCTTTTTTTAATAATTCAGTATCCCAATTTTTTATTAACTTATCATTACCCGTATAATTTATCCAATCAATAAATAATTCATAAATCTGATCAGAACTCTTTGAACGAATTTTCTCGCCATTAAGCCATAGCAACTTCGCAGAATCAAAAACTGACGGACTGGCACCACATCTTTCAATAGAAAACTTTTGCTTCATATCCTCCATCGTAAAAATCTGCTGACTATCCTCAGTAGACCACCCAAGCAACACTAAATAATTTATTAATGCCTCTTGTAAATAACCTTCTTTCCTATACTCCAAAACAGATATATGTCCATGCCTCTTCGAAAGCCTTGACCCGTCAGAGCCTAAAATCATAGCTAAATGTGCAAACTCAGGCATTTCCCAATTCAAAGCATTATAAATATGCATTTGTTTGGGAGTATTTGAGATATGATCATCCCCTCTTAAGACATGAGTTATTTTCATAAGATAATCATCTACCACACACGCAAAGTTATATGTAGGCGTACCATTCGCCTTAATAATTACAAAATCATCGAGCAAAAAGTTGTCAAATTTAATTTTACCTCTTATAATATCGTTCAAAACAACAATACCTGTATCTGGCATTCTAAACCTGACGACAGGTACTTTGCCTCTTTTTTTTTGTTGTTCTCTTTGTTCGAGCGTGCTGTACCTGCACCTACCATCGTACTTAGGAGGAAGTTTATTAATCTGTGATTTTTTTCTAATATCGTCAACTTCTTCCGGATCACAATAACAGTAATATGCAAGTTTCCTAGTTACAAGTTCATCCGCGTACTTTTGATATATTCCTTTTTCTTTGCGCTCCATCTGATAATATGGTGAATATTTTAAATTTTCATTATCTGGCTGTCCCTCATCCCAATCAAGCTGAAGCCATTTCATGGCATCTAAAATAACTTTTACAGAAGCTTCAGTAGAACGAACTTCATCTGTATCCTCGATTCTCAAAATAAACTTACCTTTCCTATTTTTCGCAAAAAGCCAATTAAATAAAGCCGTACGTGCACCTCCAACATGCAAATCACCAGTAGGAGATGGTGCAAACCTAACCCTTACATCAGCCATTAACTATTCCTTATACACTCGATACGAATCTAGATAGAGAACAATCCGCACAACTAGAAGAAATATACAATTAATCAAAAAAGTACCGGCAACAAAAAAAATAAAACTTAAATTAAATTAAATAAACACTTTCGCTTTTAGTTTTGTTCACTAATAAATTACCTTATTTAATGAGTATTCAATAATACCAGTGGCTCCGGATCTTTTTATAGCAGGTATTATTTTTTTTACAGTTTTTTCTTCTAAAACAACCTCTAGGGCAACCCAGTTCTTATCACTCAATTGAGATATTGTAGGTTTTTTAAGAGCCGGTAGAACAGATACAACTTTTTCTAGAGATCCAATAGGGATATTCATTTTGAGACCTACCATTCCTTCAGAAGCAAGTGCTCCCTTCAAAAGCATAGCCATATTCTCCATTTTTTCCCTTTTCCATCTATCATCAAAAGCTTTAGCATTTGTGATGAATCTTGTGGTTGAAACAAGCATTTCATCTATTACTTTCAATTTATTAGCTCTTAAAGATGACCCTGTCTCAGTAAGCTCAACTACCGCATCAACAAACTTACCAGCTTTTGCCTCTGTTGCTCCCCACGAGAATTCAATATCTACCCTAACCTTGTTTTTTTTAAAATATTTTTTCGTATAGCTTAAAAGCTCTGTTGCGATACGTTTGCCCTGCAAATCATTCACTGATTTAATTTTTGAGTCCTCAGGCACAGCTAAAACCCACCTCACGGGTTTGAATCCTGATTTTGCATAATTTAACTCGCATACCTCCTTAACCGTAGCACCACTCTCGCATATCCAATCATAACCTGTAATCCCAGCGTCAAAAAAACCATTTTGAACGTATATAGCCATTTCTTGTGAACGCATCAACATTATTTCCAGCTCGTCATCATCAGATATCGGATAATATGATCTAGCCGATACATCTATTTTTATACCTGCCCTTCTAAATAATTCAATTGTCGGATCTTGAAGACTTCCTTTCGGAAACCCTAATTTCAATTTTTTCATCACATCCCTTAATCGGCTTTATCTTTATTAAAATTTTGTAATTTTGATTTCAAATGAGCATACGAAAAAACATAGCCTTTAAATAAAGGAACTTTAGATTCTATAAAACAAGATACAGTTCTACATATCTTGCCGCTTGATTTATCTAACACATAATTCTCGTAGACCATGATGGGGACTATGACATTTGTACACAATATAAGCCAAACGCAAACACTCAACACCAACCCACCAATTTTATCTAAAAAATTCATACACAAAAAATCAACTAATCTTACAATAAAACAACCCAATACAATGGTAAGCACCGCGACCACTACAAATGTTAAATATAAGCTTAATCCTTCTCGATACGAATATTTACTTGAAATAAAAGCTGCTAAAAACCCTGCGAGAATCGTAAAAAAAATTTTTGTAAAACCAACAGACCAACCCACTCTAACTATTACAATTACACCCAATATCAAAAAAATATCTATTAGCAAAATTCATACCGTCCTTATTACCATTCCGCTTGCAACCTTGGGATAAAAATATGTTGACTTCTGAGGCATCATTTCATTATTTAAACTGATAGCTCTCAAAGATTCAACAGGAGTTGGCGGTACTATAATCGCAATTTTTCCAGTTTTTTTAGCAAGCAACACGGCTTCTTTATCATTTTTCACGTAAGTAAATTCTGAAGCGTCAATATTTGGCACAAGTGCACTGTGTAAAATGCTTACTGCTAAACTTCTGTAAGCTTTACTATTATTAGGCATTATTTTTTTAAGAAGCGAATCTTTTTTTATGGTTAAAACTCTATATTTATCATTTTTAAAAACCATCATAGGCTGAACTTCTTTTTTAGAAAGTTTTTGAAAATTTTTTACTGAATGTATATCAAAATATCTGTAAACGTTTGACTCCAATTCTATAGGTTCTTGAATAACTCTGTGTGCAGGCCAAATTGAAATACCTGGATCTTTCATTGAGCAAAAATAAGCTAAAACATAATTATAATCTCTTTCTAAAGAATAATTTTTATCTTTTGCCTTTCTTTCTTGACTATAACTCCAAGCAGTTTCGTATCTGTGATGCCCATCTGCTATAAACATTTTTTTACCAGACAAATATTGTTCTACAGTCTTAATTACACATTCATCGTTAACAGTCCACAATTTATGGAAAGTACCATCTTTGTCTTTTGCAGTTGACGAGGTTACTTTTCTGCATATTTTTCTGTAAATATCTTTGATTATAAAATCTTCATCTTCAAATAAACAAAAAATAGGACTAATATTCGCCTTCGTAGCCCTCAAAAGGTCCAGTCTATCACTTTTTGGACCTTCAAGCGTTTTCTCATGCGGCTTTATTGAGCTTTTATCAGAATGAGGATCATCAAGTTTCAAAGCTGCAAAAAAACCTTCCCTAGTCATTTTAATTCCATGATCATCAAAAACTTGCTCATAAAAATACAAAGAAGGTTTCTCATCCTGCACAAGTGTGCCCCCATCTTGCCATGCCTTAAACAAGTCGCTAGCATTTTCATATTTATTCCTTTCACCCAAAGAATCAGATAATTCAACATTGACCATATTAAAAGGTGACAACTTTCTAAGTTTCTTTTTTTCATCAGAACTTATAACATCATAAGGAGGACATATAAAATCAGTAACGTCACTTTCCGAAAATCTAATAGCTCTAAATGCCTTTACCTCTGCCATAACCACTTCCTCCAACTCACTTAACTGACTAATTGACAATTTTAATAAGTCACACTCGCCACAGATCTTATAATAAATAATTGAATATTGTCAAAAAGTTTGAAATCTTATAGAATGATCCGATTGATGGAATTCTCTAAAAAAAAAACTTTTATCTATCTTACTTTTATCGTATTAATCACATTAATCTTGTTTCATATAGCCGATAAATTAGCATTTACAAAAAAAAAATCTGACGACGATAGAAAGCCATACGCCGAGAAAGTAATAATAAAACAGGGGGACATTCTCACTTCAACATTAAGCAACACAAGACTTTCACCTAAAGATTCTACAGAAATCGTCGAAAACCTCACAAAATTATTAAATGTCAATCACTGTATGCCAGGAGATTCCTATGAGATAATCTATGACTCCAAAACTGGACAGTGGAAAGATTTTAGTTATTATCCGCCAGGAATTTCATATTACTTACTAACTAAAGTTCCCCACAATAATGAAATAAAAATTGAAAAAAAAGATCTTAAAACAGTTATAAAAAAACACAAAGCACAGGGAATTATTTATTCGTCTTTATGGACGGCTATGACATCTCAAAACATACCGTTGAAAACAATACATTCCTTTACAGATATATTCGCATGGAAAATAGATTTTCTCACGGATACAAAAGATGGGGATAGTTTTAAAATTGTATACGAAATAGAAGAAGTAAATAAAAAAAATACAAAATTACCATTAAAAATCATAGCAGCACAATATAAAACATCTTCAAAGACCTATAATGCATTTTACTTCAAAATAAAAAATTCAAAAAATGGAAGTTATTTTAATGAAAATGGTAAATCACTAAAAAGTGCATTTTTAAAATCTC
>JAISYK010000008.1 GCA_031269945.1 Candidatus Endomicrobiellum calonymphae
TCGTGGTGTGACGGGCGGTGTGTACAAGGCCCGGGAACGTATTCACCGCAGCCTGCTGATCTGCGATTACTAGCGATTCCTACTTCATGTGGGCGAATTGCAGCCCACAATCCGAACTGGGACCGGCTTTAGGGATTTGCTCCTCCTTACGGTATTGCCACCCTCTGTACCGGCCATTGTAGTACGTGTGTAGCCCTGGACATAAAGACCATGATGACTTGACGTCGTCCTCACCTTCCTCCATTTTATCAATGGCAGTTTCCTCAGATACCCTGTATCACTACAGGTAACATGGGATAAGGGTTGCGCTCGTTGCGGGACTTAACCCAACATCTCACGACACGAGCTGACGACAGCCATGCAGCACCTCTACTAACTTCCTTGCGGATCATCACCGTTTCCAGCTTTTACTATTAGCAGTTCAAACCCAGGTAAGGTTTTTCGCGTTGCGTCGAATTAAACCACATACTCCACCGCTTGTGCGGGCCCCCGTCAATTCTTTTGAGTTTCAACCTTGCGGTCGTACTCCCCAGGCGATTCACTTAATGCGTTAGCGTCGACGCAGAAGGGGTCGATACCCCCCACGTCTAGTGAACATCATTTACGGCTAGGACTACCAGGGTATCTAATCCTGTTTGCTCCCCTAGCTTTCGTACATCAACGTCAGTATTGGTCCAGGAGATTGCCTTCGCCATCGGTGTTCCTCCTGATATCTACGCATTTCACCGCTACACCAGGAATTCCATCTCCCTCTCCCAAACTCAAGTCGAACAGTATCTCTAGACCTCTCTCGGTTGAGACGAAAAATTTTACTAGAGACTTGCCCAACCGTCTACGTACACTTTACGCCTAGTAATTCCGAGTAACGCTCGCCACCTACGTATTACCGCGGCTGCTGGCACGTAGTTAGCCGTGGCTTTTTCTGAGGGTACCGTCATTGATTCTTCCCCTCTAAAAGGAGTTTACAACTCGAAAGCCTTCATCCTCCACGCGGCGTCGCTGGATCAGGGTTTCCCCCATTGTCCAAAATTCCCCACTGCTGCCTCCCGTAGGAGTCTGGACCGTGTCTCAGTTCCAGTGTGTCCGTTCACCCTTTCAGGACAGATACCCGTCATAGCCTTGGTAAGCCATTATCTTGCCAACTAGCTGATAGGCCGCAAGATCATCTCAAAACGCATTACTGCTTTAACCTCTGCTTGATGCCAAGCCGTGGTCTCATGCGGTATTAACTCCGATTTCTCGGAGATATTCCCCATTCTGAGGAAGATTTCTTACGTGTTACTCACCCGTTTGCCGCTAGATTTTACAATACCCCGTAAAACCTCGCTCGACTTGCATGTGTTAGGCACGCCGCCAACGTTCACTCTGAGCCAAGATCAAACTCTCCACAAACAAAATACTTACAGTTACAAAGTTTTTATAAGCTCCAAATTACTCATACTAATCCTTACAAAAACTAACTTTCTAAAATGACCTCTGAATTACACGACTGCCTCTTTTGCGAGGCACTTATCTGCACGTTATCCAGTTTTCAAAGAACTTCAAGAAAAATTTTTTTCTGTTTATCAACTTTTTAATCTTTACTACTATCCAACCTTAGAAACTAAGCCTATACTCACTAAGAATTCTATCAGACAAAGCACTCTTCAAATTTCCCTTTTCTCTCATTCAACTCAGTTCAGGACAGTTAGACTAGCATAATTCACAAACTTTGTAAAGACGCAACCCAACCAACAAAACCTATAATTCAACCACTCCCCATCCCCCCCCTGTTGTACAACATTTACTTTTTTTTGTCAACTGGTCTTTTCTTTTCAAACATTTATTTGCACTTCAATAACCTCAGTTTTACTTAAAATTGGAACACTCAAAACTGTCAAAACTACTAATTCACACACAATCGAAAAAAAACAATTTGCCTAAACTCAACAACAAATAGCGGGCGATGGGAATCGAACCCACATCACCAACTTGGGAAGCTGAAGTTTTACCACTAAACTACGCCCGCGTAAGTGCACCGCTCAAATTTTTGATACCGAAATTTTATATTTTTTCTTAACGCACGTCAACTTTAAAGAAATTAGTTTCAAGGCTTCACATGGCTTAGAAATTTTGCCTTCTTGCTGTGCTTCAAAAACAAAATCTAAAAGCTCGCCAATCCATGGACCGGGCCTTAAATTAAATTTTTTCATTATTACGTTACCGTCAACGATTTTTGATAACGGTTTCGCTTTCTTCAATTCGTAATAATATTTTATAAGCCCTCTTATAAATTTTTTCTGCAATTTCAACGCGATAGGAGAAAAAGTTCCCAATTTTTTATAAGAATACCAATCTGACATTGAAAGAATTAGTGCGTCTGGAGTATTGTCTCCAATATCTCTAAAAAACTTTAACGCTGCTTTTTTCGTAATCACATTATTTTTAGTTAGAGTTGATGGGCGCATATGATGCCTTATTAAAAAACTCACTGTCTCAATATCTTTTTTGCTAGATTTTAAAGAAATCATGATTTTTTTTATCTTATCAGCTCCTAATTTTTCATGTCCAAAAAAGTGCATCTTGCCGTTTATAAATTTTGAGGTTTCAGGTTTTGCATTGTCATGAAAAAAAGCTGCAAATTTTAACAAACTTTCTCTGGTAACGTTTTCGGAAAAAATATTATTATCATCAAAATGTTTATGCAAATCGATATAATTGTTAGGAAAATATTCTTTTAAATTATTAAGAATTTTTTCAGTAAATCTCATGGTTTCAAAAGAATGTTGAAATAATCCGCCAGGATGATAATAATACTTTTTACTGGCTTTTTTCATCGTATCAATTTCATAAAAAATCTCTGAAATCAATTTGCACTTGTCCATTTCTTTGAGCAAACTCACCGAATTTTTTACAGATAATATCCTAAAAAACTCATTTTTAATTCTCTCTGGAGCAACCTTACGAATAAGCTTAGCATTGCGTCTAATCTGTTTAAAGGTTCCCTGAGAAATATCAAAATTTAATTCCACTGCAAAACGAAACGCTCTAAGCATTCTCAATGGATCTATTTCAAATGATCTAACAGAAACGGTATTTATTATCCTTGATTTCAAGTCTCTAACATTACTATTTTTGAGAAAAATAATCTGCTTCTTAAAATCCTTGAAGTCTTTAAAGTCTTTTAAATTAAAGGCTACAGCGTTTACAGTAAAATCTCTGTTTTGCAAATCACGCTCTATGGTTTTGCCGTTTAGAAGAGAGATATCTATATTTTCAATAACACTACTCTTTAGTATTATTCTGTAAGTTTTGTTTGCATCATTTAAAGTTATAAGCTTTGATTTAAATGCACTTGCAATTTTTTTAGAATATTTTAAAGCATTTTTATTAACTACCAAATCAATATCACTATACTTACTTCCACGTTTTAAAAGCACATCTCTTAAAAATCCGCCAACTATATAAACCTCAGAATCTTCCGATAAACAACTTATTTTTCTAATTACATCTACTATTTCTGTTATAGTTCCAACTCCAGTTATCATTAAATAATTACTTTTAAGGCAACACAAAAAAGCTTAATAAATACTTCTACAACTATTAAACTTTGAATTTTCGAGACTATAATATTTTTAAGTTAGGCTTAAAAACTACAAAGGGAAACAAGAAAGGAGGCAAAAGATACCATCCCAACAATACCCAACTGCCTCCCTTCTTTTAGAAAACATACACTACTTAGTAAACTACTCTAAAAGGTACACAAACACTAAAATCATTTGTTTTCAACACTTATTTTTAGTTATTTTTGGCTACCCTGATCGTTATTATTCCCCTGGTTCTGAGTATTAACTTCACCAGACTTTTGAATACCGTCAAGATGCGGTTTTTTTTCTCCTCTTTTTCCAAAATTAAAAAGTCCGTTAGAGCCGCAACCTGCAAAAACCAAACAACAAACTAAAAACATCAACAACAGTCTTCTCATTCCCATCTCCTTTTTAGATTTCATGAAAATCTAATTTATTGATTCATCCTTAACTATTCCACCACTCTAGATACCCTACTAGGTCATTCTAATAAATATTTTTTTAAATTGCCATGTTTTATTCAATTGCATCACTAAATTTAGCTAAATTACCTTTATCATTCAAAGCAAAAACCGACAAAGCATGACGACGGAGAGGCAAGTATCAACTATTACCGCACAGCAACAGCTAGATGATCCATAAAAACCAAATAACATCTATTTTAGGTCTTAAAGATTTTGAACTCAATCATTTCCTAAATTCAATAATTTAAAACAATCTACCGCTCCAGTATATTCTTTCTTACTTAAATGGGACAAGAACTCTTTAAAATTTCGAAATTGTTTGACTTTTATAAGTACAAATTAATATTGCACGATACCAAACTCACAAAAGCATTTCCAGACAATTCTCTCACAATAAATTTAATTTTTTTTAGCATTTTCAATATTCTTCGGCCGAACCAAAAACCCTATAATAAGATTTTTTTGAATCATGGCTCCTCTTTATATGTCAATTTTAAAAACGCCGATCTGTCTATTCATTTTATTAAAGTTACACATGATCTGATTTCATTTCATTCAACATAGTTTTTAACCTAGAACTAGAAGTACCTATAAACTGTTTTATCACTAGAAAAATGCTACATTCAGAAAACAACACATAAACAATTCTTTTAAGAAGCTTTAAAACTTTAACATCTTTAACATCTTTATATTCCCCAACCCAACTACAGTTACATACAACTACAGAAGCAATCTTAAACTGTTTTTGCGAATAACAAACCCAGATCACGCACATAACTTTTGCAATTGCCATAAAAAGTTGTAATGGAGTTACTAAACTTACATTATAGATGCCTTTTTTAGAAATCAAGTGAATATATTATATACGTTAACTAAAATCCTCATCTCTAATTTCATTTTCATTTCCATTTCCAGACTGATTTATATGGCAATTTTGGCAAAAAAAACATCGCGCGCGCCTATCCGGACTCGAACCGGAATTACAGGCTCCGGAAACCAGTGCTCTATCCCAATTAAGCTATAGGCGCATTACCTAGATAACAACGTACATATTTTGGAATCGTAGAAACTCACAGAAATTAATAAATTTTCAAGCAAAGCCTTCCATTTTTCATTCTCCGTAGTTTACCCTATTATGTACTTACGGGCGTTCTTCATAGCGTCATCTAAATACGACATATTTTTTGAGCCTCCTTGAGCAAACTCAGGGTTGCCACCACCGGAACCTTTTATATCCGCAGCAAAAGCTCTTACGATTCTGTCAGCATTTATTCCTTTCTTTACATAATCTGCCGTGACAGACACCACAAAAAATATCCTACTTGGGTTTTTTGCAACTAATAATAACACCACCGATTTCAATTTTTCTTTTAATTTGCCAGATAAATTTCTCAATAATTTTATGTCCGCATTGACAACTAAAACTGGTAAAAAGTTTATTCCGTTGACTTCTTTAATTTTTTTCGCATAAGAATCCACTTCATTTAACATTAATTTTCTTTTTAGCAAGACGACTTCTTCTTCAAGTTTCTTGTACCCAGCGATGCATTTGAAAGTTTTATCCACCACATTATCATCTGAAGCGTTTAACAAATTTGAAGTTTTAATAAGCACTTCTTCTCTTTTCAAAATATAATTCTCAGCTGCACTGCCTACAACCGCCTCTATGCGTCTCGTGCTTGCGGCAACAGAAAATTCCGATATAATTTTAAAAATGCCTATTTCGCCGGTTTGGTCAACATGTGTACCACAGCACAGTTCCATTGAGTAATTACATTTTTTATCTTTGCTCTTTATTGAGACCGTTCTTACCATATCTCCGTATTTTTCTCCGAACAAAGCTATAGCCCCTAAATCTCGTGCTTTTGCCATATCCATAACTTCGATATGAACATCTAAATTTGATCTTAAAACATAATTCACTTTTTTTTCCACTTCAATTAAACAATCTCTTTTTGTCTTATAAAAATGCGTAAAATCAAAGCGGAGGTAGTCGCTCGTCACCAAAGATCCAGCTTGAGTTATATGATCGCCTAAAGTTTCACGAAGCACCTTGTGAAGTAGATGCGTAGCCGTATGATGTCTTGAAATTTGTTTTCTGCATTCAATATCTATTATAGTAGACACCACATCACCAATTTTTAATCGTCCTCTCAAAATTTTTATTTTATGCACAAACAGATTGCCCACAGGTTTGGAAACATCTTCAACTATACTTTCAAAATATTCATTCATTATTTTTCCCTTATCGCCTACTTGTCCGCCAGAGCAGGCATAAAAAGAAGAATTTGAAAGTACAACTTCGCCATCATCACCAAGATTCAATTCGGCAACTATTTCGCCATTTTTTATCATAACTAAAACTTTACTTTCGCTCGTGTAATCGCTACATCCAACAAATAGCGTATCGCCCAATTTTTTGTGCAGAATTGAATAAAAAGTTATGTCTTTTTCGCCAGAGCCACTCCATGCAATACGCGATTTCTCGCGTGCCATATTTTGCTCTGATTTAAATCCAACTTCATCAACCATTAATTCGTTTTCAAAAGCGATTTCTTTTGTCAAATCATACGGAAATCCATAAGTATCGCAAAGTTTAAATGCCGTTTTGCCATCAATAGTATCTTTCTTTTTAGATTTACAAAAACTTATGATGCCAGAAAGCATTTGCGAACCTGATTCAAGTGTTTTTAAAAATTTTTCTTCCTCAGCTTTAATGATAGCCTCTATATTGCTCAATTTTGATAAAAGTTCAGGATATACCGGGCTCATAATTTTAAACACGATTGAGGCAAGCCTACTTATAAATGGCTTATCATAGCCATAAAATTTTCCCTGTCTTAAAGCTCTCCTTAAAACCCTTCTTAAAACATAACCTCTGCCATAGTTAGATGGCAGTATTCCATCCAAAATTAAAAAGACTGCTGCTCTCGAATGATCCGCAATCATTCTGAGCTTTGATATGTTCTCATTCTTGCTTTTTATCTTTAAAATTTCTACGGCTTCTTCCATTACAGGCCTAAATAAATCAGTTTCAAAAATATCCTTTTTCCAATTCGCTACAGCTACAAGTCTTTCAAGTCCCATGCCTGTATCAATATTTCTTTTTGGAAGATTATTAAACGAACCATCCATCTGTCTATCGAACTGAGTAAAAACAAGATTCCATATTTCAAGATATCTGTCACAACCGCAATCTGGTCTGCATGAAGATTTACCGCAACCCACATTGCGTCCTAAATCTATTAAAATTTCCGAACACGGGCCGCAAGGTCCGGTATCTCCCATGTTCCAAAAATTTGTTTCTTCACCCATTTTTATAATTCTATCCGTTGAAACGATCTTACTCCAAATTTTAGCTGATTCGTCATCGTCATTGTAAATCGTTATATATAATTTGTCTCTCGGTAAAGACATATTTTTCGTCAAAAAATTCCATGCCCATGCTATGGCTTCCTCTTTAAAGTAATCGCCGAAAGAAAAATTCCCTAACATTTCAAAAAACGTAAGATGCCTCATAGTCATGCCCACTTGATCAATATCAGATGTCCTAAAACATTTTTGACAACTTGCAGCTCTTGTAAAAGGATCCTTGCTTTGTCCTAAAAAATGTTGCTTAAATTGCACCATCCCGGCAGACGTAAAAAGCAGTGTCTTATCTCCAGTAGGAATAAGCGAGTCCGACGAGACAACACTGCATCCTTCGTCGCTAAAAAATTTTAAAAATTCTTCTCTTATTTGAACCGATAGTTTATCCACAATCATGGCGATTTTACCAAAATTTCTCTCACGTAGCAAAGCTTTCACCAATTAAATGAAAACTATCTATAACCTTGTGAATCTATCTATATTTAAGTAAGCTTTGGTCACTTGCTTATCATTTGTCAATTAGGCAACTAACTAAAGAGTAACGTTTACACTTTAAATCAATAATTACCTAATGATAGATACTACTGGGTATAACCGAATTTACAAAATTTAAAATGTAACCACTAACAACTAAAACTTTGAGTTTATATTTGCTGCCAAAAGATTTACAAGAAAATTCTATAGTCATAATAAAAATGAAGAAGAGAGCTTGTGAATAAAACAAATCAGTCAAACCCACTAAAAGTAAATAAACACATCCCCAAAAAATAATGGCGCAACAGATTCACTAGTTGCCAAAGTTATGTCTGCGTTCAAAAGTAGATTTTTATAAAAGACTTTAGTACATTATCTTTAAACATCATCATCATACCCGTCAGCTTTACATTTCCACATCAATGCGAATACAAACGCTCCTACAAGCCCCGCGTAAAAAACAAATCCTAAAGTACACGACCAACCAAATTTAGCCGTAACGACACCAACCCCCACCCCCGTAATAAGAGTGCTCATATAACCCCATAAGCCATGAAACCCAACAGCTGTAGCCGCAACCTTTCTAGTGGCCATATTTGCCGTGGCAATTCCGCCAAGTGCCTGCGGTCCGTAAATAAAAAATCCCGAAAGTATCAAAAAGACAATATTAAGCCAAGGCGGTGCAAAAGAAATTTTCCAAAAAAGAAAAATAAAAAACGAAGCAAGCAACAATGAAATTACGCATACTCTTTGAGCTTTTCCATTAAAAAATTTATCTGTCACCCAACCAGACAACAATATTCCAAAAACGCCGGCTATTTCAAAAGCAGCTACTATCCATCCCGCGTTGGCAAGAGATAAGCCTTTCCACTCCTTTAACAACATAGGTCCCCAGTCCAAAATAGCGAAACGCAGTATATAAACAAAGATATTTGCCACTCCAAGAATCCAAACAGCTTTATTATTAAAAACCTTTTTAATTAAAAGCCTCTTATATTCTGCCGAGCTTAATTCTTCGCTTGCTGCTGCGGAAACCATTTGTTTGTCTTTTTTGCTATCTCTGCCAATCTCGTCCATCTCTGGAAGCCCAACAGATTTTGGAGTATCGCCGATTGAAAACCATATAAAAACGACACACAGTAAAGCTATTGTAGAAGGAACATAAAAGCACCACCTCCAACCCAAAGAAACAACGCAACCACAAACAATATAAGCCAGTCCAGCTCCAATAGAATGAGAAGTGTTCCATCTTGACATTTTTGTAGCTAATTCTTTCGGAGGTATCCAATGCGTAAGTAAACGTGCAATAGGAGGGAATCCCATACCCTGAAATAGCCCGTTGATAACCCAAACCACACCAAACAGCATTAATGTCGAACTAGATCCGAATACTATGTTGCACATTGAACACATGAGCAACCCAAATACCAGCAAGTGTCGTGAGCTGAATTTGTCAGCGACAAAACCGCTTAAAAATTTAGAAATTCCGTACACTACGCCATGCAAGCTCAAAAATACGCCAAGCTGTATTTTTGTGATACCTAAATCTTCTTCAATTCCAGGCATGGCCATACTCAAGTTCTTGCGAACAAGGTAGAATACAGCGTAGCAAATAATCGTAGATATAAGCGTGCGGTTCTGCCAATATGCAAATTTTCTTTTAGGATCATCTGAATTTATAGCACTAGACGTTAGGGCCATTTACCTCATCTCCCATTTTTCCCCAAAAATTAATTACATCTTCAGTCACGCAACGAACAACACATTTTTCAAACACTCAAACCTAAACTTGAGATACAAAAAAAAGGAACCCCAAATCATATTATTATAAACCCTAGATGCCAAAAAATATCCTTAGAATATTTATATATAATTTAATATAACCTAATATAATTTATATGTCGGGATTTTAAATCGGTTACTTATTTTGAAGACTCTTCTACCGCAACGGCAACTGCAACTGACGCTCCTACAACAGGATTATTGCCCATCCCTATAAAGCCCATCATTTCAACATGTGACGGAACTGAAGACGAACCTGCAAACTGCACATCGCTGTGCATACGCCCCATGGTATCTGTCATGCCATAAGAAGCTGGCCCTGACGCCATATTGTCAGGATGTAACGTCCTTCCTGTGCCACCGCCCGAAGCAACAGAGAAGTACTTTTTGCCATTTTCAATAGACCATTTTTTATATGTACCAGCAACTGGATGTTGAAAACGAGTAGGATTTGTAGAATTTCCCGTAATAGAAACGTCTACGCTCTCACTAATCATAATTGCAATGCCTTCGTTTACATCATCGGCACCGTAGACCATAATTTTTGATTTATCTCCACTTGAAAACGAAGTTTCTCTAGAAACATCTAATTTGCCTGTTGAATAATCGTATTCGGTTTCAACATGAGTAAACCCGTTGATTCGACTTATAATATAGGCTGCATCCTTACCTAAACCATTGAGAATAACTTTAAGAGGATCTTTGCGCACTTTATTCGCAGTCCTTACAATGCTTATTGCCCCTTCGGCAGCTGCAAAACTTTCGTGTCCGGCTAAGAAGCAGAAGCATTTTGTCTGCTCCCTAAGCAACATTGCTGCTAAATTACCATGTCCTAAGCCCACCAAACGTTGATCAGCTACAGAACCCGGAATACAAAAGGACTGCAACCCTATACCTATTGTCTCAGCTGCATCAACCGCATTTTTAATGCCTTTCTTTATAACAATAGCAGCACCAACAATATAAGCCCAAACCGCGTTTTCAAAAGCAATAGGTTGAATCCCCTTGACGATTTTCTCTATATCAATACCTTTATCTACGCAAAGTTTCCATGCTTCTTCCAAATCTCTAATCCCATATTTTCTAATTGCCAATTTTATCTGCTTTATTCTTCTCTCATAGTTTTCAAATGTAATCACCATTTGTATCCCCTTATTCTTTCCTTGGATCAATCCTTTTCACCGCTTCACCAAATCGACCATAAGAACTTACATTTCTTTCAAAAGCTTCCTTATGGGGAATACCTTTTTTAATAGATTCCATCATTTTGCCAAGATTTACAAATTTATAGCCTATAACCTCATCATTTTTATCCAATCCGATTTCAAGAATATATCCTTCTGCCATTTCTAAGTAACGAACGCCCTTGGCATTAGTACTATACATCGTCCCTATTTGAGAACGCAATCCTTTTCCCAAATCTTCCATTCCAGAGCCTATAGGAAGACCTTCTTCAGAAAACGCAGTTTGCGTTCTTCCATAAGCTATTTGCAAAAAAAGCTCTCTCATGGCAGTATTAATAGCATCGCAAACCAAATCAGAATTTAAAGCTTCTAAAATTGTCTTGCCGCTTAAAACTTCGACACCCATCGCCGCTGAATGCGTCATTCCGCTGCAACCGATTGTTTCAATCAAAGCTTCTTCGATAATGCCTTTTTTGACATTTAATGTCAGCTTGCAAGCCCCTTGCTGCGGAGCACACCAGCCTATGCCGTGCGTCAGGCCGCTTATGTCAGTAATTTGAGTGGTCCTCACCCACTTGCCTTCTTCAGGAATAGGAGCAGGCCCGTGTTTGGCGCCCTTAGCTACGTATGTCATCTGTTGTACCTCATGCGAACACTTGTAAGCATATTTTTCTTCGCAGCAACCCATTCATTTTACCTCCTTAACTATTATGTGTGTCCAAGCACTCTTAAGTTACACGCTCATTCAAAAAAGCTAAACTTTTTTTATCTTCTCAAAACTAAAACGGAGAGGGAGAGATTCGAACTCTCGATACGAACTCCCGTTCGTACACCGGTTTAGCAAACCAGAGCACTAGACCAGACTATGCGACCTCTCCACTATACTTCTCAAAAACGCACCTCCACACAAATAGGCACCTAAATATACAAACATCCAATAGACACCCGAGCCATAGATTGTACTAAACAATGTCTCTTTTATCAATGTAATAAATTGATTTTCAGTATATTAGTTGATACAATTTACCCTGTTTAAACCCTGTTTAACTTTACTTGACATTAAGAAAGGGTTAATTTAATCTAAAAGCTGGAGAAAATAAAAAATGGAATTGATTAACTGCAAAAAAATCTCAAATGAAAAAACCGAAGAAATTAAAGAAAAAATCGACAAAATTAAGCGGCACACGGGAAAGGCTCCCGGACTTGCGACAATTCTAGTAGGAAAAAATCCGGCAAGTCAAATATATATTAGATCAAAAATTAAAGCTTGCGAAAATGTCGGAATAAAATCTTTCCATCACGATCTTGACGAAAACTCGTCAAAAAAAGACATTCTAAACTTAATAAAAAAACTAAACGAAAATTCAGAGATTGACGGCATTTTACTCCAATTGCCTCTTCCACAAAACAAAGACGCTCAAGATTGCATTAATTCAATAAGTCCGTTAAAAGACGTGGATGGACTTCACCCTTTTAATTCAGGTCTTCTCAACTTGTCAAAAAGCTGGGACGAGATAATAAAAAAAAATATTCTAGTCTCTTGCACTCCATTTGGAGTCATGCATATCTTATGTAAGTCAAGCACTGAAATTGAAAGCAAAACAGCAGTCGTTATAGGAAGATCTAATCTAGTAGGCAAACCCTTGTCTATGCTTTTGCTATCAAAAAATGCAACAGTTATAATGGCCCATTCAAAAACAAAAAATTTAAGAGAAATATGCAAGTCTGCAGACATTGTTGTTACGGCTATTGGAAAACCTAGTTTTATAAACAGAGAGTTTATAAAGAACGGAGTCACACTTATTGACGTAGGCATTAACAGAGTTTCAGATAAAATATGCGGAGATGTCGATTTTAACTCAGTCAAAGATATGGATGTTAAAATGACTCCAGTTCCGGGCGGCGTAGGGCCTATGACCATAACGATACTTCTAGAAAACACTTTAAAAGCGTTCTACAACAAAAAAAATGGGACTTAATTTAACCTTTTATACTTAGTCAGTGATAAAAA
The DNA here is from genome assembly GCA_031269945.1 of Candidatus Endomicrobiellum calonymphae. Lineage (GTDB taxonomy): Bacteria > Elusimicrobiota > Endomicrobiia > Endomicrobiales > Endomicrobiaceae > Endomicrobiellum > Endomicrobiellum calonymphae. The sequence continues at coordinate 12,851 of JAISYK010000008.1, forward strand.
CATGTTTAGGTAATCTTCTATTTTTTAGGATTTATGGCATCAAATTCAGTGTATTTTCTCAGTACCTCGGGTATACTAATAGAGCCATCTTCCTGTTGATAATTTTCAAGTATCGCCGCAAAAGTTCTTCCAACGGCAACTCCTGATCCATTTAACGTATACACAAACTCTCTTTTCTTATCTTTTAAATATTTTATATTCATTCTTTTAGCTTGAAAATCTTTAAAATTTGAGCAAGACGAAATCTCCCTGTACGTTCCATCACCTGCAAGCCATATTTCCAAATCATAAGTTTTAGATGACGAAAAACCAATATCTCCCGTACACAGAAGAACGAGTCTATATGGAAGTTTCAATAACTCCAACACATTGCCTGCATCAAACACAAGAGATTCTAGCTCCTCATCCGATGTTTCTGGCTTAACAAATTTCACAAGCTCAACTTTATCAAATTGATGATTTCTTATAAGACCTTTGGTATCTCTCCCATAAGATCCTGCTTCTCTTCTAAAACACGCCGAGTAAGAAACATATTTTTGCGGAAGAAAAGACTCTTCAAATACACAATCTCTATGAATATTGGTTACCGGAACCTCAGCAGTAGGTATCAGAAATAAATCGTCGTTAGCACACTTAAATAAATCTTCCTCCAGATTAGGCAATTGCCCCGTACCTCTCATTGAAGCACGATTCACAAGATAAGGCGTCATTATTTCTTTATACCCTTTTTTTTTATGAGTGTCTAAAAAAAATGAAATAATAGCTCTTTCCAAATCACATCCCTCGTTTTTTAAAACAGCAAAACGTGAACCTGAAATTTTAGAAGCCGCATTGAAATCAAGAATATCCAATTTCTCACCTATTTCCCAATGATATTTTGGCTTAAAAGAAAACTTCCTAAGATCCCCTACAAACTTTACAACTTTATTATCCCTAGCATCTTTGCCTATAGGAACACTTTCATCTGGAATATTAGGGATACGTGCAAGGAAATACTCTATCTGATTTTCAGTAGCTAAAAGTCGCTTATTTTGTTTCTGAATTTTATCCTTTATAGCATTTATATCTGCAACAAAGTCAACAGAAACACTTTTATTTTCTCTTTTAAGTTTACATACTTCTTCAGACCATTTATTCCTCTTAAATCTTAGTTGTTCTATTTCACTAACTAAAATTTTCCTTTCCCTATCCAAATTTAAAAGCCTGTCTAAATTAACATTTTGATTTCTATTTAACATCGCACGTTTAACTTTTTTTATATCTTCCCTTATAACCCTAATATCTAACATTTCTCTCTTACCTCTCTCATTTGCATTTACATATTCGAAAATGACAACCACAACAGCAGTAATCCATAACCATATTTCAACACATAGCCAAGAATTACTTTTATGTCTTTATATAAGTTAAGTAAATTTTCATTTTTTTATCTCCATCCAACACTATTATCGCAACTCAACAGAATATGCAGTTCCAATCGCCATTTCAACGTCTTTTATAAAATCATCTGAGCAGTTTGCCAAATATTCAGTTTCAAGAGAGAATCTTCCATCTAACGCATCTTCTAAATCTATATAAACCTTTGATTTACCTTTATATTTCTCAAAAATTTTTTTCAATTTTTTACATAAGGGCTCATCATATCTTGAAGTTGAAAGTTTTATATGAATTTGTTTGCATTTTGAAGAAAATTTACACTTTGCTTCATCTATTGTCATCACTTCTTCAACTAATAATTCAATTTGTCCCTGACCATCCGCTAATTTGCCTTTTACTACAACAATATTATTAGGCTTAAGATAACCGCCAAACTTTTTGAAATTTCTAGGAAAAAGCACAGCGTCTATGGTACCGTATAAATCTTCTAGTTTAAATTTTGCGTATAGCTCTTTTCTAGTCCTCGAAATAAGTTTTTTTATAATCACTATCATACCTGCGACGCAAATTTCTAAATCAGTACCTTTTTCAAGTAACGCAAGCTTATCAAGCCTAAAATCTGAGTAAGCGGAAAGCTCTTCTTTTTTATCTATCAACGGATGCCCGGAGAGATAAAAACCTAAAACCTCTTTTTCAAATTCCAATGCTTTAAAAGGTTCAAACGTTTCAGAGTTTCCTTTTCTTAATGAAGGTACATTCATCATTTCAATTCCATCAGCAGTATCAAAAAGGAATCCCTGTGCCGATTTTCTATCTCGTTTTATCTTCGCAGCCTCATCAATAGACGAGTCTATATTCTTAAGCAAATCCGCTCTTGCCGTAAGTTTACTTGAATCATATAAACTCAAAGAATCAAAAGCTCCAGCTTTCACAAGACTTTCAATAGCTTTTTTGTTTATTGAATTTAAATCTACTCTCTGTAGAAAATCATTCCAATTTTTAAATTTTTTAATTTGTGTACCATCAAGTCTTGCTCGTTCTATAGAATTCGTGACACTTTCTCCTACATTTTTCACAGCAAGAAGCCCAAACCGTATACCAGAACTTTCTATTTTAAATTTCCCATCAGAACACTGGACATCAGGCGGCAACAGTTTAATACCAATGACACTCATATCATCTAAATACATCGCAAGTTTGTTTTCTTCATCGTTTTTCATGACTGAACGACCAATCTCGCTGCTAAGCAAAGCCGTAAAATACTCCAAAGGATAATTTGCTTTTAAATAAGCCGTTCTATAAGAAATCAAACTATAAGCGGCAGAATGGGACTTATTAAAACCATAACCGGCAAAAGCTACAATATTATTAAATATCTTCTCCGCAGTTCCCCTGTCAACACAATTTTTTTTCGCTCCGTTTATAAATTTTTCTTTTTCTTTTTTTATAACTTCGGTTTTTTTTTTACTCATAGCTTTACGCAAATTGTCAGCTTCTCCCGGAGTAAAACCTGCAAGTGTCTCGGACATTTTCATTACTTGTTCTTGATATAATATCACACCATAAGTATCTTCCAATATAGGTTTTTGCAAAGGATGATCAAAGACAATTTTTGTCTTTCCATGTTTACGGTTCACAAAATCATCCAACATACCAGAACCCATGGGACCTGGCCGATACAATGCAACTAAAGCTATTATATCCTCAATTCTGTTCGGCTTGAGTTTTTTTATTAAGCCTCTCATCCCTCTGCTTTCAAGTTGAAACACACCCATAGTTTTAGCTTCAGAGAGAAGCTCATAAGTTTTTTTATCATTTAATGAAATACAGTCTAAATTGAAACTAGAATTTTTCTTTTTTATAAATTTAACGCATTCATCAATAACAGTAAGCACTCTTAAGCCTAAAAAGTCAATTTTCAAAAGGCCGAGTTGTGGCAATATACTCCCGTCATATTGTGTCGTAAGTATATCTTTTGACCCTTTTGCGAGAGGCGAATAATTTGTAATTTCTTCATTGGCTATAACCATCCCCGCAGCGTGTATGCCAGTATGCCTTTTCAAGCCTTCAAGTTTTCGTGAAGCAGTAATAAGATTTGCGATTTTTTCATCGCTTTCAACAAGACTTAACAATTCTTTAGAATGTTTCAATGCCTCGGAGACGTTTGCATTCTGCGTAATAAGCTTTGCAATCCTATTTGACTCTGCAGGAGTAAATCCCATAACCCTCGCCACATCTCTTATAACAAGTCTAGACTGCATCGCTCCGAACGTTATAATCTGAGCACATTTTTTTTCGCCATATTTTTGGCGCACATAATTTATAACTTCATCTCGACCCGAATCCGCGAAATCTATATCCAAATCAGGCATAGAACACCTATCAGTATTCAAAAATCTTTCAAACAGCAACCCATATTTTAAAGGACAAATATCTGTGATTCCCAAAGTATAAGCAATCATAGCACCCGTGCCGGAACCTCTTCCAGGACCTACCGGGATGCCATGATCTTTTGCATACTTTATAAAATCTGAAACTATCAAAAAATAAGAAGCAAACCCCATTTTATTTATAACGGAAAGCTCGTGATTTAAACGATCTTCTTGCTCTTTCTCAATTTCACCACCGTACCGCAACACAAGTCCTTTGCGACAAAGTGTTTCTAAATACTCATAATCCGATTTATACCCCTTAGGTACCGGAAACAGTGGCAGAAGAAACTTATCCATAGCAATTTCAACATTGACTTTTTCAGTAATTTCTAAAGTATTTTTTATGGCCTCGGGTGCGTAAGAAAACGTCTTTTGCATATCTTCAGCACTGCGATAACAAAAAAGATCGGAATCAAAACGCAATCTTTTAGAATCGTCCAAAATTTTACCAATGCCAACACAAAGCAAAATATCATGGATTTGATAATCTTCCTTCCTTAAAAAATGGCAATCGTTAGTTGCTACAAGCGGTATTGCAGTTTTTTTTGATAATTTAATCAAATCCGGAATTACTCTTCGCTGATCTTCAAGTCCATTGTCCATAATTTCTATATAAAAATTATCCTTGCCGAAAATGTCGCGATATTCTATTGCGACACCTTGTGCTTTTTCAAAATTCCCCTTAATCAAATAAGACGCAACTTCGCCAGCAAGACAACCCGAAAAAGTAATTAACCCGGAATTATACTTTCTTAAAATCTCCTTATCAACACGCGGCCTATAATAAAAACCTTCAGTAAAACCTACGCTTACGATTTTCATAAGATTTTGATAGCCTTTAAAATCTTTGGCGATCAGCGTTAGATGATTATAATTTTCTCCGTTTTTTTTTCTAACATCGCTCTTATCAAATCGCGATTTCGGAGCAACATACACTTCGCATCCTACTATAGGTTTTATACCGCTTTTCTTCGCAGACTGATAAAATTCAATAGCCCCATACATATTGCCGTGGTCAGTAATAGCTAGAGCAGGCATTTTATATTCTTTAGCTATTAAATCAAAAAGTTCACTCGGATCACCCCTATCATTAGTAATTCTGCACGCACCGTCAAGAAGAGAATATTCGGTGTGATTATGTAAATGTACAAACTCTGCAACCATAAAAAATATCCTGACTCTTTAACATTTAATTTGCTCTAATTATTGTATTACTTACGCCAAATTTAAAAACACAAAAACCAGTTACTTTAAACAATAAATATTTTTTAAACTGAAAAACCAAAAACTTTTTACACTTATCAATTTTTTTTCTTTCAACTTCTTATTCTTTTCTCTTCAAGACTCCGTCTCTCATCCTTAACCAATTCATAAAACTTTTCACACTTATTTATTATGAATCCTCCATAACCACCACCATTATTAACCTACATCGCTCTATTTGTTAGTACCAATATTAGAAAATTCAACACTAATTCCACGAAGTGTCACGTCTCTCTTTATGGAACTAATTATTTCTTCTGAGTAGAATTTAAACGATAACGCCCGTTCTTATTATACTTTTTTGCCACATTTTTTACTACAACAACTATAACAGAAATGAACAAATTCCTCACCATCTTTGTGTTTATATAAAACTTAACTTTTTAACTCTTTATTCATTTCATTATTACAACTTTAAGTAGTCTCTGATGTGAACCACTAAGGATACCTCAATAAATAACATATAATTTTCTAAAAAAATCATTTTACAATATAAAACATCTTCAAAGACCTATAATGCATTTTACTTCAAAATAAAAAATTCAAAAAATGGAAGTTATTTTAATGAAAATGGTAAATCACTAAAAAGTGCATTTTTAAAATCTC
>JAISYK010000006.1 GCA_031269945.1 Candidatus Endomicrobiellum calonymphae
AGCTATGGAGAAGCAGTTAAGATTTGCGATTAGAGAAGGTGGTAAAACAGTCGGTTCGGGTATAGTTACCGAAATATTAGATTGATCGGTTTTATCGATTATTTACTTTTAGGTTAAAATAAGTTATATAGGATTGAGATTTATGGCAAATGAAAGAGAAGTACCGGCTCAACGTATAAGAATTAAACTACGTGCATACGATCATAAAGTGTTAGATGACTCATTAGCAAAAATCGTGGAGTCAGCGAGGCGTACGGGAGCTGCTATAACAGGACCTGTGCTTTTACCTACTAAGATAAAAAGGTATACTGTTAATAGATCCGTTCACGTTGATAAGAAATCGCGGGAACAATTTGAAATGAGAATACATAAAAGATTAGTGGATATTCGCGAGCCTTCTTCAAAAACTGTCGATGAGCTTACGAAACTTGACTTGCCGGTAGGCGTCTATATTGAAATTAAAATGTAATTTTAAAAATGTCTGAATTGTAGAGAGAAAAATAAATATGTTAAAGTCTATAATAGGTGAAAAAGTAGGCATGACTCAAGTTTTTGACCCTAAAGGGAATCTCGTTCCGGTGACGGTAGTAAAAGCTGGTCCGTGCGTGATTACGGAAGTGCGAACGATTGAAAAAGATGGATATCTAGCTGTTCAGCTTGGCTTTGAAGAAGCATTGGAAAAAAGTCTTGTTAAATCTAAAGTAGGTTTTTTTAAGAAAAATAGTATTTCACCAAAAAAAATTGTCAAGGAATTTAGAGTTACTGATGTATCTGCTTTTTCTGTCGGGCAAGAAATAAAGGCCAGTGTATTTAAGGTTGGCGATTACGTGAATGTTTCTGCACTTTCGAAAGGTAAGGGTTACGCAGGTGTTATTAAAAGGCATAATTTTGCCATGCAGCCCGTTTCTCATGGGCAGTCCGATAGAACTCGTGCTAGGGGTTCAAGTGGTAGCGGCGGTCCTCAAAAAGTTTTTAAGGGAATGAAGATGTCTGGACATTTGGGTAATAAGTATGTTACAATACGGGGATTGCTTGTTGTGAATGTAGATGTCGAGAAAAATGTAATGCTTGTAAAAGGTTCTGTTCCGGCTGTTAAAAATGGGACGTTGCTTATAAGTAAAGGGTAGTATGTTGGTTGGTAGTACTCTTAAAAGGATTTCTGTTGTACAAGTTGTGTAACAAGATGTGAAGGAAAAGTCTAGAGTTAAAATTGAAAGAAAGTGTTGATGTTTATGTATAGATGCTGAGAGTTTGGATAGGGATGTTTTTTAGTGAATCTATTTATTAAAAACTGAGTGATGGTTTTTGTGATTTATCTTGAGGTACGAAGTAAGGAAGAGAGAGTAAAATGGAAACGATAATTTATAATTCGAAGGGACAGGAGATGGGTAAAGTAGAGCTTCCGGCTTTGTTTAATTCGGAGGTTCGTAGTGTTCTCTTGCACGAAATTACGACAGCATATTTAAGCAATCAAAGATCTGGCACGCATAAAACAAAAACTAGGGGGGAAGTATCTTTTTCAGGTGCAAAACCGTGGAGACAAAAGGGCACCGGTAACGCTAGGGCGGGACAAAAAAATTCTCCATTGTGGAGAAAAGGGGGCATAGTTTTTGGGCCGCAGCCTAGGGATTATTATATTAAGATGTCAAAACGAAAAAAAAGACTTTCTTTAAGTATGGCGTTATCAGTTCAATTTAAAAACGGAAACATAGTTGTTGTTGACTCTGTGAGCATTAACGAGGCAAAGACAAGGAAGGCTGTGGATTTGATGAGAGATCTTAAAATTGATGGGAGGAAAACTATTTTTGTGTTTTCTAAGGATGCTGAGACAAATTTTAAACTTGCAGTGAGAAATATAGAGAATGCAGTATTAAAAAACGTTAAAAATATAAATGCTTATGAAGTTCTTTGGGCTGATAAGTTGCTTTTTACTTTTGACGCCATTAATGCGATAAATAAAAGACAATCTTTGTAGTTTTTAGATTTTTATGATAGGTAATAGAAATGAACGTTAGAGATATTATTAAAAGGCCTGTGGTTACAGAAAAAGCAACGGTTTTAAAAGAAAAATGTAGAAATAAATATACTTTTGTAGTTGATAGAGATGCAAATAAATTTCAAATAAAAGAGGCCGTTGAAACTTTGTTTAAAGTAAAAGTAGAAAATGTTCATACTGCAAATTATATAGGTAAGAGTAGAAGGATGGGTAAAAATATTGGTTACAGGAGTGACTGGAAAAAAGCAATAGTGAAGATTGGCGAGGGGCAAGAAATTCAGATGGTTGATGAAGTTTGAAAAAATTAAAAAGTTTTGTAAAAAAAAAATGCTGTTCTTGGAATTTAGTATTAGGTTTAGATGTAATCACGCATGTAGGTGTGGTGTTTGTGCTGTAATTATTTGGCTATGTAAAGAATAAAGCTCAATAATACATAATATACAATATAAACTAAACATGGGGATGAGTGTAGTGTAATGTCAATTAAAACGTTTAGAGCGTATACACATTCAAGAAGGCAGATGTCAGTTTCAGATTTTTCAGATATTACAAAAAAGAATCCTGAAAGATCGCTTATTAAAGTGATTAAAAGAAAAGGCGGCCGCAATAATACGGGACAAGTAATGGTTCGTTTTAAAGGTGGCGGTCATAAAAGATTTTGTAGAATTATTGATTTTAAAAGGAATAAATTTAATATTTTAGCAGAAGTGGTGGCGGTAGAGTACGATCCTAATCGCTCGAGTAGAATAGCTCTTTTGCGATATAAAGATGGCGAGAAAAGGTATATTATTCATCCGGTGGGCATGAATGTGGGGGACTCTGTTATGTCTGGGCCAAATGCCGAGGTAAAGTCTGGGAATTCTTTGCCTCTTATGAACATACCCGTGGGTACCTTCATACATAATTTGGAATTTATAGCTGGCAAAGGAGGCCAATTGGTTCGCTCCGCTGGAGTTGCGGCACAGCTTCTTGCCAAAAAAGGCAATTACGCTCATGTAAGAATGCCTTCTGGAGAGATAAGACTTATTGGAACTGCTTGTTACGCGACTGTTGGACGGGTGGGGAATTTAGATCATGAGAATATTGTGATAGGTTCTGCTGGGAGGAATCGACATCTAGGAAAAAAGCCTCACGTGCGCGGAACAGCAATGAATGCTGTTGACCACCCACACGGGGGTGGAAGAGGAAGATCTAAGGGTAATAACCAACCCAGAAGCCCTTGGAACCAGTTCGCTAAGGGCTTTAAGACAAGAAGGCCTAAAAAGGTATGGGATTGGGTGATAGTAACCCGTCGCAATAAAGATAGAAAATAATCGATGGAGAGAAAAAATATATGAGTCGTTCGACAAAAAAGGGTCCTTATGTAGATGAGAAGCTTTTTAGAAAAGTGCAAAAGCTCAACGAAAGTAATGAGAAAAAAGTCATTAAAACGTGGGCAAGAGCGTGTGTTATAACTCCGGATTTTGTTGGGCATACTATGGCTGTACATAATGGTAAAAAGTTTTTACCAATATTTATATCTGAGCAAATGGTGGGGCACAGACTTGGGGAATTCGCTCCTACTAGGGTTTTTAGAGGCCATGGCGGAGTGACAAAGCAAGAAACTTCTCCAACATAAAAAAAATGTGAAGACAAGTTATATATTTATGATGCTGTTTATAATAAATATGTGTTAGAAAGGGTTTTGTTTTGCGTCTACGTTTATATATGGTATAAGCAGTATTTTCTATAGTTGAGTGAAAGAGGATGTTAATATGGAAGTAAAGGCGACGGCAAAATTTGTCAGATGTACTCCAAGAAAAGTAAACCAAGTTCTAGCACTTATTAGGAATAAGAAGGCGGAAAAGGCATTTGAAGTTCTTTCTTTCCTTCCAAAATCCGCTGCTGCGGTTGTCAAGAAAGTTTTAAAAAGTGCAATCGCAAATGCAGGTAAAATGAAAGATTGTTCTGATGTTAAAGTTAAGGAGGCATGGGTTGGGAGTGGTCCAATATTAAAAAGAATGATGCCTGGATCGAGAGGGAAAAGCAGACCTATTAAAAGAAGAACTTCACATCTTACGATAGTTGTTTCAGATATGGATACGGTTACGAAAAAAGCAAGAAAAGCCAAATAAAATGGATTAAATTTGAATTTATGAGAAATTTTAGAAAAGGTAAAAGTTAAAATGGGCAATAAAGTGCATCCAAAGGGTGTAAGGTTGGGTTATATTAAAGGTTGGGAATCTAGGTGGTTCGATTTGAAAGAAATGCCTAATTTTATTGAAGAAGACCGGAGAGTAAGGGTGTATCTTAAAAATAAGTTTAAGTTGGCTTTTGTATCAAGGATAGGTATTGAAAGGCAAGGGAAGCTCTTGTGTGTAAATATTCATACGGCTCGTCCGGGTGTTGTGATTGGGAAAGGTGGGCAAGGTATTGAAAACTTAAAAAAAGAACTTGAAATTATGACGGCGAAGGAAATTGTGATAAACATTATGGAAATTAAAAAGCCTGAGATTGATGCTCAACTTGCCGCTGAAGGTATTGCATTTCAACTGGAAAGGAAGGTTGCTTTCAGAAGAGCAATGAAAAAAACTATTGAACGAGCAATGTCGGTGTCGGTAGGAGGAGCACAAGGGATAAAAGTTATGGTTTCAGGCAGAATTGGTGGAGCGGATATTGCGAGAACTGAATGGCTTAAAGAAGGAAGGATTCCTCTTCAAACTTTTAGGGCAGATATAGATTATGGTTTTGCGGAGGCTTACACGACCATGGGGCAGATAGGGGTAAAAGTTTGGATATTTAAAGAAGAGCTTTTTAAGAAGACAACCCATAAATTGTTTAACGAAGTAAAGGTTGTTGATACTTCAAAAATAGTTGCGAAAAATATGCAAAAATGATTTGAATATTTGAATAAGGTCTAAATAAAGTTTTTGGTGCTGTGAAAAAGTGCTATACAGTGCGAAAATTATAATAGGGTGTAAGGATTTTGTGTATGTTGATGCCAAAAAGGGTTAAGTATAGAAAGGTGCATAGAGGTAGAATGAGAGGTAAAGCTAAAGGTGGTGCTTGCTTGGTTTTTGGCAGGTACGGCCTTCAAGCTTTGGAACCTGTGTGGATAAACAGTAATCAAATAGAAGCTGCTCGTATAACGCTTACGAGATTTATAAAAAAGGGTGGAAAAGTTTGGATTAGGATATTTCCTGATAAGTCGGTTACGAAAAAACCTGCCGAAACGAGAATGGGCAAGGGCAAGGGTGATCCGCAGTTTTGGGTTGCGGTTGTGAAACCTGGGAAAGTAATGTTTGAGATGGAGGGTATTTCAGAAGTAGAAGCAAAAAGGGCCCTTACGCTTGCTTCAAATAAACTTCCCATACATACAAAAATTTTAGTTAGAGCTGAAATTTGAGGAAAAAATGAAAGATAAAAATCGAGATGAAATAAAAAATATGCCGTATGTTGCACTTGAAGCGAAACTTGAGGATCTTCAGGACAGAATTTTTAAATTAAAATTTCGTCACTCTGTAACTCCTTTGAAAAATCCTCTCGAGATAAGAAAGGTGAGAAGAAATATAGCGAGAGTAAAAACGTTTATCACTCATGAAAGGAAATCTAAATGAGACAAAAAAAATAATAGGGAATGGAAAAAGCATAATGTCAGAACGTAATAAACGTAAGCGGCGTATAGGTGTGGTTGTAAATGATAAAAATGAAAAAACTAGGAAAGTGTCTGTTAAAAGAACGTATCGCCATCCTCTATATGGCCGCGTAATTCGCAGTAAGAGTAAAATTGCCGTACATGATGAAAAAAATATGTCTCGTGTTGGTGATATGGTGGAAATAATAGAATCTAGGCCACTCTCAAAAACTAAAAGATGGGTTTTAATTAAGATTTTAAGTCGAAATATAAATGTTGAAAGTATAAAACAAAGTTTATAATTATGTAATAAGGATAGGTTCGATGATTCAAGAAAGAACTATTTTAAACGTTGCAGATAATTCTGGTGCGAAAAAAATTCGTTGTTTTAGAGTTACGAAAGGGTTTAAGCGTCGCTATGCAAGCATAGGCGACGTAATACACGCATCAGTGCAAAGCACATTACCTCATGCGAATATTAAGAAAGGGGATGTTGTCAAAGCTGTAGTAGTTCGTACGGTCAAAGAGATCCGCCGAGCAGATGGAACTTATATTAAGTTTGATGATAATGCGGCTGTTATTATAAATGATGAAGGCGAGCCTAAAGGGACTCGCATTTTGGGGCCGATTGCAAAAGAACTTAGAGAAAGAAATTATCTTAAAATAATTTCTTTGGCACCTGAGGTAATATAGACTGAGATAGATTGCAAATAAACGTGTTTTAGCAAATGTTTAAAAAGTTAACTCAGGCAAAAAATTGAAATGGGAAATACGAAGAATGCTTAATATTAAAAAAAAGGACAAGGTGTTAGTTTTATCTGGAAAAGACAAAGGGAAAAAAGGTGAAATTATTAAAGTTTTTCCTGATAAGTGTAAAGTTATTGTTGAAAAAGTTAATTTTGTAAAAAGGCATACAAAGTCTACTAAGAAAAATTCTGGAGGAATTTATGATAAGGAAGCTCCTATAGGTATGAGTAAAGTTATGCTTGTGTGTCCAAAATGTGATCGTGCTTCAAGACCTAAGTTTGATAAGCTGTCGGATGGGAAGAAGGTCAGAGTGTGTCGTAGATGCAGTGAAATTATAGTCTAAAAGAGAAAGTGTAGAGAGAAATGGAAAGGTTTTGAGTTATATATAAATTAATTGCTAAGTGGTGAATTTATAATAGGTTTTGTGTTTATCATTTGCATGTTCTCAAATAAAAGGAAAAAGCCAATGAGGCAGTCTCGTTTAAAAGAGTTTTACCAAAAAAGTGTGGTGATTAAATTGAAGGAGCGTTTTGGTTTTGAGAATGTTCATCAGATTCCCAAAGTTGACAAAATTGTTGTGAATATTGGACTGGGCGAGGCAAAAGAAGACATTAAAGTTTTGGATATTTCCGCTGCGGAGCTTGCCGCTATTACTGGGCAGAAACCCGTGATTTGTCGTGCTAAGAAATCTATATCGAACTTTAAGTTGCGTCAAGGAATGCCTATAGGTGTCAAAGTAACACTTAGAAATGCTATGATGTACGAGTTTTTAGATAGGCTTATTAATATTGCAATACCTCGCATAAGAGATTTCAGGGGTATTGAGTCTGATGGTGGATTTGATGGGAACGGAAATTTTAATTTAGGCCTTTCTGAGCAATATATTTTCCCAGAGATTGATGTTGAAAAATCAGATAAGGCCAGAGGTATGAATATTACAGTGATAACGACGGCCGAAAAAGATGAATATGCTAAGGCGCTGCTTAGCTTTCTTGGTATGCCGTTTAGAAAAAGAGATAACAATTAAATTGACATATATATAAAATATATATAAAGGTGAGGAGGGAGTAAAGGGATATTTTATGGCAACAACTTCAGCAGAAGCAAAAATGTGTAAAAAGCAAAAGTTTGCAACTCGTCACAGGAATAGATGCCGTTTGTGTGGAAGGCCTCGCGGGTATTACAGGGATTTCGGTATTTGTAGAATATGTCTGCGGAAGCTGGCACATAACGGCGAGATACCTGGGTTGGCGAAATCTAGTTGGTAATATATAAAATAAAAGAGGTTGACTTGATGCTTACAGATCCAGTATCAGATATGTTTACGCGCATTCGAAATGCAAATGCTAAGTTACATGAAAAAGTTGATATTCCTTTTTCAAAATTGAAGTTAAGAATTGCAGAAATTTTGAGAGAGGAAGGATACATATCGAATTTTAAAAATGTTGAGGGTAGTAAACATGGCATTTTGAGAATTTATCTTAAATATTCGACTAGAGGAGAGATGGTCCTCAAGGGAATAAAAAGAGTTTCAAAATCTAGCTTGAGAATATACAAAGGTTATGATGATATGCCCAGAACCCTTAACGGTTTGGGTGTTACAATTGTTTCTACATCTAAAGGGTTGATGACTGATAGACAAGTTAGGAAAGATAAAATAGGCGGTGAAGTAATAGGATACGTTTGGTAATAAAGTAGAAGTTGAAACAAATAAAAATGTAGAAATGTAAAAGAACTAAAATAATAAATGTGATGTTCATTGTTTTAAAAGTAGTTTTATTGTGTGGATGGTTAGACGCTTTGTCTAAATTAAGTTGAAGGGTTTAATTTTGGTGGAATGACATTTGTTGCGTGGTATATATGAAAATAATATATGGCAGATCATGTTTTTTTGAGGTTTTCAGTGGGTAAATTTTACGTTGAGGGCTAAAAATGAGTCGCTTAGGAAAGAAACCTATTAGTATACCAGAAAAAGTAAAAGTTGAATTTAAAGATAAAGTACTGGAAGTGACAGGTTCTGGTGGGAAGCTTTTGCGGATGATAGTTAAAGGTGTAGGTATAAAAATTAATAAGGATAATTTGGTTGTTGAAGCTCTTGGTAATTTGCGCGAGCACAATATGCTACATGGTCTCATGAGAAAACTTATCGCAAATATGATTGAAGGAGTGGAAAGGGGTTTTAAGAAACAGCTTGAAATGATAGGACTTGGTTATAAAGCGAGTATAGAAGATGGGAAGAATCTTATTTTAGCTGTTGGGTTTTCGCACTTAGTGACTGTTCCAATACCTAATACGGTGAAGGTTACTTCTGCCCTTACGCCAGATAAAAATACCTTGATTACCGTAGCTGGGATCGATAAATATAAAGTTGGAGCATTTGCTGCTAAGATAAGAGCCATAAAGCCACCTGAACCTTATAAAGGGTTTGGTATAAAGTATTTAGAAGAAGTGATAATAAGAAAAGCAGGAAAGGCTGCGACAGGATCGGGAAAAAAATAGGGGATTAGATGAAAAATTCGATGAAAAGATTTAATTATCGTGTGAAAAGAGTTAGGAATAAGATTAAGGGAACTCAAGATAGACCGCGTTTGAGTGTTTATCGCGGTCATAAACATATTTACGTGCAAATGATTGACGATGTTAAAGGTATTACTCTTGCGTCAGCGTCAACATTGTCTCCTGAGCTTAAGGGGAAATTAAGTTTTACTGACAATGTACTAGCCGCGAAGTCAGTTGGTGATTTAATTGTTAAAAAAGCTATTGAAAAAGGTCTAAAATATGTTGTTTTTGACCGCAGAGGTTATAAGTATACGGGCAAAATTAAAGTACTTGCAGATGCCGCGAGAGAGAATGGTTTAAAGTTTTAATGCGTTTTTTTTGTTATTGTATAAAAAGAAGTAAACCAAATAGGTTTGAATATTTACTTTTGGTTGTAGTATGCATTTTTGGAGGAGGATGAGTTGTGATTGAAAAAATGGCAAGACAACAACAAAACGATGGTGGTTTAAAGGAGACTGTTGTCGTTGTAAATAGAGTTGCAAAAGTTGTTAAAGGCGGGAAAAGATTTTCTATGAATGCTTTGGTAGTAGTAGGTGATAAAAATGGGAAGGTTGGATGTGGGATTGGTAAAGCTAAGGAAATACAGACTGCTATAAAAAAAGGCAGCGTACGCGCTTTTAAGCATATGGTCTCTGTTCAACTTAAAGGAAGTACTATTCCGCATGAGATAATTGGTGTTTCAGGAGCGGGTAAGGTTCTGTTGAAACCTGCTGTTCCTGGTACTGGTGTTATTGCGTGTGAAGCGGTAAGGGCTGTTCTTGAGGCTGTAGGTATAAGAGACATCCTTACTAAATCAATGCGTTCCTCTAATTCTTTTAATGTAGTTTATGCTACGATTGAAGCTCTTAAAGAACTTCGTTTAAGGGAAGAAATTGCTAAAATTCTAAAGAAAGAGGTAGTAGAAATATGATAAATTTGAGTAATTTAAAACCTGAAAAAGGTTCAAGACATAGGAAAAAGATTGTGGGACGTGGGGTGGGCTCTGGGCATGGACGTACTTCTACTCGAGGTTGTAAGGGACAAAAATCACGTTCAGGTGACGGGTCAAAAAAAATAGGTTTTGAGGGTGGTCAAATGACTATTCTTAGAAGGATACCAAAAAGAGGTTTTAGTAATAGTAAATTTCGCAGAAAATACGAGATTGTCAACGTTGAGAAATTGGATAAATTTGATTCAGGGACAGAAGTTACTCCTTTGCTTTTGAAGAAAGAGGGTCTTGTCAACAGACCTAAGTTTATAAAAATTTTAGGAGGCGGTAAAATTACGAAATCCTTAATTGTAGACGCTTCTGCCTTTTCAAAATCAGCACTTGATAAGATTAAAGCTGTTGGCGGTAAGACTGAAATTGTTAAAAATGATAAATGATAAAATGTATTTGGATAGAATGTAACGGAGATTCATGGATATGTTAAAAAATTTTGTCGATATATTTAAAATACCGCAACTACAGAAAAAAATTTTCTTTACATTGCTTGTTGTTGTTGCTTATAGAGTCGGAACTATGATTCCGCTTCCGGGGATTAATATGGAGGCAGTAAAGTCAATGTTTGCGGTGCAAAAAAATGGTTTTCTAGATTTTTTAAATATGTTTTCAGGCGGAGCTCTTAATAGAATGTCCATTTTTTCTCTGGGTGTTATGCCGTATATCAATGCGTCTATTATAATGAGTTTAGTACAAGGTGCCCACGTGCTTCCCTATTTAGACAAACTTGCAAACGAAGGCGACTATGGCAGAAAGAAACTCTCAAAAATTACGAAATTAGTGACACTAGTAATTGGTGCGATGCATTCCTTCGGGTTGACAATGGCGTTGACTAAAATGTCTACGCCAGCGAAAATGTGCATAGTTATTGATCCGTCTTCATCATGGATTATGTTGACGATCATTACTCTTGTTACGGGGACAGTTTTGGTTATGTGGCTTGGTGAGCAAATTACAGAAAGAGGAATAGGGAACGGTGTTTCTATTGTAATTTTTACAGGCATTGTAGAGAGACTTCCACATGCAGTGATAAATATTGTAAAACTTGTAAATGTGGAAGAGCTTTCAGTTTTTTTTGTTTTAATATTGTTCTTTATTGTTGTCGGAGTTTTAGTTTTAGTTGTTTGGGTTGAGACTGCACAAAGAAAGATTCCTATTCATTATGCGAAAAAAATTGTCGGCAGAAAAATGTATGGAGGACAGACGTCTTTTTTGCCCATAAAAGTTGATCAATCCGGAGTTATTGCAGTGATATTTTCAGTGTCTATTTTGTCTGCACCGTTGGCTTTGGCTCAATTTACTCCAAACTGGACGATATGGAATTTCCCCTTGACAAAAAAAATTGAACAGTTGTTTAGTGGTGGGGACTCTGTAATATACAATTTAGTTTATGTGTCTTTAATTATTTTCTTTTGCTATTTTTATAATTCTATATCTTTTAATCCTAAAGAATTGTCAGAAAATATGAAGAAGTCGGCTGGATTCATTCCAGGCATAAGACCAGGAGAACCAACTTCTGTATATATACAGAAAGTTCTGGAAAGAATTACTCTTAGTGGAGCGTTATTCGTCGCTTCTTTGGCTGTTTTGCCGGACTATTTAAAATCGGTAGTGAAAGCTCCTTTTTTCTTTGGAGGGACATCATTACTTATCGTAGTAGGTGTTTCGTTGGATACTGTTGGTCAGATAGAATCGCATCTTATTATGCGTCATTATGAAGGATTTGTTAAAGATGGTAGTAGAATAAAAGGAAGATGGTTTAATGTAAAATAAGTTATGAATTACATACTTTTAGGTCCGCCGGGTGCTGGTAAGGGAACTCAGGCAAAAAATATTGTCAAAAGTTTTAATGTATTGCATTTTTCTATGGGAGATATGCTGAGAAAAACAAAGGAATTTGACGAAGCTATAGGTAAGCTTCTTTCGGTTGGGCGATTTGTATCTGATAAAATAGTCATTGATGTTATAAAAAAAAGACTTGAAAAAGATGACATAAAAAAAGGATTTCTTTTAGATGGGTTTCCAAGAAATTTGAAACAAGCGGAGCAATTGGATTTGATGTTAGGGAGTAAAAATTTGAAAATTGATAAAGTTTTTTTTATAGATATAGGTATTGAAGAAGCAATTAATAGAATATCTGGAAGAAGAGTTTGTGACTGTGGAGCTAGTTATCACATTGCAATGTTGCCTCCTAAAAAAATTGAAAAATGCGATTATTGCGGAGCTGGGTTGGTTCAGAGAAATGACGATAAAGAAAGTATTGTTAGAGATAGATTTATTGTCTATAAAAAGCAGACCGAGCCTTTAATTGAATACTACTACAAAAAAGAAGGTTTGCTTGCTACTGTAAATGGATTAAGAGACGAAAAGGATGTGTTTGAACAAATATGTGATTACATTTATAGTAAATAAAATAGTCGCCCGAAGCTTTAGAAAAGTTTTTGTTTTTTTATGAAGAAAAGAGGATGAGATTGTTTCCTAAGGAACGAAATATAAAACTAAAAACAGCAAGAGAAATTGAGAAGATAAGGATTGCGAGTAAAGCTGTAGGGGAAATTCTCCAAAAACTTTGCGATGTAATAAAATCTGGGATAACAACTAAAGATGTGGATATTTTTGTGGAAAAATATATAAAGTCGTTGAAAATGATGCCAGCGTTTTTAGGGGTTAAAGGGGCGAGTTGTCCGTTCCCATCGTCAACATGTGTGTCGATTAATGATGAGGTGGTGCACGGAATTCCGAGTGCTTTTCGTGTGCTTAAAGACGGGGATATAGTTTCTGTTGACGTAGGGGTGATTTACGAAGGTTATTATGGTGATGCGGCAAGGACGTATGCAGTTGGGAGTATCTCTAGTACGGCAAATAAGCTTATTAATATCACGGAGATGTCTTTAAATAAAGGGATTGTAGAGATGTTGCCGGGGAAAAGACTTGGTGATGTTTCTTACATTATACAGAGGACTGTAGAAGATGTTGGATTTTCGGTTGTAAGAGATTTTGTTGGACATGGAATTGGGAGGTGTTTACATGAAGAGCCTCAAATTCCAAATTTTGGAAAACCTAATACAGGTATAAAATTGCTATCGGGTATGGTACTTGCGATAGAGCCTATGGTTAATGCTGGAAGTCATGAGGTTTGCACAGCAGATGAAGATGACGGTTGGACTATTGTTACGAAAGACGGAAGTTTAAGTGCACATTTTGAACATACTATCGCAATAACAGAAGATGGTTGTGAAATTTTGACAAAGGTATAAAAATGCTTAAAGAAAACAAAATTATTGTGGAAGGGAAAATTATAGAATCTCTACCAAATACTGTGTTTAGAGTGAAAATTGATGAAGAACGTATAATTTTAGCGCATATGTGTGGCAAAATGAGGATGAATTATATAAAAATTCTTCCAGGAGATAGAGTAAAGGTTGAGCTTTCGCCTTACGATTTGACAAGAGGTAGGATAACGTACAGAGAAAAATGAAAATTATTTTGGAACTTTAGAAAGTAGGTGGATTTGAAGAGTATAGTGAGTATGATAAATTTAAAGATTTCATATATAGAAATATAGTGGGGTGTGAGATGAAAGTCAGAGCATCGGTGAAACCGATTTGCCAAAAATGTAGAATAATAAAACGCAGAGGCGTCTTAAGAGTGACCTGTTTAAACCCGAAACATAAACAGAGACAGGGATAGGTTGCAAGTCGTAAATGCAGTATCTTGATTTGTTATTTTTTGATATATTTGGTAGTGTGGACAGGAAAAATAAAGGTATGAATTTGGAGGACGGATAAATGGCTCGTGTAGCTGGAGTGAATTTGCCAAAGAGCAAAAGGCTTGATATAGCGTTAAGATATATTTATGGTATCGGACCTGCCGTATCGAACGAAATTATTGCAGTGCTTTCATTGGATCCTAGCAAAAGAGTTGAAGATTTAACGGAGGAAGAAGTTAATAGAATAAACAATCTTATATCAAGAAATCTAAAAATTGAAGGAGATCTCAGAAGAGAGATTCAATCAAATATCAAGCGGCTTATAGAGATAGGGAGTTATAGAGGGTCACGCCATAGAAAGAATCTTCCTGTAAGAGGACAAAGATCTAAAACTAATGCACGCACGAGGCGTGGAAAAAGAAAAACTGTGGGGTCTGGCAAGGCTTCGGTGCCAGGTAAGAGAAGAGGGTAGTTAAGAACGAATATATTTAATTTTTGGAATATTGTGAAGTTTGAATTTAGAAAAATGTTTTGATATATACGGAGGAAGTATGTCTGAAGGGAAAAGAGTCGGCGGGGCTAAAAGGAAAAAGTATATTGGCGGAGTGGCAAAAGCTTATATATTGTCGACGTTTAATAATACTATCGTTAACATAGCAGATGAAAAAGGCAATACATTAACTTGGGCATCGGCTGGTGGTTATGGATTTAAAGGCACCAAAAAAGGGACTCCTTTTGCGGCACAGATGACTGCGGTTGCTGTGGGTAAAAAAGCTTTGGATATGGGCGTAAAACAAGTTGCAGTTTTTGTGAATGGTCCGGGACCTGGTAGAGAAACGGCTATAAGAGGTTTGCAGGGTTCTGGTCTTGGCATAACTGCTATAAAAGATGTTACTCCGGTTCCTCATGATGGATGTCGTCCGTCAAAACTGAGGAGAGTATAACATAACATAAATTTAAATATATAAGAGATGGTGTTATTGTATTTGTTCTTTCTTGTATGTGATGTCTGTTTACATCTTGATTGTTTCGCAGTTTTTACTGGTTTTTATATATTCGTTGCAGGATTGTCGAAAAAAGGGAAGATGCAGGGTATAACAAAACGTATGCCAGTCAAAATTAATCGATCGTAAACCTTGGAGGGTTATGATAAATGTCACGTTACTTAGGCTCAGCATGTAAGTTATGTCGTCGTGAAAAGGGAAAACTTTTTTTAAAAGGTGAGAAGTGTTCTGCAAATTGTACTCTTGATAAAAAAAGAGGTAAAAATAGTCCGGGCCAGCAGCAGCATGGTTCTGCAAGAATGAAAGTGTCTGATTACGCAAAGCGTTTGCGCGAAAAGCAGAAAGCAAGAAGGATATATGGCTTGACTGAAGAACAATTTAGTCACTACTATAAAATAGCTGAGAAAATGAAAGGCTCCACTGGTGATAACTTGATTAAGCTTCTTGAGTTAAGGCTTGATAGTGTGGTCTATCGTTTGGGGCTTGCTTTATCTAAAAGGATGGCAAGACAGGTCGTAAATCATGGTAATGTTTTAGTTAATGAAAGAAAGATAGATGTGCCTCGCTATCAGTTAAAAGTTGGCGATGTTGTAACGATTTCTGAAAAATATAAATCGTCAAATGCGATTATAAAAAAACTTTTTGAGAAAACAACGTCAAGTATTCCTATGTGGCTTAGTTTTGATAAAAATAAAGCTATCGGAACGGTTTTAAGCGATCCTTCGCTTACCAGCGAGGGTTCTTGTCTTATAAATAGTCAACTTATTGTTGAGTACTATTCAAAATAAACTAACAGCCAATAAGGCTTGTCAAATGAGGTTATAGATATAATGAAAGAAGTTCAGGACTTGGAAAAATTACGGAAACTCGTTTTAGATGAAGAGACTGCTACGAAATTTTATGGTCGTTTTGTTGTAGAACCTTTTGATCGCGGCTATGGCCATACGATAGGCAATTCATTAAGAAGAATTCTTCTTTCGGGTCTTGAGGGAGCGGCTATTACTTCTGTAAAGATTGCTGGAGTTTTTCACGAATTTGCGGTCTTAGAGGGCGTGAAAGAAGATGTTGCTAATATCATTTTAAATTTGAAAAAAATAAGAGTTAAACTTAGTTCCACAAAATCGGAAATACTTTATTTAAAAGTTAAAAAGAGCGGAAAAGTGATTGCGAAAGATATTGAACTTAAGGCAGGCGTTGAGATAGTGAATCCAGAACAGGAAATTGCGAATATTGATCCCGGAACATCACTTGAAATGGAGTTAAAAGTTTCTTTGGGAAAAGGGTATGTTCTTGCTGAAGAAATGGAGTCAAACGATAATTGTTCCGTTGGAACTATAGCAATTGACTCGTTGTTTTCTCCGGTGATAAAAGTTAATTACGAAGTCGAAAATACACGTGTGGAACAATTCCTTAGCTACGATAGGCTTGTCATGGAGGTATGGACAGATGGTACTAAGTCTCCTCGTAATGTTTTGGCTCAGTCGGCAGATATATTAAAAAAAAGCCTTGCTACTTTTAGTGAAGGGACAGTTGGGCACGACGGTGTTACTGAAGAAGAAACTTATGGAAATAAAAATGAGGAAATTTTTAGTCGATCAATAAGTGTTATGAATCTTTCTACTAGAGTGTTGAATGGACTAAAAAACGCTGGTGTTGCGACTATAAGAGATATTGTTAAGCTAAATGAAGGAAATTTATTGGATTTTGACAATTTCGGAGAACGTTCACTTGAAGAGGTTAAGGACAGACTTGAAAAGTTAAATTTATCGCTTGGAATGGAAATTGATAAGGGAGTAGAAAAATGATAAAAACTTATAATGGGAGCAAACTTGGCATTACAAGTTCGCACAAAAAGGCTTTACTTCGCAATTTGGCAACTAATTTGTTTCTTTATGAAAAAATAATAACTACGCTTTCTAAAGCAAAAGAGCTTGCGAGATATTCTGAGAAGCTTATAACGAAAGCGAGGAAGTCTAATTTAAGTGCTATACGTGCGTTAAATGGCGAAATAAATAGTAAAAATGTTGTTAAAAAAATTTTTGACGTCTTAGTCCCAAGATATAAAGAAAGACGTGGTGGCTATACTCAGATTTTTAAATTGGGATTTAGACGTGGTGATAGTTCGGAACTTACCGTGGTAAAACTAGTGAATTAAGTTTTATGTTGAATTTATTATAAAAATCGCATTGGTATGGGTTATTGCTTTTGGTTTAATTGCAATATGTTTTATTTTTTAAATTAGTTTTTTGAGGTGTCAGATGTTCAACTATATTTTAGGCTTGTTTTCAAACGATATGGGCATCGATTTAGGAACGGCTTCGGTGCTCGTTTTCATTAAGGGGCAAGATATTGTTTTGAGTGAACCTTCTGTTGTGGCTATGGAACGAGATACTAAGCACGTTTTAGCCATTGGCAAAGAAGCAAAAAAAATGCTGGGAAAAACCCCTACTAATATTATCGCCGTAAGACCTTTGAGGAACGGCGTTATTGCAGATTTTGAAGCTACCGAGAGGATGATAAGGTATTTTATAAAAAAAGTTCACAAAAAAAGAACATTGCTTCATCCTAGGGTAGTTATAGGGGTTCCTTCTGGGATTACTGAAGTTGAAAGAAGGGCTGTTAGAGAATCTGCGGAGCAAGCTGGGGCCAGGGAAGTTTATCTTATTGACGAACCTATGGCAGCGGCTATCGGAGCTGGTGTTTCTATTCAAGAACCTCAAGGAAGCATGATAGTTGATATAGGTGGAGGCACGACTGAAATTGCCGTTATATCTTTAGGGGGTATGGTCGTTGCAAAGTCGCTTGAGGTTGCGGGTGATAATATGGACGAAGCTTTAGTTCAATATTTTAGGCGCAAAAGTAATCTTACAATAGGCGAAAATACGGCTGAAGAAGTTAAAATTAGAATAGGTTCTGCATTCCCTCTTGAAAAAGAAATATCAATTGACGTTAAAGGTAGAAACCTTCTTACAGGTCTTCCCAAAACGGTTAGTATTAACTCAGGAGAAGTTAGAACTGCTTTATCAGATCCTATCAAGAAGATAGTAGAAGTTATAAGAAATGTTCTTGAAGAAACTCCAGCAGAGCTTGCCGCTGACCTTGTTGACCGTGGAATAATATTAAGCGGAGGAGGTTCTCTTATAAAAGGACTTCCGGAACTTTTGGCACAGGAAACTGAACTTCCCGTAAAACGAGCAGATGATCCGCTTACGTGCGTGGTAAGAGGAACGGGTTCATATTTGGAAGAATTAGACAATATAAAAAAATCTAAAAAAAATATATAAGTTAATTAATTGATTTCAGGTTATTGAAATTTTCTGGAAGTTGTTTGGCGAAAGTAATGGGAATTAGTTTATAAGGGTGTTTATACTTTGTGCTGAATTTTTATAAAATGTGCCGTCGCCGAAAAAAAAAATATGAAAATATAACGTTTTTGATTCTTCTCTCGATTAGTTTTTCTTTTATAATTTGGAGATTTACTCCTACCGTAAAACTTATAAAAAATCTTGTCTATTGTTTCTCTTATTCAAGTCTCAGTTTGGTAGACTATGTTTTTTACTCTTCTGAAAATCTTACAAAAGGCATTAAATCTATCATTTGTACGAGTCGTGAAAATGTCGCGTATAAGCAAAAAAATCTGGAACTGACTGATAAACTTCGCAATTATGATGCTATGGTTAGAAAGTATGATGATTTGTTAAAACTTTTTAAATTAACAAAAGTAAAAAATACTATATCTGTGTTTGCTAGGATTTCTATTAGAGATCCAAATAAATGGTATAGATGGTTTATAATAAATAAGGGGGAAAAAGATGGTTTGTATAATGAGCTTCCAGTATTAGTGTTTAGTAAAAAAAAGGGGGCACTCTGTGCAGTTGGTAGGATAGTAGAAACATATGGTTCTTCATCTAAAGTAGCTTTGATAACAAATGCAGCTTATGCTTTTCCTGTAGAGATTAAAGGTAAAGGCGTTAATTGTCTTGCTGAAGGACTTGATTTAAATTTATTGAGAATTACTTATATTCCTTGTGATGCGGATGTTAAAGCGGGTGATGAAGTTGTTGTAAGCGAATTAAGTTCTGTTTTTCATAAAGATACCCCCGTAGGTGTTATTACTAATGTATCGAAAGAACCATCTGTGGATTTTAAAACTGCTATGGCTAAAGTTTTTTTTGAAACTGATATTATTTATGAGGCAGTTATTCTCATTCCTGAAATAAAAATATGAAAAAAATAGTTTATTATCTCTTTCTTTATGTTTTTTTTTCTATGTTTCAATTTATTTTTGGCAGATATGTAAACGTTTTTGGAATTTTTCCGAATCTTATATTGATTGTTGTCGTATACCTCGGTGGCTTAGGAAGAATAATATACGTAGAATTAATAGGCTTTTTATTTGG
Source organism: Candidatus Endomicrobiellum calonymphae (assembly GCA_031269945.1). Lineage (GTDB taxonomy): Bacteria > Elusimicrobiota > Endomicrobiia > Endomicrobiales > Endomicrobiaceae > Endomicrobiellum > Endomicrobiellum calonymphae. Next base: position 19,011 of record JAISYK010000006.1, read on the forward strand.
TTTAATGTGGGATGTTTTTTCAGTTGATATTTTCGGTGTAAGAGCGTTAATGTTTACAGTTATAGGATATCTTGTTGGTAAATTTTGCGGAGATTTCAATTTTGACAAAATTTTCGCTCAATTTGTAGTTGTCCTTTTTGCGAACGTAGTTTATTGGTTTTGTTTTGAGTTAATTCACTTTATTATTATAGGGAAAGTGAATTACATGCTTTTTTTTGTCGATGTATTATGTTGTATGAAAATTATCGTGACAGTTTTAGCTACTCCTATAGTGTTTTATGTTTTAGGATTGACAGATGACAAACGGTGCGTAGCAAAATAGCACATAAAATTAATAGTTAAGGCAAAAAATATATAGTTGTCAGAAAACAGTAAAGGTTGTATTCAAATTGACGATGTTTGCGTTTCTTTTTTTTTGATTATAAATGAATTTTATAGGAAATTTAAGCATTACTTAAATTGAGTGGCAATTATAAAATGGTGTGGCAAAAAGAAGATAAATTTTCTTATGAAATTTTTATTGAAAAACATAAGACGGTCTTTATATTTTTTGTGACGCTGTTTGTTTGTCTTTTTGTACGTCTTTTTTATTTGCAAATTGTCAAAGGCGATAGGTATAGAAAAATTTCCGATCGACAGAGAATGCACAATACATATGAACGTGCGGCGAGAGGTATAATTTACTCTAAGGATAATAATACCGTACTTGTGGGTAATAAATTTGTCTTTATCGTTTTATTTTATCCTTTTAAACAAAGTCGTTTCCCATCAGATAAAAGCATAAAAGATCTGAATAAAATCCTGGGTAAAGATGTGAAGTTTATGATAGATATGAGTTATAAATGTGGCAAAATTATAAAGCTTGCAGATAATCTTACTTTAGAAGAAATGTTTAAAATAAGGGAAAAGAAATTAAATTTGAATGGTATTTCAGTTTTGAAAAAATCGCGTAGGGTTTATTATTATCCAGAAGCCACAAGTCATATAACTGGCTATGCTGGTGAGATAGGGCCAAATGAAATTAAAAAATCACTAAAACATGACTATAAAATAGGTGATTATATTGGTAAAGCGGGAATTGAGAAAGTTTATGATAAGTATCTGCGTGGAAAAGATGGTGGATGGCAGATTGAAATGAATGTGAGGGGGCGTCAGTTAAAGGGATATAAATATGTTCAACCAAAAATTGGTGCGAATGTATACTCGACAATAAACTTAAAATTGCAGAAAGTTGCCTACGAAGCATTAAGAAACAGTAGTACGGGCAGAGGAGCTGTAGTGGTGCTTGATGTGAAAACAGGTGCCGTGAAGGCGTTAGTTTCATGTCCTGGATTTGATGCGAACAAAGTAGGCACCAGAGATTTTAATAAATATTTGAAAGATAAAAAATTATCGCTTTTTAATAGGACTATTCAAGCTTTTTATCCTCCTGGATCTATATTTAAAATAATAACTTTTGTGGCGGCTGTAGAGCTGTTAAATATTAATCCTGAGAAAACTATTCAATGCGAAGGTAGTTTTAAGCTTGGCAATAGGAGGTATTCTTGCTGGTGTAAACAGGGGCATAATAAAATAAGTCTTTTTTCTGCAATGGTGCACTCGTGTAATGTTTACTTCTATAAACTTGGCCTTAGAGTTGGAGCAGCTAATCTCAAAAAGTATGCGAGAAAATTTCATCTTGGACAAAAGATGGAAATAGATTTGCCAAATGAAAAAAAAGGATTTATTCCCACTCCTGAATGGAAAAAAACAAAATTAAAAGCACGATGGCTTCATGGTGATACAGTTATATTTTCAATAGGACAGGGAGCACTTTGGGTGACGCCTCTTCAGATGGCGTGCATGATGTCTGCTGTTGCGAACAAAGGAATTTGTCACAAGCCTTATGTAGTCGATAAAATTGTAAGTTTAAGTGGAGACAAAATATACTCACATAAATTAAATTACGAAGAAAAAATAGATTTATCTGACGGGACTTGGGATTTGCTTCACAAATCGCTTTTAGAAGTTGTCGAAAGCGGTACAGGAATTAGAAGTAAAATTCCCGGTATTAAAATTGCCGGGAAAACGGGGACAGCTCAAAATTTACATGGATATGACCACGCTTGGTTTGTCTCTTATGCTCCTGCGGAGAATCCTGAAATAGCGATGGCGGTTATCATTGAAAATGGCGGTGGCGGCGGATACAATGCCGTTCCAGTAGGTAAAAAAATTTATGAATCTTATTTTAATATGAAGTCTGAAGAGATTGTAAAGCGGTGATTCAAATTAAAAATTTTTATCATCGTTTAGTTTCAATCATGGATTTTCAGCTTATTTTTTCAGTTATAGCTCTGGTCTTTATAAGTTTTGCTGCAATATATTCAGCAGGAAATAACTATGGCATGTCGTTTAAATATCTTTCAGTCCAGCTATTAGCTTTTAGTGTAGGATTTTTGGGATTTGTTCTCGTAGCAAGTTTTAATTATCAATATTATAAATATCTGGATAAAATTATTTATGTTTTGTCTTTTGTGCTTTTATTTTCTGTTTTGATCTTTGGTTCAGTAAAAAGAGGGACAAGAGGCTGGTTTGATTTTGGTTTTATTTCTTTTCAACCTGTTGAAATTGCAAAGGTAATGTTTATTTTGTCGCTTGCTTCTTTTATTGATAAAAAATCAAAAGAAACTGGTAAAGTTTCTTTTTTAATTTCTGTATTTTTGATGCTTGCAGGCCATATTATTCTTATAATGATGCAGCCTGATTTTTCTTCTACACTATCTTATTTCCCAGTAACTTTAATTCTTCTTTTTGTTATAGGAGTTAGACCTTTTTATCTGTTTTGCATAGTAATTTTTAGCGGTCTCGCTGTAGGGATACCATTTTTGGAGACATTTTTAAATATGCAATTACAGTTTTTAAAGAGCAAAGTGTTTTTGACTAATTTTTCGATTTCTTTGAAAACTGGGTGGATATGTGTTTGTATTATTGGAATGATATTATTTTTAATAATTTGTGGTTGGTGTTTTTTATGGGAATTGAAAATTAGAGTTGCGTTTATATATCCAATTATTCTATGTGCTTCAATATTACTTGGATATTTGTCTTCTTTTGTGGTAGAAAACTCCTTAAAAGATTATCAAAGAAAAAGATTTGTAGTATTTTTAAATCCGAGATTCGATCCACGAGGCTCTGGATATAATATAATACAGTCTAAAATAACCATAGGTTCAGGAAAGTTTATAGGAAAAGGGTTTAAAAAAGGAACTCAAACTCAGTTAGGTTTTTTGCCTGAACAGCATACGGACTTTATTTTTTCGGTTATAGCTGAAGAAGGAGGATGGGTTGGTGCACAAATTACACTTTTCTTTTATTTCTTTTTTGTTTGGCGTGCTTTTGTGATAGCCAAACACGCTCGTGATAGGTACGGATCGCTCGTGGCGATAGGATTGACTAGTATGTTTATGTTTTGTATAATGTCCAACGTTGGTATGGTTATGGGTATGATGCCTGCTGTGGGTGTGCCATTGCCCTTTCTTTCTTATGGAGGCTCATCGATTTTTTCGTCATTGTGTGCTGTTGGTATTTTGTGTTCTATAAGTATGAGGAAGCATACTCACTGTTAGTATGCTTTTTTAAATTAATTTGGGATGGGTTTAAAAGTTTTTGAAATTGTTTGATGGAGTGCGGTGTAGTAAGAATTGTTTTAGATAAGTTAGAATGGGGGGTAATAGGTGGTGGTGTTATGATGGGTTTGCGAAAGTATGTTTGAAGGTATGGGATCATGTAAAAAAGGTTGTTGATTATAGAACAAGGAGAAGTGAATATGAAAAAGTTTGTGTTGTTGGCGATGTTTATGGCAATGTTTAGTTTATCGTTGTCGGCTTGTGGAGGTGAAAAGAAAAAGGTGGAAGTTCCTGATGAATCTGCTACTGCGGAGCAAGAAGCGGATGTGTCGTCGCAAGATGGAGCATCTCAGTCCTCTGAAGCAGTTTCCTCTGAAACATAAGCTTGGTGCAACAACAAGGTGAAAGGATGTAATATTCCACAGTTGTGGGTAGGTCGTTTAGTTTATGGTGTGGGTTCTTTGTTTCTTTTGAAATTGAGAGATGACAGGAAACAACAGTCCTTGCTGGATATGATGGTGGGATTGTTGTTTTTGTCTATCGTGGGTTGGGAGGCATAATACGGTGGTGTGTGGTGCTATAAGATGTAGTGCTAATTTAGTTGAGTTTTCAAAGTTGACGGCATGAGTGGAGAGTCAGTTCTTTTTTTTTTTGCTTTTGTGTCAGTGTAATGTTCTTCTTACATTCTATGAGTTCGGTTTAGATTATTTTGGTTTTTTCTTGCAGTTGTATGGTTTTGTTATATTTAAGAACTTGCAACTATAAAACTCCTGATTGATTGACATGAAAATATTGGTTGTGCAGTGGGGTTGGTTTATAGGTGCAGTTCGTACATAATACGATTTGGAATTATGCCTGTTGTAGCTTAGTTTAATTTGAGAAGTGGAATTAATTATGTCAAAAAGAGATTTGTTATCAATCTATGATTTAAGGTCAGAAGAAATAGGTGATTTATTAGGAAAAGCTTTTAAACTTAAAAGTGAAAGGAAGTATTTAGATATTTTTAAAGGCAAAGCGTTAGGTATGATATTTGAAAAACCTTCGACGCGAACTAGAGTTTCTTTCTCTACGGCAATAATGCAATTAGGTGGTCTGGCTATTTCGCTTGAGCCAGAAAATCTTCAGCGAAGAAGAGGAGAGTCTATACATGATACTGCTGTGGTTTTGTCTAGCTATTTGAGCGGCCTTGTCATAAGAACTTTTAAACATTGTGATACAGAAGAATTTGCAAAGTGTTCCACAATTCCAGTTATAAACGCCCTTTCAGATAGAGAGCATCCTTGCCAAAGTTTAGCCGATATTATGACTATTATGGAACTTCATAAGGTGAAAACGACTGAACGTCTAAAAGAAGAGATTAAAATTGTTTATATAGGCGATGGCAACAATGTCGCAAATTCGTTGCTTGCTATTTCTGCTGTTTTAGGGCTCAGTTTTACTCTTATATCTCCTCAGAAGTATTTGCCTAAAAAAGATATGTTAGATAGAGCTTTTAAATACGCTTCATCGAGTGGGGCGGAAATTAAAATTACAAGTGATGTTAATGAAGTAAAAAATGCGGATGTAGTATATACTGACGTATGGATCTCAATGGGTTACGAAAGTGAAAAAGAAGATAGAAGAAAGGTTTTCATGCCTTACCAAGTGAATGAAGAGTTATTGAAAAAAGCTTCTGCGAGATGTATTGTCCTTCATTGTCTTCCAGCAGTTAGAGGGAATGAACTTACTGCAGAGGTTATGGATAAATATGGGTATTCAATATTTACGCAATCCGAAAATAGACTTCATAGTCAAAAAGCTGTTTTGATGCACTTTTTATAAAATATTAAGAAGTTGCAGGCTATTCCATGATTCATAAATCCAGTCGAGGGCGAGTTAACTCTTCGTTTACTATTCTTATTTTGCAATTCTTAAGAATATTTGAGTACCAGTCGTCTAGGATAAGGTGTGCTTTTTTTCTTGCGAGATTGTTTTTCATCGCTGGAAAGTTTTGTTTGGGAGAGTTTGTAAGCTCGTAGTTCCATAATTTTATGGAATTTAATATTATGATTTTTAGCTTGTCTTTGCAAATTTGTTTTCTGGTAAAGACTTCGTATTCTTTGGGAGTCAGTTGTATGTATTTTAAGAATGAGTGATATTTTTGCTTATCAAAAATATTGTTATTTTTAAATATTTCTGAGTTATGCAAATAGGTTTTCAGTTCTTTATCAGTGACTATAATACCGTAGGATTTCGACTGTTGGTAAAAGATTTCGTTCTCTACTAATAAGTTAATTGCTCTAGTTTGTATTTCGTTTAAATCTTTTTCTGTTAGTTTTTTGTTTGTTTCTGTTTTTATAGATTTTGTAATCGAGTTGAGAATTTTTAGAGGTATCTTTACACCATTTACTTTGGCGACATAGTTCTTAGGATAAAATAAGTTAGGTAAAAAGCTGCTTATAAAAGCGGCTATTGTTATAACAAAAATTATGTTCTTATGTTTTCTTAGAAAGTTCATCATTCCTTTTGTATTTGGCTCTCAATAAATTATATTTATATTGTGAAAGTTAGCCGAGTTCGTACAAGTTTTTAATATCATAGTCAGGAAAACTGCACGTCGATTTTGTTTGGTGGCATTGTAAGCTTTCTCAGGCAATTATAGCACAAAAATGCCGATGTAGCTCAGCTGGTAGAGCAGCGGTTTTGTAAACCGCAGGTCGTAGGTTCAAATCCTATCGTCGGCTGTTTAATTATTTAATTGTAGTATTTGTTAAATGCATAGATAATTAAGGATTTTCTATTATTAATTTTAAAACTAAGTTTTTAGGTGTATGATGAAATGCCTTTGCGATATTAAAACGGGAAATTAGAATTTCTAAATATTGGAATGAAAAAAAGAACTCTATCGTCAAATAAGAAAGCTTATTATAATTATGAAATTTTTGAAAAACTGGAAGCTGGTGTTGTGTTGTATGGGTATGAAGTTAAATCTTTGAAACAGTTTAAAGTAAGTCTTGTCGACAGCATTGTAAAGTTTTCTAATGGTGAGGCATTTGTTGAAAATATGTTTATAGCTCCTTACGAGCGTATATCTACCCATATTTCTGATTACGATTCTAAAAGAAAAAGGAAACTTTTAATGCATAAATCTGAGATGATCAAAATTTATGGGAGAGTTAGAGAAAAAGGATTTACGGCTATACCTTTGGAGATTTATATTGGCGTTAGAGGTAAGATTAAAATTCTCATAGGACTTGCGAGAGGTAAAAATATACACGATAAAAGGGAAGCCATAAAGAAGAGAGATATTGCCAGAGAAATAGCTAGAGGATATTATATTGATACATGAATAAGTCTCAAATAATTTCTGTTCAGGCATCCGCAGGATCTGGTAAAACTTATAGCCTTGCGAATAGGTATCTTTGTCTTTTACTTGGCAGTGATGAAAATATTGGAATAAAAAATATAATAGCCGTAACTTTTACTAATAAAGCGGTTGTTGAGATGAAGTACAGAGTTATAAGTTATCTAAAAAAAGCGGCTTTATGTTTAAATACAGGTGTTTTTTTTGATAACTTAAAGCTTACAAAGGCTAAGTTGGCGGAAAAAAGCGGTGTTATTTTAAAAGATATATTTGAATCTTACGATAATTTTAACATAAGTACTATAGATAGTTTTAAAAATCATATCTTGAAGTCTTGTGCTATGAATGTTGATATTTCTCCAAATTTTACTATAGAGAAAGATTACTCAGATAGTCTTTTATTTTCTTTAGAAATTTTTTTTCAAAAAACTCAAATCTCAGAGGATTTAAAAGGTGTTGTATTAGAATATTTATCGCAATATTTGGCAAAAAATTTAGACTGGTTTCCCAAGGATAATATATATAGTGAAATTAAAAAAGTATTTGAAAAATCTGGGAATATTGGAAAAGATATTCTATACGATAAGAAAATTTCTTTAAAAAAAGAGATGTCTTTGAGAAGCAAGGTAATTATTAGTAAAGTAAAAGAGCTTGCCAATCTTGTATCAAATCTTCAAATAAAAAAAAGCTATTTAGTTGCTATTGAAAAAGTTTTAAATTCTGGTCAGAAAATTTTTTTTTCAATGAATATTCCAGAAAAATTTTCGTATAAGATTATCGAGTACAAAAAAAATGCTGAGGTTAGCTCTGAGGTGAATTTGATTTGGGAAGATGTAAGTAACGAAATTGAATCTTTGTGTGATTTTTATATGGAAAGCTATTACAATATTTATTCTGATATATATTCGAAAGTTTTATTTGAGTTTGATAAACGAGCTAAGAGAGAAGGTATCGTGTTTTTAAATGAAATTAATAAAAAAACAGTTGACTTTTTTAAAAAAAATGATGCTGTTATGCCTGAGGTGTACTACAGATTATCTGGGAAATATAAACATTTTTTAATTGATGAATTTCAAGATATAAATCTTGTACAGTGGTTGGGGATTAGGAGATTTTTAGAAGAGAGTCTATCTGAAGGAGGAACATTTTTTTACGTCGGCGACGTAAAACAAGCAATATATTCTTTCAGAGGTGGAAATCCTGAAATTTTTAATATGATGTCTAAAGAATTCTCTGTTTTTGATATTGATAAAAAATATTTAAAACAAAATTTTAGAAGCTGTAAGGCAATAGTAGATTTTAACAATGATATTTTTTCAAGGAAAAATATTGAGAGATTTTTAAATGAAATTTATAAAGATAAATATTTTGAGTGCGATTTTTCGAGATTCATTGAAACTTATTCTTTTTCTAAGCAAGATGTGACTAAGAAACATGACTATGGTCACGTTGAAATACATATAGTAGATAAAACGTGCGAAAATGCTAAAGAAGAAATAAAGCGAAAATTTGTGAAATGTATTCTTCACTGTTTGGAAAGATTTAATGCTCAAAACATAACTGTCTTATGTAGGACACATTGTGAAATTCTTTCTGTGAGCTCATGGCTTTTTGAGAACAGAATCGAGGTTGAGTCTCAGCAGACGTTGATCATAAAAAATAATGAATGTATAAAGCAAATTGTATCGTTGCTTATGTTTATTGGGTCCCCTCTGGATGTTCTATCGTTTTCTTCTTTTATCATCGGAGATATTTTCAGTAAAATCTCAGGCTTTGGTAATTATGAATTTGAAAAGTTTATTTTTAAATACAACAAACAAAATAGAACTGAGACTTTTTACAAGATTTTTAGAGATGAATATGAGGGTTTATGGGATGAGTATTTTGAAAGTTTTTTTGTTCAGGCAGGATTCATCCCTGTTTATGAATTAACGATTGCGATACTTTCAAAATTTAAAATTGTTGAGAATTTTCCTGAAAGTAAAGCCTTTGTGATGTGTTTTCTAGAACTTATTAAAGATTTTGAAATGCAAGACTCTGGGATTAAAAATTTTTTGGAGTATTTTGACAGCTTAAAAAATGATAGTGAGTCCTTATACATAAAAAGTGCTTTTGGGAATGGCGTAAAAGTTATGACGATACATAAGGCTAAAGGACTCCAATTCCCTGTGGTAATAATACCTTTTCTCAGTCTTTCTGATAAATCTTTAGAAAAACCTTACTTTGATGATTCTGGTGAAAAAATAAAGTTGTTGAATGTATCGAAAAATATTGTGAAATTTTCAAAGAAAGCTAGGGAAATATATGGAAAAGAGAAAATAAATTTATTGTTGTCAGAACTCAATGTGCTTTACGTTTCAATGACAAGGGCTGAGTATGAATTTTATGCTATAGTTCCTTTTAAGTCTGGGTCTTCAAATAATATGGTCCCGACGCTTCTTGGAAATAAGGATCTTGTTGTAGGCGATAAACAAATATATAATCTGGAAGACATTGAAGAAAATAAAATTATTTTAGACGTTTTTTCGAGTGACTATAAAGATATGCAAAAATATTTTAAAAATGCGAGTAAAACTAGATTTGAGATAGGGAACGTAAAGGAAAAAGGTTCAATTATACATTACGCTTTATCAAAAATAATATCGCTAAAAAATAGGAATATAGATAATAGCGTTAACCGTGTTCTTAGATTTACACGAAGAAAATTTCCTTTTGATGATGTTGAGTTTGTAAGAGAAAAAATTTATAGATTGTTTGCATCAAAAGAAATTTTAAATCTGTTTATGCATGATAGCGACATTATTTATAATGAGAAGGAAATTGTGGATGTCAATGGAGAAGTTTTTAGAATTGATAAGTTAATAGTAGATAATAACGAGGTTACAATAGTAGATTTTAAAAGCTCAAGCTATGCCAAAAAGAGCAATGAAAAGCAACTACAAGGATATATCAATCTTATTTCTGAAATTTATCCCGATAAGAAAATATCGGCTTATATTGTAGATATTGAAAAAATAGCAACTGTAAAATATAACTGATGATTGTAATTATGTGTAAATAGGTATGTTATTAAATATTGCGAGTTGAGTTAAAAGAAGTAGGATTGATATGGGAGGGAAAGTATCCAGTTTTAAAAAAAAAGAGTGCGAGTTTTAATGAAAGTGTTAAATATTAGAATTTACAAGGGGGGTATTGTAATTGATTTTAGTGATTTCAAGCATATGGAAGTTCTCTATTAAATTTGTTTATAGTTAATGAAAAAGCAAGCTCTATTATAGAGCATAATAGAGAATGTATAGAAAGAAGAAGCTAAAAGGCGATGTTTAAAAGTAGTGGTGAAACTAGAAATTGCACGAAATAATGTTCTTAATACTATTAACGTGCTTGGAAGTTTTAGAAAAAAAATCGAAGTGTGCAGATTATTAAGGTTTTTCTTCCTATTTGGGACAATCTTTATGTTTATGGGGGTAATAATGTGCTAATGTGCGTATTATTAATTTGAGATATGAAATGGATATTATTTGTAATTATTCGATATAAGTATGTTCAAAAATAATAATAAAATTGTGAGAGTAGCGAAGTCTCTAATGTCAATAGTTAAAAAAGAAAAATAGGGAAAGTGTAATGGAGTTTATACTAAGAGTGATTTGAGCAAAAAAATGAAGATAGTTATTATGTCGACACATTGTTTGTAAGTTGGGTTAACTTGTATTCTTCTTAAGTTGGTAGGAGGGTAGCTAGTTAAGTTAGGAGTGTGGGAAGAAAATAAAGTGCCACAGCAATGAAGTGTGCCACGGGGGGGGTATGGGAAAGAGAGAGCATGGGAACACAACACGCAGTTCGCTGTTTTTATTTTGTTGTAGGTAAAGTAGATAAAGAGATGTGCCCAGAGAGTCGCCCCGGCATTAGCTATAAGAGAGATATAAGAGGGATGTGTAAGTAGGGGTGTGAGGTGAGTTCTGGTTGCTAGTTGATGTAATAATATTAATTGGCGTTGGTTTTTAAGCTCGTTTGTTATTATCACTTTTAAATTATTAACAAAACGAATTGATAATGAAATTGATGTTGAATTCTGTAAAATGAGGAAACGCCAACTGATTGATTTTCAATGGGTTGGCATTTTTTTTTGTTTTTGTCAGAATTCCTCTTTTGTTGTATTAAGTGACTTTATTTTAATGTGATACATTCGCTGTGTTTCGTAGTATGTGAAAATGATGCAGTACTGTTTTTTGTTTTAGTGGTTGAGTCATATTGTTGGGAATTCTCTGTCAATGTGTAGAAACATAATGTTTAAATAGTTTTTAAAAGTGACGATGGGAATAATAAATTTAGATATTCATGAAAATATAATAGATTTCACGGCTGATTATGTTCTTAAATCTGATAAGAATACGGCTTTGATAAGCGAGAGTGATAGGCCTTTTTTGTTTATTAAAAAAGAGCTTGCGTTTAGACAAAAAAAATCTTTTTTTTCTCCAAAATTTTTTACTAATGATGAGTTTATTGAAAGAGTTGTTTTTGACAACATGGAACTTGTAAAGATTTCAGATTTTGAGTCAGCGTTTGTAATATTTGAGATTGTCAAGAAAGAAGTGCCGTCACTGTTGAATGGTAAAATTTCTTTTGCGTCATTTATAGACTGGTCTTTTGAAATCTCGTCTTTTATAGAACAGTTGGATATGGAAAATGTAGATGAGGAAAAACTAAAAACTATAAAGACAAATGCTGAAATGGGATACGACGTTCCTGAAAGTATTAACGATTTATTGAAAAACGTTTTTAGAATAAGAAAAAGTTTTCACAACACTTTGGATGACGCTTTAAAAACTACAAAGGGATATAATTTTTTAAAAGCTGCACTTATGGATGCGGAATTGTTATCTGGCAACTTTGACGAGATTATATTAATGGTTCCTTTTTATCTTCACAAGACAGAAATTGAAATTTTTAGAAAAATATATAAAATTGGAAAACTTGTTGTATTTATTCAAGGTAATCCCAGAAATTATGAACCATTAGCACGTATATATTCCGCACTTGGCGAACCTTTTCCAAATCTGGGAAGTATAAAGGATAATTACAAATTAAACGTATATTCCGCATTCGATGACCAATCTCAAGCCTCTTTGTTGAAAAATCTTATAAAAAATTATTCTGAAAAAGAAATAGATAAGACTGTTATTGTCATTTCAGACCCAAAAATGCTACAGCCTGTGATGTCTGAGGTATCAATAGTTACGAGTTGTTATAATGTTTCCATTGGCTATTCTGCTAAAAAGACGTCTGTTTTTTCTTTGTTAAATGCAGTTATAGAAGCACAATTTTCGAGAAGATGTCAATATTACTACTCAAAAGACGTCATGAAGGTTTTGACAAATCCGCTTTTTAAAAATATGAGATTTTTTGGAGAAAGTTCAGTATCGAGAATTGTTGCTCACAAGATTGAAGAACTTTTGGATAGAAATTCAAAAAGTAGTTTAAGCGGTAGAATATTTGTTTCTTTTGAAGAAATTGTCAGAGAGAAACAAGTTCTTGATGAAATGAGTTTTGCGATAACTCAAGCTTGGAAATATATATCTCCTAAAAAAATAAAGAATATATTAAAAGAGATTTTTTGCAATTTTTTTATATTATGGGAAAACATTGATACTTTTAATGATTTGTCGAGTATTTTGTTTAATTTTTTAGAAAAAATACATTCTTTTAGCATTGCTAGTAGCTATCCTTTTAATATTGAAGCTATGGAGTTGTTGTTACATTTGGCGAAAGAATTTGAATTTGGCAGAATGTCTAATGTCAAATTTCACGATGAAGAGGTTTTAGATATTTTTAAGAAGTTAATAAAAAATGAGAGGGTAGCTTTGCTTGGCTCGCCCTTGAAAGGAATGCAGATATTAGGATTTTTAGAGTCAAGAAATCTTTTTTTTGAAAACGTGTTTGTTGTTGGTATGACAGATTCGGCAATGCCTACTGTTAAAAAAGAATATTCTCTCATACCGAAAGACATAATGTTTGCTTTGGGAATTGAGATAGCTAAAAGAGAGTTTGAAATACAAAAATATCATTTTGATAGACTTATTGCAGGTGCGAAAAATTTAAATCTTATTTACCCTGATAATGGGAAAGATGAAAGGAGCAGATTTATTGAATCTATTATTTGGGACAAGCAGTTGGAAAGTAAGGATATTAATGCTGTAAAAATAAATAGATTCATTTTGCCTAAATTTTCTATAAAACAACATGAGAAGCGAAAATACGTAAAAACTAAAGAGATTAAAGGGTATCTCAGAGATATGTCTTATACGTATAGTAAAATTGACACTTATTTAAATTGTAAACTTAAATTTTATTTTACGTACGTATTGTTGCTTGATGATAGCATGAAGGTGGGTTTGGAACTTTCTAGTAGTGATATAGGAAATTTTGTTCATAATTTTTTAAAGGATGCTTTATATGAAAACCTCAGTTTTGAAAGGCTGCAATCTTTAGAATTTGAAAAAGAATATTTAAAAAAACTTGAAAATAATTTTGACGATTCCTCTCATTTTAAATTTAGAGAAGATGCTTTTATGATAAAGGAAGTTTTGATGTATAAAATGAAAGAGGTTTTATACTATGAAAGAAAAAGATCTTACAAAACTATTTACGCTTGCGAAAAAAAATACGTTTCAAGTATTGAAACTGATTCTGGTATTGTTTATAATTTAAATTGCAGGATTGACAGAATAGATAATGATGATGAAAACTATATGATATTTGATTATAAAACCGGGACTGTCGTAGATTCTATTATTTTAAAGAAATATTTTGATTTACTGTCGGATGGCTTTGATAGGCAAAATATAAAAAAAGCTGTAAAATCTTTGCAGTTGCCACTGTATAAATATATATTTGAAAAAGAAACTGGACTTGTGGTTTCAGAATGTGCAGTTTATGACGTAAAAAAGGCCAGACTTGTTGAATTTCCGAAAGGAAGAGAGGTATATGATAGATGTATTGGCATGGTTAAGGCAGTTCTGGATGATATAAATGCTTGGGGAAGTTTTGAATTTGACAAGGAAGATAAAGTTAATTGTAAAACGTGTAAGTATTTTTATATATGCAGGTGAAGGAATACTTTTTTAAAGAACTTCGTAATGCCTTTAAAGCGATCGTTTTCAAAATTAGATCTTTCCGTTTCGACGTGTGTTTGTTTTTATTGTCAGGTATTGTTGTGGATATTCATGAGGGTGGTGGGGGGGGGGGCTGATTGGCATTTTTAAAAGCAATGTTTTTTATTAGTCAGTGAAATTTTATCTAATATGTATTTAGTGTTTTCTGAAGTATCATGAGGTATATTAATAGTAATGATGGGTGACATATTTTAATGATCTGTTCTACGCTATTAGATGCGTTTTTTGTTTTTACTTGAAGAGATTTGTATAGGTTCTATTTTTCTGTTTTTTTTAAAAGATTGACCGCGTCGTATTTTAATAGTTTGTAAAATTTATCTTCAAAATTGCGAATTCAGACGACGTTCATAATCTGTACAGTAATAGTATGTTTGTTTTTTAATTTTAATATGTTTATGACTATTGTTTCGTTTTTTATTTGTTGTCATGTATATATTTTTATCTGACCTGCACGTTATCGTTATTGGCTATGGCACTATTTAATTCATTTGCTGTGTATGATCTTCATTGTCCATTTTATCTATAGTCTTGTTAGAACAATATTCTTGTTATTTTATTATATTAGATAGAGGGTTATTATATTTAGCTGACAAGTTTTTAGAACTTCTTTTCATGACATTCCCTGAAGATTAATAATTCAAACTGTTCCCGTTCTCTATTTCGTCAATCAACGAAATGCCACTTTTGACCGCAGTGGTATTAGTTTATTTTTCTCAATATTTATATAGACTTTGTTATGGGTAGTTTTTGTTTCTGTAATGTTTCCATAAATTTTTAATACGTATATTAGATCTGCTTCAGATTTATTAACGATAATGTAATCAATATATTTTATATAGATATTGTATGAATATTATTTGTTGTATACAATAAATCGATAGTTAGGATTTTAATATGGTGATAGTTTTTGAATTTGGGGGAATATAGAGGAGTATAAATATCTTTTTAAATTGTACACTACTCTGTTTAATCTATTATTTTGACTAGTTTCTGCAATATTGTTTGTATGTTAGGATGTCAACATTTGATACGCTAAACAGATCTAATTGTTGGTTTTATCTCTAACTTTACTTTTTATTGTTATACGTTTCCGCGTTAAGCTTTTAAAAATTATTAGTTTAAAAATAAAATCATTAAATAAATATACAGAATCATCATTTGTATAGATGTTTAAATACCTTATATTTTGTGCATCGTTCAAGATAAAGTAAAGAGATCAGTGCCCATCGCACTCACCGGACACTAGATTAGATCAATAAAAATAGATCTTCCAGTAGCACTAGGATTTCGAGTTGGAATTTTTTTTCAACAAATTTATTTTTAAAAAAAATAAAACTCATTATTTCATTTAATTGGTTTTATATGCTACGACATTTTTTAAAGTTATAAGCTTTTTAAGCATTTAGTTTTTACGATTTAAATACTGAAGTAGCCAATTTGTTTAAGAATGGGATATAGAGTAATGATCAATAAAGTTTTAAATATGCACAAGAATATACATTTTGAATATGTTAAAAATAGTAAAAGTGTGCAAGAAGGTGATAAATTGGGAAGGATTTTGAAGTTGAATGGCAATGGTTTCAACAGTATGTAAAAATTTCATGATTAAGAATGTAATATTTAAAATATAGCAATTATTTTTTCAAAGTTGTAATTCTTTTGTGCTAGAAAAAAGGAGTAATACCTGGAACCAATAATATTAAAAATACAAGAACAATATGATGAACTACAACCATAACAACAAATAAAACAAACAATTATATAATGAAGTAACTGGAAAAATAGTAATAACCATGACTGGGTGCTAGCACAAATAAAAAAAATGTTTGAGAAATGACTTTCTCTTCATACAACTAACGCATGTATAAAAAGAAAATATGTAAAGACGTTAACACAAAAATAAAAATGGTATAACAACCCCGCTTGTGTTCGTTGTTGTTAATATTAAAAAAAGTATTAGAGAGAGACTTGGACTGAGGAGAGTGCAAGGATAATTAAATTTAAAAGAGTGGAATTGTTTTATATAACGTGATGAAAATACGAATATGATTAGTAGTAGAAACGCACAGTCAAAAAGAGCGAAAGCGAAAAACTGTGATGAATAAAAAAGATAGGTTCTGCGAAAATAACAATTAACTGTAATTTTTTATTTTGCAACGTAAGAGTAGTATATGTAAGAGGTTTTTATCTCAGGGAGAATGCGGAATGAAAAAGTCAAAAATTATTTTGTTTCTTATTTTAGTGTTGGAGGTTTTTACTGTTACTGATGTTCCAATTGTTTACGGGCAAATAACAAATAAAAATCTTTTTAATATTAAAAGAAATAAAAATGCTAATGTTGTTATGTATGATATCAGATTAGATCCCAACGATGATATCAATAAATTAGATCCGATAGACGTTTATTGGATTTTATATGATAAACAAGGGCAACGCAGCGAAATAAAAGCGTTTGAAAAAAAAGTTTATGGAGTTAAAGTAAAATACAATACTGAAGGATATTATAATTTGATTTTAAAGGCAGTTCCTGATAAAAATATGAAAGTTGTCTTGTTAAATGGTCAACCAAAAGTTTTAATTAAAATAAACAATAAAGACGCATATCTTTCATCAGTATTTGTTTATGCAAGAGATAAAGTATTCCCTAAAATTTTGTACTATACCCTTACGGGTATTGATGTTGAAAATGGATTGCGGGTTATGGAAAAAGTGATTTTGCATTAAAAATATAATTTTGTATATCTTATCTACTTGTGGAGTGCGGCTGTTCTATGATGGTTGAGCTTTATGATTGAGAAATGACTTCTGCTGATGCAGCCGTGGGTATGATTTGTTCCTCCAAGTCATCAAGTAGTAAAGAGGTTAAAGTATTTGAAACTTCCTCTTCTTCAAAAGCTATTCCTGGAACACCTGCTTGTTTTAAAGAATATCCGTCGTCGATAAAGCGGGCTCTTACGAGTGTACGTATTTTTGGGTTTAGTACAGGCGCTGTTGAAGCTGTTTCTAGTGTTGTGTTAAAATGAGGAGTTGTAATAATTAAATAATCTGCACTTTTTATGCCTGCTGCAAGTAAGACATCTTTTTTTGTAGAATTCCCATAAATTATGGCTTGTTTTTGTAAACTTACACTGTTGACTGTATCAATATTTGTTTCGATAATAATTGGTTTTATATCGTGATCTTTTAGAGTTTGCGTGATTTTTTTTCCGATAGGTCCATAACCTACGACTATGGCTACTTTTTGCAAAGTATATTCTTTTGTTGGAAGTAGATTTTTTGTGATGTTTTTACTTTTGTTACCTTTTATGTCTGCTACAAAATTTAAAATAACCCATAGTTTTTTTTCTAGATTGTAATAGTTTTTCTATTTTTGGAATTTTTTTAAATACTGAAGGATTTAAAGTTATTGAGATTATGGAACATATGACTATTGTGTTGTAAATGGTGTCATTGTCATTCCCTTTGGAAAAGCCTAATCGTCTTGCTTCTTGTGCAAGTATAAGGGAAAATTCGCCTATCTGAAATAATCCCACGGCGATTGTAAGAGCTGTTTTTGCGGAATATCCTAATATTGAAACTGTAAATATCGCAGTTAAAGGCTTAATAAGTAAAATTATTGCAAGGCATGTACATATCAACGTTGCATTTTCAAATGCAAATTTTAAATTGAGAAGCATTTCAACTGATAAAAAGAATAAAATACTAAATGCGTCTTTTAGTGGCAAAATATCAGCTCCTGCCTGATGGCTTACTTTGCTTTTACCTACAATCATGCCATCTAAAAATGCACCTAAGGCGAAGAGCGATGTCTTGAAAACAAAAGCGGCGAGAATTGCTGTTGTAAAGGCTATTACTAAAATTGTGAGTGTAAAAAGTTCTTGAGAGTGCGTTTTTATAATTTTTGATAAGAACCATGGGACAAGCCGTCCTCCGAATTTCATAATTAGAAGCGATAATATGCTGAGGC
This sequence comes from Candidatus Endomicrobiellum calonymphae, assembly GCA_031269945.1. Classification (GTDB taxonomy): domain Bacteria; phylum Elusimicrobiota; class Endomicrobiia; order Endomicrobiales; family Endomicrobiaceae; genus Endomicrobiellum; species Endomicrobiellum calonymphae. The sequence continues at coordinate 37,098 of JAISYK010000006.1, forward strand.
GGAGTAAGGTGTGGTTCCTATTGGCTTAAATATTTCTACAACAGTAGAATTTGAATTAAATAATATTGCTGGAAGATATTTGGTAGGATGACAAGTATAAATATTGTCAAGTATAAATATTGTTAAAATATCTTCTACAACAAGCCACCCAATAGCGGCGTGTCTCTGTAGAGTATTAAAAATATTGTTGTCGCTTAAAGTTTTTGAGAGTACAACCGTACTCGCTACGGAAAGACTCAGTCCGAGTATAAATCCAGAAACTAAATCCAAACCTAATGCTATACCTGCTGATATTCCGCAAATAGTTGCGGTTGTGCTTTGTATTATTGCTCCTGGTATGGGCTTTTACATCTTTGACAGTTATAAGGTCATCTACTTTGAAACGCAGCCCCACTCCGAACATTAAGAGAATAATACCAGTTTCGGAAAGTTGCAATGCCAAATCAGAATTCGCTACAAAGCTCATGGGAAGCGGGGAAAAAGGACCTATCAAAAAACCTGCTATATAAGAGATATCCAACAATGGAAGAGAGACCCACCATTTGCGTTACGAAGCCGAATATAAGTGCAAAAGTAAGCCCTATCGCAATAATAATTTCTAGTAACTGATATTCTTGCATCCAAATCCGTTAATATTTATTTTCAATTTTTACTTATTGAAAGCTTTATATAATTTGCCTCAGAAGTTTTTAAAGACTACGCATACGTCAATTTTATAATTTATTTGCTATATGAGCGACTTTTCTTTTTTATGTCCACTTTTTTTTACTTCTAGAAACTTAATAATTCAGTAAAAACACAATTAGTTTTGAAATTTTTAATTACACTGGTGCCAATGCTAGCAAAATAAAATAAAAACACAAAATATTAACAGCTTAGTTTTGTATTAGAATTGTGTTATAATACAAACCATATATAAAAGTTTATGTTTATGGAAAAATTATCTCAACTTGATGAAATATTGAGCTGTGTGCGAAAGCCTGCGAGATATATCGGCTGCGAACTAAATTCTCATCCTGCTGATATGTCTGCGGATTTTTCTGTAGTTTTGTGCTTCCCAGATATTTATGAAGTAGGTGCTTCTAATCTTGGACTCGAAATTCTTTATCATTTAATTAACGAAAAAAAACTTGCCCGTTGCGAGAGAGTATTTGCTCCCGATGATGATTTAGAATTACTTTTAAGAAAGTATAAAGTAGATTTATTTTCGTTGGAATCTAAAAGTGCTTTAAAAAGTTTTGATATTTTAGGTTTTACAATTCAGTGCGAACTTGTTGCCACTAATATCGTCAATGTTTTGGATTTATCAGGTATATCTATATTTTCAAGAAAAAGAAAAGACGATGAACCTTTGGTAATAGGAGGAGGACCTGTGTTAACTAACCCTGAGCCTTTTTGTGATTTTTTTGATTTATTCGTTTTGGGCGATGGGGAAGAGGCGATGGAAGAGATAGTAAATGTGTGTAGAAGGTTAAAGAGTGTTAAATTTACTAAATTTGAAATCTTAAAAGAGTTATCAAATATAGACGGCGTATATGTGCCAATGTTTTATAATATTGAATATAACGAAGATAATACGATAAAGTGCGTAGTCCCAGTGCACAAAAATGTAAAAACGATTATTAAGAAAAATGTTGTGAATATTGAGGATGCATACTTCCCTTTAAAAAAAATAATTCCTTTTGTAAAAATTATACATGATAGACTAAATATTGAAGTCGCAAGAGGTTGTCCAGGTCGTTGCCGTTTTTGCCAAGCGTCAAAATATTATGGACCGTGGAGGCATAGGACATATGAAAAGTTACTGCATATTTTGAGAGAAGGGTTGCAAGCTACGGGTTTTAAAGAAGTTACCTTTTCATCTCTTTCATGTAGCGATTATAAATATTTAGATAAGTTGTTAATTGAGACGAATGATTTGTATGGTGATTCTAATCTTAATATTTCTTTGCCTTCTTTGAGATGTGAAAAATATTCTGTAAAAATAGCTCAATACATTAATAGAATTAAAAGGCCTACGCTTACTTTTGCACCTGAAGCGGGAACTGATAGAATGCGTAATGTGATAGGTAAATATCTTTCTGAAAAGCAGATAATAGAAACTCTTCTTATTGCGAATGCTATGGGGTGGAAAGTTGTAAAGCTTTATTTTATGATTGGTCTTCCTACGGAGACGGATGATGATATATCCGAGATAGGACGTCTTGTTAGGTTTGTTAAAGGGAAGGCAAAAGCTTTGAATTTTAATGTTTCGGTTTCGCCTTTTGTTCCGAAAGCACAGACACCTTTTCAATGGTCGCCAATGGCTGATATTGATGATATAAAACGAAAAACTGATATTTTAAATAATCTGCTTCCAGCTAATATAAAAGTTCATAATTGCAAAACAAGTATACTAGAAGCTTTACTTGCGAAAGGAGACAGACGTCTTTCGTCATTGATTTATAAAGCTTGGCAGAAAGGTGCAAAATTTGACCAGTGGACTGAGAAATTTAACAGCTATATATGGGATGAAGCTATAGCTGAGACTAATATAGATTTAAATTTTTATATTTATAGGAATATAAAATTTGAAGAAATTCTACCATGGGATCATTTAGATTTTGGCGTACCCAAGGACGCTTTATATAGAGAATACATTAAGGGCATAAACGAAACTGTTGAGGACAACAAATCGGATAGTGCTGATCTTCAAGCTAAAGATACATGTGGAGGTTGTATTTCTAGTGTAGCTCAGTCTGATATGCAACAAATCTTATTACCTGAAAATTATGTAGAGCCTAAAGTTTTAGTTAATAAGCCTGTTGTGCGTTTAAGATTTCGTTTTTCAAAAAAAGGTATTCTCAGATTCATATCTCATTTAGAGCAAATAAGATTATTTAGAAAACTAGCAAGGCGTTCGGGACTCCCGATAGCATTTACTGCAGGGTTTAGTCCTAAAGTTAAGTCGTCTTATGGACCACCTCTTTCTGTGGGTCATGAGAGTTCAAGCGAGTACATAGAACTGTATTTTACTAAGAAAGTATATATTGAAGATGTTAGATCGAGTTTTTTAGAGCTTTTACCTGTCGACTTTAAGTTACTTAGTATAAAAAGAGTACCTTTGATTTTTCCCAATATAGACGTTTTATCTAATGTCGCAGAATACGAAATAAAAAATGTAAATATTTCACAAAAAAAACTGGATGAGTTTTTATCTCAAAGTTTGATTATGGTAGAAAAAGCAAAAAAAGACAAAGTTATTGAAATTGATGTCAAACCTTTAATAAGATCATTTAAAAATGAAGATAACGTTTTAAAATTACAGCTTCGTTTTGGCAACATAGGACATATTAAGCCTGAGTCGGTTTTAAAAAAATTACTAGAAGGAAATCAAAAAAGTTATAGCAAAACATACGCGATTGAAAGAACTAATTTATATGTTGAAACGAAAAACGGGAAAATACATGAACTTTGAGCATTGATAAAATATGCATATGTAAAATGTAGGTTACTGATAGAGAAAAAAATGTGGAGAATAGAGTGGTAATTGTAGTTAATAAATCAGTTGAAGAGACAAAAGTTGCTATACTTGAAAATGGTAAACTTTCTGATTTGTTTATTGAAAGAAAAAAGTCTGAAAAGATATTGAACAACATTTATAAGGGAAGAGTGCAAAACATTGTTCCAGCGTTAGGTTTGGTGTTTGTGGATATTGGATTCAGTAAAAGCGCATATCTTAATGTTGATGATGTAGTAGTGCAATGTGATAAAAAAAACATTGAAAATATGATTAAACCAGGACAGGATATAATAGTGCAGGTTTATAAAGAACCGATAAGTAGTAAAGGGCCTAAGGTGACAATGAATATTTCGCTTCCAGGGAGATTTTTAGTATATGTGCCTTTTGGCGATAACGTAGGCATATCTAAAAGAATTAAGAATAAACAAGAATGTGAAAGATTAAAAGGTATAGTCAATGAAATAAAAAAAAAAATTGTTGGTGGCATAATAATAAGAACTGAAGCTAAAAAAGTTAAAGAAACAGAAATCAAAAATGAATCCAACTATTTAATAAAACTTTGGATGTCTATAGTTGAAAAATTTAAAAATATGGAACCAACTGATCTTATTCATAAAGATTTAGGTACAGTGTTTCAGGTAGTTAGGGATTATTTTTCAGATAATATTGCACTCATGTGTATAGATTCTCGAAAGGAGTTTAATGAGGTTGTTAATTTTGTAAAGATTATGTTCCCTGAATTCATTGATAAAATTGTGTTTTACGATTCTGAAACACCTATATTTCAAGCATACGGCATTGAAGAAGAGATAAATGAGCTGTGCTCAAGTAAAGTGAATCTTAACTTTGGCGGCTATATTATTATTCAAGAGATGGAATCTCTTTGTGCGATAGACGTCAATAGTGGAAAATTTACGTCAAAATTTGATCAAGAAGAGACTGCTGTTCTTACTAATCTTGAGGCTTCAAAAGAAATTGCGAGACAATTAAGACTTAGAAATATAGGTGGCATAATTGTTATTGATTTTATAGACATGAAAAAACCTTCAAATAGGCGAGAAGTTTTTAATAGACTTCGCAAAGCCACTATGAACGATAAAGCTAAAATAAAAATATGGCCTATGACTAAGCTTGGTCTTATAGAAATGACAAGAGAAAGAAAAAAAAAGTCATTATTTTTTCTTCTCGGCGATGCTTGTCCTGTTTGTCAGGGATTAGGTTTTGTGTTTTCAAAAAAAAGCTCCAACTTTTATTATGGAAACAAAATTGAATCTAAATACTAAATAGCTTAAAAATTTTAAATTTAAAAGCGATGTGGAAGCATCTTTTTTTGATAATATAAACACAAAGTCATGAACCCACTTTTCTAGTCAGCATCAAGTAAAGCTAGGCCGCACAGAAACATTTAAAAAAAAATGTCAAGAAAAAAAACGCGACTAATAAAGCTTCATGATCTCAAATATTTTCTTAAAGTTTTGCGAACTGCACCACTTCCTGCGAGCATTTCTTTAAAGTACTTTTCTATTTTCTTACCAAGATTTGCCTTATAAAGATTCACGCTGAATATTTTTTCATTTGATAAAATCGTTGTCAATTTCCCATCTGATGAACTTGGCTGTCCTATTTTTACATCTTTTAAAAAATTTTGCAGGTATGGCATAATAGGGTCAGGACTTAGAGTTAGAGGATTATTATTATCGTCTCTGGCCACAAGGTACCTACACCAACCGGCTATTGTTAATGGTATGAATATAAGCGAATTTATATCTAAGTCTGTACGCTTTAAATAGAGTTTGATCGTTTCTCCAAAACGTATGCCAAGTTTTTGAGATGTGTCTGTCGCGATGCGCTGTGGAGTATCTGGTATGTTGGGATTTGGAAACCGTACATTAATAACTTCGTTTATAAAGTTGGAAGGTTTTATGATACCCGGATCAACTACTACTGGCATACCTTCGTCGTAGCCTATTTTTGAGATTAATTTAACAAGATCTTTATCTTTCATTTCGTCAGAAATGGAGGTAAACCCCAATATGCAACCGAATATTGCAAGTGCAGAATGCAAAGGATTTAAACAAGTACACACCTTCATCTTTTCTACTTTATCTACAGTACTTTTATCACAAAAATAGACTCCTGCTTTCTCAAGTGCTGGACGTCCGTTCGGAAAGACATCTTCAACAACAAGATATTGTGCTTCTTCCGTATTGACAAAAGGGGCAATAACTGAATTTTTAGACGTTTTTATGATTTGAGTGCTACCAAAACCTATTTTATCGAGTCTCTGTTTTACTTTTTGTGAAGGATATGGTGTAATTTTATCAATCATGCTCCATGGGAAAGAGACTTTTTTGTCATCTGATAGATAGTCAATAAATTCTTGATTTACATGTTTACGCAATTTCCATTCATTTGCAACGGTTAACACTGCGACTTTTAATCTGTCGCCATTGTGAGAGAAATTGTCAGTGCTTACGAGTGCCACTGGAAGTTTGTTGTTTTTGTAGCGTTCATACATTAAAGCAGTTAATTTAGTCATGGCACTTTCTGGTCTGGCGATCCCTTCATCAAATTCTTTTAATATATCTGTCTTGAACGAGCCATTTATTGTTTTGAGATCATAACCTTTTTCTGTAATAGACAACGTTACTATCTGAAGAGAAGGTGCGGTAAATATAGTTTTTAGCCGTTTCCATGAAATTTTATCTGCACTGTTAGCTGCTATACTCTCAGTAATGCTTGAAATTATGCGCAGTTTCATATCTCCATTTGCACACGTAATGACCTGTAAGCTGAGATTATCATAAGGTTTATATGCTTTTTCAATGATTTCGTAATCAAAAGATTCAACGACAATTATGCCTTTGTCAGATAATTTTTGTTCAATGAGTTCTTGAGCTATGGCACAGTGAAAGCCTTTAAAAAGATTTCCCGCTCCAAAATGAATCCAAGTGGGTGCATCAAAAGTTTTTTTGTAAATCTCTGAATCGTCGCCATCTGTGACATGAATATTATTTTTTTCGAAGCTTATTTTATTTTCTCTTACATATTTTTTACTTTTTAGCTCTAACATAAAAGAACACCTTTAGTTATTTTTTTATTTTGTTTTTCTAACGTATCCCAAATGCCAAGAATATACATGATGCCTAAAGCTCTGTCATAAAGGCCGTAACCGGGACGCAATCCGGGACGGGACTCTTCGTTCCAAATATGTCTTCCATGATCTGGACGGACATAATACTTAAATCCTAATTTGTGAAATGTGTGCACGATTTCTACAATGTCTAAAGAACCGTCACAAGAACGATGCGAGCTTTCTATGAAATCGCCGTTTTCAAAACGTTTTACGTTTCTGATATGTGCAAAAAATATTTTGTCATGATAAGTTTTTATCAAATCAACAATATCATTTTTATCCGATGAGCCTAGTGATCCTGTGCACAGCGTAAGACCGTTTGCTGGACTATCGACAAGATTTAAGTATCTTTGAATATTTTCTTTAGAAATAATGAGTCTTGGAAGGCCAAATATGCTCCATGGTGGATCATCAGGGTGAATAGCCATTTTTATACCATTTTCTTCTGCAACTGGAACAATTTCTTTTAAAAAATATTTTGCGTTTTCAAAAAGATTTTCTATAGTAAACCCTTCGTAAGCCTTAAATAATTCTCTTATTTTTGAAAGCCGTTCAGGTTCCCATCCTGGCATTGACAATAGCCCTTTTTGTTTTGACAGATTGTCCAAAAATTCATAGGGATTGAGACTGTCGATTTTTGCCTTTTCATAAAAAAGTGCTGTTGAGCCGTCAGAAAGAGCTTTATATAAATCTGTTCTTGTCCAGTCGAAAACAGGCATGAAGTTATAGCATACAACTTTTACGCCGGCTTTGCCTAAATTACGTAGAGTGTTTTTATAGTTTTCAATATACTTACTTCGCGAAGGGAGTCCAAGTTTTATATCTTCATGTACGTTTACGCTTTCAACCACTTCATTGTTAAAACCCTCTTTAGAAAAGCAAATTTTAATTTGATTGATTTTGTCCATTTCCCAATATTCACCTGCTGGTACATCGTGAAGTGCCCACACTATTCCTTTAACTCCAGGTATCTGTTTAATGAAGTTTAATGGAATTGTGTCAAATTTTTCTCCATACCATCTGAAAGTAATTTGCATATAGGTGATTCCTCCTCAGAGATAGCTTTGACAGTAAATCAAAAATTACTAACTCTTCTTAAAGCAACACAGACTAAATGGCTAAGTCCAATTTAAAAACTTCAATCGCCTTAAAAACTCTTCTTTTAAGACCTGTATAAATTATTACGATCTACACGTACCTAATATGGAAACAGTTACTTATTGATAAGCAGATTTTAATTTTGAGACAAAAAAAAACTAAAACTAAATTATCTTTGAACTCGTCCAGAGGCGTCTCCGCTTACCAATCTTAATACTTCATCTACTGACATTTGGTTGAAATCTCCTTCTACACTGTGTTTTAAGCAACTTGCGGCAACAGCAAATTCTAATGCATCTCTAGATGAAAAGTCGTTGATAAGGGAATAAATTAGTCCGGCTCCAAAAGAATCTCCTCCGCCTACTCTGTCAATTATATGTATTAAATATTCTTTACTGAAATAAAACTTTTCTCCATCGTAGATCATAGCAGACCAACGATTATCGTTTGCCGAAATTGAACTTCGTAAAGTTATTGCGACTTTTGAGAACTTGAATCTGTCCGTTACTACTTTAGCAACTTCTTTGTAATCTTCGTGGTTAACTTTTCCTGATGTTATATCGCTGTGCTTTGCTTTAATTCCAAATACATCGTCTATGTCTTCTTCATTCGCTATACAAACGTCAACAGATTTACAAATCTCCCCCATGATTTTTCTGGCTTTTTCTTTAGCCCAAAGCTTTTTTCTGAAATTTAAATCGCAACTTATAGTGATTCCTTTTTTTTTTGCAATTTTACAAGCTTGAAGGCAAATTTCCGCAGTTTCATCACTTAATGCTGGAGTTATTCCTGTGAAGTGAAACCACTGAGTTTTTTCAAAAATTTTATTCCAGTCAAAATCTGCATCTTTTGCTTCTGCCATGGCGGAATATTTTCTATCGTATATTACCTTTGACGGTCTTTGACTGGCACCTTTTTCAAGAAAATATATCCCTATTCTTTCGCCACCTCTCGTAATAAATGAAGTATCTACGCCGCGTTCCCTTAAAGAATTTACTCCGGATTGTCCTATTTCATGTTCAGGTATTCTGCTTACAAAACGCACGTTTAATCCAAAGTTTGCCAATGACACTGCAACATTTGCTTCTCCTCCACCATACGTTGCCCCGTAATTTTTTGCCTGCAAGAAGCGATAGTATCCATCAGGGGCAAGTCTCAGCATAAGCTCTCCGAAAGTTACGACACTTTTTGACATAGCGATATCCTCCTTTACTTCATTATTTACACACGAAACTTATAAATCTGTTATAGGGTTAAACTTAGGAACAAGTGATTTCATTATGCGCCATGCTAAGACATAAGAAATAGAGCAAAAAGTAAACATTATAGTATATCCCGTTTCGGTATGTCCAAGAGATTGGTAATAATCAAATAACCAACCAGCACTTTTTGAAGTGACAAGACCACCAAAGCCACCTGCCATACCGCCAATTCCAGTAACGGAAGCCACAACTTTTTTAGGAAACATATCGGATACTGTAGTGAATATATTTGCTGACCATGCTTGATGTGCAGATGCTCCGATTCCTATTAGAATGATTGGAAACCAATAACTTACTGAGCCTAATGGCTGTGCTAGAAGAATTACGAGAGGGAAAAGTGCTATGACGATCATAGCTGTCATACGTGCGGAGTAAATATTCATGCCCTTGTTGATAAAGTAAGTAGGGAACCATCCTCCGCTTATACTGCCTATCATAGTCATACTATACAAAACTGCCAATGGTAACATTACTTCTGTACCTGTCATGTTATACTTGGTTTTAAGGTAAGCTGGCAACCAAAATAGAAAAAACCACCAAACTCCGTCAGTCAAAAACTTGCCTATTGCAAAAGACCACGTCTGTTTGTATCCTAGAAGACGAATCCATTTGATCCCATTTTTGCTGTTTCCCGCATCATTTTTTTTTTCAAAAGTTTGCTCTTCTCCGTCGCTTAGTATATGTTTGTATTCAATTTCTCTTATTCTTCCTTTTTCTAAGAAATTTTTAGGAGTATCGTAATAACGTTTCCAAAATATCAGCCACAAAAAACCCGCAGAACCTACTGTTATAAATGCACTTTCCCAACCGAGGTACCTCGCTAGCCATGGGACGCTAAGCGGAGCGGCAATTGCTCCTATATTAGATCCAGAGTTAAAAATACCGGTTGCAAAAGAACGTTCTTTTTTTGGGAACCATTCCGCCGTGGTCTTAATGGCCGCGGGGAAATTTCCAGCCTCTCCCACGCCAAGTATAAAGCGAGCGAATATAAAGCCTATCACGGATATAGGTATAAAAATCCCGAGCTTGGAAAGTAAAGGCGAAATTGTACTTCCTATCTGAATGGCAAAAGCGTGTATTATGGCACCTAATGACCATAGCACTAACGACCATGCGTACCCTTTTTTAGTGCCTAGCCAATCTATAAATCTTCCTGCAAAAAGTAATGCTATTGCATAAGAAATTTGAAATACCGACGTGATATTAGCATAATCGGTATTAGTCCATTGAAATTGTTCAGATAAGGACGGCTGCAACAAGCTTAATACTTGTCTGTCCAAATAGTTTACGGTAGTGGCGAAGAAAAGCAATGCACATATGGTCCATCTGTAATTGCCTATCTTTTGACTATCTTTTTGTGTCATATAAAACTCCTTATCTTAGTTTTTTTTGAAAAATTCTCACGCTAAAGATCAAATTTAAAATAACGAACGGCGTTGTCGTAAGATATATCTTCAATTATTCTAGACAATATTTTAATATCATATGGATATTCGCCGTTTTCAACCCATTTGCCTATTAGGTTGCATAGTATGCGTCTGAAGTATTCATGTCTCGCATAGGATAAGAGGCTGCGCGAATCGGTGAGCATGCCAACAAAATTGCTTAAAATTCCTAAATTTGCAAGAGTAGTGAGTTGGTCTATCATTCCAGCTTTATGATCATTGAACCACCAAGCTGATCCTTGTTGTATTTTACTTAACACAGGTGCAATTTGAAAACACCCCAATATTGTTCCTATTGCAGAATTGTCGTTAGGATTTAAGCTAAATATTATTGTTTTGGGAAGCTGTTCAGTTGAATTGAGAGCATTAAGTAAATCTGCAATTTGGGAACTAGAGGAAAAATTATTTATACAGTCATATCCCATATCTGGACCGAACTTTTCAAATACTAGTGTGTTATTATTGCGTTTGCAGCCGTAATGCAGCTCCATAACTAGGTCATTCTTGTGATATTCCTGTCCGGCAAATATCATAAAAGCGGTCTTATATTTTAATTCTTCCTCTTTGCTGAGGGTATTTCCATTTAATTTTTTTTCAAATATCGTTTCTACTTCTTTCTCAGAAGCGGGAACATATGCAATATATTCCACGGCGTGATCCGTTGCACGACAACCTAAGGATATAAAAAATTCGAGTCTTTTCTTAAAGGCTTTTTTTAAGTTCGCAAAGGAAATTATATCAATACCGCTCACTTCTGAAAGTTGATCTATGTAGTCCGCGAAAATAGGTTGTTCTATGTTGAGTGCTTTATCAGGACGCCAGGCTGGAATAATTTTTACGTCAAACGCCTTATCTTTTTTAATTTTTTGGTGCCACTCAAGAGCATCTATCGGGTCGTCTGTGGTGCATATTGCTTTAACTCCTGATTGCTTTATTATTTCGCGAGCGGACATGGCCTTTTCTTTTAATTTTCTATTGCACAGTTCCCACACCTCTTGTGCAGTTTCACTGTTTAAGACGCCTTCGTAATCAAAGTACCTTCTGAGTTCAAGATGACTCCAATGGTAAAGAGGATTCCCAATTGCCCTTTCAAGAGTTTCAGCCCATTTTTGAAATTTCTCTCTGGCTGGTGCGTCACCTGTAATGTATTTTTCTTCTATCCCGTTAGAACGCATCTGACGCCATTTATAGTGATCACCCTCTAGCCATATTTGGTTTATGTTTTCGTATTGCATATCTTGAGCTATTTCTTTAGGACTTAGGTGGCAGTGGTAATCTACTATGGGTTTTTTAGATGCGTATTTGTGGAAAAGCTCTTTTGCCGTCTCTGTGAAAAGTAAAAAATCCTCATCAAGAAATTCTTTCATAACTCTCCTCAACCAATTGAATTATAAACATGCTAAACAAAATAATAATGTAATAACAGAACTGCAAATATTTGTTTTAGTTGTTTTTTTGCAATAGATGGACAGCGAAACCATTTATTTCCTTTTTTAAATATATAAATTTCAGATTATTATTTGCATCATATTTAGTGGTCGTATAGTCAAAGTTGACTCCAATTCTTGTTAATTGATATATAGCTCTTTCTATGCTGTTAGTGGCTATTGCAAGATGTCCGTTTTTGCCGTAACAAGGCTGTTTCATAATTTCTATGCGTTCACTTGCAAATACAGAAGAAGAAGTTTCTTTTTTTACAAAACCGAAAATATTTTCAAATAAATCGGCTGTTTCATTTACTTGTGACTCATTTTTTGAATTGATACATATATGAATTAATTCAAACCCCAAAATTACTGATATAACCTCTTTTGAGAATTTTGTGATACTTGCAAACTCTTCTTTATTAATTAGCTCTTTGTTTGCTATCCAACTTCCTCCACAAGCAATCACTTTTTTGAAGTTCAAGTATGAACTTATATTTTTTAAATTAACGCCACCTGTTGGTATAAAATTTATGCTAGGATATGGTGCAGATAGTGATTTTATCGTATTTATTCCACCTATGTTTTCGGCTGGAAAAAACTTTACAGTATCAAGACCTAGTTCTAAAGCTGTTTCTATATCGCTTGCGGTTGAACACCCTGGGATTATGGTTACGTTCTTTTCAATGCAATATTTCACTATTTTAGGATTTAGTCCTGGGCTTACTATGAATTTCGCTCCTGCATGAATCGCTTCGTCAACCTGCTGCGTTGTTAAGACTGTTCCGGCTCCGACTAACATTCTAGGAAACTCTTTAGAAATGGCTTTAATGGATCCTTTCGCTGCTTTTGTTCTAAACGTTATTTCAACGCAGTTAATCCCGGCTGCTTCAAACGACTTTGCAAGTGCTATAGCGTGGGCTGCGTCATCTAAAACAATAACAGGAACAATGCCGATCTTGAAAATCTCTTCTAATAATCCACTCACTATTCTCCCTCCTTGTTTGTGCCCGGGCACATTTTTCTAAATTTTTAGCACTGATCTAAATGACGAGAGCATGAACTGGTTTCACATAAATGATGCACGATCACGAGATCAGAAACCTTCTTCCATTTCTACTGCATCCCTTTTTTCAAGATTCAACAAAGCGGGTTTATCGCTATGTTTTTGCGGAGCGGTTCCATATATAAATGCATCTAAAAGCGCGTCAGTGGTTTTGTTTGGAGCGAGAAGCCCCGTCTTTTGGTCAATTAGTGCCCACTCAATGTTTTCAGGTTGTGAGAAACCTATCACAGGTTCTCCTTCAAGAGCTTTTTTCATAAATTGTGTCCATATTGGGCATGCGATTGCTCCTCCGGTGGCTCTTTCGCCGAGAGATATCGAATTGTCGTCGTACCCTACCCATACCCCGCTAACAAGTTGCGGTGTATATCCTATAAACCATGCGTCGCTTGAATTGTTTGTCGTACCAGTTTTCCCGGCACAAGGCCTTCCTAAATTTTTTGCATTCCAACCACTTCCTTTTTCGACAACGGATTTCAGCATGTTAGTTATGATAAAACAGTTTTGGGCGGAAAGGACTTCTTTTTGCTGAGGAATGGTTTGCTCTAAAATTTTTCCGTTTCTGTCTGTTATTTTTGTAATGATGTAAGGGATTGTTTTAACGCCGCCTGAAGCGAAAGTTGCAAACGCTGAAACCATTTCTTGTAAAGTTACTTCGCTTGATCCTAAAGCAATAGAAAAAGAATTTGCGAGCGGTGTTGTTATACCTAACTTCCTTGCGGTTTGTATAACTTTTACCGGGGTTATCTTCATAATTGTTTCAACCGCACAAGTGTTGATAGACAAGGTGAGTGCTGTTCTTAAAGTTATCGGTCCTCTGTATTTTTTGCCATAATTTGTAGGCGTCCAAATTTTGTTTGTGCTAATTAAATCTTTTTCGGATACGGTTTCCGCTATATTTTCAAGTGTTATTAAGTCTCTTGACACCAAATTCCATGAATTCCCTTTATTAATAAAAATCATTGGTTTATCACTAAGAATGGTTGCAGGAGTAAACCCCGCTTCAATCGCTGCTGTATATACGAAAGGTTTAAATGATGAACCTGGCTGCCGTTTTGCTTGAGTTGCTCTATTAAACTGCGATTCTTTGAAGCTGCGCCCGCCTACTATCGCCCTTATAGCCCCATTTTTAGGGTCTATAGCTACCAAGGCTCCTTGTACTTTTGGATATTTTCGCTTCGTTTTTTTGAAAACGTTCAATCTGCTTTCATCAAATTTTGTAAGTGCTTCTTCAATTGCCTTTTCCGCTGCCATCTGGGCATTTATATCAAGTGTCGTATAAATTGATAGCCCTTGTCCAAACAAAGTGTCTGTGCCATACTTTGGTTCAAGCATTGTTCTTAATAGTTCTAGAAAATATTTAAGAGAATCTTTCCTTAAAGCATTTTCTTTTGAAGGTAATGCAGCCACACGTGCTTCCTGTTCTTGCTTTCTTGTAATGTAATTCAGTTTTCTCATATTTGATAAAACCAGATTTCTTCTCGCAAGAGCTGCTTTTTCATTTTTAAAAGGATTGTAATAGTTTGGAGATTTTGGAATTGCAGCAAGCATTGCACACTCCGCAAGACTTAAATCTTGTACATTCTTATTAAAATACGTCTGTGCTGCAGATTGAATTCCGTAAGCACCGCAGCCAAAATATATTTGGTTTATATAAAACTGTAGTATTTCATATTTTGAATAATTTTTTTCAAGCTGTATCGTCAATAATAATTCTTTAATTTTTCTGATCAGTGTTTTGTCGTTAGATAAAAATATAGTTTTCGCGAGCTGTTGTGTTATTGTTGACCCGCCCTCTACAATTTTGCCTTTTAACAATATCTTTAAGAAGGCACGCGTAATTCCCTTTATTGATATTCCCCAATGTTTGAAAAAATCATTATCTTCAATAGCTATAAAAGCATTTTGAAGATTAATTGGCACTTTTTTTATTGATGTAAAAACACGTCTCTCAGTGAACAATTCCGCTATTAAATTGTTATCCTTATCGTAAACTTTGCTTGACAGTTTAGGGACATAATCGTTGAGTTGCTGTATAGATTGAAGGCTGTCCGTTAAATCTGCTATGACTTTGCCTGTTGTAATTACAAACACAAACAACAAAGCTATAATTGTAAAAGTCGAAAAACTCAAGAAAAACTTCCTTTTTAGTTTTCTTCGTTTCATAACTACGAAGATTATATTTTAAAAGGAAGTTTATGTCAAAAAGACAGATAATAGATAGGGATTTTATCGTGTTTGAAGCTTTCCAAGACTCTTTGTCGTAAGTGTAACCCATACTATTGATCGCTATATTATTTTTATCTTTATCTTTAATCACGGCGATTTTTTTTATCTCTTTTGTTACGATTTTTACCATAGGCGTAGTTGCTGTACATGGAATAAAGCGTATGCTCATTTTTAGTATAAAAAAAATGGTTTTGATAAAATCTTCAAATCGTCAATCATGTTTATCACTGCTTTCAAAATATGTTTTACGTTTATCTTATTTTCTTCCAGAATTCTTAAAAACCTCCCGTTGTCACCATAGAAGAAAGCATGTAATATCCCATTGGTTATTAGAATATACTTTTGACTTTAACTTTAACTTTAACTTTAATAAGAGACTTGATAGAAACTTTCAGGCTTTCTAGTCATATTCTCTGCGATCTATTACACTCGTTTATTGCTATTTATTAGATTTTCTATATGTTTAGTCTGCCAAATCATGAGCGATCGTGCTCTCAGTCTTCTTTATTTACATGATGTGTATCACAACAAAGTTATCTGCTACGTTTTTGTAAGTGTTAAAATTTTCGATCTACTTCCTTGCTCGGCCACGTTCTATTACGATTAATCCCTCAGAATGAAGAAAACTTGCTTTTACGCAGAAATAAGGAGAAAAATACTTTGTTTTTTTATCGTATACAAAAAAGTTAATTGTTAAGGACAAATCAATAAAATATAGTAAAGAATTTTTTAAGCCTTTTTATGAATTATATTTAATTATTTTTTTTGCTTTCTAATATTAATTTTAGTAAAATCCTTGGGGTCTTGCGTCCTTATCTTTATGGAAAATGTTGGAGATTTAAAAATTATTAGATGAACGGTGTGGGCTGTTTTCATTCGTGGGATGGGAAGGTGAAATATGGCAGATTCTAAAGATGAAAGGCAAGTTAAAAAAAACTTAAAAGGAAAAAGTGGCATCCTAATTAGAACATATTTTATCACAGGTTTAATTGTCATTATACCTCTTTGGCTTACGTTTTTTGTGGTAACCGTTATTTTTAAGTGGATAAGTAGTTTTGCTCTGCCTGTCATCAACTATTTTGTTGCTGATACGTTGTTGGCTCATGCTATAGCAAGGACTTCGAGTTTTTTTATTTCAATTATAAGCGTAATTGTTTTAGGATTTATCACGAATAGGGTTTTTGGAAAAAATGCTTTAAATTCAATAGAAAAACTTATTGAGAAATTACCTATTTTGAGGACGATTCATTTTATTGCGAAGCAATTTGTCAATTTTATATTTGGGAAAGATAGTGCTAAAAATTTCAATAAAGTTGTCTTTGTACCTTATCCAAGCAAAGAAATTTACAGCGTAGCTTTTTTAACAAGTGAACAGGTGATTGGTGGTGAGAAGTATCTTTGCTCTTTTATGCCTACGTCTCCCAATCCTACCACGGGTTTTTTGTTGTTGGTTAAAGAAAAAGAAGTAATTCATACTGACTATACTATTGAACAGGCGTTCCAGTTTATTATTTCAATAGGAGTAATAAATATGGACGTAAAAACAACAGTAAAAAAGAGTACTTAATTATAAAATAAGAGAGATTGGGAAATGAATTATAGAGCTCCACGCGGCACTCATGACATTTTTGGAGAGGATGCTGCAAAAATGAGTTGGCTGGAACAAAAAGCAAGGGATATTTTCAAAAAACATGGATTTGAAGAAGTGAGAACTCCGATATTCGAAGAATCTTCTCTTTTTATACGCTCAGTTGGGCAACCGACTGATATCGTAGAAAAAGAGATGTACACTTTTGAGGATAAAAAAGGTAGAAAACTTGCTTTGCGCCCCGAGGGTACCACATCATTAGTAAGAGCTTTTATTGAACATAAGATGGACGTTTTAATGCCTGTGAGTAAATTTTTTTATGCAGGAGAAATGTTTCGCTATGAAAGACCGCAATCGGGTAGATATAGACAATTTCATCAAATAGGAGCTGAGTTTTTTTGCGTTTCATCTCCTGTTGCAGATGCTGAAATTATTTTGCTTGCATGTGATTTACTTGATTTTGTTGGTATAAATGAAATGGAAGCACGTTTTGATAATGGACATTTTTTTGAAATGAAAGTGCATTTGAATTCTTTAGGTTGTCGAAAATGTAGGCATGTTCTTAGAGAAAAATTAGTTGAATATTTAATTTCCTTGAGTAATTTGTGTGAAAATTGTCTAAGAAGACTTGTGAAGAATCCTTTGAGAATTCTCGATTGTAAGACAGATTCATACAAATTTACTGAAATTCCTCAGTTGTCAAGTTATTTGTGCGATGAATGTAAGCATGATTTTGACCTATTGAAGTCTTTGCTTGAGGTTGCAAAGTGTGATTATGTCGTTGATAATAAGCTTGTTAGGGGATTGGATTACTATACAAAGACTGTTTTTGAAATTTGTTGTTCTGATATTCTTTCTTCCATAAATTCATCTACTCCCATTAAAGATGCAGTAAACTGTTATGATCAGAACTTCAAACCTTATTATATTAAGGCAAGAAGGATGAATAAAGATTTAAATCGCCGAATTACACTTGCTGCAGGGGGAAGATACGATAATCTTGTTAAAGATCTGAGTGGACAAGACACTCCAGCTGTCGGATTTGCTCTTGGGTCTGAAAGAGTTTTAATTGTTGCAGAAAAATTCGGGAGTCCGGAGTTTTATAAGAGTTTTCGAAAATTTGAAAAAGTTTATGTAGCGATCGCCGATCAAGAACTTTTTAAAGAGGCTTTTTCTTTTGCGGTAAAAATTGCGAGAAATGGGTTAAAGAATAGTAAAGATATCTCTGTTTTTGGACCCATTAATGACAAAAGTTTAACATGGCAACTAAAATTTGCAGATAAGATAGGGGCTAGAAAGACTATAATTTTTGTCAAGACTGAATTTAAAAAAGGAAAAGTTTTAGTGAAAAACATGGAAAACAAGGTACAAACAGAAGCTTCCATTTGTGAACTTTGAAAGCCTGAGGCTGCGCGATTATAAAAGTAAGTTGTTTCTCATACATATTATCCGTTGTAGTAGCTTGAAAAACTACTCAAAGATGGCACCACGATACGCACATCCTATGTGAAAAAAGTACACTGGTAACTGCTGCGTGCTTCCAGTTGGTTTCTTGTTGTATTTATTACTTTTATTTCAAGATGTCTTTCTGTGTATATCTTATTTTGAAATACAATTTTTGACATCGTATAACGTTAACATCAATATGGTAACTTTTAAAATCTGTTTTATGAAGGAACTTTCCGCATATGTACAAACACATTTTATCGAAATTATTTCTGTTTCTCCTATTATTCTCTTTTTTCTAAAGTAATGAACAAAAAAAACATCCTATTTCTAAAAAGCTCATACAAAAAATATTAAAAATAAAACCTATAAGATTTTCTAAGTATTTTTGTATACTGTAACCATGAATAATGGTGGCAATTTAAGTGGTTTGAGATCATTCAAACATACTTAGATTAAACATATTTAGGTAAATATTTTTTTGCAAACCTTAATAATTCTTCATGCGATAAGCAATTGCTTCTCCCATCTTTATAAAGCATATCTATCTCTTCTTTAATTTTCATTATAGATGGATCATTTTTGTCTAGTTTTATCTGCGAATTTCTGAGTTTTGTAAGCTGCGTATTATACCAATATGTTATTCCCGCCAGTCCGGACCTATCTGTAATGGCAACTTCTGGTGGTCTATTTAAAATAGCGTGAGTATCAAATATGCTGTATATTTCCTGCTCTTTTAACAATCCGTCAGCGTGTATTCCAGCTTTCGTTATATTGAAGTTTGATCCTACAAAAGGTTGATTTGGCGGAATATCGTATTTGAGTTCGTCTTTGAAAAACTGTGCTATTTCGGTGATAATGGATAAATCCATTCCGTTTGTCGTTCCTCTTAAAGCGACATATTCTATGGCGAGTGCTTCAACTGGAGTGTTGCCTGTTCTTTCGCCTATGCCTAAAAGCGTTCCGTTAATTCCGGAACATCCGTAAAGCCACGCACTCGTAGAGTTTGATAAAGCTCTATAAAAATCATTATGACCATGCCATTCAATATATTTTGACGGAACCCCAGCATGATGAGTCAACCCGTATATTATTCCGTTTATATTTCTCGGCATCGAAACTCCTGGATAACTTACGGCGAATCCTAGGGTATCGCAGGCTCTTATTTTTATTGGAATTTCAGCTTCTCGAGAAAGATTCATAAGTTCAACTGCAAACGGAACGACGAAACCATAAAAATCTGCTCTTGTTATATCTTCAAAGTGACAGCGTGGTATGATACCTCTGGATAGAGCGTCTTTAACTATATCCAAATACATATTCATAGCTTCTTTACGCGTTTTCTTCAACTTTAAAAAGATATGATAATCTGAGCATGATGTTAAAATGCCTGTTTCTTTAAGTCTAATCTCTTTTACGAGTTTAAAATCACTTTTTGTGGCTCTTATCCACGCGGTGATCTGCGGAAAATCATAGCCCAGTTCTTTACATTTATCCACAGCTTTTCTATCTTTTTCAGAATAGAGAAAAAACTCAGATTGCTTTATCATTCCATTTGGGCCACCAAGTTTATGAAGATATTTATACAGTTGGACTATTTGCTTTACTGTAAAAGGAGGCATCGCCTGCTGGCCATCGCGAAATGTAGTGTCTGTAATCCATATTTGATCAGGAGGATTCATGGGAACGACTTCATTATTAAAAGAAATTTTTGGAATTTCGGTATATGGGAACATTTCTCTAAAAAGATTAGGTTTACTTACATCTTGAAGCTCAAAATGATATTCCTCAGACTCAAGTCGATTTGTGCGTTTATTGAGAGTAAGCATTTTAAATATCTCCTGTAATCTAGTACCACTATTTGTTTTGCCATGATTAATTTTACATCCTAACCGAGATCTTAATAACAATATAAAACCTAACTAACAGAGACAACAACAATACTCACCTCACATCTTTTTATACCGCACATATTTCATAAAAAAAAGCTTCAAAAGTACACAAGTAAGCGAAATCTTATATGCTTACAATCATTTTTTTATCTAGTAAAGCAAAGGTTAAAGGTTAAACTTACTTATGTTTTTATAAGATTGCCATTAATCTATCTATCCCTTTTTTTATGTTTTCAATAGAAATTGCGTAAGAGAGTCTGACATACCCCTCGGCTCCAAAAGCTGAGCCTGGAACAACTGCGACCTTAGCTACGTCTAGTAAGTGATCTGCAAATTCTATGTCTGTATTAATGATCTTATCTTTAAAAGTTTTTCCTAAAAGACCCTTAATGTTTGGAAAAACGTAAAACGTTCCTTCAGGTTTTCTACATGTTATGCCTTTTATTTCCTTAAGTCTTTTCACTATGTAATTTCTTCTTCTTTCAAATTCTTGTCTCATATATTCACTATATTCTTGAGTGCCGTTCAATGCCTCTACGGAAGCTTTAATTGATATTGACGAAGCGTTTGAAGTTGATTGACTTTGTACTTTTGCCATTGCGGAAATAATATTTTTTGGGCCCGCAGCGTAACCTATTCTCCAACCCGTCATTGAATAAGCTTTTGAAACCCCATTTACTACAATAGTAAGTTCTCTTACTTCTGGACAAACTTCTACAATAGATGTAAATTTAAAATTGTCATATATAAGTTTTTCGTATATGTCGTCTGAAATTATAAGAATTTTATTCTTTACGCATATCCCGGCTATCGCTTTTAATTCATCAGCAGTGTAGGTAGTGCCTGTGGGATTAGAGGGAGAATTAATTATTATGGCTTTTGTTTTTGAAGTTAAAGCTTTTTTTATTTGTTCTGATGTTACTTTAAAATCAGTTTTGTCATTTGTTTGAATTATTACAGGAGTTGCACCTGCAAGTATGACCATGTCTGTATAAGAAGTCCAGAAAGGTGCTGGAATTATGACTTCGTCTCCGTCATCAATTATTGATTGAAAAATGTTGTAAATAGAGTGTTTAGCCCCACAAGAAACTATGATTTCTTCTAGAGAATATGTAAGATTATTGTCTCTTTTTAGTTTATTCATGATTGCATCTTTTAACTCTGAAGTACCGTCAACTGGACAATATTTTGTAAAACCTGAGTTTATTGCCGAGATGGCCGCTTCTTTTATGTTTATAGGTGTGTCGAAGTCAGGCTCTCCCACGCCGAGATTTACAACATCTACTCCTTGTTGTTCAAGAGCTTTTACTATTGCGTCTATTGCTAGCGTTGGAGATGGTTTAATTGATCGTACTCTTTTTGAAATTTTCATCTTATTCCCTCTTCCTGCATCTTTATTTGCAAAAAAAGCAGTATCGTTATTGGGGGTAGGGTAATTGCTCATAAGCTTCGAAGTGCTCTATTTGACAAAACTTTTTGAATTGTTATACTACTATAGATCAAAGGGGTATGTCAAATGTATGCGATTATCAAATCAGGTGGAAAGCAGTACAAAGTGGAGAGAGGTTCTAGCTTGATAGTGGATAAGATTGATGAGGCACAAAAAAATCAAGAAATTATTATTAAAGAAGTTTTGTTGCTTTCTGATGGGAAAAAGGCACTAATTGGGAGACCTATAGTTGAGGGTGCAAGCGTGGTGGCAAAGGTTATCTCACATAAGAGGGCTCCTAAGATTTTAGTATTTAAAAAGAAACCTAAGAAGGGATATAAAAAACTCCAAGGACATCGTCAATATTTAACGAAATTGGAAATTACGGAAATTAGTGTTTAAAAAAGCTTATTAGGAGATACTGAAAATGGCACATGTCAAAGCACAAGGTGCATCTGCTAACGGTCGAGACTCGCACGGCCAGAGGTTGGGAGTGAAAATCTATGGGGATCAAATAGCCTCTGCAGGTGCGATCATAGTTCGACAAAGAGGGACAAAATACCGTCCTGGCGTAAACGTGGGAATTGGTAGAGATGACACTATTTTTGCGAAGATTGCCGGTGTCGTTAGATTCGTTAGAAGATCTGGCGGTAAATGTTACGTAAATGTAGAGCGATAAAATTCAAAATTATTTCGCATAAATGTTTATAGATAAGGTCACTGTTTTTCTTAAGGCTGGTCGTGGCGGCGATGGGTGTACTTCGTTTAAAAGAGGGAGATATGTCTCTTGTGGGAGACCTGACGGTGGTAATGGCGGTAGGGGTGGTGATGTTTATTTTGAGTATGACGTACATATGGCTACTTTATTAGATTTATCTTGTACGCCAAGATTGAAAGCGGAAGATGGACAAAAAGGCTCATCTAACAATAAGTTCGGTAAATCTGGGAAAGATTTAATACTAAAAATTCCTGTTGGAACTTTAGTCTTTAAGAGTGGTAAATTTTATGCCGATTATTCGGGAACAGCGAATGAGAGGATTTTGGTTGTTAAAGGTGGCAGGGGTGGTAGAGGGAATGCTTCCTTTAAAACAGCAAGATATACGGCCCCTAGGATATCTGAAAAAGGTGAACCAGGGGAAGCTGCAGAGGTAAATCTGGAGCTTCTTTTGATTGCAGAAGTTGGTCTTGTAGGTTTCCCCAATTCTGGGAAATCTACTCTTTTATCACAAATTTCAGCTGCAAAGCCTAAGATAGCGGATTATCCTTTCACAACTTTAATTCCCAATTTAGGTGTTGTCAATTATAGGGGTAAGAGCTTTGTAGTCGCTGACATTCCTGGAATAATTGAGGGAGCTCATAAAGGTAGAGGACTTGGATTTGAATTTTTAAGGCATATAAGGCGTACCAATATTCTCGTATTTATTATAGATGTAAGTGCTACTGATGGGAAGGATCCTTATTTAAGTTACAAAGTACTTAATGATGAATTAAGAAAGTATTCAAAATATCTTGTAAAAAAACACATCATAACAGTCTTGAACAAGATTGATTTGCCGAATTGTCGAGAACATATCAAGAAATTCATGAAACATTTGAAAAATAAAAAAATATTTAAAATTTCTGCTGCAACTGGAAGCGGGGTTAACGAATTAATTGTGGAAATGATAAAAATGCTTAAAGACCCGCCCGTTCTTAAATTTGAAGAAGAAGTGGAAAATGTTTTTGTGAAGAAATATATTTATCAACCTAAATTTCAAGTTAATTTTGAAAATGGTGTTTTTGTAGTTACTGGAACTAAGATTGAGGCACTTACTAAAATGACGAAATTTAGTGAGGATGAAGCATTGAGACGTTACCAAAACATAATTAAAAAAATCGGATTAGAAGTCGAGCTTGAAAGGATGGGTGCTAAACCTGGAGATACAGTTAAAATTGGGAATTTTGAATTTGTTTTCGAGAGGTAGATAGTACAGCAACCTGAGTTCCATGCTCTCATTATTTAAAAATCTGCACGAACTCAAAGTAAAAATTCTATACTTTATTTGAGAATCTGTATTCTATTTCTTCGGGTGCTATGACATTCAACTCGCTACGTACCATTCTTTCTAAATAGGACGGTTCGTTTTCGAGGAAGCGTATTCGTTCTTTTATTAATTTATTTTGTCTTTTCGCGTTTTTAATTTTTTCATTTAATTTTTTCTGTTCAAAAAAACGCCTCATAAGGGTCCTGTTGCCTTCATTAAAAATTAAAAGTAGTAAGACTGCAATAAAAACTATATAGCGAACTCTAATCTTTCTTTTAGTTGTTTGTCTCATTGTTCGTACGCTAACGAAAAAGTAAAATTTCTTTACTATTTTATGTTAGGATTTAGTCGTTATTGGGCTTATATTACCATTTTTGAGCAAAAGGGTGAAGATTTGTAAAAAATTACTTAGTCAGTAAGCATTTCAAAAAATTTAACAGAAAGTTTCTTTGCGAGTAGACTGTTATTCGATACTATTTCAATTTTTACATCCCCATTTTCTACATCAGTCATGAAAATGCCTGCCTCTGTTGATGGCAGACAACAATCGAAATTTTCTGAAAAATTAAAGGCAACAATATATCCATTTTCAAAGCTTTTGTGCACTATGATCGCTTTGAGCTTTTCCAATATATATATGCTCTTAATAAAACAAGCTCCCCTAGTTGTTGTAAAAACCGCACTAAATTTTCCAACTTTTTCATTTTTAAATTTTTCAAGAGAGAATCCTAATACTCGGTTTGAGTAG
Source organism: Candidatus Endomicrobiellum calonymphae (assembly GCA_031269945.1). Lineage (GTDB taxonomy): Bacteria > Elusimicrobiota > Endomicrobiia > Endomicrobiales > Endomicrobiaceae > Endomicrobiellum > Endomicrobiellum calonymphae. The sequence continues at coordinate 61,384 of JAISYK010000006.1, forward strand.
TTTAAAATTGAACACGATGTTAAGAATGGGACCGACACAGTCAAAGTTAATATAAAAAAAAACAATATCCTCACCCTTGGGATTATAAGAAATTATTTTTATTAAGTAAACTATAGATCATCATGCAAGTAGAGGTTTTATTTGTTTAAAGTAAAATATTTAATTATAATACGCGATGTGTTAGTAACGTGAAAAAATATCCGGTTTTTTTAAAAGTGTTTTGTTCTGTGTGATTATCTAAAACTTGTTAAAGCGTTTAGGTATTAATATTTGCGTTTATCATACGTTAAAATAAAAAGAAGTTTCTAACTAATAATATTGGTGATATGATAGATTGTGGTACGTGTTATTTTTTGATCTTAAAGTAAATGATAGGATATTTTTGAAAGAAAAAAAATACATAACGATGAGTGGGATTGTAGAGGAACTGGATAAGTTAAAGAAAGAAAGAAAAGCTGTAATTTTAGCTCATGTTTATCAGCCGCCCGAAATTTATGATATAGCGGATTTTGTGGGTGACTCTTTAGATTTGAGTAGAAAAGCTTTTCAAGTAGAAGCTGACATAATTGTTTTTTGCGGCGTTTATTTTATGGCGGAGATCGCATCCATATTAAATCCCAAGAAGAAAGTTCTAATTCCAGATATAAATGCCGATTGTCCTATGGCGGATATGATAACCACCGAAAAGTTAAAAGAATTTAAGTCGCAGTGTAAAGATCCGGTAGTGGTAGCTTATGTGAATACTTCCGCTGCTGTGAAAGCTGAAAGCGATATATGCTGCACGTCTTCGAATGCGGTAGATGTTGTAAAAAGTATTAAAGGTGATGGTGAAATAATTTTTGTCCCTGATAGAAATTTGGGTAATTATATTCAAAAAAAGTTAGGTAGAGGAATGAAAATATGGAATGGCTTTTGTCCTACACATAATAATTTTATTTTGCCGGAATATATTTTAAAAGCTAGGAAAGAACATCCACATGCTGAAATTTTAGTACATCCAGAGTGTCGTCCTGAGGTTATATCTCTGGCAGATCATATCATGTCAACTGGTAATATGTGCAGATATGTTAAAAGAAGTGCTATAAAAGAATTCATCATTGGAACGGAGAGTGGAATTTTATACAAACTTGAAAAGGAAAATCCGAATAAAAATTTTTATTTGGCATCATCTCTTGCGATCTGTCCTAATATGAAAAAAATTACCTTGGCTAAAGTCAAGGATGTGCTTGCAAATATGAAGAATTTAATTTCTGTGCCGGAAGCCATAAGAGAAAGAGCCTGCTACCCAGTTTTAAAGATGTTGAAAGTTACGCAAAATAAAACAATTTTTAAGAAATAGAATACACGAAAGTTAGCGATACTTTATCAGACCCAAAGATTAGGATTAGGTACCGAGATTGTGGAACTTAATAGTAGAAGTTGATCTTAAGTTGTACAAAGTAAGTGACTGACGATATTAAAATTGTAGAATGTTTTGCGGAAAGTAATGCTTTGCTGTTTACGTTGATTTGCATATAAAAAGCTAGGAGGTGGGGTGCGGCAGCAACAAGGACCACCTTTTGATGAAGACACTGGGTGACAAAAATGTAAATTCAGCTTCCCTAAAAAATGAAGATGTAGGAGATAAAGAAAAAAAGATTTATGAAAATAGTGAAAAGCTTTTTATAAATGGTTCGTCAATGTGTGTTGTTTTTTTAGGATTGTTGTAGCAAATGACGAATTTAAATCTATTAAGTTGGCCAATACAACGAAATTGGAGTTGTTGTTAATTAAGAAGGCTTTTGATGAGGGAAATAAGATCAGATTAAAAATATAAAAAATGACACGTGGTAGGGGGAAACAGGGGTAATAGATAAAATTGAAAAAAAGTATGATTTTAGGTAATGTAAGAAAACTATGAAAGGTGTACTTTGAAATTTTGAGAGCTTTAACGAGTTTTGTCATCGCACAGATATAAATGAGGATCACATGTTGAAGGTATAGAGTGTTAAGTGTCAAGTGGGAGATATGGAAGAAAAAAATTTAGAACATCGTATGGGGATTTTATGCGGAGCAGATAACTTAACTGTTAATTGGAAGTAAATCTTAAATATTGTGATTTTTGTTGTGTGAGGTGAGACAAGATAAAAAGATTTTTAATGTGGTAATAAGGAGTAAGAATAAAAATGAAATTGAAGGAGCTTAAAAAATTACGAATATGATGTGGAAGTTGCTAAAAATAATGCAGCGTTTTGTAGGTAAAAAATTAATCTGATGAAAATTATATTATTTCATGAGCTGGGGCCTGTGATGATGATGTGTATATGTTTAAGAGAAAAGTGTTTGCCTAAATGAATTCGTGTTGCTTTGAGAAGAGAAGTATACTTGGAGTTATAGACGTTTTAGTTGTTGATAAAACAAAAAAAATGGGAGATCTTGTAAAAATGAAATTAAGAAACTATGGTATAATAAGGGAAGAGAGTAAGAATCTCGTAATTGAATGAGTTATATTTCTAGGTTTTTGTTAACGATTTTTGGAAAATTTTATTCTGCTGTGAATGCTAATAAGGTTAAGGCGTATGAAGGTAAAGATTATAAAAAAATATTCAGGATGAAGTTGGTTTGGATTTAAGATATGCGGTCGATCATGTTTCCATGAAGTTAATGTAAGGTAGTATAAGTATAAAATATAGTGGGTTTAAACTTAGATATAAAAAAGCTACCTTGTGTATCGTCGTGTTCTCGATCTCAGTTAGTATTACACTACTACAGATCCGTAGGTGGAAATTAATTTCCGCGTAGCCTTCCCTTCGATGATGCCAAAAGTGCTGTTATCGTTTACGAGTTTTTTGTAGGGTTCTTATGTATGAGGCGGCTTCCATAGCGTCTTTAGCATAGGCGTCTGCATTGATTTCTTTTGCAAATTTCTCCGTAACCGCAGCACCGCCTATGATGATTTTTGTTGGGATACAGTTCATATTTTTTAGTTTTATAACTTTTCTCATTTCTGGCATTGTGGTTGTCATAAGAGCTGAAAGTCCAATTGCTATAGGATTAACTTCATTGGCTTTGTCTATTATTGCTTGAGAGTCAACATTTATTCCCATATCTATGACGTCAAACCCGTAACTTTCAAGCACCGCCCCTACTATATTTTTGCCTATGTCGTGCATATCGCCTTTGACTGTGGCCATTATAATTTTCCCGATAGAAGAAATTTCCTCTTCTCTTTTTAAAGTGGTTTTTATTATACTAAAGGCTTCCTGTGCGGCTTGTGCGGACATAATTATTTGCGGTAAAAAGTATTCTTTCGCAGTAAATTTTTTCCCAACTATATTTAGAGCTTTTAGAACATTGTCATTTACTGTTTTAAAAGGATCTTCGTAGGATTCAATAATTTTGTCTAATATACCAGCTATAGGTTCCTTATTACCATTTAAGATCGAAAGATAAAGATTCTCACATGAAGATAGCTTTTTTGTTTCAGTTGTTGGAGTCTGTTTTGTAAAAGATGTGAAGGATTCCATATATTTGATTGCACCTTTATCTTTGTTTTCAAGCAAATTTTTAGCTAAAAGATTGTCAATATCCCATTTTGCGTATGGATTGACAATTGCAAAGTCAAGTCCAGCATTCACAGCCATCTTTAAGAAAGTTGAGTTAATTGTCTGCCTTGAAGGGAGGCCGAAAGATACATTTGAGATTCCTAAAACAAGCCTGCATTCTGGATATATTTTCTTTGACTTCTTCATTGCTTTTAATGTTTCCTGTATCTGTTCTGGCGAAGAACTTACTGATAGAACGAGATAATCAAAAATAATATTTTTTCTTTCAAAATTATAATGATCTGCAAAATTTAAAATCTTTTTGGCTACATTTAATCTTTCTTGTGCCGTCTTAGGTATTCCACTATCATCTGTTGTCAGTGCAATAAGTGCTGTGCCGTAGCGTTTTGCAATAGGCAATATAGCACTAAGCTTTGCTCGTTCACCGTTTACAGAATTTATAATAGGTCTGCCAGTGCAGTTTTTAACTCCTTGCTCTAAAGCCTTGATATTGCTTGAATCTATGCATAAAGGAACCGAAACTATTTCCTGTAATTGGTTCACAGCGTTTGCAAGAAGCTTTACCTCATCAACTCCCGGAACTCCCACATTTACGTCTAATAAATTCGCACCGAAACGAACTTGCGAACGTGCTTCGTCTTTTATAGTTGACAAATCGTTTTTAACCAATTCTTCTTGAAACTTTTTTCTATTAGTTGGATTTATCCTTTCGCCTATAAAAACAGGTTTTTTAATTTCATTTATGTCTACGACTTTCGTTCTCGTTGAAAGGAAGTATTTATCTTTTTTATCGCGTATTTTTGGAGCTTTATATTTAAGTTCGTTAGATAAAAGTTTTATGAATTCAGGAGTTGTTCCGCAGCAGCCGCCGAGCATATTAACACCATAAAAATAGGCTTTTAAGCTTGCTTCCAGAAATTCTTCCTTTGTTTCTAAGAATTTTGTCTCATGATTAATTAGTTCCGGAATTCCAGCATTGGGCTTGAAAGATACGGGAAGATTTGTGTTTTTGCACAGAACTTGCGAAAGTTCCGCCAGCTCTATAGAACCTATACAACAGTTTAGCCCAATCGCATCAGCGCCTAAACTTTCCACCACGGAGATAAAACTTTTTAAATCTGTACCAGTAACCGTTGTGCCGTCTGCAGAAAAAGTCATAGTGACGATAATTGCACCCTCAAAGTTGTCTTTTGCCGCGAGAATTGCCGCTTTAGTCTCTTTTATTTCAGTCATTGTTTCAATGATTATAACATCTGCTCCGTGTTTTTGAAGAAGAGCTGATTGTAATGCGAAAGCTTTATAAGCATCGTCGAAAGACAAGGTGCCTAACGGCTCAATGTAATTGCCAGTTGAAGATACATCGCCAGCGACAATAATATCTGGTGAAATTTTTCTTATTAAGTCAATTCCTGACTTTATTATATCTTCGGCTTTATCTAAAAAGTTGTGTTGTTGTAATATTATGGAGTTTGCTCCGAATGTGTTTGTGAGAACTACGTCTGCTCCAGCATCTATGTAAGAAGAATAAATTTCAGAAACTCTTTCTGGAAATTTAATATTTAGTTCTTCAGGAATTGTAACGTCGTCAAGATATTTTTTCTTTTGCAGCTCGGTCCCCATCGCCCCGCTCATAATTAACACACGGTGCTTAAGCATGTCCAAAAAATTTGACTTGTTCATTTAACATCCTAAACTTTTATGCACACTCCCTTACATGATCTGGAGTGAAAGATTCTACTAATCAAAAAATAATTTTAAAGGTAACGTGTTACTTAGGTAAACCAAGTTGTATTTTAATCATTCATAAATTCGCCACATCATGAATTAATTTTTTTGACTCCTACCAAAGCTGAAACAGATTTTTCAGGTTTCATATGATAAAATCTGTTTAGAGTAATTCCTGCACGTGCTGTGCCGATCCAACTTAAAAATTGTTTGTTGGCTTCAAGTGGCCAATCGCCGTATCCCGGAGAGTATCTTTTTGTCAATACGTTGTCTTTTTTTTCATAAGCTTTAATTTGTGCGTTGGCAAGAGTTATAACTTCCTCTGCAGCCACGGATCCTGCCGCGTCTAGTATTAAAGCGTTAAAAATTTCCTTTTTTTTTAAACAGTCGTCTCTTTTTTTTTCCAACGCACTACCTATAGTTACGGCTATTCCATATGCCTTGAAACAGTTCTCTAAAAGTACTGCGACATTACTGCTTTTAATTTCATACCCACTCTCAAATAAAATTGAGTTCCCATGTAACGTTATATTTTCAATCGCAATCACCGATTTAGGTTTAATGAGTTTTTGAGCTAAGTTTAAATTTTCTTTTATTAAGTTAATAGTCCTTATGTCAAGTTTTGTTTTATTGTGCAAATATCCTAATCTTGCAAGTAATTCACTGTAGGATATCTCTACAATTGAAACATTTACCATAGCCACGCATTCTACAAAAATTATTTATACAAGTAAAAGTGGTTTTAAAAAAAATCGTTCGGTGGGATATATCTATTGTAGTACTGTATGGTTAATATAACTGTGTAATAAACGTTGATGTTAATGTAAATATAAAAAATAGAATTTTTGAAAAGATTGAACTGATTTGTAATAAATAGATAAGAATGATGCTACAAAATGTTAATTGTTGAAGATCGTTGTCGATGCTGCGATTGCAATAACAGTATTACTACGTTTTTAAGCAAGAAAGGGGAAAAATAAAATTGTAGAAGTAACTCTTAAAAATTATATTTGTATCGTATGTGGATAAAAAAACAGAGTATGAAAAACATAAAAGCTGTTGTCATAAATATAAAATTATGTGTCAAGTATGTGAAGTGTATGAAATATTTTTTTTCTATGGATAGAGAAAAACGCATGAATTCTCATAAAATCCATTAAAGTGAGTAGCCCAAAGAGCTCCGCTAAAATATATAGTGATAGTAATTCAAATTTTAATGTTCTATTTACTAATCAGAATTGGTGTGATAAAAATATTTTTAGTAAGAAGTTCCCAAAATCTACTGAATAGATGAATTGTTTAATAAAGTTTCTAGTCGATAATTTAAAACATTCCTGAGAATATTATGATTGTAATTATCTTAGTTTTCTAGATTTAATTTTTACAACTGTAAGTTTAAATAAAAAATTAAATTATATTTGTGAATCTGTGTAAAAACGTGAACTAATAAAAAGATATTGAATTCTATTGAGGTTACTTGTTTAAACCTAACTTTAAGTATAGATGGGGAAAATACGAAGAAATTAAAAAAGGCACCCGAGCTTCTGAAATTATTTTTATGGCTATGGAGTTTGACAAGGAGAAACGTGAGAAGTTTGTAAAAGAAAATGTAGGTTTTGTTATTAAAAATTTGGTCTTGAGTCAAAATGCTTATTTGACGTTTCAATTGACAGTTAAAGTTGTCTTTTTATACAATGTGGAACCGCGAACATAGAAGTTTTAGTGATAGTGCTACTCGTAAGCGCGTAGTTTACTGGCGGTTGTTCTCTTGAATATTACTGGAATAAAGTTTTTGATGTTTTTAGTCCAATGAATACCATAAAAGCAGTGGTATGTATGGGGGTTGTGTTATTTGTATAAATTATAGCGCTGCGTGTTACTAGGAACTTGTTTGGAGTGTTTAAGTCTTACGATAAAAATTTCACTGATGTGTATGTGTAGCAAACTGGAGACTTTGTGTGTATTAAATATCTTATAGACGTTCTGTGATTTCTGTTTTGAAAGTTTTCCCAATTATTTAGTTTATAATTCTCCGAAGTTCGACATTTTGAAGACAAGAATTCTGGCTGTAAATCAGCAAATTGTGAGAATGTACAGAGAGAAAGGGAACGTGGTGCTTGTTCAATCTGAAAATAAAATCGCAGGTATTTTCACAATAATAAAGAAAAGTTTTTGATGTTATCTGTGTTTGGCCGTGAGATGACACTGTTGTTGTATCTGTAGTGGCTATGGCATTAACTGTGAAGGCAGATTTAATAAATTCTGCTGAAATTGTAAACTTTATGCCGGAGTAGTTATTGGCAAATTTGAAACTGCGGCAATATACAATAGATCAGCATGAGTTGAAAGAAGTGATAGTGGGTTTATATAAAAAGTGAAGAAGGCTGTAGTTACTCTATCAATGTATGAATCAAGTGGGTTTTTCGATAAGCCATTGATTTAAATAAGAAAAAAAATCTCTCACACAAGCATGTTGGAGTTTATGGATGTAAAAGAAAATTTTTATTAGACTTTTTAAAAAGTAGTGTGTTATTTTTAGAGAAAGTTGAAAATATTGAACAATTAAAAGTTTTAGAGAGTAAAAAAACAAAAGTTGTTACGGCAGAGTGTGAATCCAATAGGGGTTGATACATCTGGAGATGTTCTGTAGAGTTGATAAGTATCTGTTAGTTGCTTTGTGATTTTATATTGCGATGCAGCTTTAGTTGGGTTTTTGTGTGCTTGTTACTTTTATTACTTTTAGTGGGGGATCAGGTTAAAAGTGTGTAACGAATGGAGAAGAACTGAGAGAAATGAGTGTATTATTTTTTTTGAGTGATGTAAGGTCAGCCTTGTTATTATAGATGGACAAAGTGCGTAATTGCGAACGAAAGATATGCTTTTTTAAGCTTAACTTTAAATTTGATGGGAGATAACATTGTGGAGTTTTGGAGTCTCTTCATTTTTAGAGATTTCTGCGGTAAAGCAAATTGTTTGTTGGATTGTTCTTGTAGTGAGGAAGGTGTTGAAAAAGGCTTGAAATTCTGACTAGAATCAAAAGAGCGTTAAGGTTAGGTGTTATTAGAGATGTTCATAATAGAGTCCAAGTTCCGAAAAGTTGTACGAGTCATGGATTTAGGTTCAAGTCCCCTGTGTTTTCACCGCGTCAAACGAATTTAATAAAGACGTGTGACTCTCTTCTCTACTGGTAACAGGAAAACATGTTAATATTAAAAGGTGGTGGTGGGTATTTTTTATACCATAATAATCTCGCGGTAGATTTCAAAGAGGTAGAAATAGAGGAAAAAGTGAGCTATCATGTGTTGATCTTGATAAGTAAGGAGTTTGTCTTACCTATTTCATGAGCGACTGCAGTGCTTGGATTTCTGTGCTGTCTATAGAAAAGTTCATGGCAATCCTAATGAAGTACTTTCAGAGGGAGCAAACGAACGGTGTTGACTTAAAATGTTTTAAGCAAATATTTAAATATATAATAGATAAGTTGGTGAGAGAATATAAAGAAGATATTATGCTGTGAAAATTGCGTGATATGTTTGTGTTGTTTTGGTCAGCTGTGTTTTATTGGTAGAATCAAGGATATTGCTTATAAGCTTAATTACTAAATGCGGAGATGTGGTAAATGAATAATGAAAATTGAAAGGTGTATTGTAGAAAAAGCTAGAGAGATTAGGCTTTTAGCTTGTGATGTAGATGGCGTTCTAACGCGTGGAGAAATAATAATTTTAAATAACGGCGAAGAAATAAAAGTGTGGAACGTTAAAGATGGAATGGGGTACAATGAGCTTTTTAAGGTCCATCCTAGGATTAAAACTGCGTGGATAACTGGTAGACAGTCTCTTCAAGTGGAAATGCGTGCGAAAAATATGGGTATAGATTATCTCGTGCAGGATTGTATGAGTAAAATGTCGGCATTGAAAAAAATATTAGAGAAAGATTGTTTTAATGTCTCCGAAGTGGCGTATATTGGTGATGATATAGTGGATATATCTATACTAAAAGCCGTAGGGTTATCGATATGTCCTATGGATGCATGTGGGGAAGTAAAAAAACATGTTGATCATGTTTCAGTTTTTAACGGAGGGGAAGGTGTTGTGAGAGAAGTGATAGAACTTATTATGAAGGCTAAAGGTGAATGGGGAAAAATTTTGAGTAGTTATGAACGATGAGTGAGATCTATATATCAGGATTTTGTCGTATTTTATGCTTTTTATTTATTTTTTTTCTTTTGGCTTGAAAAGATATGTTTTATAAAAGTTACATATTATTGTCGGTGATAATGTTCACTACTTTTTTGCTTCTAAGTTGTAAATCTAGAGGACTTATCATCGATGAAAGTTTGCCTAGTTATGATCAGAAAGTGGAAAAATTTGTAGCAACCCGCGTCTACAAAGGGGAAATTAATATGATTGTTGAGGGAAGGTCTGCCATTGTAGATGCTAGAAATATTGTCGATTTAAGTCATCCTGTAATAAAACTTTACGATAAAGGCGATTGTGTTTTCAATCTAATCGCTGAAAATGTCAAAATAAATATGGAAACATGTGATGTTAAGTGTAGTGGCAAGTGTGTTATAAATGCTATAAATGGCGAAAACTTGCAAACTACAAATTTAATGTATAACGCCAAAAACAATTTGATTTACAGCAATAATGATGTTAAGTTTACGAAACGTGGTGAGACAATATATGGCACAAGTTTTAAATCAGATACAAAGTTAAATAATATTGTTATTAAAAATCATAGAGTTATAATTGATTAAGCTAAGAAAAGTATTTTTTATTATTTTTTTTGTATGCGGGGCTATCATCTTTTATTTCGTCGGTTGTGCCCTAGGAAGAGTTGTTATAATTGGAAAGAATATGGAAATAAAAGACGGAGGGAAAGTTACAATTTTGAAAGGTAATTCAAAGATTATCAGCGACTGGAATACAATAACAGCTGAAAATATAATTTATGATAGGGGTAAATCCGTTATTTCGTCTCAAGGTGATGTTAGATTTTTGTTAAATTCGAAAAACAACGAAAGTGAAGCGATTGAGGGTTATGGAAATTTTATACGTTACAATGTGAATGAAAAAAATGGAAAAATTTGGGGAGATACTATATTAAAACTAAAATGTTTCATAAATGATTCAAGTTATCCCATTATTTTGTGTGCTCAAGAAATCTATGTTGATGATAATCTGAAAATTTTGAAGGCTCATAGTAATGTTGAGGTTATGACTTCTTATGGCAAAATTTGTTCAGATAATGCTGTTTTTTCTAGAAAAGAATCATATGCAGTTTTTGAAAAAGATAAGCAAAGGCCAGTAGCTAATGTTTTTCACGGTGGGATAAGAGGTATCTGTGAGGCGGATAGAATGGGTTTTTATAACTTATATGACGAAAAAAGAATAATTATGAACGGTTCGGTTGAAGTAAAAATTGAAATAAAAGAAAAAAAAAGTGATACTCAGAACTGAAAATTTATATAAAAAATATAAATATAGAATTGTCGTGAATGGCGTAAGTATAAGTGTGAAACAAGGTGAAATTGTGGGACTACTTGGTCCCAATGGTGCAGGGAAGACCACAGTTTTTTATATGACAATTGGTATTACAAAATCCTGTGGTGGTAGTGTTTATGTTGATGATACTGAAATAACTACTTGGCCCATGTATCGTAGGGCTAGGATTGGTATAGGATATCTTTCGCAGGAGTCATCAATATTTAGCAAACTCACCGTTGAAGACAATCTTAATTCTGTAGCTCAAATAATTATAAACTCGAAAGCTCAAAGAAAAGAGAAAGTTGAAATTTTACTTGAAGATTTTAATCTTACAAAATTGCGTAAACAGTTAAGTGTCACATTGTCCGGAGGAGAAAAAAGGAGACTCGAAATTGCCAGAGCTTTAGTAATGAGTCCTAAGTTTATGCTTTTAGATGAGCCATTTGTTGGTATTGATCCTATAACAGTTGATGGTATACAAGAGATTGTTAAAAAATTAAAATCAAAAGGATTAGGCATCCTTATAACAGATCATAACGTTAGAGAGACTCTTGAGATTATAGACAGAGCATATGTGATTCATGAAGGTGAAATTTTACTTGAAGGAAATGCAAGAGAATTGCTTGAAAATTCAGAAGCTAAGAAAGTGTATTTAGGTGATGATTTTAAAATGTAATGAAAATATATTTTTTATTTGCTGTTAAGATATAGAGATTGTTGTAAATTGGTCTCTGTGCATTTTATAAATGATGTATGTCCGGTGCTTATTTTGTGATAAAAAGGTTAATATAGATAAGAATTGATATGTTATCAGAGCTGTGCATCTCTGGAATTGACCAATTCCATTGATTTTTGTCTACGAGAAAAAATTTCAAAGATTGATAGGTTTTCGGTGATAATGATGATGTAGAGAGAAGTGCGTCATTTTGTCGATTGAAAAAATTTAGGCATATGATGAAAGTAATTTCGTTGTAAGCAAATTTTCTTTCGTGTTAAAAGAATATAGAGAATATTTTTATGGTTTGTATTCTTCAATAGTTCCGACTGTAGATAGACTGGGAAGACAATTCAAAAAACAAAAAGAAGTTTTGAAAGTTCACAATAAGAATAATTTAAAAGTTTTAAGGAAGCAGGACAGTGAGAAAGCTTATTATGATATCGAAAATTCAAGAGAAAAAAATTAGACAAGAGAAAAAAATTAGAAAATAAGGCGTTTTGATTTAAAACTAGAAATACTGAAAAGGAGCAATTAACGACATGGATAACCTTGCTTGTAAAATTTATATGTTTAAGGATTAGCACATGCATGGACAAAACAAGCGTTCTTTGTTGCGATGAAAATAGATTGCTAGTTCTTTTAAGCTAAATTAAATGTAAAATACCGGAGGGGAAGAGAAAAATGAGGATTGTGGATTTTTTAGATCAGGATTCGGTTATTATTGATTTAAAAGCGTCGGATAAAAAATTGGCGATTGTTGAGCTTGTAAAGGTTTTGAAAAATAAAAAAAAAATCGAAAATATTGACGAGGTTGTCGATGTTATATTGGAAAGAGAAAAACTAGGCTCAACAGGAATTGGCCAAAGAGTCGCAATCCCTCATGGAAAGATTAATTCTTTAAAAGAACAGATAGGCGTTCTTGGAATTTCACAAAAAGGGATAGAGTTTAACTCTCTTGATGGCGAACCAGTTCATATAATTTTTCTTTTGATTGGATCCGTTGAGATGACGTCCCAGCATTTAAAAGCATTATCTAGAGTTTCAAGACTTTTTAAAGATAAGTTTCTAAGGCAGGCTATAAAGAATGCTACTACGGCAGAGGAAGTTATAAAAGTAATAGAACAAGAGGACAATTATTAATACATTTATTGATGTAGGTACGCTCATTAATGAGAAGGGTGGAGATTTTAAACTTGTACTTTTGCTAGGGGACGCTGGTCTTAACAAAAAAATTAAGACTTCTGATATTAACAGGCCAGGTCTTGCGTTTGCTGGATTTTTTAAGCATTTTCCATATGAACGCATGCAAATTATTGGAATGAGCGAATATTTGTATTTGGAAAATTTAAGTTATGACAATCAGGTAGAAATATTATCTAAGATTTTTTCTCATGAAGCTGCTGTGTGTTGCATTTTAACAAAGGGACTCAAACCTAATGGTGCGATGATAAAAATATTTTCTGATTTAGATGTTCCTCTTTTGAAAACGGAATTGGGGACTTCTTCATTTGTAAGCGATTTAATTTACTATTTAGATAGGAAGTTTGCCCCATCAATTAAGATACATGGAGTTATGACTAATGTTTATGGGTTAGGTGTTTTGATTATAGGTAAATCTGCGATAGGTAAATCTGAATGTGCTCTTGAGCTCTTAAAGAGAGGACATAAACTTGTTGCTGATGATGTTGTGGTTGTAAAAAAACATTCTGAATTTGCTTTGAGTGGGGGTGGTTTGGAGATTACGAAACATCTTATAGAAGTGAGAGGCATAGGGATAATAAACGTTAAGGATATTTTTGGCGTAGGAAGTATTCTAGATGAAACTTCTATAGAGCTGGTTGTAAAACTTGAAACATGGGAATTGGAAAAAGAGTATGAAAGATTAGGATCTGGTGATAAATATTGCTCTAGATTTCTAGGTGTAAGAATTCCTAAAATTACAATTCCTGTCGGGCCTGGTAGAAATCTTGCTGTGCTTGTTGAAACAGCAAGTTTGAATCAAAGACTTAAAAGTGAAGAGTGCTTTACGGCAAAGAATTTGGATTTTAAATTAAAAAAAAAGAAATGAGTAATAAATAAAAATATGGAGAGATCTGAAGAACAACACTAAACGCCATAACATGGGGATGTGCAGTGATTTGTGTATGAGTATCAATATTTTCTGCTTCTACAAATAGAGAAATAAGAGATCTAATAAATAAATGTTATAGTACGCTGGCTTTATCAGTTTTTGGCACCTGTACCAAAAGTTTTAAGCAAAAAAATAGTCGATTTAGCATATGGTAAATGTATGTAGTAGGTGTGCGTTGTGCATAACGGCAAAGTAAATCTGTCTTTGGGATAATAGTTGTGAAATTGTATATAGTTTCAGGTATGTCAGGTGCAGGTAAAAGTCAAGCTCTCAAAATTTTTGAGGATTTTGGTTTTTTTTGTGTTGATAATATGCCTATTCAAGTAGTTCTAGATTTTATTGATATATGTCTTAAAAATTCTGATGATAAACATGAAAATATAGCGATGAGTATAGATTCACGTGCGGGAGAGTCTCTTACTTGTTTTGAAAATTTGGTTACTGTTCTGAAGAAAAAAAATATAGAATGCAAGATTATTTTTTTCAATGCTTCTGATTCGGCATTATTAAAGCGTTATTCCGAGACTCGTCGCCGTCATCCTTTGGGAGAATCCTTATTTGAAGGAATAAGGCTTGAGAGAAAGGCTGTAGATGAAATTCTTAGAATTGCAGATAAGATAGTAGATACTACAGATATCAATGTGATTGAACTAAAAGAATTAATTTCTGTATTTATAGGTGTTTATCGATATAGAGATCAATATTTAAGTATTTCTGTTCTTTCTTTTGGGTATAAATACGGTATACCAAACGATGCCGATATAATTTATGACGTACGCTTTTTGGCGAATCCAAATTATGTACGTGAATTGAAATTTAGAACCGGTAAGGATGATGACGTTAAAGATTATATAGAAAAGCAAGAAGAATTTAAGGCTTTCTTTGATATATTTTCAGGACTTATAATCAGAACTATACCATCATATGTTAAAGAAGGTAAAAGCTACCTAACTATAGCGATAGGGTGTACGGGAGGGAAACATAGATCAGTTTTTACAGCTATAAAACTCGCCGAATTTCTAAAAAATGAAAAGTATAAAGTGAAGCTCAACCACAGAGATATTTTTATATCATGATACCTGAATGAAAAAATCTCTGGTTGCTAGTGCCAATTTTTTTCGATGCAGGTGTGTATATATAATGAAAAATCTGAATATTGTTGCTCTTGGTGGTGGAAGTGGATTGTCGACTCTTTTAAGAGGTCTTAAAAAGTATAACAAATCTATTACTGCTGTAGTGAATATGGCAGATGACGGAGGAAGTTCTGGTAAGCTGAGATCTGAATTTGGCGTTTTGCCTCCGGGAGACATAAGAAATTGTTTGGTTGCTCTTTCTGAAGAAGAAAGTTTGATGTCGAAACTTTTTCAATATAGATTCCCAGCTCAAGGAACTTTGTCTGGGCATTCGTTTGGGAATCTCTTTTTGACAGCCATGTCATCAATTTTAGGCAGTTTTGATGGTGCCATAGCGAATTGCGGCGAAGTTCTTGCAATAAGGGGAAGGGTTTTACCTGTCACTCTTTCTTCAATTGTGCTCGAAGCTGAACTTGAATGTGGAAAAAAAGTGAGAGGCGAGAGCAAGATTTCAGAAGTAGAAGAAAAAATCAAGCGTATAAATTTAAGTCCTATGAGTCCACCTGCTGCTCCTAACGTAATTGATGTTTTGAAAAATGCGGATATAATAATTTTAGGTCCAGGATCTTTGTATACTTCAATAATCGTTAACTTGCTAATTGATGGAGTTGTCGATGCGATAAAGTTGTCAAAAGCTTATAAAATATATGTTTGCAATATTATGACGCAGCCTGGTGAAACGAAAAATTATAAACTTTCAGGACACGTGTCAGCAATAGAAGAACATTCTTATAATGGAATACTTGATTGTGTGATAGCAAATGAAGGTATAGTTCCGAAAAAACTTGTAAAAAGATATGAGAAATACGGGGCTTCTCAAGTTGAAAATGATAGAATACGTATCAGAACTGAAAAAGGGAATTTATTTTGTGACGAGTTTTATGCAAGACATGACCCTGATAAGCTCGCAAAAATTTTGGTTAAAATAATAAAATCAGCATTAAAATGTCAGGAGTGAAAAAGAAATTTTGTCTTCATGGATGAAGGAATTCTGAAACATGGTCAAAGACCATTGTCGTTTCTCATGGAGAATTGGCACAAGAATTTATGAATTCTGTAGAAGCTGTTACCTGTTATCGGGAAACAATTTGATTTATATGTTGTTAGAAGAGAAATTGGTAACGGTTTGATAGAAATGAGAAAAAGGATTAAAAATTTTTTAGAAACGTAAATAAAAATGGCGAAAGTCTTATACTTGCTGATATGTGACAGAAGAAGCACCTCGAAATGCCTCGTTTATGTGTATGTCATTTAATGCCAGAGGTCATTTCTGTGGTGTTAGGCTTCCGATGGTATTATTCGCTGTATTTTCAAATAAAAAAGGTGTAACTGTTTTATATTTGGCAGAAAAGATTTTATTTGACGGATAAAAAAACATGATTAAAAAAGCATGATAAATATTTAAAAAATATTTGGAAAGATAAGTGAAAGTTGAAATAAGTGTATTCCTTGATTTTCAATATGTTATTTTTACTGTGAATAATTATCATTTGTTGAGTAATGTAGGATTGGTTAACCAAGAGTAGAAGAAAAAAAATACTTATAACAACACTAATAAGAATAGGTGATATAAGATTTATGATACACGGGCAAAATAATGCAAAGATGGCTAAGAGCCGTGGACGTTGGTGTTGTCTTGGGTTGTCTCGTGGATGGTTCACAAAGATGAGACTCAACATATAACTTATGACCAATATTGTCTATATGATGATGCCCATGGTGACATAAAATTAGTTGTGGAATTTTTTTTAAATCTGTAAATGATGTCTGTGGGAGAAAAGTATTTTAAAAACGTGGAAAAGTAGCTTTTTTACAATCTTCATACGTAGATGCTGTCGATTTGGAGAATTTATGTAAGATGTGCAAGTAAGGAAGGTGTTGAAATAGGTGGGCATATTTTCCTAAGGATGATAAAGTTAATATTGTGCATTTTATAATAAATAAGTAAAGTTGATTTTGTTTTATGTATTCAGCGGATATGTCAATATATTGCGAAATTTGCGTGATATTTGAAAAGTCTTGGCAGACAAGTTGCGAGTAAAATTGGAAGTAATTTGTAAATGATCTTAAATTTTTTTTAAGTAATCTTTGCTTTTTAGTTAGAAATTTGAGATGAATTGCGATAGTTTGGTTTTATTAAAACAAAAAAGGCGTTTTGTTTATCCTAAAACAGTTTATATGGAACTACGATGACAGGGCTATGTGTAAGTAAAAATGTTGCTTTTCTTGCGTTCGTTTCAGCTTTATGCAGTTGCGGATGTAATCGCTATAGAGACGCGATGTTTTGTCAACTCATAGTTTTTAGTACCCCTCTTGTAAGTTTTGTGGATAACATAAGTGCGGAAAATTTGGATAAGGTATATGGTTTGTGCGATATAGTTAGTTGAGATGATTTGGATAAATGTGACACCTCATGTATGTCTCGCTGTGCTTGTTGGTGTTCCCAGTCTGAGTGTTTGGAATGTGTAAGTATTTTAATGAGTTCCGCGAATCCGCACACAATATGGAGATTAGTTTTGGTTGTGACATTTGGTTATTTGTACAGGTTGATAGGTATTTTTATAAGAGATTTTGACACTAGTTTAATGCGTTTTGTTTCGAGAAAAATACAAAATGAGGAATATAGGTGCGTAGCTTTATCTCAAAAGTATTTTTGTTTTACATATTTTCAACGATTGTTGTCTGGCGGATGGTTGTATAAATTTATATACCTAGGGCTTTTACAATTTTCGTTCTTATAAAAGTTTTCAGAAAGCTTGCTTGGTGTTTGTTACCCATATGCAGCTTTGGTATGATGGTTACAACATGTAATCTCAAAAGAATAAGAATCTTTTTAGACGTTGAAAATATATATTTTTGCAAACGCTTAATATTAATAATATAAATAGCAACATAAATTTAAAATTATAAAAGTGTATTTTGATATGTTTGTAAAAGCTTTTTTATACAAGTTTTGTAAAATTACGAACGACCGCAAAATGTTGGATTTTTATTTATATTAAAACTTTTTTATGCAAAATAATCTATTCATACAAAAATAAAAAAAAGAAACTTTCTTGAGATATATGGAGATTTTAACATGCATTCTTATATGGCTAGTTTGATAATTACAATTGTCGTAAATATGGGAAAAGCACTATCCGAATGTGAGTGAGTTTATTGAAAAAATTTTGATGTGAATACGATTAAAAATATAATGGGAGGGCCCTTAGTTGCTGCGGTAGAAGATTCATTTTTGGATGAGCATTATAAGATATTTAGTAGCCTCGGCAAGTAATATTTATGCTTTTTCTTTTTACGGATCTGTTTAGTAATAAATTTCTAACGTATAGTTTTTGGACACCTGTGCTGTTTATTTTTTTACAATGTCGTTATATATTCGTATAAGGTTTTTGTTTGTGTTTATGGGCTTTAAATTTGGTAGAAGAAAAGTATTTCTTTACTGGTAAATTTTAGATTTATGTTTCTGACGTAAATACTGTATTGCAGTGAAATCGTATTTGTAATTTGTGTGTTGATTTTGTGTATTTAGAACTTTTATTTTTGGTTCTATAAACCGCTTAGACTTTTCGAAATAATGTTTGCGATATTCTTATGTATGGTGTTTTGTGTGCCTTATCAGTTTTTGTTACTGGAAAGTTTAATGTGGTTTCTTGTTTTACACAGCACGATATTAGTATTTGTTGTGCGTGATTTTTGATTTCCTATTTAGGAATGTGAACGATGAAAGAGAAAATTATTGTTGTTTTAAATAAAATGGGGTTGCATGCAAGGCCAGCGGCACTTCTTGTGCATACTACAACTAAATATAACTCTGCGGTTAAAATTCTAAAAAATGATTTTGAAGTTAACGCAAAAAGTATTATGGGAGTTATGGCTTTAGCAGCTGGACATGGAAGTACATTGAAATTTGTTGCTGATGGGCCAGATGAAAACGAAGTTTTAGATGCTATTAAAGATTTATTTGAAAGTATGGCAGATTAGCCGTTTGTATCGTAAATTTAATTAGTGTATAGGAGAGAAAAATGCCTGCCAAATGGGATATTGTTCTCAAAGGCGTTGCGGCATCATCAGGGATTTCTATTGGCAAAGTCTTTTCTCTTGAAGATGATGATTTCTGTGTAATTCGCAGGGAAATACTTAGAAGTGCTAGAGAAACTGAAAAAAAGCGTTTAGCTAGGGCCGTTGAAAAAACTAGAACTGAGTTTAAAATAGTTTACGCTAAAATTGATGAGGTTCTTGGTAAAAATTATGCTCGAATAGCCGATGCCTATCTTTTGATTTTGGATGATCCGACTATGAAGAAAGAAGTTTATGAACTCATAGACAGTGGCGTTAATGCGGAGTACGCTGTTTTTAAAGTTATAGATAAGATTGCTCGTTCTTTCGAATTTATTGAAAATGATTACATTAGGGAAAGAAAAGTTGATATTCAAGATATTGGGAGAAAAATTATTGAAAATCTACTTGGTAAGCATAGAAAAACTCTTGCAAATTTAGAGGAGGACTCAATAGTGGTTTCTCATAATTTAACTCCAGCTGATACTATGACAATAAGAGAGAAACTGGTAAAGGGTTTTGCTACAGATATTGGCGGAAAAACCTCTCATACAGCAATTATTGCACAGGGACTTTCCATACCAGCCGTTGTAGGTTTGAAAGTAGTATCCTCGCAGACTAAAAGCGGCGATATCATTATTATTGATGGTAATAAAGGCGAGGTTATATTAAGTCCGACTCCTGAAACTATGGTTAAGTATAAGAGAGAATATGCTTTACAATTTGCAAAGAGAAGAGAGCTTGAAAAATTAAAAAATTTATCCTCTGAAACAACAGATAATCATAAAGTTTTAATTTTTGCAAATATTGATAATTCTGATGAGATAGAATCAATTTTAAGTAATGGAGCAATGGGTATAGGTCTTTATAGAACAGAGTTTATATACTTCAATCGCGGCGAAACTATGCCAACTGAAAAAGATCATTTTGAGAATTATTCTAAAGTTGCAAAAATTATGTCTCCTTATCCAACCGTTATAAGAACATTTGATTTGGGAGGTGATAAGCTTACAAAAATGGGTCTTTTAAACGTAGAGCAGGAAAAAAATCCATCTCTGGGTCTAAGAGCTATAAGACTTTCGCTTAAATATCCCGAAATTTTTATTGACCAATTGAGAGGAGTTTTAAGAGCGTCAGCTTATGGGGAAATTAGACTTATGTATCCGATGATATCTGGAATCGAGGAATTATATGAGGCCAATAAGGTTCTCAATAAGGTAAAACAAGATTTGAAAAAAGAGCATATGGAATTTGATGAGAAAATGAAAATCGGTGTTATGATAGAAGTGCCGTCTGCTGCTACGATAATAGATGTTATTGCTAAAGAGGTTGATTTTGTTTCTATAGGGACTAACGATTTGATACAGTATACGCTTGCTGTCGATAGAGTAAATGAAAATGTTGCTGGCCTTTATGATCCGTTACATCCTGCAATTTTAAGGTTTATTAAAAAAATTATAGATGAAAGCCACAAAGTTGGAATAACCGTGAGTATGTGCGGTGAAATGGCAGGAAATCCGTACTATGCACCTGTTCTCTTGGGTTTTGGACTTGACCAGTTCAGTGTATCATCTGCACAAATTCTCGAAATTAAAAAGGTAATAAGAGGTATTTCTTTTGAAGATGCCAAGAAGATCTCAGAAGAAATTTTAAAGTGTGGTAGTAGAGATTCAATATTAGAAATTATAAATACTATTCACGTGAAATGACATAAACATTTTAAGAAAATTAGGTAAAAATGTCTAATATAAGGAATTTTTGCATCATAGCTCATATAGATCATGGAAAAAGTACGATTGCCGATAGGCTTATTGAATATACAGGAACAATTTCTCGAAAAAAAATGAAGGACCAAATTCTCGATGGCATGGAACTAGAAAGGGAAAAAGGGATAACTATAAAAGCCAAAGCTGTGAGAATGAACTACTTAAGTAAAAATGGTGTGGAATATATACTTAATTTGATTGACACGCCGGGACATGTAGATTTTACATATGAAGTATCTAGGGCTCTTGCTGCATGCGAGGGTGCGATTTTAGTAGTCGATGCTACTCAAGGCGTGGAGGCACAAACTCTTGCAAATACTGCATTGGCGAAAGAAGCAAAACTTAAAATTATTCCAGTAATAAATAAGATAGATTTGCCTACTGCCGATATTGAAAATGCTTGTGAGCAAATAAAAGAAGAACTGGAAATTGCTACTACTCCTGTACTTTCGAGTGCGAAAGAGGGGGTAGGCACGGAAGCAATAATTGAATCGGTGATATTAAAAATTCCTCCAGCTGAGGTATCTAAAGAAAAACCATTGTCAGCTTTGATCTTTGATTCGTTTTATGACTCTTATCGCGGAGTTGTAGTTATAGTAAGAGTTTTTTGTGGAAAAATTCAAAAAGGCATGAAGATTAGGTTTATGGTATCTAACGTAGAACATGAAGTGCTTGAAGTCGGATATATGAAAATAGAAATGATTGAATCAGATGAGCTTTTATCGGGCGAAGTCGGATATGTAGTCTCGGGAATAAAAGATATGCACGATATAAAAATTGGTGATACGATTACTGAAAGTGTAAATCCTACGAAATACCCACATGAAGGATATAAAGAGGTAAATCCTTTTGTTTTCGCAGGACTTTATCCCAATAGAGCGTCTGAATACGATAGTTTGAAAATTGCTTTAGAGAAATTAAGACTTTCAGATTCTTCTCTTGTATTTTCTCAAGAAGTTTCAGTGGTTTTAGGTTTTGGATTCAGATGTGGATTTTTAGGATCTTTACATTTGGATATAGTCAAAGAAAGACTTGAAAGAGAGTTTGGTTTAAATCTTCTAGTTACAGCCCCAAATGTTATATATAGAATAAAGTCTAAAGGTAAATTTGTAACAGTAGATGCTCCTTCCAAATTTCCGAATGTTTCAGATATTGAAGAAATTTGGGAACCGTATATTAAAGCTACAATAATTTGCCCTGTCAGTTTTTTGGGTTCTGTTTTTGATTTGTGTCAAAAAAGAAAAGGGAAACAAGTGTTGATGAAGTATATAGGTGCTAAAGCTGTAATTTTAAAGTATCATATGCCTCTTGCGGAAATTATTGTTGGTTTTTATGATGACCTAAAGTCAGTTTCAAAAGGTTATGCTTCTTTTGACTATGAGTATATCGATTCGCAATTGGGAGATTTGGTAAAGCTTGAAGTTATGATAAATGCAAAAATTGTTGATGCTTTTACAACTATAATCTCGAAAAACGAGGCACAATACACAGCACGTTATCTTACTAAAAAGTTGAAATGTATTATTCCAAGGCATATGTTTGAAATTCCAATACAGGCTATGATAAACAATAGAATAGTTGCCAGAGAGACTATATCAGCGATGCGTAAAGATGTACTTGCGAAGTGCTATGGTGGAGACATAACAAGGAAACGTAAACTTCTCGAAAGACAAAAAGAAGGGAAACGTAAAATGAAAAAGTTTGGAAAAGTGGAAATACCACAGGAGGCTTTTATTGCAATATTAAAAATGAATAAGTAAGCTTATATCTAGATAAATAGATAAGAAAATGCACCTCTCTATGAGTAGATTTTGTGAAAAGTGTGTAAAAATATTGTATTAGGTGAGCACGTTTGTTTAATGTAATAGGGTGACGTACTGTTTCTGGCGATTTTTAGGAAGAAAAGAGGCACGAAAAGGACTTGTGCTGTTGTGGTATGCTCGATTAAATATGATATAATGGGGGGGGGGCTGTGGGCCGTCCTTTATTTGCTGTTCATTGATAAATGGAATAGAAGGGAATATTATCTGGTGCGTGTTTCGAGAGATAGTTAATATGGCGTATAGCCTTATGAATATGAAAATAGAGGTACATTTTATTTGTAGTGTGACTATAAATAAATTGTATGATAGGTGTGTATATATGTGCTTATATTTAAAACTCTGAGGTGTTCGACATAAATAATTAAATAATAAATAATAAAATGTAGAACTGTTTGTTTTATGTTAATGATATGATAATAGCGGGTGTGTAGATAATAATATGGAGCTTAAACTTTTTCTTTCAGGATGTATTTTTTTTGTCATAGCTATGTTTATGCTTGCGGCAGAGAGGTATTTTAAAATTCCTCTATCGCAAAGATGCTTTAAAAGAATCTATTCATGGGTTGATACATTTTGGTCTGCTCTTATAATAGCTTCTCTTATTATGTTTTTTTTTATACAAGCTTTTAGAATTCCGTCCGGCAGTATGAGAAATACTCTTATTGAAGGCGATCATCTTTTTGTGAATAAATTTATTTACGGGTTTCATGTTCCTTTTTCCTGTAGTGGAAAACGATTTGCTGCTTTAAAAAATATTAAAAGAGGAGATATAGTTGTTTTTCAGTCTCCTCCTGAAGCTTCAGAAGGTTATGAGAAAGGTGAGCATAAAAGGATAAAAAAAGATTATATAAAAAGATGCGTGGCTATTGCGGGAGACAAGGTTGAGATAAAAAACAAAGTGCTGTTTGTAAATAGCATACGTGTTGATGACTCTTATGCGATTTTTAATGATTCTTCTGTTTTTCAAAAAACTGATTTGCTTAACGATGTGGAAAAATATCAGCGGGTTTGGGAACAAGGTAAGTTTGTCTCAATTCCTTCAACTTTTATAAGAGATAATTTTGGACCTGTGATTATCCCGAAAGGGTATTACATGATGATGGGTGATAATAGAGATTTTTCTTTTGATTCGCGGTTTTGGGGACCATTGCTTGACAAATATGTAAAAGGGAAGGCTTTGTTCTTATACTGGCCAATTAAACGTTGGAGGATATTATGACTTGGATTGTTTGGCTTATAATTTCTGTCACGCTTATAATTTTTGAAATGATTATACAATCGTTTTTTTTCTTTTTTTGTCTTTTTATCGGTTCTGTTTTTGCGGCAGGAATATCTTATCTTAATATTTCAGATTGGGTTGAATTTGCTGTTTTTGTAGTCACTTCTATCATGTCTGTGTATTTTGTGAAACCTGTGTTGAAAAAAGTTTTTAACGGTTCTAAGACAATAAATTCTAATGTGGATGCTCTTATTGGGGAAACTGCTGTTGTCATTGAAAAAGTGATTCCTTTGAAATCTGGTTTTGTGAAAGTTTTAGGCGAAATTTGGAGGGCTAAGTCAGATGTAGAGTTTGAAGCTGGGAAAATAGTTAGAATAGAAAATGTTAGCGGAACAACACTTATAGTAAGAGAGTAAAAAATACGTATCTGCTTTTTAATATGTAGGTGACAATTATATAATCTAATAAACAAAAAATTAAATAATATTTATAGATATTAAAAAATGGAGGTCAACATGTTGATGCTTGTTCTAGCAGTTATGGTTTTTTCAATTATTTTTATAGCGAATTCTATAAAAATAATAAGGCAATATGAAAAAGGAATTATTGAGACTTTGGGCAAATATACTGGGACGAGGAATTCTGGAGCAAATGTTATAATTCCGATATTTCAGAGAATGTTAAGAGTTGATATGAGGGAACGAGTTATTGATGTTCCTCCTCAAAGTGTTATTACTAAAGATAATGTTTCCGTGATTGTAGATGCTATTATTTATTTTCAAGTTACTGATCCAGTAAAAGTTGTTTATAATATTGAAAACTTTGCATTAGCTGCTTTAAAACTTGCACAAACAAATTTAAGGAATGTGATTGGTGATATGGAGTTGGATAGCACGCTTACGTCTAGGGAAAAAATAAATGCTCAATTGAGAGTTGTAATGGATGAAGCTACAGATAAATGGGGAGTAAAAGTTACAAGAGTTGAAATACAAAAAATAGATCCTCCCAGGGATATTACAGATGCCATGTCTAAACAAATGAAGG
This sequence comes from Candidatus Endomicrobiellum calonymphae, assembly GCA_031269945.1. Classification (GTDB taxonomy): domain Bacteria; phylum Elusimicrobiota; class Endomicrobiia; order Endomicrobiales; family Endomicrobiaceae; genus Endomicrobiellum; species Endomicrobiellum calonymphae. The sequence continues at coordinate 86,036 of JAISYK010000006.1, forward strand.
CTGAAAGAGAAAAGAGAGCAAATATTTTAGAAGCAGAAGGCTTAAGACAAGCGGCAATTCTAAAGGCAGAGGGTGCAAAGCAATCTGTTATTCTTGATGCGGAAGCTGTGAAAGAAAAACAGGTTTTGGAAGCTACCGGTGAAGCTGAAGCTATAAGAAAGGTTGCGGAGGCTGAAAGGTATAAGATTGAAGTGGTATATAACGCTATACATACGGGTAAGCCAACTAATGACCTTATTGCTATTAAGTACCTCGAGACACTTGGAAAAGTTGCGGATGGACAAGCGACAAAAATTTTTCTGCCGTTAGAAACTGCTGGAGTCACAGCCTCACTTGGTGGCATAGCGGAACTCTTTAGGGACCAATCCAAAACTAAAATTAGAAAAGACAGTTTTAGATAAGTAAGTTTTATCAAGTATTTTTTTAAGGCAGGTGTCATAATAAATAATAAATATGCTGTGAAGGGTCTGTATATTCACGTGCCTTTTTGTAGTCGGAAATGTCTTTACTGTAATTTTTTTTCTGTGCAATATAGTGATGCTTTGGTAGATAAGTATATTTATGCCTTACTGAAACATGCGTTGAGATTTAAAAATAAAAAGGTAGATTCAATATATATAGGCGGCGGTACTCCCTCGGTTTTGTCTTTAAGACAGTTGCAAAGGCTTTTAGAATCGTTGTGCAAAATTTTTGATCTCTCAGAGGTTAGAGAATTTACATTTGAGTTGAACCCGGAATCGGTTTCAAAGGGAAAGTTGCGTTTTCTTAGAGAAATTGGAGTAAACAGATTAAGTATAGGGCTTCAATCTGTTGAAGATATATCTTTAAAATTTTTAGGTAGAATACACGATTTTGAGACTTTTTGTAATGTTTATGCTTTGGCGAGACAAGAAAATTTTGACAACATAAACATTGATTTAATATACGGTTTGCCAGATCAGACGCTAGAAGATTGGGAAAGAGTTATAAAAAAAACTCTAGTTTTTGATAGTGAGCACTTGTCTCTTTATCCTTTATCAGTGAATGGAAACACTTCGTTTTATATAAGTGATATTATTACGCACGACGATGTTCAAAGGAATATGTACGATGAAACTGTGGAGATTTTAGCAAACAAGGGGTATATTCATTATGAAGTTTCGAATTGGTCTAAACAAAATAAAGAATCTTTTCATAATGTGAATTATTGGCATAATTTTGAATATGTAGGTCTCGGTGCCGGAGCCGCTGGGTATTTAGAAAGGAAAAGATACAAAAATGTGGAAGATATTAGTAGATATATAGATTTATTAAAAAATGGTTATAATGTCGAGTCTGAAAATGAATATATCGACGATAGAATTTACGAAATGGAAACTATTATATTGGGGTTAAGGCTTTTAGATGAAGGATTGGATGTGAAATACTTCGAAAACCCTAAACATTACAATGTGCTTTTAGAATGTTTAGAAAATAAAACTTTAAAAATGGAAAGTGGCAAAGTAAGGCTTGCTAAAGAATGTGTTTTTATTTTTAATCAAATTGCTTTAAAATTTGCCTAATAAAGGTTTTAAAAAATCTTCATATATTTATCAATCGTAAAGATAGGGTGGATGGGTTATATAGTTTTTACTCTCTTTGTTTGACTTGTTTAGCTAAAAAATATTATAAAACGCGAAAGGGGGGGTGGTGACTTAGGATGTTAAAAAGTATTTTAAACGCCATTTTTGGCTCTCAAAGCAAGAGAGACGTGAGGGCTGTAAAACCTATACTGGAAGAAGTAAATGCTTTCGAGACTCACATAAAAAAAAAATCAGATGATGAGTTAAGATCAAAAACTTTTGAATTTAGAACGCGTCTTTCTAATGGGGAAACTCTTGACGATATTTTGCCTGAGGCTTTTGCTTGCGTTAGAGAAGCTTCGTTAAGAACAATAGGCTTAAGGCATTTTGATGTACAGATAGTAGGTGGATATATTTTACATAGAGGCAAAATAGCTGAGATGAAAACTGGCGAAGGCAAAACTTTAGTTGCTACTCTTGCGGCATACCTTAACGCTTTACCACAAAGAGGAGTGCATATAGTAACTGTCAACGATTACCTTGCTAAGAGAGATAGGGAATGGATGGGGGTAGTTTATGAAAAACTCGGACTTACAGTTGGGAATATTGGTCATGATACAAAAAACGAAGATAGAAAAGTAGCTTATAATTGTGATGTAACTTATGTGACGAATAACGAACTTGGGTTTGATTATTTAAGAGATAATATGGTTATTGCAAAAGAGGACAGGGTTCTTCGTCCTTTGAGTTATGCAATCATAGATGAAGTTGATTCAATTTTAATTGATGAAGCAAGGACACCTCTTGTCATTTCCGGTGCGATTGAACAATCAACAGACAAATATTATGTGTCAAATAAAATTATTTTTAATCTTATTGGCAGAAAAATTACGGAAAATGAGGAAATAAAAGCGAAATATGAAGGTGTTGATTTGACGAAAGGCTGTGATTACGTTGTTGACGAAAAAAACCATTCAGTTATTTTAACAGATCAAGGTGTTCAAAAAGCTGAAAAAATGCTTGGTTTAAGAGATATTTATGATGATTTGCAATCTGAGTGGGTGCATCATATAACGCAGGCTATAAAAGCACATAATTTGTATCGTAGAGATGTTGAATATGTGATAAAAAATGGTGAAGTTATTATTGTGGATGAGTTTACTGGAAGACTTATGTATGGAAGGAGATGGGCTGATGGGCTTCATCAGGCGATTGAAGCGAAAGAAAATTTGAAAATTGCAGATGAAAATCAAACTCTTGCAACGATAACGTTTCAAAATTTTTTTAGGATGTATAAAAAAATTGCAGGTATGACTGGAACTGCCTCGACTGAATCTGCTGAATTTTGGGAAATTTATAAACTTGGTGTCGTTGAGATTCCGACAAATAATCCTATGATAAGAAAAGATTATCCTGATGTTATATACAGTACTGAAAAAGAGAAATATAATGCCATAATAGTTGAGATTGACTCTATGTGGAAGAAAGGCCGACCTGTTCTTGTTGGTACAAGATCGATAGAAAAATCTGAAAAAATCGCGACAATGCTTAGAAGGAAAGGAATACCTCATCAAATTTTAAATGCTAAATATCATGAGCTTGAAGCACAAATTATCGCCGGTGCTGGTATTAAAAGTGCGGTTACAATAGCTACAAATATGGCTGGTAGAGGAACAGATATTGTTCTTGGCAAGGGCAAATCAGTTCAAAATAAAGAAGTTAAAAAATATGGCGGACTTCATGTAATAGGAACGGAAAGACATGAATCACGAAGAATTGACAATCAATTAAGGGGTCGTGCTGGGAGGCAGGGCGATCCTGGATCTTCTAGGTTTTTCCTTTCTATGGAAGATGAGCTTATGCGTCTTTTTGGCTCTGATAAAATGTCTACTGTAATGCGTAAGCTTGGGTTGAAGGAAGGCGAAGCTCTTCAACATCCATGGATATCAAAAACCGTAGAAAGTGCACAAAGAAAAGTTGAAGGTATGAATTTTGACATAAGGAAACAGCTTATAGATTTTGACAATGTTATAAATAAACAAAGGGAAGCTGTCTATGGTTTAAGAAATGGAATTTTAGATGGCGAGGATATAACGAGCACAATTAAGGATATGATAGATGAATCAGTTAAAGAAAAGATTTCTTTATGGGCTGTTGGAAAATATTTAGAAGAATGGGATTGGGTGAGTATAAAGGCGTGGTTGCTTAAGACTTTTGGCATTAAATATGAAGTTGAAAACAGGGAGGAAGTAAAATTTGTAAGTAGGAAGGCTGCTCAATCTAGTATCTTTGAGGAGATTCTTAAAGCTTATGGTAAAAGGGAAGAACAGCTTACTACTGGAATTATGTTCAACTTACAGAGAACAATATTTATACAAATGATAGATTCTTCATGGAAGGATCACTTATATGAGCTTGATCAACTAAAACACAGTATTGGCTATAGGGCGTATGCTCAAAGAGATCCAAAAATTGAATATCAAAAAGAGTCTTTTGTTTTGTTTGAATCTATGATGAAAAGGATAAGAGAAAACACAATAGAATATATATTTAAAATTCAAGTTGACACAAAGATACATGGAATGACAAAATTACAGAATTTTAAAAAAAATAGATTTGAGAAATATAAACAAGGGGAATTTAATAAAAATTTAAACAAAATAAAAATAGGAAGGAATGATTTATGTCTTTGCGGAAGCGGTAAAAAATATAAAAAATGTTGCGGTGCGTCCTGATAATGAATTGTGCGTAAAGCATTTTCAATTGCTGGAAATTTTGTTGTTGAGATGCCATTTAAAAAGTATGCAGATTATAATAAATGCATAAGATTTTTTTTAAAATAAACCTTCTTTAGTTTAAATATGAATAGTTCTAGTTTTTGTAATATTATTTTTGTGATTATCCAATTATTGAATTAAAATTCAACAAATTTTTATTGAGAATTTTGTTGAGTATGTGGCGTTTTTAAGTATTTTTGCTCGTTGATGACGTTATATTGGCTTAAGTTTGAATGGAAATGAAAAATTTGAGGAAAATCTTTAAATTACAAGTGCGTTATGTAAGAATATGAAGTTGAATTACAAAAAAATTGCAATTTGTGGTGTAACGGGGCTCTTGACTGCATCTGCATTTCCTAAATTGAACTTGTTTTTTTTTGCATGGGTAGCTTTTATCCCTATGATTTTTGTAATAACGAAAACGGGACTGAAAGCTTCTTTTTTTTACGGTTTTATTTCTGGCTTTGTTTTTAACATATTTGGACTTTACTGGCTCGTTTCAATGCTTCAATTTAACATTGGTTCTTATGCACAGTCGATAGTTGCATCTTGTGCTTTGTGGACTTATCTTGCTTTATATTGGGGAATATGGAGTTTGTGGCTAAATCTATTAATTTCTAAGAATATTCTAAAAAATGCATTTTATTCAAATATTCTTTTAGCTTTTTTTGCTTCTTGTATGTGGATTTTACTTGAATATCTAAGAACATATTTGCTTACTGGTTTCCCTTGGATGCTTATTGGATATTCTCAATTTAAATTTACTGAAATTATACAAATAGCTGAATTTACTGGCGTGTATGGTGTGTCTTTTTTAATAGTATTTTGTAATTTGTGTCTTTATTTTTGGCTCTCAAAGAAAAAAGAGAATTTGAGGTATACTAATTCATATTTATTTACGGTTTTGCTGCTTATTGTTGGGTTTTCAATATTTGGATTGATAAGAGCTAGTAAGTTCAGATCTTTAGGTGATCGAGAATTTATTGTTGCTGTTGTACAGCCAAATATAGATCAGTACAGGAAATGGAATTCCGATTATATAAGCAGCGTTTTATCTGATCTTAAAAAGTATGCTTTTGAAATTTCTAAAATTAGAGCTGACCTGGTGGTTTGGCCTGAAACTGTGTTTGCAGGTTTTATTAATAGAGATAAATATTTATACAATAGTGCAAAGCAGATAACAAGCATTGCTGGTGGATTAAATATTGTTGGTTCTTTTTATAATGATGAGAAAAATAGGCATTTTAATGTTGTTTTAGCTTTTGAAAATGGCAATTGTAAAGGTATGCATAAGAAAAATCATTTAGTAGTTTTTGGAGAATTTATTCCATTTAAAACTTTTTTTTCGAAATTTTTTGGTGTCTTAAGTCAAATGAATGATTTGATGAAAGGTGAGGATAATGAAGTTTTTAGCAATGGTAAAATGAGTGTGGGATCGATTATATGTTCCGAAAATTTTTTTTCGAATATTTCAAGAAAATTTGCTCTTTCAGGAGCAAAAGTTTTTACGAATCATACAAATGATGCATGGTTTTTTGATACGGCTGCACCATATCAGCATTTTATGATGAATGTATTTAGAGCTATTGAAAATCGTAAATCTGTTATGGTCTCTGCAAATTCTGGAATTTCTGGAATAATTGAATCTTCAGGGATAATTATAGAAAAGACTTCATCCCTAAAAAAGGGGTTACTTATTGGCAAATTTTTTCAAAATAATTTTAAAACTTTTTATACAAAGTACGGTGATTTGTTTGTGGGCCTATGCGTTGTTTTACTTTTGGGTTTAGTATTTCTAAGGTTAAGTCTTGTTATTCGAAGTAAAATTTAGTGCTTTGTTTATATTATATGAAGTTTTACTGAGTTGAATTGTTAATAAGAGACTGTGGAGTAAAATTAAGCTTGGATTTTAAGTTTTGCGGATTATTGATGGGTGTTATAATATAATACGATAAATAAAAAGGGTTGTAAGATGCTTATACTTGAAAAACAAAAAGAAATAATAGACGCATTAAGGGGGTTTCTTTAATATTGATTCAAAAATGGATCAAATTAAAGAGATTGAAGTTGAAATATCTAAAGCTAGTTTTTGGGATGATAAGAATAGAGCTAAACAAATTATGGCGGAACTAGATGTTTTGAAAAGTACTTACCAGTTGTGGCAAGATTTGAATACCCGGGTTAATGATTTAATCGACTTAAAAGAGCTTGCCAAATGCGAAGATGATGAAAGTTTTTTTAAAGATATTGAGAACGTCAGCAAAAAACTTGAAAGAGATTTATTGGCTTTTGAATCTAAAATGAAACTTGATGATGATCACGATAAAAATGACGCCATTGTATCTATACACGCTGGAGCTGGGGGTATGGAATCCTGCGATTGGGTGCAAATGTTAGCGAGAATGTATTCTAGGTGGGCTGCAGATAAGGGATTTGGGATAGAGGTTGTAGATATTCTAGATGGTGACGAAGTCGGAATAAAAAGGATAACGATTGTAATAAAAGGCAATTATGCTTATGGTCTTTTGCAATCAGAAGTAGGCGTTCATAGACTTGTTAGAGTTTCTCCATTTGATTCAAATAAAAGAAGACATACTTCATTTAGTTCAGTTGACGTCATAGCGATGGTGGCGGATAACATCGACGTAATTATAGAAAATAAGGATATAAGAATCGATACTTATAGATCCTCTGGGGCTGGAGGTCAACATATAAACAAGACAGATTCAGCAGTGAGAATTACCCATTTACCTACAGGAATAATAGTTCAATCGCAAAATGATCGCTCACAGATAAAAAACAAAATAACCGCCATGAAGCTTTTAAAGGCTAAACTTTATGAATTTGAACGTGAAAAGCGACGTGCCACTTATGAAAAACATTATAATGAAAAAGGTGCCATAGAATGGGGTAGTCAGATACGCTCTTATGTTTTTATGCCTTATCAGCTTGTAAAAGACCATAGGACAGGATACGAAACATCGCATTTAGATTTAATTATGGATGGGAAAATTGACGAGTTTATAAATGCGTATTTGTCATGTAAATTTAAAAAATCAACAATAAAAAAGTAGAATGTGTCGTGGAAAATTGATTTTTATTTATAAAAGTTGTTTTTTGTGATTTTTAGCTCTGTATATAAGCAGATTGATTTTTGTGAATTTTGACATCAAGTTGAATTTTTGTTAGAATCGTTCAACGGGTGGGGAGGTGAGTGAGAATATTGTAATGAGAATTTTAAAAGAAGGGTATTCGTTTATCGGGATTCCTCTTGTTTTGGGTCTTGGAGTACTTGTGCTGGGCAGAAGTAAAGTTTTGGTTTTATTGGGGATTTTATGTGTTTTGATTTCGTTATTTTGCGTTTATTTTTTCAGAGATCCTAGAGTGCAAACAGCAGATGGCGATAATTTGGTACTTTCTCCGTGTAGTGGGACAGTTTTGGAAATAAGTGAGAGTGAAAAAGATAGGATTGTAAGAGTATTTTTATCTGTTTTAGATGTGCATTTACAGCGTTCTCCAGTTGCGGGAAAAGTCGTGAATATTGAGCATAGACCTGGAAAATTTTTAAGAGCTATGAATCCGCAGGCTCATATAGTCAACGAGCAGAATATTATAGCTATAAAAAATAATAGTGGGGAATATTTTGTTAAACAAGTGGCAGGAATACTTGCTAGAAGGTGTGTTTCGTGGGTAAAATGTGGCGACATTTTAAAAAGCGGTGATAAAATAGGTATGATAAAGTTTGGTTCTCAGGTTGATTTGTATATGCCTAAAAGTGCTAGTGTTAGAGTAAAACGAGGAGATAAGGTTGTAGCTGGCGTAACAGTTTTTGCATCTCTAGGTTAATTATTAAAAATAATGAATAAATATCGAGCGATTTCATGGCTAGGAAATTAAAGAAAAGTGTGGCGAGTTTTTTTACATGTGGTAACATGATATGTGGTTACCTGTCTATGATATCGGTAGTGAATGGAGATTTTTTAAAAGCATCGTGGCTTCTTGCAATTGCGATAGTTCTTGATATGATGGACGGGAGAATAGCTAGGATAACAAATACGACGAGCAGTTTTGGTGTTCAGTTAGATTCTTTAAGCGATTTAGTTTCGTTTGGGGTTGCTCCTTCACTTATGATGTATCAGTTTATTTTAAGAGATTTGGACAAAATTGGTATTGCAATTGCTGTGCTGCTTGTCTTATGTAGTGCGTTGCGGCTTGCAAGATTTAATGTTATAGCTAAAAGAAGCGCTGCTGTACACGGTTTTTTTGTAGGTTTGCCGACTCCAGCTTCGGCGGGATTGTTAGTATTTTTTGTGCTAAGTTATGAGTTGTCTATTAGATCTTTGGCACTTAAAGCAGCTCCAATTTTAATTAAAAGTGTACCATTACTGCTAGGTATGATGCCTGTAGTAATGATAGTTTTGTCTTTGCTTATGGTTTCAAATCTTCCATATGTTTCTTTTAAAAAAATAAAATTTTCTTGCTATGAGAAATTTAATCTTTTAGTTATGATACTACTTCTCATATGCGTGTTTGTGTGGGATATTGTCAGTAGTATTGTCTTTATGTTGTTTTTTGTGTATATTCTTTCTGGCATGTGTGGTTATGTGATAAGATTGTGGAAGAATTTGAGAAAAATTTATTTAAAAAAAGTAGGTGACGTTGACGTTGGCGATTGAACAAGTTTTTAATTTTGATTAAACCTTGATTTTGATTAAACTTGATGGATGGAGTTAAGAGGTTCTTTAACACGGCAAGAAGAATGGGGGGTGGAAGTGTTTTAAGATTGAGATTTTTCCCAATTAAGAATGAATGGTAGGGCTGTAAGATGGATTCAAAAATAACTGAAGTGAGCCACGGAGGGTTGGCAGAGTTGCAATGTTATCGACTAAAGGGTTGGTCGTTTTTTTTGTTTGAACTTTTTGAAGGATCGTATTCAAGGGAAGGGAGGTATATGGGAAACGTGGAATGAGGTGCTAGCATTTGTTCATCTAGGGGAAAATGCCATTGCCAAGACGAAAAAAAATACGAGGTTGAGATGTGAAAGTAAGTCCAGAAGAAAAGTAGTTGATCTTTGTATCAATTAGTGGTGCTATTTGGGAGGATAACGAGTAAAATTATGAGGGAGATGTTGTACCGCTGTTCTTCTGATTTGTTGGAATTTGAAAAAAATTAAGTTAGAGATAGTGAAAAAAGATGTATACGCTACAAAAAAAAGTTGTAGTTGATGAGTAAGGAAAAATAGTTTGGGCTAATTTATGGAAAGATATTTTTGTGACTAAAAAACAATAATGTTGGGAGCGTATAAAAAATGCTAACGTCGTTGGATTTGTTTGTACGAGAGATGCGGGAGCTTCTTATACCTGATAACATTTATATTATGGATGGTTCTCGAGATGAAGCGGAGAAGTTGGTAGGTGTTGCTCAGAAATCAGAAGTAGGTGGAAGGGTTTCTTTAGAGAAATTGAACGATGAGGAATATCCAAACTCGTACTATCATCGTTCAGCTCCCAATGATGTTGCACGTGCTGAGCATTTGACTTATGTATGTACTGATTCGAAAGAACAAGCTGGACCAAATAATAATTGGATGGATCCTCAAGAAGCGAAAAAAAGAATGGTAGGCTTTTTCAAAGGCACTATGAAAGGGAGAACAATGTATGTTATACCTTTCGTTATGGGGACTCCTAAGTCAAAGTATGCAAAAAATTGCGTCCAGGTAACAGACTCTGTTTACGTTGCTTTAAGTATGAGAATTATGTCAAGAGTTGGGAAACAGGCTATTGAAAGAATAGGTAATTCGTCCGACTTTTTTAGAGGAGTTCACTCTATAGGTGATGTAAATCCCGATAAAAGATTTATTATGCACTTCCCTCAGGAAAATCTTGTTATGAGTTTCGGATCTGGATATGGTGGGAATGCTTTGCTTGGAAAGAAATGTTATTCTTTAAGAATTGCTTCTTATTTAGGCTACAAGGAGGGTTGGCTTGCTGAACACATGATTATTATGGGTGTGCAATCTCCCGAGGGGAAAGTGACATATTTTCTTGGAGCTTTTCCATCTGCATGTGGAAAAACTAATCTTACTCTACTAGAACCTGTACTTAAGGGTTATAAAATTTGGACATTGGGGGATGATATAGCTTGGATTAACGTTGGGGAAGACAAACAACTTTATGCGATTAACCCTGAATCTGGTTTTTTTGGAGTAGCACCTGGGACAGGATTTAACACAAATCCTGTTATGATGAAAACGCTTAAAAATGATAAGTTTTACCCAACATTATTTACAAACACGGCTATTAATAATTTTAATAATACTCCGTGGTGGGAGGGAGTCTCAGATGACATTCCTACAGATTTAAGAGATTGGCAGGGACAAAAATACGATAGGAATTCTGGTAAGCCTGCGGCTCATCCGAATTCGAGATTTACGGTTTCAATTTATAATTGCCCTACGCTTTCGCCAGAATACGATAATCTTAAAGGTGTTCCTATTTCAGGAATAATTTTTGGTGGTCGTAGAAGGGATACGATTCCGCTTGTGTATGAAGCTGAAGATTGGAACAGCGGTGTATTTACTGCTTCCATATTAGGCTCTGAGACGACTGCAGCCGCGAGTGGCCAGTTAGGAAATGTAAGGCGTGATCCTATGGCTATGTTGCCTTTTTGTGGGTATAATATGGGAGATTATTTCCATCATTGGTTAGATGTTGGTAAAAGGATAGAAAAGCATCCTAAGATATTTATGGTGAACTGGTTTAGAAAGGATGAAAATGGCAAATTTATGTGGCCGGGTTTCAAAGATAATTTTAGAATTATAAAATGGATGTTGGATAGGATTGAAGGGAAGACTGGTTTCAAAAAACGTGAAATAGGTTTGTTCCCTGAGGAAAATTCCATAGATTTGAGCGGTTTTGATATTAAAAAAGAAGCTATGGAAAAATTGTTAAAAATTGATAGGGAAGATTGGAAAAGGGAAATATCAATGATAGAAGAGTTTTACGCAAGGTTTGGCAATAAAATTCCTGTGGACCTGAGAAATCATCTATCTAATCTTAGAAAAAAATTTGGAGTATAAATATGTAATGTATTTTGAATTTATAATTTCGTGTGTATTGTATAGTAAATAAATAGAGGCTGAAAAGATTTTTTTTGACAGTCTCTATTTGTTTTTAATATTAGGGAAAATGATAGAATAAAAAAGGTGGTAACAGAATTGAAGAAGCTGGAAGTAGGAGAATGATAATCTTTAAAATACGAGGCATTTTCTCGGCAAGATGATTATTTTGGAGAGTATGATTATGATGATTGAAAAAGCAATAAAAAAGAACATTGTATATTACGGAGTCGGGGTGGATTTTTTTTGTGATGAAGTTAAGCTTCCTAACAATACTATTGTGAAAAGGGAGTATATAAATCATCCTGGTGCGGCTGCCACTCTTCCTTTTGTTGATAAAGATAATATAATTTTAGTAAAACAATATAGATATCCTCTAAATCAAGTTACTTATGAAATCCCTGCTGGTAAAATTAATAAAGGAGAGACGCCTTTTGAGTGTGTAAGTAGAGAACTTGAAGAAGAAACCGGATATAGAGCTAAAAAATTAGAAAAACTTATATCGTTTTATCCTACTACTGCTTTTTCAAACGAGATTATATACACTTTTGTAGCTTTTGGTCTTGAAGTAGGAAGACAAAATGCTGATGAGGACGAATTTGTTTCAAGTGAAATTGTAAATTTTAAGAAGGCGATAAAAATGGTCAAGACAGGTAAAATAGTAGACTCAAAGACAATTATCGCATTGATATACTTTGAAAATATTTTAAATATTAAGATCTGATTTTTTTTGTATCTATCAACAGTGCATAATTTCTTGATTTAATAGTAGGAAGAGGATTTTATGAAGAGAAGCGTTTATTGTGGAGATGTAGGAGAGAGTAGCGTAGGACAAGAAGTTACTGTATGTGGGTGGGTTCATTCGCGTAGAGATCATGGTGGCGTAATTTTTATTGATTTAAGGGATCGGGAAGGAATTTTGCAAATTGTCTTTCAGCCTGAAAGTAGAGAAGTATTTAAAACAGCTCAAGGCTTACGAAGCGAATATGTGATTCTCGTTAAAGGGTTGGTTAGATATAGGCCTGATGGCACAATAAATCCGAATATTTCTACTGGGAAGGTAGAGCTTGTTACTAATAATCTTGAAGTGTTGAATACTTCGCTTGGACTTCCTTTTGAAATTTCAAATTATAATGGTGCTAGTGAGGAGTTGAGATTGAAGTATAGATATCTTGATTTGCGTCGTCCAAATTTTCAGAAAAATTTTATAATGCGTCATAAAATTTCAAGAGAAATAAGAAATTTTTTAAACAAGGAAGGATTTTTAGAAATTGAAACTCCATTTTTAACAAAATCTACTCCAGAAGGTGCTAGAGATTTTTTAGTGCCGTCCAGACTTCAACATGGAGATTTTTTTGCTTTGCCTCAATCTCCACAACTTTTTAAACAGATTTTAATGGTTGCAGGTTTTGATAAATATTATCAGATTGCTAAATGTTTTAGGGATGAAGATTCGCGGTCAGATAGACAACTTGAATTTACGCAAGTTGATATTGAAATGTCGTTTGTGGATGAAAAAGATATAATGGATATCGTTGAGAGAATGTTGGCGGGAGTTTTTAAAGATCTGTTAAATCTTGAAATAGAAATTCCATTTGAAAGAATATCTTATGCTGATGCAATGTTGAGGTATGGTTCGGATAAACCCGATACGAGATTTGAAGTTGAGATAATTGATTTTACACAGAAATTTAAAAATGTTGAATTTAGCGTATTTTCATCTGCGATTTTGAATGGAAAAATTGTGAGAGGTTTGTGTATCCCGAAAGGTGCAAATTTTTCTAAAGCTGAAATTGATAGATTAACAAAATTTGTTGGTGATTACGGAGCTAAAGGGTTGGCATGGATGAAGATTACCGACATTGGTGCGGAATCAAATATAGTAAAATATTTTAAAGAAAATGAGATAGAAATGATTATTTCTAATTTTAATGCCAAGGCTGGAGATTTAGTAGTTTTTCTTGCTGATAACGAAAATGTTGTCATTCAAGGACTAGGAGCATTGAGGCTTAAAGTTGGCAGAGAATGTAATCTTATAGATAAAAATAAATTTAACTTTTTATGGATTGTCGATTTTCCTCTTATGGAATGGGATGAAGAGGAATGTAGATGGCAGGCATTTCATCATCCTTTTACAGCTCCTAAGTATTTACAAGAAGATACTTTTACGAAAGAAAATGTGAATAAGGCAAAAGCGAGAGCTTATGACATTGTTTTAAACGGATTGGAACTCGGTGGTGGATCAATAAGAATACATAAAAGTGACATTCAGAAAAATATTTTTGACGTTTTAAGCATTTCAGAGGAATCCGCAAAAGAAAAGTTCAATTTTTTGCTTGAAGCTTTGAGCTATGGAGCCCCTCCGCATGGGGGTTTAGCCCTAGGTTTTGACAGATTGTGTGCTTTAATTTTAGGAGAAGAATCTATAAGAGAAGTTATAGCTTTTCCTAAAACGCAAAAGGGAGTAGATCCTCTTGCGAGTGCTCCAAGTCGAGTAAGCAATAGGCAATTAAAAGAATTGGGTCTACGAGTAATTTTGTGATAAATTCCTCAATTTCTTAGATTCATATAAATACATAATAACAAAAAATTGAATTGTTGGTAAAAGGAAAATGAATATTAAGTTTTGAAAAATTGTAAAAATATTGGTGGAAGTTGGATATGATATTTAATTTCTGCGATTTAACTTTAATATAATTTAATGAATACAAGTACTAGTATCTGGCTTTGTAAATTTAACTAATTCTTTTAGTTCATTCTTGATTTGTGTGTTTATTTATAAAAATTTTAAAGTGACTGAACATCATAAATATAGTTGAATATAGTTAAAAAGATTTTTAATTATGTTAAAGATTTACTAGAGTCCAAAATGGATAATTTATTAGGGAAAATGAGATTTTGGGTAAGAATCATCTTTTTAAAGGTTGCAAAAAAACTCAAGGTGAAATATCATAAGGGTCCGATTTTACGCTATCCCAAAAATTTATTTTCAAAAGAAATTAAGATACCTGTTATTTATTGTTTCATCGACTTTTACTATAATAGTGATGTCTTGTATGTTTGTCATAGTGCTTGGCATAAGTTATAAAACTATACTTGCAACTGCTATTATTGCAGTTGGTATAGTATTTTTTATTGTTCATATGACTAAGAATATAGAAAAGGTAATATTTCGAGATAATGATGCAGTTGTTTTGATGTGTTTACTTTTTATTATCGCGATGTTTGTTTTTCAGGTTTCAAAAGAATATATATCTCCTTTCGTGTCTCCAGTATCTGCCTTTACTATTATGGCGACGATGCTTTTGTCGCTTAAAATTGGGATTATATATGCTATCCTTTTAAGTCTGTTTGTAGTATTTTTAAATGACATGAGGTTTGATATTTTTTTAATTATGCTCTGCAGCAGTGTCTGGACTATGACAAATGTACAAAACATACGTAGAAGAGCTGACTTTACAAATGTAGTGGTTAAAACTGTCATTGCAAACACAACGATAACGTCGATCTTTTATTTTTTTGATAAATATGACATTTCTCAGTTTAAGTGTAGCTTTTCTTATGGTGTGTTAAATGGCATATTTGTGATTATTCTTCTGCTCGTTTTTGTACCCTTATTTGAAAAATTATTTTCCAGAATAACAAACATTAAATTAATTGAATTTTCTGATTTTAATAATTCTTTGCTTAAAAAACTTATGTTTGAAGCTCCGGATACGTATCATCATTCGATTATGACTGCTGATATTGCCGAGCAAGCTGCTAATGTTATGAATGCAAATTCGCTTCTTGCGAGGGTTGATGCTTATTATCATGATATAGGAAAACTTAAAAAATCTCGATATTTCATAGAAAATCGGACTTCTGGCTATAATCCTCATGATGGGTTGTCTCCAACGATGTCGAGTCTAATTTTAATTTCGCACGTTAAAGATGGTATTAGATTGTCTAGAAAGTATAATATTGACAATGAAATTGTCAATATTATTGAATAGCATGACGGTACAACGTTAATACACGATTTTTACCCATAGAGCATTGGAAGAAAATTTTGAAGTGGATATAGAAAATTTCAAGTATCCGGGACCTAAACCGACTAGTATAGTATCTGCAATAGTGATGATAGCTGATTCTTCCGAAGCCGCGTGTCGTAGTATCGTAGTATTGAGGAGTCGACTGCACAGAGAGGATAATAAACAATAAATTTATTGATGGACAATTTTCAAATTGCCCTATAACTTTGAGAGATTTAAAAGTAATAAAAGACAGTGTAATTTCGACTCTAATAGGTATTTATCATGCAAGAATTGAATATAAAGATGGGAAGTAGTAGTTTAAATTTCATTAATTTTCCTAAGCAATATATATCGATCCTCAAAAAAGCCGCCTTGAATACTTTAAAGTCGGAAAAAATAAAAAGGTATCAAATAAATTTTGTAATTGTAAGTAATGAAAAAATGAGGAATTTAAATACAAAGCATAGGAAAGTCAAATGTGTAACTGATGTTATGTCTTTTCTGTTAATTCCTAAATTTTTTGTGGGTGATATTTATGTTTCTGGAAGACACTCACAAGAACAGGCGAAAAAATATGGTAACACGTGGCAGCAAGAACTCGCATACTTAGTGATTCACGGTGTGCTTCATCTGTGCGGATATACAGACTATGAAGCTGTGAACAGGACTAAAATGTTTGATAAGCAAGATAAAATATTTAAGTTTTTATTTTACGATACTTGAAGTATTTTCTTATTTTTTAGTTTTTGGAGTAACTACTATGTACTATATGATAAAAGGGTTGGTTCTCAATACGAGGATACAGAGCGAACATGATAAGCTTGTGACTTTGTACTCTTACGAATGTGGAAAAGTTCAAGCTGTTGTGCCTAGTGCAAAAAAAATTGCAGCGAAACTTTCATCGGCAACGGAACCTTTGACCGAAAGCGAGTTCTTAGTTTTTAGCACTCATATCACTATGAGGCCTAAAGTTACAGGGGCAAGCATAATTAAGAACAATACAAGAATAAAAACAGATTTAAATAAGAACTTGTATGCTTTATACGCTGCGGAAATAAGCGAGAAATTTACACCTTTTAATCTTGAGAATACTAGAAAATATAATTTAATAGCGAGAATTTGGGAAATACTTGAAACTTGTAAATATCCTAAACGTGCTCTCATTGCTTTTATTTTACGTTTTTTAAAACTTTCTGGATACGCTTTTTCAGATTATTTGAAACGCGTAACTTTTGTCAATGAAGATATTAAAAATGTTATAAAAAAACTTTCAAATTGTTCTGGTGCCGATATTGACCTTATAGATGAAATTGAAGATGAAAAAATATGGAATTATGTTGAATCTTACGTTATCAATTACATCTCTCGCCCTTCGTTGAGTATTTTTTTGAAAAAGATTAAAAAGTATAAACTGTGAAATTGACCAAACGATATTTATATATAAATTTTATAAATTATTCTAAAAGCGTGTGGAAGTATTTGATATTTTATACATGTTTTATTTTTTTTCTAAAAATTGTAAATATATAAAATTTAAAATTACATTTTCTGTCTAATAAATAGATAACATTTTTGTTTAACATTTTAGTTATTGACGAAAAAGAATTTGCTCTTGATATTTTGGATAAAGTCCGTTAGTCTATAATACACAGTTTTTGGAAGTACTATCAATCGAACATATTGCCTATTTTTGTGTCCTACGAAAAAAATTCTATCGGTAAGGATGTGTGTTTATTTTAACTTTGTGATTAGGAAGATGTCATTGATAGAAATATCGAAAAGAATTAAAAATAAAAAAGATACTATACTTTATTTTGGTGGACAAAGTTGTGCTATGTGGGCAGTAAAATTTAAATTTATGGCAGGTCAAGTGTGAATGGGCGAAACATATTTTAGAGTATCTCAAAAAAAGTTTTTGTCATCTTACAAAAAAAACAAGAAAATATGGTAAAATCGAACTGTTAAAATTACGGTTTTGTAGTAAAAGAAGTTATAACAAACAACTAAGCTCGTATTGAATAAATTAAATTAAATGTTCAGTAAGTTTAGTGAAACTGAAATAGGTTAATAAGTTGTAAAATTGGGGAACGGGTAAAAAAATTAATATAGCAAGTTGGACCAAATTTGGAATGTTAAATTACAAAGGATATTAGTTGTGGTGGATTGTCATTCTTAAATGAAAGTTCTGAAAGAAACAAATGGGCTTGCTTGCTGCAATAAATTTCCAATTTAATTTGTTTGTATTACAAGATAATTATTAAAAATCTAAATTGCTTTTCTAGATGGTTGGCTTATTCAGCGGTTTTTGTGTTTCGATTTATTCAACTTGACTTGATTTTGTTGGCAATGTTATTTAAACTGTTTTTTGTTGTTTCAAGTTTTGATATAGTTAATATAATAATTCATTAGTAAAATTGTTACTCTAGAAGTTCTATCTTCAAAATCTTTCACAGTTTTATCTTTGATAAAATTGAGATAAAAAGCACAAGTCTTCATAATTTTTATATTGTATTACCTTCTTTTTATTAGCACATAATACTCATAATTGCAAACAAGTGAATTTTATATTGTGGTGGCTCCACACCCACCCCATAAAGAGTTCTAAATTGTCGCTTTACAATTGTGTTTTTGACATCATTAATCGTTACATTTTCAGTAACGTCCATCACAATACTTTCACTTATAATAAAAAGAGTTTCTTTGATTTGGTATATTAAATTATATCGGATTTATTATCTACTTTCTGCACGCCATAAAAGATTAGTTTGTTTTTTCGCCATTTTTGATAAATATCTTTAGTTTTTCATTAATTAGTCTTAGTAACTTATTTATTATTGTTGATTATGTGCTCTATAAGTATGTCAATTCTACTATTTTTATGTACGCTCACAAATTCGTCATCTTTCATATGACAGAAACAATACTACGTCTATTTTTGTGTGATGTTTTAAAAAAATATCTACTTTTTTATTTTGTTCGCTAAATAAGCATTTTGAAATCTTTACAACGAAATCCAACTTTGCTGTCAATTCATTTTTGTTATTTTTTGTTAATGTAGTGGTTGGCATAATGATTATTAATTTTTGTCTATTCGGTTGCAAATAATTTATTGCTTGTTATACAAATTTTATCGGTGAGCTATGTCCGTATTATACATTTTGTAATTTTCTTTGTCTTGTGTATATTTTAACAATTTTTATCGACAAACTTCGCTATATTTATAAACTGTTTCTGAATAAAAGGTTTATTCTTTCATCTCTGCGTAACAACATGTTAAAAACAATCAAGTAAAAATAAAACAAAATAAATCAATCTCAAGCTTAATTAATCAATTCTCTTTTATATTTTTTTAGTCATATCATTATTTTCTTTTGCTAGACTAATCATTCTCTACATAGACTTCTCCATAAGAGAAATACCCGAATATTTGTATAAAAAAGTATCAAGTGTCAAGCAAGAACAACATCATTCAAACTCAGTCTTGCTTGCTCTAACCATAAGAATTTTTATGTGATCTAGTGGAAAATAAGTTTTTTGTTTTTAATTTTTTAGTCAGAGACAAAAGGATATAATATATCAAGTTCCTCGTCATTTTTATCCAGTGCATAAATTTTTACATTCAGTGATTTTTATAATTTATTTGTATTCGTTTAACTTAAAATTTATGTTCTTCATAAATGTAAAAATGTCCTCACACCTAAGCTTTTTTGATGGATTGATTATTTTTGTGCATTCAATTGATTGTTTTCAAATGTGGGTATTGAGAATTTTACTTTTGCGCTTGTACGATTTTGCAACATTGTGATATGCATTTTTTAAATGCACACATATCATTATCGAATGCTCTATCTTACTTACACAAAAGAAAAATAAATTTTTATGATTGTCCCTTGTTTTGTTTTTCTGTTAAATGTGTTTTTGTTAGATTATCATTGTTAATGTTGTTGCCATTTTTACGTTTTTCATATTTTTATTGCAATATAAAAATAAAAAATAACATATCAGCGAAATTAAACTTTTTTATCGATTGCTCTTGAAGTTTCGGATAGTATGTAACATTGATTTGGATTTCTTCTTATCCAGAAATAACAATATCAATAATATCTTTATGTGTATTGTATCGTTTTCTTATATACTGTTTAATTTTGTTCTCGATATTTTGAAAATGTTTTAATGTTTTTACTTCAGGAATAAATAGGGGCATTCTTAAAAAACCAGAGCATTTTTTATAATCTGTTTTTTTTGATTTAAACTTGTGAGTAGTTGAAATTGCGGATTTTTGCATAAATTTGATCACTTCATAAAACTTTTAAAATATGGTTTAAGTGCTTGATTCTGAAACTTTTTTGTCTGCCATAATTTAATTCTTAATTTGTACTAGAGTATAGAAAACATAATTTGTATCGCAATAATAAAATCGCCGAAAAAATGCTATCTATCATCTGGTATAGAATAATTTAGCTCGTTGTTGTGTTTTGTATTATTCCGCCTCCCAAAACGATATTTTCTTTATAAAATACTGCACTTTGTCCTGCAGTAATAGATATTTGCGGTTCAAAAAATTTAATTTTTATTGAAGACGTTCCTGTTGGAGTAATAATTGCTTTTGCGGGTTTGTGTTGTTGACGAATTTTCACAGTTGCCTCAAAGGAATTTTTGGGGATTGGAATTGAGCACCATGATATTTCTTTGACTCTAAGCGATAATGAATATAAATCTTCCATTGAACCTACTACTACAGAATTTTGTTTGTATAAAATATTTACGACATATAGGGGGTCATTCCTTCCACCAGCAAGTCCAAGCCCTCTACGTTTCCCTATTGTGTAATTCCATATTCCGTTGTGTTTCCCTAGAATTTTGCCTTTTTTATCTATAATATTACCTTGATTTATTGGAAATTTTAAAATATCATTATAGTTTCCGCAATAAAAATCTTGACTTTCAGATTTTTCAGCTACTGGAATTTCTATTTTTTTTGCAATGGTTCTTATCTGTTTTTTTGTATATTGTCCAATGGGGAAAAGAACTTCTGAAAGCGTTTTTTGCGTAAATCTATATAGAAAGTAGCTTTGATCCTTATTTAGATCTATGCCTCTCTGAAGCTGATATATATTATGGTGATTGTTAAAAATTATGTTTGCGTAATGTCCTGTGGCAAATTTTTCAAAAACAATCCCAGCTTTTTTTGCCGCGGCAGGAAGAATTCCAAATTTGATATGAGCGTTGCATAAAATGCAAGGATTTGGGGTACGTCCTTTTTTATACTCATTTCTAAAATTTTTAAGGACACATTTTTTATATTCTTCGTGGCAATCTATTATGTATAAAGGAATTTTAATAAAATCGGCTATTTTATATGCTGATTCAATATCTCTATCCTCAGGGCCAAAGCAAGTGTCATAATTTTTGATTTCTGTTGCTTTAATAGACTTATCCCATATAGACATCATTACGCCAGTTACGTCATAACCTCGTTTTTTTAACAAATAAGCTGCTATTGCAGAATCTACTCCTCCACTTAATCCGATTAATACCTTCATTTTAATCCTCTTTTTATTTTAGTAAAACCCTTTTACTTGTGACGTGTATCTGCCTGTTTATAGATTTAGTTTTATTTTCTGTGTAAGAAATATGCATCTTCAGTACAACGAAGAATCGTTTATGTAAGCAACGCCAAGGTGTATTCTACAAGTTTATAAATGTAATTAATAGCAATGTCTAGATCTTTAATATTTGAAATAATTTTTGTCATTTTATCAACACATTACGCTAGAAATCTTCGCTTGATTGTATGTAAAACACTTATTATAACTATATTTTTCTTTTTTGGCTCTGATTTTATGATTTTTTGAGGTTTTTACACAATAGCGTGTTTTAAGTATTGATTGTCTTTTCTCAGACAGCAGTATAAACAATTTTGATTGCAATAATCAGAAAATTCTATATCAGCTTCAAGATGTACCTCATTACCTAAATATTTTTTACGTATTTCATATGGGATTGAAAAAAGTTTTTTAATTCCACACCCTCAAGAAAATATAGAATTTCTTTTTTCTCTAAAGTTGTGTGATATTTGGTGATTTTGTTTAGTATGAGGTCAATATCATTGCTCGTACGTGAAATATATAAAACAGTGGATGTTATAATTTTGAGCGTTTAAGTTAAAAATTGGTTCAACCTATCTGAATTATCATTATGAGATTAAAATTTAAACTAAAGTTTACATACTTGTAAATTAATTTTTTGTTTTTACGAAAAAGGTTAGAATGTGAATAGAAAACAATAAAAGTATAATATGAAATTAAGATTATTTGGTAAATTTTTTAATGATTCACATTAGTTTATTTGTGTTATCTTTTATTATATAAAAACTTTGAGAAGTAAAAGGCGAAAAATGAGCAAATATTTATGTTGAACAAACTTATATTTGTAATGTATTCATTTTCTTTAGTTTATTCTATATAAAGCTGATAGAACTTTCAAAGATCTAAAAAGACTTTTGAAATCTGTTATGAATGTAGGTAATCCTCACATAAGTGGAACAGGTAAGACCTCAATTTGGGAGTGAGTTAATGCTTCAGATAGTGGTGATGAATTGTTTCTAATTGCTAGAAGCGTTCCTGAAACTGCGTAAATTGTTTGGACTCAAAAATAATAAGATATATGAATGGCTTTTTGAGGTTTGAAAGTGAAGTAAAGCTTGGTATTTATGTTTTGGATAATAATTTTGACATTGGAGTATTCAAAAAGATTTGGACATTGTGTGTGCATAAATACGATGAGTTTTTTCGAAAAGGAGTGTGCTTATACTTGCTGGAATTTTAAAAGAAAATCAAAAGGCTTTAAAAAGAACTGGTATTTTGGTTATCCAAATTCTTAATTCTTAAATATGATTTTGTATGAACGACTAAAAAACAGAAAAGATCAGTTTTTATTTTATCAAGGTGAGAGTTTATTGTAAGATATTATGTGGCAATTTTAAATATAGAATTGTTGATTTAGATACGAATCTTGGTACTTGAACTTTTAAAGAAATCTAATGTGTATTCCTTAAGTGCAGTAGATTTTGTGAAAGGATTTAAGAATTTTATTAAAAAATCGAGAATAAGAATAAAAGGTTATGTAATATACTGTACTGACTGATAGGTTATATTGACTATAATAATGTGATAAAAAATAATTAGTTGCAAAGAAAAAAAAACTTTTTTATCGTTATGGCAAAAGATGCGGTCAAGCTGGAAAAATTAATGATAGCTTAAAGTGAAAAAATCGTTGGGCCTCTTGTTATGGAACTACAGTTTATTATGGAACTACAGTTTAAGATTGAAAAAAAACAATTGAAACAAAAAATGTTAAAAAGTTTGCGGTTTTTCTAGATGGAGATGTGACGATTATTTTTGATAAGAACTATTTGAATTCTCCAAATAAAGCGAAATTTTATTCGTTTAATGTAAGAAATATAAATAAATTGCGAGAAGCAGGCTTTCAGGCAATAATCGTCACAAATTAATCCGGTGTCAGCAAAAGTATGTTTACTGAAAAGATCTAATAAAAACAAATGAAAAACTTTTATCTCTGCTTAAAGGAGCTGAAGTAGATTTTTTTTTGTTTATTGTCCGCACTCTAATTTTGATGATTGTTGTTGCAGAAAACAAAAACTGATTAAGGCATTCATTTATAAGAGGGGCAAGAAATTTTGATATAAATCTTGAAAAAATTTTATGTTGTTGTTGAGGTAGCGTAAAAGAGATTATTTATTTGGTTTCAATATGTAGGGAGAGGGGGAAAGTATACTAGTTCTTACTGGGCGTAGTAAACAGTAGGGTAGTAACACAAAGTAATAAATGAAAGAGAAAACACGTTTATTGTATGTAAAATCTTAAAATAAACTGTAAATTTTGTAATTGGGGATGCCAAAAATCGCTAAAAACGCAAATTTGTATTTATGAAAAATATTTTTGAATAGGTATGTGATTAATTTAATGATTATTGTAAATATATACTCATACTTTTTAGCGTTTGTATAGAATAGTTTCAACTCTTCTTTAGAATTTTTAATTTGATTAAAAAAGAATACTAACTTAATAACTTACTGGTACTTTATTTTTATGTTAACTTATTCTTTGTTTCTAATCTGACAAACAGTAGAAGTGTGTTTTAAACTTTTCAAGAAAACAATATTTTTTGTGTTTCCTATTTTCTGTGCAGATGTAACGCACTTTTGGGAAACTTACGAGCTTTTTAGCACAATTCTTGTGGTGATAAGTCTTTAATACAAACAAATTTTAAAATTTTTCTTGTAAATTCATATTTGGTACTGAAACTATAAAGCTGTACGCATCATCGTACGATATAAAATACTACAAATTTTTTAACCTCTGATTACTAATTTTCTATTTTGCCAAGTTGCTATGTGTGTCACTTAGGTGATACAAGTTGTCTTGTTTCTAATTTGTAAAAAATGTGTTATATTCATTGTATGGAAAGTTAAGATGTGATTAGCTAAGAGTTGGAAAAATGAAAAAGGTGTTTGATTCAGGAAGAGGTTCCATTTTAAGTGATTTTTTATTGTTATTGTTTGCGGGTAAAGTTCGGAGTGGGTTGGGTGTAAAATATATACCAGGGGTGATACAATGATGTATAAAGTCGTTTTAGTGAGACATGGCGAGAGTGTTTGGAATAAAGAGAACAGATTTACTGGCTGGACAGATGTAGATTTATCTAAAAAAGGGAATGAAGAAGCTTTAATGGCCGGCGAACAGTTAAAGGAAAGCGATTTCACTTTTGATCTAGCTTATACTTCTGTCCTTAAAAGGGCGATTAAAACTCTTTGGAATATAATTAATAAAATGGATTTAGTTTGGATTCCAGTTGTTAAGAGTTGGAAATTAAATGAAAGACATTATGGAGCTTTACAAGGTTTGAATAAAACTGAAATGGCTGCGAAATATGGAGAAGAACAAGTAAAAATCTGGAGAAGAAGCTACGATACTTCACCAATGCCCTTGAATGAAAATGATGAAAGATATCCTGGAAAAGACGTGAGGTATTCAAAAATTTTAAAAAGCGAGATACCTTTAACAGAATGTTTAAAAGATACTGTAATGAGAATTGTGCCATACTGGGAAAAAGAAATTTCTCCGCAAATACGGTCGGGTAAAAAAATTATAATAGTAGCACACGGTAACAGTTTAAGAGCTTTAGTGAAATATTTAGATAATATAAACGATAACGATATAGTAAATTTAAATATACCTACTGCAATGCCGCTGATCTATGAGCTTGATGAAAATTTGAAAGCCATTAAAAATTATTATCTTTGTGATTCTGATGCTGTTAAAAAAGCAATAAAAGCAGTAGTAAATCAAGGAAAAATTGAGAAATTATACTATAAGTTGTGATAATTATTATATGATATTTATGGTTTAGCTTTTGGTCTAACTTTGCACTGTTTGGAAAAGGTGTTTTTTATTTTTGATTTTTAAGGAGATGTGCTCGTGGTGAGTGTGAGGCAACATATTTTGGAGTTAGCTAGGAAGAGGAGAGGGAAGATAGTTATGCCTGAAGGTTTTGATGAAAGAGTTTTAAAAGCTGCCAAAAGACTTACTGAAGATGGGATAGCGTCAGTAGTTTTGCCGGTTGATGATATAAAAAATATTGAAAAAATTGCATATGAAGCTGATATAGATTTAAGAGGTATTGAAGTAATTAAAATTGACAGAGATATTCTTGATAAAGAGAAAATTAAAGAATTTGTTGATGCCAGAACTAAAAAGTGCATGATCACTAAAGAAGAGGTATTAAATCTTTTAAAAAATCCTTTATATTTTTCAATGATGTATTTAAAAAGTGGAAATTGTGATGCTTGTGTTGGTGGTGCTGTTTATGATACAACAAACGTTTTAAGAGCTGGTATTCACGTGGTTGGGACCGCTGAGAATATGAAAATGATTTCGTCATATTTCCTTATGATACCTCCGGAAGGGCATAGTCTTGCGAAAGAGCCTGTAATATTTGCTGATTGTGCCGTAAATCCTGATCCGCAGCAGTCCACAGAGTTAAAAGATATTGCTATTGCAACGGTCGAAAGCTTTAAAAAACTTTTTCCTGATAAGCAAGCGAATGTAGCAATGCTTTCTTTCTCAACAAAAGGAAGCTCTAATAATAAAATTTTATTAAAGGTTCAGGAGGCGACTGAACTTGTCAAATCTCATTTTGCTGGCCGGAACGATATAAATATTGATGGAGAACTTCAATTTGATGCCGCTGTCGTGCCGAGCATTGGAAAAAGGAAAGCACCTAATTCTTCGGTCGCTGGCAATGCTAATATATTTATTTTCCCAGAATTAAATGCAGGTAATATCGGTTGTAAAATTGCGGAGAGGTACGGTGGCTTTCAAGCTGTTGGTCCGATAATTCAAGGCCTTGCACTTCCGGTAAGTGATTTGAGCAGAGGTTCTAATTCTGATGATATTTATCTTATTAGTGCAATTATTTTATGTTTTTAGGATATAGATTAATTATTAATTATTGTGTTAGACGTAACGTGAATTGTCGTTTGTTGTGTTCTTGAAGTTGCATTAGGCCGTATTTATTACAGAGTTTTTTCTAGCGACGGGGGGGGGATTTTTGCTACTTATGAATATTTCTTTTGGTGTTTTTAGGATGAGTTCAGTCTTGTTGTGAGTGGATTTGATTGTTGAAAGGTTTTTTTGATTTTAGTGATTAGGGTTTCCTGTGTCTTCGTTTGGCGGGCGTGCCCAATAATTATCCGATGTCCTTAATTTCTTCTTATTATATGGTTGGTTTTTCTTCATATTTGAACTAATTTGATTCAGTCATTATGTGACGTTGCAATCAAGTTTTCCGTAATCTTTTTGCTTACATATTTTTTTTGCCTGTGTAAGTTGGTATATAGTATGTATATAGCCTTATTTTATATCTTCTTGTATTTTGTTTTATGTTTAAAAGTGAATCTCCACAAGAGATGAAAACATTTTTGCCATTGTGATAAATTTCAAAAGATTTAAGGAACAAATGCTTAAATTTGCGAGAGTTTTGCACTGTGACGCCCGCGAGATGATCACAATCAGAATAGACGATTTTCAATCTAAACAAATATCGAATAACTGCTGCTTGAACCCGCTCTCTTCTCTTGCTAGAATGTAAAATTTAAAACTCACAGTTCTCTCCGACGGCTTTATATATTATTTTTGTTGCTAGATCAACAGCAGAGTTTACGTCTTTAATACTGAACACAGATGTCGGAGCGTGGATATATCTTGTTGGAATACTTAAAATTCCCGTAAGTATTCCTTTTCTGCTCATATTTATCGTCGCACCATCTGTCATGCCACCGTCGATTATGTCTATTTGATATGGGATCATGTTTTCGTGTGCGACATCAAACATGAGCTTGCGCACCTTTTCTGGGACTATTGTCCCTCTTCCAGAGGCTTCTACTATTGTTATGGCAACACCTTTGCCGAGTTTTAGTGCGGAAATTTTTTCATCAATTTCGGGTGTATCTCCTGTTACGGTTGTATCTATGATAAGTGCAAAATCAGGATCTATACTAAAAGATGAGGTCTTGCCTCCTTTTAGGCCGACTTCTTCCTGTGCTGTAGCACATGCATAAATCTCAGCGTTTATATCTTTTGATTTTACAAGATTTTCCATAACTTTTATCATAGCATAGCATCCTACTCTGTTATCTGCAGCTTTTCCGTAATAAATGTTGTCATTTAAAATGCCTGCATTAGGCTCAAAAATTATTTGGTCGCCGATATCCACGACTTTTAATACATCGTCCTTTGAATACAAGCCTATATCTATAAACATATTGCTGTATCTGATTAGTTTTTTTGATTCTTCTGTATCCATCAAATGTGGTGGTTTTGTTCCTATTATACCAGTGATGCATTCGCCATTTTTGTTTATGATTTTTACTATTTTCCCTAAAAGAACTAAATCGCTTATGCCGCCGATCTTAATGAAATATATAAATCCTTTTTCACTTATGTGTTTTACAACCATACCGACTTCATCCATATGTGCTACGAGCATCAGTTTCTTTTTGCCTTTGCCTAATTTCCCTATGACATTGCCGAAATTGTCAATTTCAATGCTATCACACGCTTTCATAAGAGCCTTAGTCATAATTTTTGCGATATTTTTTTCATAACCTGAAATTCCATCACACATTAACAAGTCACTAAGTATTTTTTCCATCTCAATTCTCCGAATTAATATTTCAATTATAAAAGGATTTTTAAATACAAGGCTAAATTGTTGCTTACATAATAAACAACGTATTTTGCGTATATAAATTTTCCCATATTAAAAATTCTTAAGTATAAGCCTATATTTTTTATAGAACTTTAAAGTTCTATTTTATTTATTGCTTTAATTCTCTCTAAAACAGGCGGATGTGAATATTCTAAAAACACTTTGAATTTGTGAGGGTATAAATTTGATAAATTATCAACTGAAAGCTTTTTTAAAGCGTTTATCATAGCTTCTGGTTTTTTATAAGTTTTTGCCGCATAAGCGTCTGCTTCGTATTCATGTTTTCTCGAAAAATAACTTAAAACTATTGATGTTATTAGAGAGACAGGTTCGTAAAGAAATGAGAAAAATATTATTCCGGCATATATTGGTTGTGTATCCATTAAGAAAGCGTCGTAAAACCATATTTTATCTATAAAAAATGAAAAAACAAACAACATAGTTAGAGTTAAAACAAATGAAAAAATCATATGTTTTAATATATGCCCAAGTTTAAAGTGTCCCATTTCATGTGCTAAAATGCTTGTTAGTTCGTCAACACTATGTTTTTGGATAAGAGTGTCAAATAGAACTATTCTACGAAATTTCCCTATTCCTGTAAAAAATGCATTTGATTTTGTAGAACGTTTTGAACCATCCATCTTAAGTAAACCTTTCATTTTAAAATTTTCTTTTTTTGCGTATTTTTCAATAGAATTTTTTAGTTCTCCGTTTTCTAGAGGGGTATATTTATTGAACAGAGGCATTATAATCACTGGTGAAATAAAAGTTATAAAAAGTTCAAAAATAACGATGACTAAAAAGGCATATAACCAAGCGTATTGGCGAACACTTATGAAGAACCATAATATCGCAATAAAAATAACGGAATCTATTATAGCAGTTACAATCCATGATTTTAGTAAGTCTGTAAAAAAAGTTTTTGTATTTGTTCTATTAAATCCAAATTTTTTTTCTATTACGAACACAGAATAGATTGAAAAAGGCACTTTTAATATTTCTGAAGCAAAAAAAAATATGCCAACAAAAGTGAGTCCAGTTAAAATTGGGCCAAAGCCAAAAGAAACGACAGTCGTGTTTAAGTAATTGAAGCCACCTGAAATTATAAAAATAATTTGGATTGCTAGGAAGAAAGTGGATGAAACTATAGAAAATTTTGTGGTTGTTTTTAAATACTTTTGCGATTTTATGTATTTTTCTCTATCATAATATTCCTCAAATTCTAAGGGTATATTGTTTGAAAGATTTTTAATATTGAGCAAATCCGCTATTGTTTCTATAGAATACACTGCGACAACAAAAGAAAGTATTAAAAAAGTGTAGACGTTCATTTGTTAAACTTCTCCTTTAATTTTAGTAGTCTTACGAAATACGATATCTATTTATATGTATTAATGAAGCGTATCACTTGTTTTATCAATTGATTACACATAGATATTTACGATCACTAACAGAAAAAGAATGTTCCTAAGCTAGTATTTAATTATACAATAAAGTTGTATGTGACAATCATTATACTGTATTATAGTGTTTGATATCCAATATAATTATACATAGTTAGTGCTTGTAATACATTATGGTGTAGGTATATAATTACAATTTGAATTTGGTATTATTGTGTTTATTAAAAAGAAAATTTTTATTACTATTGACGGCGGAGAGGGCTCTGGTAAAACGACGCATTCTAAACTTTTAAAAAATTATCTTAAAAAAAAAGGGTTTAAGGTGCTTTTAACAAGAGAGCCCGGTGGGAATATTTTAGCGGAAAAGATAAGAAACATTATTTTAGATCCGGAGTTGAATATTGTTCCCCTAAGTGAACTTTTTCTTCTTGAGGCTGCAAGAATTCAACACATTAAGGAACAAATTTGCCCTGCTTTAGAAAAAGGAGAGATTGTTGTTTGTGATAGATTTGCAGATTCCACTGTTGCATATCAAGGCTATGGAAGAAAATTAAATTTAAAACTTATAAATAAATTAAATTTAATTGCTTCGTGTGGATTAAAGCCAATTTTGACGTTGTATCTTGATATAACGCCCAGTGAGGGCTTGAATAGGGCGAAGAAATCAAAGAGAGATAATTATGGCGATGATGGTGACAGGATTGAGAGAAAGTCTATACAATTTCATGAAGATGTAAGAAAGGGCTATTTAGAACAAGCGAAAAAGTATTTTAAAAGAGTAAAAATTATTGAAACGGAAGAAGGATCAGTCAAAGAAACGCATATGCTGATAAAAGATATTGTAGATGAGGTTTTACATAAGTGTTTGAAAGAATATTAGGTCAAGAAAAAGCAAAGATGGTGCTTTCAAGTCAAATAAAGAACGGTAAAATCGCACAAGTTTATATGTTTATTGGAATTGATGGCATAGGGAAACGCTCTACTGCCGTTGAATTTGCCAGAATTATGAATTGTAGTATAAATGATTTTACTAAAATTGGTGTGGGTGCTTGTGGGGAGTGTATTTCTTGTGAAAAGATAGCAAAAAATATCCATCCAGACATACATTTTGTAGATTTTGCCAAACAATCCGAGCTTGAAAAAAGCGATTTAGAAAAGCAAAGGATACTAAAAATAGAAACTATTAGGCATATGAAAAAAAAGGTTTTGACAAAAGTGTACGAGGGGAAATGGAAATTTTTCATTGTGGATCCTGCTGAAAAGATGAATATTGCGACATCAAATTCGTTACTTAAAACGTTTGAAGATCCGCCTAATAATACAGTCATAATTTTAATCGCAAAGCATAAGGAAACAATTCCTCAGACGATAATTTCACGGTCGCAAATTATATTTTTTCAACCTTTAAAAGTAAGTGAAATTTCAAGTTGGCTTATGTCAAATTATTCAATGCACAGTTCAGAAATTCAAAATTTGGTTTCTTTAAGCGAGGGATCTATAGGAGATGCAGAAAAGCTTGCCAATGAAGATAAAAAAAGTAAGTTATCTTTGTGGTTTAAACTTAAAACTCAGAATTTTTATATTTCTGATATATTAGAATTATCAAAGAATGTTGCAGGGAAGGGTGCTGCTTTGGAGTGTGTTGATTCGATTATATGTGAGGCAAAGAAAGACTTTAGAGTCCACCCCGATGCAATTGCTCCTGTAATTGAATTGTTAATCACTTCAAAAACGCTACTTCTTAAAAATGTAAATGCACAAATGGTTCTAGATAATTTGTTTTTTGATTTGTTGGGTCTAATGAAACGTATGAAATATGCTGTTATGTATGGTATTAGCTAAATATGAAAATTTGTAAGCATATGTTCAATAAAATAGTACTTGGTGAACTGTTCATGTTAACTTTTAGGTTTAGGTAAATTATCATACTGTACTTTAGTATATTGAAGGAGTGTAATTTTTTCATGATTGTGGAGGTAATGCTTAGAGATATTAAGGATAAGGTATACGCCGATAGTGGGCATTTTCGTTTAAGACCAAATGATAAAGTTATAGTTGAAACTGAACATGGAGTTGAGGTCGGAACGATTTACGAGGAAGTGAAGGGTGTATTAACGAATGAGAGCGTTCCAAATAAAGTTTTAAGAAAAATGACTGATGACGACAAGAAGAAGTTTGTAGAAAATAAGATAAAGAGTTTAAAAGTTCGAAATATAGTATTGAAAAAAGTTCAAAATTGTAATCTCGATATGAAATTGACATGTGTCCAGTATATTTTTGACCGTTCGAAACTATTTGTGTATTATACTTCCGATACTAGAGTTGACTTTAGAAAACTTATTAAAGATCTTGGATATGCTTTGAAAACGAGAATACAAATGGTTCAGATAGGTGTAAGGGACGAATCGAAAATATTTGGCGGAATCGGAACATGTGGACGAATTTTGTGTTGTCGGAGTTTTTTAAAAGATTTCAATTCTGTAACCATGGATATGGCCAAAGAGCAAGATTTATCTTTGAATACGGCGAAACTTTCTGGGCTTTGTGGTAGGCTTATGTGTTGCATAGCATATGAAAATGAAACTTATAAAAATATAAAAAGAAATTTGCCTGAAATAGGGGAAACTGTTTTCACACCGGATGGCAAAGCCGAACTCGTGGCGATAGATTGTATAAGGGAAGTGGTGATTGTTAGTTTTGGAGATAAAACGATTAAGGTGTTTACGATAGAGCAAATTAAAAATATAAAAGTAAAAAAATAAAATATGATTGTTAGAGCTTTATTTGAAATTTTTAAAATCTTTATCTTAATGTGACTATGTAACGAATGGAGGATAAATGAAATTTTATATTACAACTCCGATTTATTACGCGAATGGCGTTCCCCATATAGGGCATTCTTATACGACCATAGCTTCCGATATTGTCGCTAGGTGGAAGAGATTAAATAATTTTGATGTTTTTTTTCTTACTGGAACTGATGAGCATGGTGCAAAAATTGCTGCGGCCGCAAAGGTGCAAAACAGAACTCCGCAGAATTTGTGCGATGAGGTGAGTGCTAAGTTTAAAGAGGTGTGGAAACTTTTGAATATTTCTTACACGGAATTTATACGAACTACAGAACAAAAGCATATTATTTCTGTTAAAAAAATAGTGAAAATTTTATTTGAAAAGGGTTTTATATTTAAAAAAAAATATGAAGGATCATATTGCTTAGAATGTGAAAAATTTTACTCTCAAAAAGATTTAGATGAAAACAATAATTGCCCATTTCACAAAACGAGTCTAGTAATTCAGTCTGAAGAAAATTATTTTTTCAAATTATCATTTTTTCAGATTAAGCTTTTGGAAAGGATATCTAACCCAAGTCACAAAGAGTATATAAAAATACAGCCTGAAGAGAGAAAAAATGAAATTATAGGGAAACTGAGGCTAGGTCTTGAGGATATAAGCTTTTCAAGAACCGCTCTAGAGTGGGGGATTCCACTTCCTTTTGACAAAGAACAGACAGTATATGTTTGGGTTGATGCACTGGTAAATTATATAACCGGAGTAGGTTATATGATAAATGATGCAAAATTTAGAAAGTACTGGCCAGCTGATATACATTTAATGGCAAAAGACATTTTATGGTTTCATTCTGTGGTTTGGCCTGCAATCTTAATGGCTGTTGACCTTCCGCTTCCTAGAAGAATATGTTCGCACGGATTTTTTACTCTGAATGGAGATAAAATATCAAAGTCTTTGGGCAACGTTATATCTCCTGGTGAGCTTGTTGATAAATATGGTGTTGATGCTGCAAGATATCTTATAATAACTCTTATCCCATTTGGTCCTGACGGCAATATTTCGTGGCGAGAATTAACGTTGAAGTATAATACTGATTTAGCAAATAATCTTGGAAATTTAGTTTCGAGAACTATAAAAATGGCTGAAAAATATTTTAATTTTCAAGTGTTACAGAACACGATTAATTTACATCTTGCAAAAAGAGTAGCTGCGATTCTCAAAGAAAATTTTGCCGACAGTATAGATAATATGCAATTTAATAAAGCTGCTGAAGTTCTGCAGGATGCGATTACGCTTATAAACAAACAAATTGAAATTGACTCTCCGTGGAAGCTTTTTAAAGTGGACATAAAAAAACTTTCTTTTTGTATTGATTCTTATTTGCAAGCGATATGTGTTATTGCAATGTACTTGCTACCGTTCATGCCTGTATCATCTGAAAAAATATGGAATATGATGGGTGCTGTGGGAAATATAAGCGAAGTTGCAAAAAAATATTTCTCGAATATGATAATTCCAGAAAATGGATTTTCAGCTCCGCAAACAAAATTAAATTCAATGGAAATTTTATTTCCAAGGATTGAAAAGTAAATTATGATGATTAAATGTAAGTTGTAAAATGATAATTGACACGCATGCACACACAACAGATGAAAGGTTTAATGTTGATAGGGAAGTTGTTATACAAAACGCTTTTAATTTAGATGTGAAAATAATTTTTGAAATAGCTTGCGAGACTAGTCATTGGAATAAAGTTTTAGAGCTTTCAAAAAGAGATGGTATTTTTGCGTCGTTGGGAATTCATCCTAGTAATGCGTCAAAGGTAATTCATAAAGACTTTGATAGGTTAGAGACTTTGGTTCAAGATAAAAAATGTATAGCTATTGGTGAAATAGGTTTAGATTATCATTATGATTCTTCCATAAAAAATATTAATTTTCAAAAAGAGTTATTTATAAGACAAGTTAATATTGCTAATAAATATAATAAGCCAATTATTATTCACTGTCGTGATGCATATAATGATATGATTTGTGTTTTAAAAGAATGTGAATTTGCTTTGAAGGGTGTTGTACACTGTTTTTCTGGAAATTTAAAACAAGCTAAAATATTTATTGATGCCGGATTTTTGCTTGGAATTGGTGGAGTCTTGACGTACGATGAGTCAGATGATTTAAGGCAAATTGTTTCTAAAACCGATATGAGTAATTTGTTATGCGAAACTGATTGTCCGTATCTTGCTCCTCAAAAATATAGAGGACAAAGAAATGAGCCGTCTTATATATTTGAAACTTTAAGAGAAATTGCGAGAATAAAAAAAATGTCATTTAGCGAAGTGGTGCAAACTGCGACACAAAATGCTCTGAAATTATTTAGTATATATTGATATATATATTAAGTAAGATGATTAGGTGAAAGTATGTTTTTAATTGATTGCCAAAAAGTATAATGTTTGCTGAGATACAAGATTTTATCAGGATTTTATTAAAGGAATTTACATATGAACACGATTTCTTATATTTATGAAGGTAACCTATATTTAAATATAACTAACAGATGTATGATGTCGTGCCCGTACTGTATAAAACGCAAGTGGAACAATAAGTTTGAAGGGAATGATTTAAAGCTTGAGTTAGAGCCGTCTTATGAAGAAGTTTTAGCTGCTATAAAAAATCCTGAGAAGTATGGTGAAGTAATTTTTTGCGGATATGGAGACTGCTTAATTAATATTGAGACAGTGAAGAAAATTTCAAAATGGATAAAAAACAAAGGAGGAAAAGTGAGAGTTAATACTGCTGGGCTTGCAAATCGTTACTATGATAGGAATATTTTACCTGAGCTAAAAGGGATTGTTGACGTTATATCAATAAGTTTAAACGGATCAAATTCTAATGAGTTTAATGAGATTAATAAGCCAATGTTTAAGGAAGAATCTTTTGACGAGGTAGTAAAATTTGTTAAGGAAGCAAAGAATCACATCCCTAAAGTTGTTATAACCGCTGTGGAACTTCTTATGCTTGATACGTCAAAAGTTAAAAAAATCGCGAAAGAAATTGATGTACGGTTTAGAATCCGCCCCTATCTAGATGTTGAAGAGAACTAAGTTTATCACAATACATAATTAATAAGATTGTTAATAAATTTGTATCATTTAGTATATTTTGGCGTTATCGAGATTGCCTTGCTCTATGTGCACGTGACGTAGAATGGTGATTTATACCGTGCTGCCTTTCAAAATATATTTTTAGAGGTGATCTTTTAGATGAATACAAAACAATATTTCACTTAATGGAGTAATAAGTAATATATAATGCCGCGTAGCACGTGCACGATACAGATGAAGTCCTTTAAAAAAAGCAAGGTGGTTTTGAATTTGATTATAAAATATAAAATATCGCAAAAACTGTTGAAGAGGGGTTCGTAGATGATGATCTACTATGACAGTAATGTTGTGGATAATGTGGAGATATTGCAAACAAAAAGTACTATATACCATTTCTCTATCGTCTCGTGTGCTATATTTAAATAGTGTGTTAGAAAAAATTTATTATTCGTCAAAAGTGAAAAATGATAATGATTTTTATTACTTATTACTTTAAGAGTTCTCTTGAATGGAAATATGAGAAAATAGCTTTTCTTGGACGTGATGTGTATATAATAAATAGGTATGATGGACGGTTAACTGTTAGCACAAGGATTGTATCTTTGAAAACACGGATTTTAGCTCCAGATTATGGACATTGATTATGAGGATTTTATAAAAGGGAAATGGGTGGGTTGGGATGTGAATCGAAACCAGGGACCAGGGACTAGAGAGTAGAACTTTGTAATGCTTAATGATATAGTAGTTTGTATTTTTTCGAGAAAAATGAAAAATACCAAACTCTCTATCAGTATTTTTGCACAAACACGGATATGCACTGGAGAGCCGATAAACAGCCTGCCGAGAGCGGGACTTGAACCCGCACATTGCCTAAGCAATTTGAGATTTTGAGTCTCACGTGTCTGCCAATTCCACCATCTCGGCTATAAAAACCTCACTCTATAACAAAAGAAACCTCAATCAGTAATTTTAAAGTTGTGTGTTTTCTACCGATTTCAACATGTGCATCTACATTAAGATTTCATAAATCAAAAGTTAATGCTATTTCTCCACAACCTGGGAACAGGTGACAATCAACGCATTCACGCCATATTTTATGTGGTAAATTATCTTTTTGAATTTTTTTATACCCAAGCTTAACGAAGAACTCCGGATTAAAACTTAATACAAAAACCTTGTTTATTCCTAATTTTTTTGCGTTTTTTTGAAGATTACTAACTATTTTTCTGCCCAATCCTTGTCTTTGATATTCATCTAATACTGCTAAGCTTTTTATTTCTGCTAGATCTTCCCATGAAACATGTAATGCACCGCAAGCAATTACTTTATTATTGTTTTCTAAGACAACGAACTCTTGAATATCTTCGTATAACGTATTTAAAGATTTATGCAACATTTTTTTATTACTTGCATAATATTCTATAATCTCGTGTATACCTTTTATATCCGTTACCTTAGCCGGCCTTATTATTGTCATGAAGAACCTCTTAATAATTAAGTTTTTATTTTATAAGGTTATATCCTGTCTGGATTGCCTTTTTATTAATTTCGATAAGTTGTTGTTTTGACTCAAATACTTTTTCACATGCATATAAGGCACTTTCTAAATGGAGAATCCTTTCAGAGTTTTCATCTACACTTTTAGAACTACAAACACCTTTCTCGATGAGTTTTATTAGTAATCCTATTGCAACCATATTTGCAGTTTTCAAGTTTTCAGTTGTTTTAATTGCAATATCAGTTATAGGTACGAAATAGAACTTCGTATTACATTTTTTATTTTGCATTATAATCGAAGAGTTGGCTATTATAGCACCATCAATCATTTTTGGCATAAACTTGCTTAAAGATGGGCCACTTAATGCTATTAATATATCTGGGATTGAAACAACTGGGGAACCTATTTCATCGTCCGATACTATAACTGCAGAACTTGTCGTGCCTCCGCGCATTTCAGCCCCATAAGATGGGAACCAAGTTGTGTACAACTTCTCTTTTATCGCTGCTTGTGCGACCAAAATTCCAGCTATAAGAGCACCTTGCCCTCCAAAGCCAGATATTATTATTTTCTTTTGCATCTTGTTCTCTGTGTGATTTAATCTATGTTTACATCAATAAACGCCTGACGTACGGTACGAATACTATGATATATCATGCATTTTGTCAATTGTTGAGTTTATTTATGAAATCTTGACATAATTCGATGTTACTGATACAATGGTAGCACTGTGCTTTAGTGAGTGCCAGAAATAAAATTTACCATTTAGAACAGTTTTTGAGAGGATAAAATGCGACATGTATCTTTGGAAATTATAGAGAAAAGAAAAAATCACATACTAAGCGCAGTTATACACCATTATATTAAAACAGGAAAACCCGTAGGATCCAACGTTTTAATAAAGGAATGCAATATTTCTCTTTCTCCGGCAGCTGTCAGAAAATTGATGTCAAACCTTGAAGATGATGGTTATTTAACTCATCCACATACTTCTGCAGGCAGGGTCCCTACTGACAAAGGATACAGATCTTATGTTAATAATCTCATCAAACTTCAAAATTTTGCTGTCAATGAGGAGGAGAGAATAAGGAGAGAATATGAGCAAAAATATAACGAGATAGAAACGCTCCTTTCTGAAACTTCCCGTATTTTGTCAGGACTTTCTCGGTATACGGGTTTTGTTATGACGCCTAAAGCTCAATGTGATCAAATAAAAAATATCGAGTTTATACAAATTTCAAAAAACGAGCTTTTGGTTGTTTTGTTCACTAAAAGTGGGTTGATAAAACATAAAAAGATAGAAGCTTGCCTTACATATGAACAAATGAGCAGTCTTAGAAGTTTCTTAAATGAGAAATTAAGAGGAGTATCAGTTGCTCAAGCAAACAAGAAAATTATTTCAGAAATTAGGAATTTTAGACAAAATGAAGCTAAAATTCTAGAAATTGCTGAAAAAATAAGTGATGTCTTTTATAATATACAAGATGATGTTTATATAGATGGTGTACCAAATGGGATTACAATTTCAGGCTTTAAAGACTTTGATTTGATAAAGTCGTTCATTAATTTTAAAGAATACAAAGAAAAATTTATTGAAATAATAAATAAGGATTTTAACGATAATGGAATAAATGTGAAAATAGGTTCCGAAAATATGCTCTCTGAGCTTAAACGCTTAAGTGTGGTGACGTCAGTTTATAATGATGGAGAACGTGCGATAGGTGTTTTGGGAATTATTGGCCCTAAACGGATGGAATATGAAAAAATGATGTCTATAGTAAGTCATGTTTCCGAATCGTTAAACAGATTTTTTAGAAAGGTGTCTAGCTAGGACCAGACAGTCTTAGTAAAAGAAGAAGACTAAGTGAAGTTCTAAAGGAGGGATAATTTGGAACACGAAAAGCAGAAAATCAAAAAAGTTGAAACTAGACGTGAAGTGCAAGATTGTTATTATAATGAAGCAAGAGATGAAAAGATTTTTGAACTTGAAATTTTAAAACAATCGGTTGAAGAGAAAGGAAATCAAGCACAGAATTTTTATGACCAGCTTTTGAGACTCAAAGCTGATTTTGAAAATTATAGAAAGCGCTCTGAAAAAGAAAAAAAAAATTATTTAGAATGGGGTAAGGAGAAAATTCTTATTAAGCAAATTAATATTTACGATGTTTTTCAGCAGGCCTTGCATAGTGTAAGGGGGGAGAATAATCTAGAGAGCGTAATGCTTGGACTTGAGATGATAAACAAGGAATTTTCAAAAATGCTAAAAGAAGAAGGTGTTGAAGAGATACAATGTGAAAAATTTGATCCGACTGTTTGCGAAGCTTTGGATTATGTTGAAAGTGAAGAAGAAGACGGGAAAATCTTGGAGATTTATCAAAAAGGATATAAATTAAACAAAAGATTAGTAAGAACAGCAAAAGTCAAAGTTGCGAAAAATATAAAAAATGTGAATTAGAGTGTTATTTTTTGTTGTTTTTTAAGTTTGAATTGAAAAAAATTGAGTTTGTGAAGGACTTTGTTTTTATTACGTGCTAAAATAGAATTAAAAAATTTATTATGAATAGAAATAGAAAAAAAAATGGGGGAAGCGAATGGCAAAAATTATAGGAATAGACTTAGGGACGTCAAATTCTGCAGCAGCTGTTATGGAAGGTGGGAAGACTACTCTTATTCCCTCGGCTGAGGGGACAACATTGGGAGGTAAAGCATTTCCATCTTATGTTGCATTTACTAAGGACGGACAGCTTTTGATCGGTGAACCAGCAAGAAGACAGGCAGTTACGAATCCGGAGGGGACTTTAAGTGCTTTTAAGAGGAAAATGGGTGCAGATTATAAGTATAATGTAAACGGCAAAGAATTTACTCCTCAGCAGCTTTCAGCTTTCATTCTTCAGAAGATAAAAAAAGATGCCGAAGCTTACTTGGGTGAAACAATATCTAAAGCTGTTATCACGGTACCGGCTTATTTTAATGATAATCAAAGACAGGCTACAAAAGATGCAGGAGCAATAGCTGGTCTTGAAGTTGTAAGACTTGTAAACGAGCCTACAGCGGCATCTCTTGCTTATGGTATAGATAAAGTTGGGAAAGAACAAAAGATATTGGTTTTTGACCTTGGGGGAGGCACTCTTGATGTAACAATTATGGAAATGGGTGCAGAAGGAACTTTTGAAGTTCTTTCAACTTCAGGAGATACTCAACTTGGCGGAACTGATATGGATAATGCCTTAATTGATTATATTGCTGAAGATTTTAAAAAAGTGAACGGTATAGATTTGAGGAAAGATAAAATGGCTGTTCAACGTTTGAAGGAAGCTGCTGAAAAAGCTAAAATCGAGCTTTCAAATGTTCTAGAAACTGATATTAATCTTCCATTTGTTACAGCCGATGCAACAGGTCCAAAGCATTTAATGATGAAATTTACTAGAGCAACGCTTGAAAATTTGGTAAGACCTATAGTTGAAAGATGCAGAATTTCTATTGAACAGGCGATAAAAGATGCGAAACTTATGACTGAAACGGTAACAAAAATAATTTTGGTGGGCGGTCCTACTAGAATGCCTATTGTGCAAAAATTCGTTGAAGATTATGTTGGCAAGAAAGTAGAGCGTGGAATTGACCCCATGGAATGTGTGTGTTTTGGTGCGGCTGTTCAAGCTGCTGTATTAACTGGGGATGTTAAGGACATTCTTCTTTTGGATGTTACTCCGCTCACGCTTGGTCTTGAAACTATGGGTGGTGTGAGAACTGTGCTTATAGATAGAAACACTACGGTTCCTGCAAAGCGTTCTCAAATATTTTCAACGGCAGCGGATAACCAGTCAAGTGTTGAAATTAATGTTCTTCAGGGTGAAAGATCTATGGCTAAAGATAATTTGTCCCTAGGGAGATTTATGCTTGATGGAATACCCCCTGCACCTAGAGGAGTTCCTCAAATAGAAGTTACTTTTGATATAGATGCAAATGGTATTTTGCATGTTTCTGCAAAAGATAAAGGTACGGGAAAAGAGCAATCTATTAAAATATCGTCATCAACTAAGCTTTCAAAAGAGGACATAGGTAAATATGTTAAAGAAGCAGAACAATATGCTTCTGAAGATGCAAAGCACAAAGAAGAAATTGAAGTAAAAAACGAGTCTGACAATCTTGTTTACTCGACTGAAAAGAATTTAAAGGAACATGGCGATAAAATTTCTGCAGAGGATAAACTTTCGATTGAGCAAGCCTTGACTGCTGTAAAAGAGGCTTTGAAAGGTAGTGATATAGCGTTAATTAAATCGACTAAAGATGAATTGACGAAGGCGTCTCATAAACTTGCTGAGACAATATATAAAGCTTCGCAAACTAAAAATGCGAATTCAGATGATGACTTGCAAGAATCTCGTAATAGAGCTAGAGCATCTGCCAACGATGGGGAAAAAGTGGTTGATGCGGAAGTTGTTACCAATAAGGATAATGATAGAAAATAAATAATATTTATTCTTCTTAGATTGAAAAGATGTAAGAAGCGTGAAGATGATTATTGGCGCGAGGTTTTTCTGCCTGTTGGTGTTTGATGGCTCTTTGGTTAAGAGGAGATGTTTAGGATTGTAAAGGAATTTTTTGATCGATCATGGATGTTGAAAGTATAAGATTATTAAAAGTGATGATGATTAAAAACGGTATGAGTTCTTTAGTTAGAAATGGATAGCGAGTAAATAAAAGAGTAAGTATTCAAGGAATAGAATAGAATGAAACGCGATTATTATGAAGTGCTTGGAATTAACAAGAATGCTTCTTCGAATGAAATTAAGTCGGCTTATAGGAAGTTAGCTCTAAAATATCATCCAGATAAGAATCCAGGCAATAAAGAAGCTGAAGAAAGGTTTAAAGAGATGAATGAAGCTTACGAAGTGTTATCTGATTCTCAGAAGAGGCAACAGTATGATACTTTTGGGCACGATTCTATGAATAATAATGGAGGCCCATTTCAAGAAAGTTATACTCAGTATAGTGGAGATTTTTCGAATGTTGGAGATATTTTTGGAGATATTTTTGGAGATATTTTTGGGGGGAAACGAAGTAATGAAAATTCTAAAAATCGTGGAGAGGACTTACGCTATGATTTAGAAGTTTCTTATCTTGACGCTATGAATGGTGCGGAAATCTCAATTGATATACCAAGAAAAGATGTTTGTTCAATTTGTCACGGAACTGGTAGTAAAGATGGATC
Source organism: Candidatus Endomicrobiellum calonymphae (assembly GCA_031269945.1). GTDB lineage: Bacteria > Elusimicrobiota > Endomicrobiia > Endomicrobiales > Endomicrobiaceae > Endomicrobiellum > Endomicrobiellum calonymphae. The sequence goes on from JAISYK010000006.1 coordinate 127,784, forward strand.
TTCTTCGAAACAATGTCCTAAGTGCAAAGGGAAAGGTCAGGTGAGATACTCACAAGGTTTTTTTTTGCTCAATCAGGAGTGTCCGCAATGTAAAGGTAGAGGAAATGTTATAGATAAACCTTGTCACGAATGCAGAGGGGAAGGAACTGTGAGAAAGAGAAAGACTGTTACCGTGAGAATTCCTGCTGGTGTTAATGAAGGGACATCTTTAAAAGTGTCAGGTTCTGGTAATGCTGGTTCCAATGGGTGCCCGGCGGGAGATTTATACGTTGTAATACATATGAAGCATGCTGCTGGTTTTAAAAGAGATGGGGATGATTTGTATACGGAGATTTCTATCTCTTTCCCACAAGCTGCAATGGGAGTTGAATGTGATGTACCAGCTTTAAATGAAAATGAGCATGTAAAAGTAAAAATTCCTTCAGCAACTCAGCCTGGAACCATTTTAAGAGTGCGTGAACAAGGATTCCCAAAACTTGGGAGAAAGAGTAGAGGTGATCTTTACGTTAAGGTAAATATTTCTGTTCCTAGATCTATGAATGATGCTCAAAAGCGAGCACTTTTTGAATATGCGAAATCTATGGGCGAAATTTCGAAAAGTTCTCAATTTCAAAGTGACAGTCTTTTTAAGAAGATTTTTAAGTGATTTTCAGTTGAAAAAATTGTTTATTTTATATAACATGGACCGTGCGTAGTGTAAATATGTGTAGGGCCAGCAGATTCCTTGAAATTTTTGAGGAAATTCCATAAAAGAGGGTGGAAAGCGTGGATTATGAAAGTACGTTTATTGTTTCTCCTAAGTTGTCAGCTAAAGAGATTGAAGGAGTTACTGCAAAAGTATTAGAAATTATTGAAAATTCAAAGGGAATCGTTAAGACGGTTCAGCAGCTTGGGATTAAAAAACTTGCTTATTCAATTAATAAATTTTACGAAGGGAGTTATGTTTATATTGAATTTGGCGGAGATGGATTGATTATTAAATCGCTTGAAAATTTTTTTAAATTTAATGATTCAATTATGAGATTCCTTACGGTTAAGACTGAAAATAAAAAAAATGTGAAGTCCAACATAAAGCAAAATGACAAAACTGTAGATTCTAATATTCCAATAAGAGAAACAATAGAGATAAAGCAAAATGAGTCAGCTCAATAATAGTAATAATCAACAAAATAATTTTCGATTGCCTGAACAAAATATTGTCATTATGGTTGGCAGACTTACTAGGGACCCTGAATTAAGACGTACAAATACTGGAAAAGCGGTGTGTTCCTTTGATATAGCTATTAGTAGGAGAACAAAAGATACTGTTACGAATGAGTGGAAGAATGCTGATCCTACGTTTGTTCCTGTTATTGTTTGGGGCGATCAAGCTGAAAGATGTGGTAATCGCTTAAAGAAAGGACTACCTGTGCATATTGAAGGAAGACTTCAAACAAATAAATGGAGAGGCAATGATGATGTTAAGAGAAGTCGTTTAGAGGTTGTGGCTTTAAGAGTACAGTTTCTTGTTGTAATTAGACAACAAGAGTCGCCGGCAGTGGATGTAAAAATAGGTGACGTCAGTGGTGGTGGTGATGTAAACGAATTTTCGGAACAATTTGACGATGTTTCTGATGATGATGTGCCTTTTTAATGAATTAGGAGGAAAAAAGTGGTGTTTATAAAAAAACCTGGATCGCTGATTAGAGCTCGGAGTTCTTCGGTCAATGGGCAGAGACGTTTTATGAACGGAAAATTTTTAAGAAAAGGCGGTTCAATAAGGAGAAAGGTTTGTCGTTTCTGTGCGGATAAACTTGAAATAGATTATAAGAACGTAGGTTCACTTTGTTCATTTACAACCGATGGAGGGAAAATACTTTCAGGACGCATAACTGGCACGTGTGCGAAGCATCAAAGAAAGCTTGATAAGTCAATTAAAAGAGCGAGGATTCTTGCTCTTTTACCTTTTAAAGTAAGTTAGAGTTTTTGTATTTGATTTGATTTAGTTGAACGCGGTTATGAGGGTGGAACGTATATCGGAGGCAAAATGAAAGTTATATTGAAGTGTGATATTGCTAATATTGGACGTCAGGGTGAGGTTAAAAGTGTTGCATCCGGGTTTGCGAGGAACTATCTTGTCCCTAAAAACCTTGTTATGGAAGCAAGTGCTCAAAATCTTAAAATTTGGGAAAGGGGAAAGGCGAAGTTTGAAAAGCAAAGAGAGGAATTGATAAATGAAGCGAAAAAAATTGCCTTTAAAATGGAGACTTCAAAATTTGTTGCAAGAGTTAAAATGGGGGAAGGTGGTAAAATCTTTGGTTCGGTAACTGCTTTAAATCTTGCAAAAATTTTTCACGATAATGGTTTTGAGATAAAGAAGCATGATATTTTGCTTTCTGATAGTATAAAAGAAATAGGCGATTACGAGATAAGCGTAAGACTTCATCCGGAAGTTATTGCAAAAACAAAGCTTTCCGTTATAAGTGAAAAAGAACAATTTTGGTCCTAACGAAATGCCAGATACGTATAAAGTCCCGCCTCAGTCTATAGACATGGAAAGGGCTGTGTTGGGTGCGATGCTTATAGAAAAAGAGGCTGTTTTAAAAGTTATAGACATAATAAACGAAAGCGATTTTTACAGTGATATTCATAAACAAATTTTTTTAACAATTTATGAACTTTACTCGTTGAATCAGGCCGTAGATATGTTGACTGTCTCAGAAGTTCTTAAAAAAAATGCAGTGTTTAACGAGGTTGGAGGTGTGTCTTATCTTACAAATTTGATTAATTCAGTGCAAACTGCCGCAAATGTGGAATCTTACGCTTCCATAATACGTGACAAATCAATATTAAGGCAGCTTATTAATGTTGGTACTGTAATAGTTGAAGATTCGTTTAAAGAACAGGACACTTCTGAAGAAATATTAGATAAATCCCAGATGATTTTGTTCAATGTCTCGCAGCGTAAGGGTGTTAGAAAAGGTTTTTCGATTGCCTCTAAACTTGTGAGACCCATGCTAGACAATCTTGAAAAATTGCATTCTGATCCAAAGAGAGTTTCAGGGCTTTCTACTGGCTTTGTAGATTTTGATTCTAAAACTACTGGCTTTCATCCATCTGAACTTATAATTTTAGCGTCGCGGCCATCTATGGGCAAAACTGCCTTTGCTTTGAATGTTGCGGAGCATGTAGCTATAGTGCAAAAAAAACCAGTGGCCATTTTTTCGTTAGAGATGAGACAAGAAGCGTTGATGTTTAGATTTCTTGCTTCTTTGGCTAGAGTTAATGCTATCAAACTGAGAAACGGACAATACAATAGTGCAGATTGGCCAAAACTTACGACTGCCGCAGAAAGAATTGCAGAAGCTCCTATTTTTATTGACGATGATTCTAATATAAGCGTAATAGAGCTCAGAGTTAGAGCAAGAAAACTTGCAATGGAACTTAAGACAAAAAATAATACGCAACTCGCTCTGATAATAATAGATTATATTCAATTTATAAATGCTTCTTCAAGTAGAAAATTTGAATCTCGACAGCAAGAAGTTGCTGATATTTCCAGATCTCTTAAAGCTTTAGCAAAAGACTTGTCTGTTCCGGTTCTTGTTTTGTCGCAGCTTTCAAGGAGAGCCGAGGACAGAGGAAGGAAAGACAGTAAACCACAGCTTTCTGATTTGAGAGATTCTGGTGCGATAGAACAGGATGCCGATATAGTTGCGATGCTTTATAGAGAGGGGTATTATAACAGGGAAGATTTTGAGGTGCAAAAGAAAGCGACGCTTATATTGGGGAAACAGAGAAATGGGCCAACTGGGGAAATAAGTTTAATTTTTGAAGGTGAATATATGAGATTTTCTGATGAATCTCCAAGACAGGAATAATTGTTAATGAATAAACATGCGTTTGCTAGAGTAGTTGTAAATAATAAATTTTGTAGAACGAAGCAAAAAACAGTTTTTTTTAGACAAAACTGGGTAGAAATTGACAAAAGTGATTTCCATTTTAATTTAAAAAAGATAAAAGAATACGTTGCAAAAGATGCTAAAATTATGGCCGTTATGAAATCTGATGCTTATGGTCATAGTGCTGTTGTAGTTGCGAAAGAAGCACAGGAAGCTGGTGTATCTTGGATTGCTGTTTCTTCACTTGAAGAGGGTATAATTCTTAGAGAAGCGGGTATAAAAAGTAACATTTTAATTTTAGGGAATATTTACCCTTATGAGAATTTTCAAGTTGCGGTAGCTCATTGTCTAACATCTACAATTTCTAAAATTTCGGAGTTCATAAGTTTAGAAAATTTAGCGATAAAATTAAATAAGAGAATTGATTTTCATTTTAAGATAGATACCGGTATGGGTAGAATTGGATCATTATCCGAAACTGCATATTCAATATTGCAAAGAATTGTGCAGAGTAATAAAATAAGTATGACTGGCATGTATACTCATTTTTCTGTTGCGGATACAGATCCTCTTTTTACGCAATTACAGCTTAATACTTTTATAAAGATTGTTAAATTTGCACGTTCAGATCTTGGGCTAAAATTCATTGCTCACGCTGCAAATTCGGCTGCGTTATTTAAGAGTAAGCGAGCGCATCTTGACATGGTACGTCCAGGGTTGAGTCTTTACGGACTTACCCCTTTTAAATTTTCGGAAAGGTTTTTAAAAGTCAAGCCTGTTTTGTCGTGGAAGACAAGGGTAACGTTTTTGAAAAAAGTTTCATCTGGATTTTGTGTGAGTTATGGGAGAGCTTTTGTTACAAATAGAGTGTCTATTATTGCCACAATACCTGTTGGTTATCACGATGGTTATAATAGATTGTTATCTAATAAAGCGGATGTTTTGGTGCGTGGGAAACGTTGTCCAATTGTCGGAAAAGTAACTATGAATATGACGATGATAGATGTAACTGGAATAAAGGATGTTATAATTGGCGATGAAGTTGTTTTGATAGGAACACAGGGTAAAGAACATATAAAGGTTGACGAAATTGCAAAAATACGAAACACTATAAATTATGAAGTTACATGTAATATATCCGCACGTATCCCTAGAATTATAGTGTAGATGAATTACTATATAAATAATTTTTATAAGTTTTAAGTAAGATAAAAATTAAGATGAATGTAAAAATATTATGTTTAAGAAAAAGAAATAAAGGGAGAATCTAATCTTTTTTAGGAATAGTGAGTAAAACTCGTTGTTTGGGAGATTTGTTGTTTTATGTTTAGAAGATTTTTGAGAGGCTGTAAGTATGATGATAGAGGCAATAGTGTGTGTACTTAAAGACGATATATCATTAAAAAATACTGTTTTCCAGATAATTAAAATTTGGTGGGAATCTGCTCCTAATAATATACTTACTTTTTTTATGGGAATGGTTTTGTCTTTGCAAGTAGGATCAGCAACTATAAATATTTTTGACAAACTTATTTTATGTTAAAACAATAAAAGTTTTTTTAGTTATAAAATTAGATCCTGTTATTATAATTGTAAATTGTTGTGATAAATGGAGTTGGGGAGTGCGATTACAGCGGAAATCGATGTAGTAAGGTAGGTGGTTGTGTGGATACAGGCTTTATACTCTATATATTCTTGGCACGGGTCCAATTGATAAAGCACATCTTATTGTTTTAAAATTTTTAGCTTGTATTTTTGTGCTATTTATATCCACTGTTGCTGCCAATATGGTTGGAATATACGACTGTATGGTTATCGCTACAAATTTGTGAGAACTTTCTTTAAGTACATATTAATCGGAAGTTTTAAATTTTACGATATCATTGATTTTTTTTCATAAATTTATAAAATTGTTTCTCATTGTGATAGTTATTGTAATAGTTGTATGTGTCATAGTGTGATTTAATGCAAAGAATGGAGCGTAAGGTGCTAGGTTTGTTTGTTATGTCTCCAAGTTTTTTTGATTTTTGATTATTTTTTAACATCACTGTTAATGGACGTTAAAAATAAAATAGTACTAGGATGTTTAGAAATAAATTAAATAGTAATTGTAAGGTTGAAATAAATAATAAAAATTAAAAATATTCAAAAACAATTTAATTCGAGGCATGTGCACGGTGTTAATTTTGAAGTTTGCAGTGAGGAAATTTTGGTTATGATAGTCTCCTTCTTGAGTAGGAAGAAACAGTTTGTTAAAAACTATAGTTGAACTTATTAAAAATTTAATATTTAGTTTTGTAGTGGTCAATGATGGAAAATAATAAACTGGACTGCTCGCTCGTCATTTGGTTTGTATGAAACGCAAAAGAAGGTAATAAGATATGTGGTTTTTAGTAAATTGTGATTTTTGATACGCTTGATATTTTGTGAAATGTTGCACTCTGAGGGTTATGAGCTCTTGCTTCACTCAAAGAAAGAGAAATGAAACAAAGAGTTGAGCGGTGCATGGATGGAAATGGCTACGTTTAAAAGATATTAAGTATTTTAAACTATCACAGAACTTTCAGGCGAAATAAAAAAATGCTATGGGCTATTTATATTCCTTACAAGCCTTGATAAATTTTATATGACGAGCCTACTGTATTGTGGGTTATTTTATATAAGGATAAGGTAATTTTTCACGGTATAACAAACACAGGCAGGAGAAGAAATAAAGCAAACTAAAAATGGAGCAAGATAATTTATAGAAGGTTCAAGTTATGGTCCGGTAGTTAATATGTAATTTTAAATAGAATAGAGAAAATATGAACAATTATCTTAAAATTTGGATTTTCAATATAGTAGGTGGGAGTTGTCACAATAATTATTCCAATTATTGCAACATAGACATTTATTTACATTAAGTGTTGTAGGTAAAATTAGTGAGATTTTAAGTTATGAAAAAAAATCAAGTTCATGTGTTCTATAAAAAAATTGAGGATCTTTCCTCACATAACAGTCAAATTGCATCATTAACAAATAATTTTGATAGGATTATTTCTGGTTATTCCGTAAATGTATCGGAGTTAAATAAGTAGAATCTGTAGGACGTTATGTTGTCTATTAAAAAATGTTTCTGCCAAAATATGCGTATGTGCTAATTCCTCACGTATATAAACTGGCAAAGATTTATTTCTGTGTCTATTTGTGATGGGCAAGTAAGTGTAAAGAGGGAAAAGAAACGTTAATATCGGCAAAAGAAGCTTCTCAATTAAAAATAAATTTTATTTTTTTAATATTTAAAATGCTTATACAGATAAAGGGTACTTAAATGCTTTTGATGTGCCATTTGGGGACTTGGGGTAGAAAAGGCAGAAATTTCTGGAGTTCTGCTAAAAAATAAATCGGTATTTTGGGAGAGGTATTTTTTTTCGGACTTGTATATAATTTCTCTAACTCGAAAATTGATACGCGTTTAAAATTTGGCTTAATAAATAGTGTTTGTGCTGACTTTACTCTTAAAGATATTATATTGCATAATATTGCAATCATACCATGCATAATATATAAAAATTAAAAATTGAAATTAATGATAAAAATTTTTCGCATTTATTTTTTTTGTGGAATTGCAAATCTTATTTCTGGTGTTATTAAGAAATAATGTTGTTTGTTTTTGAAGATGACATTTAAATTTTATCAATAAATGAGTTATGATTAGTTATTTAATTTATGAGTTTAGCACGTAATTTGAGAGTATATTTAAATTTATGTGAATGAAAAAACAAAAAAGTAAATTTTTATGTCAACAATGTGGATACGATTCTGTTCAATGGCTTGGCAGATGCCCATCTTGTAGGGCGTGGAGCAGTTTTGTAGAAGAGAAGTTTTCATCGTCTAGTCAAAAGTCATATTTTATATCGAAACAACTTGCGAATTTTTCGTTTAAAATTTTAAAGTTGAATGATATTTCTGTTAAGGATTTTTTAAGATACAAGACCACAATAAAAGAGTTTGATAATGTAATGGGCGGAGGGATTGTTCCTGGTTCTTTAATACTGTTAGGCGGTGCACCTGGGATTGGAAAATCTACGTTAATGTTGCATATATCAAGTGCCTTAAGTGATGAAAATAAAGTTCTTTATGTATCGGGTGAAGAATCTCTTTCTCAAGTTAAATCTCGTGCTGAACGTCTTAAAATAAAAAAGGATGATATTTTTTTAGTTTCTGAAACAAATCTTTTAAGCATTGTGGCTGCTGTATATAAGATAGAGCCTAAATTTTTAATTGTAGATTCAATTCAAACAACTTATCATCCTGAGCTTTCAAGTGCTCCTGGCACGGTTGGGCAAGTACGTGAAACGGCAGTGGAATTACTAAGAGTCGCAAAATCAAAGAATGTTACTATATTTCTTTTAGGTCACATCACGAAAGAAGGTGATTTGGCAGGTCCCAGGGTTTTAGAGCATATCGTCGATACTGTATTGTATTTTGAAAATGAACGTCAGCATACGTATAGAATTCTAAGAGCTTATAAAAACAGATTCGGACCTACAAGTGAAATTGGAATTTTTGAAATGAATTCATGTGGTCTTTCTGAAATTTCTAATCCTTCGCTTATTTTTTTAGGAGAACGTACTTTAAGTGCTGCTGGAAGTATTGTGACTGTTTCGATTGAAGGAACAAGACCTTTTCTTTTGGAGGTTCAAGCTCTTACTTCAAGAACTGTATTTGGATTGCCGCGTAGAATGGTTTCCGGGTATGATGCTAACCGCGTTACCATCCTTATAGCAGTTTTAGAAAAGAGATTAAATTTATCTTTTGGAATGCAGGATGTTTTTGTAAATATTGTAGGTGGCATAAGAATTAAAGAGGCTTCCGCAGATTTGTCTGTTGCTTGCTCCATAGTGTCTGCGAGTTTAGGTTTTATCTGCCCTAAAGATTTAGTAGTTTTTGGAGAGGTTGGACTTTCTGGCGAAATTCGTTCTGTTGGGCTTGCAGCGAAGCGGATTTTTGAAGCAGAAAAACTAGGTTTTAAAAAAGCGATAATACCAAGGGGAAATTTTAAAACTTTGTTATATAAAGGCAAGATGGATTTGATTGAAGTAGAGACCATCGAATCTGCGATTAAAATTTTGAAGATTTAATTTGTTTTGTCAATTTTTAACTTCTGAGAATATTATTTTTTAATAATTTTCACGATAATATGTATTAAAAGTATATGGCATTCATTGACTCTGACTATAATTTCTAATGGGGTGCAGTAGCCATAGACATAGATTGTACATATTTTTTTATTTTTCCACTTTCAGAATTTGCGTCATGCCTATCTTGGGAATACATCTAATTTTTTTTGCTATTTCCAAAGCTTTTGTAACGTTCAATAATGAGTTTTTACTTGTTGTGATATGGTCACGAAAACGTAGTCTTTCCTGTCAAAAGTTTTTAAAATTGGCGATTAAAAACGCAAATTGTTGCCGATATCGATAACGATTATTTGCTGACACGTTTTCAGATAAAGCGAGGTGTAGTAACTCTTTTGTTTTTCAAACCTTACGAATTATTTTGTTGATAAAATGCAAAACATCTTTATACGTAATGTATATCCAATCTGGGTAAATTTAAGTATTTTTTGCTTTAATAACTGTGCTGTCCACGTTAAAGAGATTTTTAATTAGATCTTTAGTACTCATTGCTTAACCTTATGTTTAAAAATTAAAGAACTATCATATTGTCATATTATTTTATTGTTTTCTGAAAATATGTTTTGAAAGGAATGCTGTGGTGATTCTGCCGCTTCGGAATTCTTCATTCGCCATAATTTTGATATGAAGAGAAGAAGTGTTTTTAATATCTTCAATTTCAACTTCTTCTAATGCTTTTTGCATTTTTACAATGGTCTCTTTTCTATTTTTACCAAGAGCGATGATTTTTACGATTAAACTGTCGTAGAAAGGTAGTATTGTATATCCAGAGTAAACGTGTGTATCTAGTCTTATGCCAGGGCCTCCTGGCAAAAATAATTTCCCAATTTTTCCTGGCGATGGAATAAAATCTCTATCAGGATCTTCAGCATTTATCCTACATTCTATAGCATGTCCAGCGATTTTGATTTTTTCGGAATCAACTGAAAGTTTTTCACCTGCAGCAAGCTTTATTTGTTCTTTTACAATGTCTATGCCTGTGAGCATTTCAGTAACCGGATGCTCAACTTGGATTCTAGTATTCATTTCCATAAAATAAAAGTTGTTTTTTTTGTCTAATAGAAACTCCACCGTGCCTACAGTAGTATATTTTATAGAAGAAGCAGCATTTTTTGCCGTTTTACCTATTTTCTTTCTCAAGGCATCGCTTATTAATGGCGATGGGCTTTCTTCAAGGAGTTTCTGATGTCGCCTTTGTATGGAACAATCTCTTTCGGGTAGATAAGAGATTTTTCCGTATTTATCTGCAAGTATCTGAAATTCTATATGGTGTGGTTCTTCTATATATTTTTCCATATATACATCGGAATTTCCAAATACGGATTTTGCTTCTGTTTGTGCCATGACTATAGAATTTTGTAGTGTTTCATCAGATACAACCATCCTCATGCCTCTTCCACCGCCGCCTGTGCTCGCCTTAATAATTATAGGGTAACCTATTTTTTTTGCTACAGTGAAAATTTTTGGATCATTGATGTTAACTGGTCCTTCTGAACCAGGAATTACTGGAATGCCCGATTTTTTCATAAGTTTTATGGCTGTGATTTTATTGCCCATTTGTTCTATTACTTTTTTTGATGGACCTATAAATTTTAGACCACAAGTTTCGCAAACTTCTGCAAAATAAGTATTTTCAGCTAGAAATCCATATCCGGGATGTATTGCATCTGCTCCAGAGATTTCTGCAGCAGCTATAATGCTTGGAATATTCAGATAGCTTTCAGAGGCACTTGCGTTGCCGACGCATATAGCCTTATCGGCAAGTTTTACATGCATACTCTCTCGGTCAACTTCTGAGTGAATGGCAACAGTTTTAATCCCCAACTCCTTGCAAGCTCTTATAACTCTACAGGCTATTTCTCCCCTATTTGCAATCAAGACTCTTTCAAACATTTGATCTCCTATTTACAACTACAGTTTGAAATTTTTACTAAAAAAGCGTTAATAGATATATTTTATTCTACTTGTTGTCATCTGTATTATTCACTAAAAATAATTTTTGTCCATATTCAACTGCCTGACCGTTTGATACTAAAACTTTTAATATTGTACCTTTTGTATTAGAATATATATATTTAATAATTTTCATCGCTTCAATTTGTCCTATTTTTTGTCCAATAATTATATTGTCTCCTTCTTTAACGAATGGAAGTTTATTATTGCTTTGTATGTTGATAAATGTGCCTACCATCGTTGATTTAATGAAAGCTGTGGCGTGTTTTTTTTCTTCATTTTTCTCTTCTTTTACGATGATATCGTTTTCTACAGGTGGCTCTATGGTTGTTGCCATATCGCTTTTTTTAAAGTAAAAAAAATCCTCGTCACTTTGATATCGCATTTCTTCAATATCTGTATCTTTGATTGATTTTAGGAATTCTTTGATTTTTTGCGAATCCATTTTGACCTCTATGCCCTATAATTAAAAATATGATAACATCCTGAGTTGGGAATTTTTGTTTTCTGTTATTCACTTTAAATTAAGTTCTAAATCTACAATTTATGCCCTTCCCACATATTCTCCAGTTCTCGTATCAACTTTTACTTTGTCACCTTCTTTGACAAAAAGAGGTACTCGAATACTGGTTCCAGTTTCGAGTTTAGCTATTTTTGTCGTATTAGAAACAGAGTTGCCTTTAATTCCTGGGTCAGCTTCTGTTATTTCCATTATCATGATTACAGGTAGTTCTATATCTATGAGTTCATTTTCAAGGTATACTGTATCAACTCCAAGGTTTTCTTTGAGAAAGTTTGTTGCTCGTCCTAGAACTTCTGGGGGAACTGTTATTTGCTCATAAGTGTTCATATCCATAAAATTGTAGTTTTTCCCTTCTTTATATAAAAATTGTTTTTTTCGTCTTGTGACATTTAATATTTCAAATTTTTCTCCAGATTTAAAAGTGCGTTCAATAATACCCTTTTTTTTAAGATGTTTTAGTTTTGTACGCATGACGGCACCACCTTTACCAGGTTTATGATTCTGAAACCAGATGATCTGATAAGGTTCTCCATCAACTAAAATATTTAATCCATTTTTGAAACCTGACGTTGATACCATTTTTATGTCCTAATTTAACATCCTTCTGACAACAATTATTATATGCACAGCCCATATCTATAGTTATTATGTAATTTTTAGTTAATTCGCGATTTAAATCTTCATTTATTGATATGAAATATTCTACATTTATATATGTAGGAACAATTAATAAAATACTTATTTTATTTTAAAATCCATGTAACAGTTAAAAGAAAAACGAATCCCTACACTTAATATATAAATTTTGTTTACTAAAATATTCTTTTACTTGGTGTTCAAACATTTTTTTGTATACTATGCATGTGCCTTATTTTTTAAAAGCAAAAGCCAAAATCTCTCAAATTTAGTATCGGCAATCTAAAAGATTTCCTTATTGTTTGTAAAAAGTATTATACCATTTGCCTAATATTTAGTTAATATTTTATCCTTCATATTTTCTTATTTATAGTTGCATTAATGATTTTATGTTGTTGACATTGCATGGTTATTTTACTACAATATTGCAGCGGTCGCAAGGTGTTGTTGTGGTTCGATCGGCGTCCGTAAAGTGGACAGAAAAAAAAATAAGGAGCTGTGGCAATGGCGCAAGGCAAAGTAAAGTGGTTTAACGACCAAAAAGGTTATGGTTTTATTTCTAATGATGATGGCTCAGGAGATGTGTTTGCTCATTATTCGGCTATTCAGTCTGAGGGGTTCAAGTCCCTTGCGGAAGGTGATAGCGTTGAATTCGAAGTTGTAAGTTCAGATAAAGGTCCTAAAGCGGCAAACATAAAAAAAATTTAGTTTATAGAGTCGAGGACTTTTTGGAAGGCCCTGGGGAGTCTTCTTCCTGGGTCTTCTTGGTCTGTTGTTAGAGCTTAGGTTGTGTAGGTGGATGGGGATTATCGTCAAATGAGAGCTGAAGAAGTTCTACCGTTAGTTTCAAGGATAAACTTTGGTCTTCTGTGTGCTTTGTTCCATCTCAAAAATGTCATCCATATTGGCGGCTCCTAATTTTTTTAGTGCCAAGAGGTAGCCGTCAATACCAAGGCCTGAAATTTGCCCTATAACTATTGGAGCAATGCAGGATTTTTGCCTGAAGTTTTCTCTGGCGTATATATTTGAGATATGAACTTCAATTGTCGGTACGGAGATGGAGGTTAAGGCGTCTCTTATGGCTATAGATGTGTGAGTGTATGCCGCAGGATTTATAATTATTCCGGAAACTTTTGTGCTGTTTTGAATTTTATCTACAATTTTACCTTCGTGATTTGATTGAAAAAAATCAACTCCTACTTTGAGTTTTTTTGCTAGCATGACGAGTCTCTTTTTTATGTCTCCAAAGTTGGCGTTGCCGTAGATTGCTGGTTCTCTTTTTCCTAGCATATTTAAATTTGGGCCATTAACAACAAGTACTTTTTTCACTTGTTTTTACCTCATAAAACTTTTTAAAACATCTAAAACAATATCGTCTTTTACGTAACTAGTGACTGTTTTACCTATGGTTTCAATAAGAATAAATTTAATGTTTCCATCAATAGATTTTTTATCTTTTTTCATGAGTCTCAACAATTGCTTTTCGTCGATTTTTATATTTAAAATGAAGTTCGCTTTTTTTAAGAGTTTCTCAACTTCTTTATATATTTCCAAACCACATGTTTTTAGTGACAAAGAAAGCCTTGCAGCGAAAAACATTCCCATAGCAACTGCTTCTCCATGTAAAAATTTTCTATACTCTGTGGCTGTTTCAAGTGCGTGAGCAAAAGTATGTCCAAAATTTAAAACGACACGCAGGCCATTTATTTCCTTTTCATCTTTTTCAATGATCCTGGCTTTATGTAAACAACTTTTACAAATTATATAGTCAAAATTTTTTGACGATACGATATTGCTACTCATTATATTAGATAAATAATCATAAAGCTTTTTGTCAAGAATAAAGGCGTATTTTATGACTTCAGCAAGTCCATTTTTAATATGCCTTTTAGAAAGTGTATTTAAAAAGGAAGAGTTAATCCAAACCAAATTAGGCTGATAAAATGCCCCAACTATATTTTTTCCTCCTTTTATATTTATTGCGGTTTTCCCTCCGATTGATGAATCTGTCATCGCAAGTAATGTTGTAGGTACTTGAACATAACTCACACCTCGCATATAAGTAGCTGCGAAGAATCCTGCAACGTCACCAACAACACCACCACCTAAAGCTATTACGCAACTTTTTCTGTCTACGCCAATTTCAAGAGCTTTAGCATATAAAAGAGATAAACTTTTTATACTTTTCCCGATTTCTCCAGCTGGTACAGTTGAGACTTTAACATCATATTTTTTTTGTTTTAACAAATTTGTAAAATACTTCAAATGAAGTTTATCCACGTTTTTATCGGTAATGACAAAAAGTGTATTCGTTTTTATTATTTCTTTAAAACTGGTAAAAAAATCATTTTCAGATTGTGAAATAATAACATCATATTTATTTGTCTTTAAGTTTATATTTATTACTCGCTTCATGGCGGCTCTGTAACACCGAACTAAACTAATTTGATTGTAGCTGATCTACATCATCTTCAACTCCACCGTACCTACTTTGGTTGGCACGCACTGCGCTCGAACGGCGGCGATAGGAATTGAACCTATGACTAAAGGCTTATGAATCCTCTGCTCTACCCCTGAGCTACGCCGCCATAAAAATGTCAACAAAACAAGGGAAGCCATTCTATACATTTTTGGTAAAAAAGTCAATTTTTTGTGTTTTATTTTTCTTTATTATCAATTACTTTGATTCAAAGATTTTTATATGTATTTTTTTCAATTTTACATGAAAAACAGTAGATTTGTAGAGTAAATTAATTTTTAAATTGTATCTTCTTAGACGAAAATTAAGAAATAAATATTTGTTTAAAAGTTTATTTTTTGCAAACTATTGTAGTATTTTAGTAGCACGGAAAATTTGGGATGAAAACTATATACTTAAGTTTTGGGTCGAATATAGGCAATAGGGCAGAGAATATAATTTTTGCTTTGTCTATTTTGCAGAGTAGCGGGTTTATAGACGTTAAAAAAATATCTTCCTTTTACGATACCTCTCCTGTGGGGCCTAAACAAAGAAATTTTTATAACCTCGTAGTCAGGGCACATACTAATTTAAGTTCTACTGAATTGCTCATGCTCATAAAACATGTGGAAAATATTTCAGGTCGAAAAAAAATGATAAGATGGGGCCCTCGTATTGTTGATATCGATATACTTTTTTTTGGTAAAGAAATTGTTAACATTGAAGCTAACCCTGACTTCGGTTTCAATTTATTTATTCCGCATAAAGAAATACAAAATAGATTATTTGTTTTAGTTCCATTGTGTGAAATAGCTGCTAATTTTATGCATCCGATTTTAAAACGGGAAATAAGCGACATTATGCATGATAAGTCGTTGACACTTGAATACCAAAAGGTTAGAATTGTGCATCGATTGTAGTTTTGTGGGCTGTAGAGATTGAGGTAGTTGTTGGGATTAAAAAAGTTTGAGTGGGTTTTATAAATAAAAAAGTGAATAAAAAAACAGTTTTAACAATTTTAGAGAAAAAACGGCTTAACGACAAAATAACAATGCTTACTTGTTATGATTATGTCACTGCAAAGCTTGTTTCTTCGCAAGATATAGACGTGATGTTAATTGGGGATTCTCTTGGAAATGTGAAGCTGGGGTATGAAAATACTCTTCCTGTTACTGTTGAAGATATGATATATCATACAAAATCGGTAAAAAGAGGTAATAACGGTGCCTTGCTTATCACCGATATGCCGTTTATGTCCTATGAAATAAGTGTTGAAGACGCTGTCAAAAATGCAGCTAGGATTGTTAAAGAAGGTGGAGCAGAGGCGGTTAAGGTTGAGGGAGGAGTTGAGATCGTAGATAAGATTATGGCAATTTCAAATGCGAAGGTTCCCGTTGTTGGACATTTAGGACTCACTCCGCAAGCAGTAAATAAAATTGGTGGCTTTAAAGTTCAAGGTAAAACGGAAGATAAATATAATAGGTTAATTAATGATGCCAAAGCGATAGAAGGGGCAGGTGTGTTTGCAGTTGTTTTGGAATCTATTCCTGAACAACTTGCTAAAGAGGTGACTCATTGCTTAAAAATTCCCACTATAGGTATTGGAGCGGGTCGTTACTGTGATGGACAAGTGCTAGTTATTGATGATATGCTTGGTATGTTTGATAATTTTACTCCTAAATTTGTTAAGAGATATGCGAATCTTGGCGAGATAATAAAAACTGCAGTGAAGAATTATATAGATGATGTGAGAGAAGGAAAATTTCCGCAAGAAGGTAACGTCTATAGATGAGAATTATAAAGAATGTTTTACATATGCAAAAGATCGCTCTAAATCACATTAAAAATGGTGATGAAATCGGTCTTATTCCTACGATGGGTGCCTTACATGATGGGCATGTTTCTTTAATTGCGAAATCTAGAAGAAGCGATGATATTACTGTAGTGTCGATTTTTGTAAATCCTATACAATTTGGACCTAATGAAGATTATTTAAAATATCCAAGAACCGTAAATAAGGATTTGGAAGTTTGCAAAAAAAATCACGTGGATTATGTTTTTATGCCAGCGGTAAATGATATGTTTCCGTCAAATCATAAAACTTTTATAGAAGTGAAAATTTTGCAGGATATTTTATGTGGTAAGTTTAGGCCGAATCATTTTAGGGGTGTTGTCACGGTAGTAGTCAAGCTTTTTAACATATCCTGTGCTGATAGAAGCTACTTTGGAATGAAAGATTTTCAGCAGCTTAAAATTCTAGAGAAAGTGGCTAGGGATTTAAACTTTAAGACTAAAATTATTCCGTGTCCTATAGTAAGAGAAAAAAGTGGTCTTGCTATTTCAAGTAGAAATTCTTATTTGAGTGTTGAAGAAAAAAAGTCGAGTGAAAATATTTTTAAGATTTTAAAAGAGGCATCTGAAGATTTTAAAATTAGAAATTTAAATTTTGTAAAAAAAAATGTGTTGGAAAAACTTAAAAAAATTCCTGACAGTAAAGTTGATTATGCCGAAATTGTAGATTTTAACGATTTATCGCTTGCAGATAAAGATACTAGAAAAGTCGTTTTTGTAGTGGCTTTGTGGCTGGGAAGGACAAGACTTATAGATAATACTGTTATGATTAAACAGACTAAATGACAACAACTATAAAATCTGTGAGATCGGATTATTTAATTATAGGAAGTGGCATAGCGGGTCTTAGTTTAGCGTTGAAGGTGTCAAAAAATGGGAGTGTTTCTTTAATAACTAAAAGAAAAATATTTGATTCTGCTACTTGGAGAGCCCAAGGCGGTGTTGCGTGTGTTGTTAGTGAAGCTGATTCTTTTGAAGAACATATACACGACACGATGGTCTCTGGAGTGGGTCTTTGTAATAAAAGGATGGTTGAGAGGATGGTTCGCGAAGGCCCTCAGAGAATAAAAGAGCTTATAGAATTAGGCGTTGAATTTAGCAAAAAGAATTATCTTAGCTCAGAATTTGAGCTTGCTCTTGAAGGTGGACATAGCAAAAGAAGGGTTCTTCATGCTGGAGATATTACAGGGAATGAGATAGAACGAGTTTTGATAAGGAATATAAAGAAGCGTGAAAATATAGCCATTTATGAAGACCATACGGCAATAGATTTAATTTTAAATGATGATAAAGTTTGTTGTGGTGTATATTCACTTAGTAATGATAGTGGGGACATAAAAATTTTTGAGGCTAAATTGACAGTTTTAGCTTGTGGCGGAGCAGGGATGGTGTATTTGTACACTTCAAATCCTGGCGTTTCTACAGGTGACGCTATAGCGATGGCCTATAGAGCTGGGGCAGATATTGCGAATATGGAGTTCGTACAGTTCCATCCAACGTGCTTGTATAATAGCGGCTCAGGGTTGTCTTTTTTGATATCAGAGGCAGTTCGCGGTGAAGGTGCCATTTTAAAGCTTAAAAATGGTAAGACATTTATGGATAAGTACAGTCCTTTAAGAGAACTTGCTCCACGTGATATTGTAGCTAGGGCGATAGATAGCGAGTTGAGAATTAGAAAAGAAAATTTTGTTTATCTGGATATTAGTGTAAAGAGTAAAAATTTTATTATTAAAAGGTTCCCCAATATATACTCAAAGTGCTTTGAATGTGGTATAGATATTTCAAAAGATATGATTCCAGTGGTTCCAGCTGCACATTTTTTTTGTGGAGGAATCGCAATAGACGAAAGAGGAAGAACAAGCATTGAAAATCTTTATGCACTAGGGGAAGCTGCTTGTTCTGGGGTGCATGGAGCCAATAGGCTTGCTTCAAACTCTATGCTTGAGGGCATTGTGTATGCTGAGAGAGTGTATAGAGATTCATTGCAATTTGTAAAGAAGGAATATTCGAAAATTAATCTTAGATCCTTTAAAAATGCTGATTTTTTGATAAACAGTGAATCTGATGTTTTTATGCATGAATGGGAAGAAATTAGACGAACATCGTGGAATTGTTTAGGTATTTCTCGTTCGAATGAAAAGCTTTTAAAAGCACAAAAAAAAATAGGTATTTTGAAGGATGAAATTGAGCAATATTTTAAGAAAGCGAGTTTTTCTGTAAATGGTATTGAGTTAAGAAATATAATATTTATATCCGAAATGATTATGATTTCTGCGATTTGTAGAAAAGAAAGTAGGGGTGCACATTTTAATATCGACTATCCTTTCATTTTATCAGATGCTAAAGACACAATAATAAATATAAATAAAGTAAAACATTTTTGAATTTATGGTTTAGGATAAAAGTGAAATTAATTATAAATACATCATTTCTGAAATAAATGTATAAAAACTTTCGGCTCTGCATATGCGGTTATTTTTGTCATTATGCTAGTTTATTCTTGTTATGTATTTTGTAGGTAGTTGTGATGTTTGTTTAGAATGTTTTGAATTAAATTTATTTAAAGTTAAGAAAGTGAGGAGAGGGTGTATATGGATACAATAAAGATCCGTGGTGCACGTCAAAATAATTTAAAAAATATAAGTCTTGACATACCCAGAAATAAACTTGTTGTTATTACAGGACTATCAGGTTCTGGAAAATCTTCTCTCGCTTTTGATACCATCTATGCCGAAGGTCAAAGGCGATATGTGGAATCTCTATCTGCTTATGCTAGGCAATTTTTAAAACTTATAGAAAAACCCGATGTAGATATTATTGAAGGCTTGTCTCCATCAATTTCAATAGAACAGAGAAAGCCGTCGCATAATCCACGTTCTACGGTAGGAACCGTAACTGAGATATATGACTATTTGAGGCTTTTATTTGCGAGAATAGGTATTACACATTGTCCAACGTGTGGAGAGGTAATTCAATCTCAGTCTGCTCAGCAAATAATAGATAAAATTATGAATATGCCTTGTGAAAACGTAATTAATATTTTTTCGCCACTTGTAAGAGGAAGAACTGGTACTTATGAAGAACTTTTTTTGCGTCTTGCAAAAAGCGGATATTCTAAGGTGAGAGTCGATAAAAATATATATTTGCTTGATGAAAATATAAAACTGGACAGATATAAGAAACATTCGATAGATGTATTAGTAGATAGAATAAGGCTTGATAAAAATATACGTTCAAGAGTTGCTAATTCAGTTGAGACGGCTTTAAAGGAGTCAAAGGGAACAATTTCCGTTGCAATAGTAAAAGATGGGAATTTTATTGAAGAAACAATTTTAAGCGAACATTATTCTTGTACTAATTGTAAAGTAAATCTTTCTGAAGTTGAACCGAGATTATTTTCTTTTAACTCACCTTTTGGAGCGTGTTTTGAGTGTGGAGGTTTGGGAAGTAAGATAGAAGTTGACGAAAATTTGGTGATACCAGACAAAAATCGTTCTATAAAACAAGGAGCGATTATTGCGTGGGCTGAGCCGATAACAACAAGAACTAGCAGATGGAAGAACAGTTGGGGTGGATATTATTGGAAGCTTTTAACTGAAACAGCAAAAAAGAACAATATATCTTTAAATGTTCCTTGGAAAGAACTTACACTGAAACAGCAAAAAATTTTTCTTTATGGTGATAATGATTTTGAAGGCGTTATAACAAATATGCAACGTAGATACAAGGAAACAGAGTCTGATTTTGTAAAAGAAGAGATTTATAGTAAATATATGTGTAAAAAAGTTTGTCCGCTCTGCAGAGGACAAAGACTTAAAAAGGAAGCTTTGTCTATTTTGATTAATGGAAAATCAATTTCGGATATCACAAGGATGTCAGTTGAAAAGGCATTCAATTTTTTTAATAAAATTGTGTTAAATGATAAAGACAAGATTATTAGTAAGATTATTTTAAAAGAGATAAACGAAAGATTACAGTTTTTAAATAATGTAGGTTTAGAATATTTAAGTTTGGATAGAGAGAGTGGAACTCTTTCAGGCGGCGAAGCTCAAAGAATACATTTAGCGACGCAAATAGGTTCAGGTCTTGCAGGAGTTTTGTACGTGCTTGATGAGCCATCAATAGGTCTTCATCAAAGGGATAACAGTAAACTTTTAGAAACTTTAATGAAGCTTAGAAATTTAGGAAATTCTTTAATTGTTGTTGAACATGATGAAGATACAATTAGACTAGCAGATTATATAGTAGACTTAGGTCCGGGTGCTGGTGTACACGGTGGTTATGTAGTGGCGGAAGGGAAAGTGAAAGAAATATTGAAGTCAGAAAGCTCTTTAACGGGCAAATATTTAAGAGGTGATTTGAAGATACAAGTCCCTAAAAGTAGGAAACAACCTTCTGATAAGTGGCTTAGAGTTGAAGGGGCAAAGCAATTTAATTTAAAAGATATAAGTGTACGTATTCCAATTGGGCTTTTTGTTTGTGTTACTGGTGTATCTGGTAGTGGGAAATCTACTTTGATACATGAAGTAATATATAAGAATCTTGCGTATAAACTTTATGGGGCAAAAGAAAGGCCAGGGAAATTTAAAAATATGTATGGAATTGAAAATATAGATAAAGTTATAATTGTCGATCAATCACCTATAGGGCGAAGTCCTAGATCAAACCCTGTGACTTATACTGGTGCTTTTTCAATAATAAGAGATTTATTTTCGCAAGTTCCAGAAGCGAAAGCTAGAGGTTATCGTCCTGGGAGATTTTCCTTTAATTTGAAAGGAGGAAGATGCGAAAATTGTCAAGGTGATGGAACTTTGAAAATTGAAATGCAGTTTTTAGCAGACGTTTATGTAAAGTGCGATGTTTGTGGGAAGAAAAGATTTAATGAAGAAACTTTACAAATAAAATATAAAGGTAAAAATATTGATGAAGTTTTAAATATGAGGGTCGAAGAAAGTGTAAATTTTTTTGAAAATATACCAGTACTTAAAAGGATATTGTCAATGCTTAATGATGTTGGACTTGGATATATATTAATAGGGCAACAAGCAACTACGCTTTCAGGTGGTGAGGCACAAAGGGTTAAACTTGCAACTGAACTTTCAAAAAGAGCTACGGGAAAAACTTTGTATATTTTAGACGAACCAACCACCGGTTTACATTTTGCCGATGTGGAAAAGCTTGTTAATATACTACATAGACTTTCGCATTTAGGTAACACAGTACTTGTTATAGAGCATAATCTTGATGTTATTAAAACTGCTGACTGGCTTATTGATTTAGGACCTGATGGTGGAGAAAGAGGTGGTAGAGTTGTGGTGGAAGGATCTCCTGAATATGTAATGAAAATCAAAAAATCTTTTACGGGTTATTACTTGAAAGAGTATATAAATCGTAATTAGTTTTGTATTACTTATGCTTATAAAAACAGATTTTAAACTAGAACTTTTAAAAGATTTAAGTAAATATGAAAACAGGGTTTTTGCAGAGCGCAATGCAAGATTTTTTCAAACTCAGAGAGGAGGATATGGAGAGGGAGATCTATTTTTGGGAATTCGAGTTCAACAACAAAGATTTATAGCAACAAAATATTGTAGAAATATAACTTTAGAAAATACCGAAGAATTGTTACAACACAATATTCATGAGGTGAGGTTTGTCGCGTTGTTGATTTTGATTGAGATATATAAAAAAGCCAATAGTAGTTTGAAGTTCAATGTAATGAAGATGTATTTAAGAAATTTCGGATATGTTAATAATTGGGATTTAGTTGATTTATCTGCTCCGCATATTCCGGGACATTATTGGTATGAAAACTCTTTGAAAGATTTATGGGGGTATGCTAAGTCAGGAAACCTTTGGAAAGAGAGAACGGCTATAGTTTCGACATTCTATTTTATAAAACATGGAAGATTTGCGGAAACTTTTGAGCTGTTAAAGTTGTCTTTGTCGCATAAACACGATTTAATCCACAAGGCATCGGGTTGGATGCTTAGAGAAATAGGTAAAATAGATATAAAATCGCTTGTTTTGTTTTTAGATAAATATTCCAGATTTATGCCAAGAAAAATGCTAAGGTGTTCAATTGAAAAATTGTCTACTGAAAGGAAAGAATATTATTTAAAAAAATAGTGATAACAAAAGATTTGATTTTAAGAATTTTTTCAGCTGCAAATATTTTAAGGTGGAATGACCACATACGTCCATTAAATTTTTATGAGCTTGATAAGCAAGCCCATAAAATGATAATTGCTTATATTATCGCGAAATTTGAAGAAGAAGACGGCAAATTAATAGATTGGACGAGACTTATTGAGGGTGGAATTTTTGAATTTTTTCAAAGAATAATGCTTACAGATTTAAAGCCTGAAATTTTTCATGAAATAATGTCAAAAAAAGAGAAGGAACTAAATAAATGGGTTATAAAAAATTTAAGTAACGATTTGGCAGCTTTAAAAGGAAATTTTGATGAAAGATGTAGTAAATATCTTTTAGAGGCAAATTATGCGATATATGAGAAAAGAATTCTAAAAGCGGCTCATTGTTTATCGACAAAATGGGAATTTGACATAATTTATCCTTGGAATTCTATGATTTATGATATAGAAAAAACAAAGCAAGAAATAGAGTACAGTGCTAATGCTTTCGACGATTTAGTAGGCGTAAGAAAATTATTAATAAATAATAGAAAGTATTACGGATTTTTAGATTTGTGTGGTCAATTACGATTCCAGCAAAGATGGGCACATATTTTTAGAGTACCAAAGACAAATGTGTTAGGACATATGCTTACTGTTGCAATATTAGCTTATATATTATCACTGGATATGAAAGTTTCAGACAGCAGGAGATTTAATAATTTTTATTCTTCATTATTTCATGATCTCCCAGAGATTTTGACCAAGGATATTATTAAACCTGTAAAAACTTCGGTTTTCGGGCTGGAAGATATAATAAAACATTATGAAAAGAAGCGTATTAGTAATAAAATACTTCCTTTAATTCCGTTGAATTGGCGTTTAGAGATGCGGTATTTTATAGAAGACGAATTCTCAGATAAAATTATTGAAGGTTCTGATATTAAAAAAGTTGATGATGCGATGAATTTTAACAACGATAAATACAATGCTGTCGACGGAAGTTTAATTGAGGTGTGTGATAAATTATGTGCTTATATTGAGGTTTCGATTGCGTTAGAGTATGGAATAAGATCATCAATTCTGATTAAGTCAAAAGAAACTCTTTACGATGAATACTCCAACGTAAAAAAAAGCAGTTTGGATTTTAAACAGTTATTTAATTACTTCCATCAGGAAGAAAGTTCTGCGTGAGGCATTTTGGAGACAGGATGGTATGCTTATTTTTAAGTAATGAGTTTTTATATTTTTGCCGCTGCCTCACCATTGCTTTGGAATAAATTTGTTTTAATTCCTGGGATGCTGAGGAGGGGATTTGAACCCCTATCGCTCTTTCGAGGACAGGCTTCTGAGGCCTGCGTGTATGCCATTCCACCACCTCAGCTTTAGGTCTGCTTTTTCTCTCTCCTGCAAATTATTTAGTGCTGCTAAGCTGCTTCGTTATGAGTCAATAATATAACAGTCAACACATGTAAAAAGTATTCAGGATACTTCACGCTTTATTTCTTTGATCATATGTTATAAAATTCGCGTTCGTAAGTATATAACTTCTTAGGTAGGGAAGGTATGGGTAGCTTCATTGAATTTAAAAAAGTTTTTGTCATACGTGGTGCTAGAAAAATTTTAGATGATATTAATCTTGAAATAGATTCTGATGAAAATGTTGTGATAATGGGGCCCAACGGTTCAGGCAAGTCTGTTTTTATAAAGCTTTTGACTGGCAAATTTTATCCGTCATACACCGGAAACAACACGGTTTGCAAATTATTTGGATTCAAGAGATGGAATATAGAGGATTTGCGTAGCATGCTTGGGATAGTAACAAGCGAATTGCAATATGATTTTCATAATAAGATAACGGGCTTTGATGTTGTTTTGTCTGGTTTTTTTTCTAGCATTGGCATATTTAATCATCATATTGTTACTAAGAGAATGCTTAAAAAATCTGACGACATTATTGAATTTTTGGAAGTGTCTTCTTTAAAACATAAAAAATTTAAAACTATGTCATCTGGGGAATCGCGAAGGTTTTTGATTGCAAGAGCTCTTGTAAATAATCCAAAAGTTTTAATTTTAGATGAACCATTCAATAGTTTAGATATAGCGTCATGTGTAAAATTTTACAATATAATGAGAAAGATTCTGTCTTACGGAACAAAGATAATACTTGTGACCCACTCGGTATCCGATGTTATCCCGGAGACGAACAGGTTTATTTTTTTTAAAAATGGGAAAGTATTTGCCGATGGGAAACGTACAGAAGTCTTTAATAGTGATAAACTCTCTTCTCTTTTTGAGTTGAAAGTAAAGTTATATGAAAATAACAGTTCATATATAATATTACGATAGTGTAAGATTAAAAACTTTTCAACTTTTTTGCCTTGATTGTTTCGAGAATAAAAAGAATAGTGTCATCGAACGTTATGTTTTAAAAACACAATTTGCAGATTTAAGATCAGTATCAATAAAAACAAATATTTACATCAAATGTTTGCATGCTAGAGTAGCTATTCTTAGTGATTTTATTTTAATCTTTTGTTAAGCCAAAGGTTTATTTTTATGAGAACGTTTATGAAATATATTCTTGTAAGTTTAAGTTTCTTGTCTTTTATTGCGGCATTGTTATTTCTTCACAGTCAATTAAAAAACGCGAGCTATATTGGAATTATTAATGCCTTAAAAACTTTTTCCTGTAGTAGAATTATAACAGCTTCGTTTTTATCGTTACTATATTATTTGATTTTAGGTGGATACGATATTATTGCGTTTAAGCACATAAATTCGAAGACTTCGCTGAAACCCAAGGACATAATATTTACATGTTTTATAAGCAACATTTTGGGAAATAATACTGGATATTCAATGCTTTTTGGTGGATCAATACGCTATAGACTTTACTCGTTGTACAATGTTTCAATAGCCGATGTTACAAAGGTTCTCTTTTTTTCTTCAGCAACTGTTTGGATTGGACTTTTGTTAGTAGGGGGATTTGTTTTTACTTTTGCACCCGTTCATCTAAAAAGAATTTTTAATTTTGTTTTTTCTGTTAGAACAATAGGGTTGCTTTTTATTGCTAGTTTAGCTTTTTATATTTTTCTAAGCGTATTGTATTCAAAGCCGATAAAGTTATTTAAATGGACTGTGACTTTGCCAAATATTAAAATTGTTTTCTTGCAAATTTTGTTTGCCACATGCGATTGGCTTATTGCTTCTTTTATTTTTTACGTTCTTATGCCAATTGAGAATGTATCATATTTTGCTTTACTTGAAGTTTTTCTCATATCTCAATTATTGGGAATTATAAGTCAAATGCCCGGCGGGATAATGATTTTTGAGGCCTCTGTTACATCGTTGCTTTCAAATTCTTTAAATAATCTGGAAATTATAGGATGTTTGTTAGCTTATAGGGTAATATTCTGTTTTTTTCCGCTCTTGATAGCACTTGTTTTATTGTTTTTTTTTGAGACGATTATTTTCGCGAAAAAATTCAAGAACAAAACAAAAATTTTTGGCAAGACTGTTTCATCGTTTATAGTTCAAGTTATTTCATTTTCATTATTTTTTATCAGCATTATTACCATGTTTTTGCCATCGACCCCTTTTAATGAGAGACGGGTAAAACTTGTACTAAGCTTACTACCGAGATGGGCGGAAGATTTATCACATTTTCTATTGAGTATTGCAGCATTGGGCTTACTTTTTATCTCACGATCCCTTCAACTTAGAATTAAAAATGCATGGAAAACCGCATGTATTTTAATAAATTTTGCTATTGTCCTTGTATTTATCGTTGGCGAGCCATATTTAGTTCTTTTATGTTTTGTAATATTATCAATTATACTTTTAATTTCAAAAAAATATTTTTATAGGAGAATTCCAATTTTAAATACTGCACTTAATATGTGGTGGTTTAGTGCTGTTATTATGGCTTTTGTTCTATCAGTATGGATAGGATTTTTCGTGAACAAACAAGCTGTTCTCCACCGGAATCTCGCGAACGCACTGTTCGAAAATATATTAAGCAACATCGCGTGTGCTGATACTGCGAGATTTTTAAGATCAAGTATTGGTATGGGTGTCATAATTTTTATAGTTGTTTTTGAGCAAATAGCGAGAAGTTTTTTTAAAAAACCTGTTTTATTTACCAAAGACGACATAAGAAATATAATCGACTTCTCAGATTATACATATTCGTTTAATGCTCTATCTTGTGATAAAAGTTGTATCGTGAACGATAAAAAAAATACATTTATTATGTATGTAAAATTGAAAAATAATTGGATCGCTCTAGGTGATCCTGTAGGTAGTAGGTATGATAGTAATGATGGGAGAGAATTATTGTGGGAATTTAAAGAAATCGCAGATAGTGTTCCAGTGAAACTTGCTTTCATAGGTATAGATCATAAATACGTACCCATCTATAATGATATAGGTCTTGATACTTTTAAAATAGGACAGGGAGCAAAAATTTCTTTAAAAGTTTTTGACAAAGAATCGGATCATTTTAAATATTTTTGCTATATAGAAAAAAAGATTGAAGATGCTGGATTTAGGCATAGAGTGTTGAGAGCTGAAAATTTTAAACTTTATAAAAATATATTTTCTTATATAGACAAAAAGTGGAAAGAAAGTGTTAACTATGTTGATAGAAAATTTGTACCTGGGAACTATGACGAATCTTATATGGGAAATATGGATTTTTCAATAATTGAAAAACATAATAAAATTTACGCTTTTTCTATAATTACAAAAACTAAAAATAAAAATGAAGTATCTTCTGAGATTGTAAGGTATATGGAATGTGATAAAAATATTTTTACTTACATGATATTTAAAAATATTTTATGGACTAAAAAAAATGGGTGTAAAACGTTTGATTTAGGACTTGCTTATTCTCCATCTACAGAAAGCGGAGATGAGGTTATGAAATATTTTGCGAAAATGTTTATGTTTACTGAACATTTCAATTGGAATCCTTCATCTCTAAGAGAATTTAAAAGTAGGTTTTGTCCAATATGGTGTAACAAATATATTGCCATTTATCCAACTAAGAACATTACTGTGTTTCTTAGAAGTTTTATGGCGTTAAATTCTCCTTCTTTAAAATTTCCAACTAAGGATATTTTTTCATAAGGCTTTAAAATATGAAGGCTTGGGATATTTTTTATAAAAATGTTTTTCAAAATAATTTTGTTGTGGCAAAAGATAAAATTGTTTTGGCAGTCTCAGGAGGGACGGATTCTGTTTGCATGTTGCATATGTTTTGGCGACTTGCAAAGAAAATGAATATTGATTTTTTAGTAGTAAATTTTAACCATAACCTAAGGAGAGAGTCTTTAAAAGAGGCAAATGTTGTAAGAAATTTATCAATCAAACTTGGAATTAAATGTTTCCTTGAAAAGATAGATGTGAAAGAGTATTCAAAAATTCATTCAGTTTCGGTTGAGACAGCTGGGAGGGAATTAAGATATTTAAGTCTTGAAAAAATTGCAAATAAGTGTAGATATAATAAGATTGCTACTGCACATAATGCAAACGATAATGCCGAAACTGTGCTCATGTGGCTTTTGAGAGGAACTGGAAATTTTATAGGCATACCTCAAAGAAGAGAGTTAAAAAGGAATATTTCCGTAATACGACCGTTGCTTCCGATTAAAAAAAAATTGATTGAGGAATATGTTAAAAATCATAATCTCCAATTCTGTGTTGATAAGTCTAACTTTTTAAACATATATACTAGAAATAAAATAAGATTGTCACTTATACCTATTTTTGAAAAAATAAATCCTATGTTTGTGGAACATATTTTTGACTTAACTTGTATACAGAATAGAGAAAATGGATATTTAAATAAGATTTCAACCAATTGCTTGAATAAATGCGTAAAGTTTTCCGGAGGAAGTAAAATTTTCCTTGATTTGACGATGTTTTTGCAGTATAATAAAGCCATACAATTTAGAATTCTGAAAAGCGTGTTGCCTCAGTATAAGTATAACTCACATATTAACTTTATAATGCATAAAATTTTGTCGTCAGATAAAACTGCCTTTAGGTTATCTTCCAACTGGGTTTTTAAAATGACGTCTAGAGAAGCTTGTTTTATTAAGAAGAGAAATTTGTAAAGAAGGGGGGAAAGACATATATGGATTTTCTTTTTTCTGAGAAATTAATACGGAAAAGAATTATTGAAGTTGCAGATCAAATATCGTCTGATTATGAAGATAGAGAAGTATTAATTATCGGAGTTTTAAATGGTAGTTTTATTTTTTGTGCTGATATGGTGCGTAATTTAATAAATGTAAAGTTTAAAATGGACTTTATATCATTAAGCTTGTACTCTGGCACGCATTCAACAGAGAAAATGAAAATAGTTTCAAAATTTAAAGAAAATGTTACTGGGAAAAACGTACTCATATTAGATGACGTTATTGAAACTGGCATGACGTTGAATTTTATAATTAAAGAAGTTATTTCAAAAAATCCTAAAAGTGTTAAAACATGTGTTTTGCTTGATAAAAGATGTATGCGTGAGAAGAATGTATTTGTTGAATATATTTGTTTAGAAATGGCTGCTAATATGGGCAATGATTTTGTTGTTGGTTATGGCTTAGATTATAATGGGTTTTTCAGAGGATTGCCTTATATATGCAAATTAAAGGAGCTTGTCAGATGAAAAAAAAAAATCCATGGTTTTTGTTTTTTTGGATAATGGTATTTGTTATTATACTTATGATTTTCAACTCTATTAAACAAAGATCACAAGATTTTGAGCTTGAGTACTCTCAATTCAAACAGTATATAAGAACAGGGAACGTATCGAAAGTTCTGGTTGGTTCAGAGTTTATTAAAGGATATTTTAGGGATAGTAATGGAATTTTGAGAAAATTTAAGACTGTTCCTATGGTTGATCCTAATCTTGTAAAGGATATGGAAGATAATAAGGTTCTTGAGTTTTCAGCTACGACAAAAAATGATTGGATTGGTCCTCTTTTATTAAACTGGGGTCCTATAGTTTTTATCCTTTTATTTGGGTTTTGGATGTTGCGAGGTATGAGCGGCGGGAGTAAGCGAGCTATTTCTTTTGGAAAAGCAAAAGCAAAACTTGCTGGGAAAAATAGCATTGTGAGAAAAATTACTTTTAAAGACGTTGCGGGTTGTTGTGAGGCCAAAGAGGAGCTTAAAGAAATAATAGAATTTTTAAAAAACCCATCAAAATTTAAAAAACTTGGAGGAAAAATTCCTAAAGGTGTTTTGCTTTTCGGATCACCAGGAACAGGGAAAACATTACTTGCAAAGGCCGTTGCAGGTGAAGCTGATGTGCCGTTTTTTTCTTCAAGTGGCTCAGAATTTGTCGAAATGTTTGTAGGTGTTGGTGCCTCAAGAGTTAGGGACTTGTTTGAGCAAGGTAGAAAATCTGCACCGTGTTTATTATTTGTAGATGAAATTGACGCTGTTGGTAGACACAGATTTGCAGGTATAGGTGGGGGGCATGACGAAAGAGAGCAAACGCTGAATCAACTTCTTGTTGAGATGGATGGGTTTGAAACTAAGGAAGGTGTAATTTTAATTGCCGCAACAAATAGACCGGATGTTTTGGACCCTGCACTCTTAAGACCTGGGAGATTTGATAGACAGGTAGTTGTTCCAAGTCCAGACCTTAAAGATAGAGAAGAAATACTTGCTGTACATTCGCGAAAAATAAAATTCGGACGTGATATAAACTTAAATGTTATTGCAAGAAGAACTCCGGGCTTTGTTGGTGCAGATCTTGCTAATCTTATAAATGAAGCGGCTCTTCTTGCCGCTAGAAACAGTCAGGAAGTTGTGAGTATGAAAAATGTTGAAGAAGCAATAGATAGAGTTATCGCTGGACCTCAGAGAAAATCTCGTTTAATGTCTCACAAGGAAAAACAAATTATTGCTTATCATGAAGCAGGGCATGCTCTTGTTGCAAAGTTTATGCCGACGGCAGATCCTGTTCATAAAGTTTCTATAATGCCGCGTGGATTCGCTTTAGGTTATACACTTCAGTTGCCAGAGAAGGATAGGTACTTATCTTCTAAAGCCGAATTATCGGATAGACTTGCAGTATATATTGGTGGTCGTACTGCTGAAGAACTTGTGTTTTCAGAGGTTACTACAGGAGCTAGAGATGATATATCTAAAGCTACTAATATAGCTATGAAAATGGTTACAGAATTTGGTATGAGTGATAAGATAGGTCCCATATCTTTGAAGGAGCAAGAGGAAGAAGTATTTTTGGGTAGAGATATTTCAAGAGATGTGAGACATTCTGGAAAAATTTCTGAACTTGTAGATGAGGAAGTTAAAAGTATTATAGATACGGCAAAAAGTAGAGCTTCTAAGATTATCAAAGGGAATATGGACATTCTTAATAAGATGGTGTACTATCTTCTCGAAAGAGAGAACTTAAGTGGGGAAGATATAAACAAAATAGTAAAAGGCGAAGAATTGGTTCCTTTGTTTGAAAATAATTTAAAAAACGAAGTGAGTGATGAAAAAGAAAATATAGTTGAAAAAAAAGTTACAGATGAGCAGGTTATAGAAAATAAAGTATAAGCCAAGAATATTTAATTTTAATAGAGAAAAGGCTCAGAAAGCTATAAGGCTTTTGCTTGAGTCTTTTGGCGAAGAGCTAGAGAGAGAGGGTCTTAAGTGCACTCCTGAGAGAGTGGCGGACTTTTATAAAGAAGTTCTGTCAGGTGGTGAAGTTGATCCTTCGGAACTTATTTCGGCGCACTATGCAACAGAAAATCATGAAGAAATAGTTCTAGTTAAAGATATTTCATTTTACTCTATATGTGAGCACCATTTGCTTCCTTTTTTTGGTCGAGTAAATGTGGCATACATACCAAAAAAGGACAGAATAATCGGTATATCAAAAATTATAAAACTTGTTGAGATTTTTGCGAGTAGGTTGCAGCTTCAGGAAAGACTTATAAAAGGAATTGCAGATACTGTGATGCAGTGTGTAAAACCGCATGGTGTTATGGTTGTTATTGAGGCGGAACATTTATGTATGACTATGAGGGGTGTTAAGAAGCCTGGTTCAAAGGTTATTACTTCTGCTATGCGTGGGGTATTTTTAAAAGATGTAAGAACTCGTTCTGAGGTGATGTCATTGTTGAAAGTGTGAAAAATGATATTTAGGTTTTGTGGAAGAATTTCATAAACATCACATCGTATCATAAGTTCGATTTCAAAGTTGTTGTTGAATGAATAAATGATTATAAGAGAAGCAATTGTTAATAATTTTGGCGATATTTTAAAACTTGTTAAAAGTGTTGGATGTAGTTTTAGTGTACACAGGTCGCTTGCAGAAAAGGGATCTATTAAGCCAATAATTATTGAAAAAATAGATAATAGAGCAGCAAATATTTTGAAGCAAGAAGCTATTTCTGTTGGTGCAGATTCTGTGGTAAGTGAAGACGTTGGTAAGTTTAAGTATGGTATATCTAATACAATTTTATTTGCTACTATAAGTCAGATTAGAAAGTTAATAAGCAAACTCGAATTGCAATTGTTTGGGTTAAAAGAGATTTCTTTAGAGCTCGATAGGATATTGAGTGAGAAAAAAGTTTTTAAATATGGAGAGAGATGTCTTAATTTATCTGGCCCTCCTGTTGTTATGGGTATTATAAATATGGATCCTGACTCTTTTTCAGGAGATGGATTTATAGATTCTGATAAAGCACTTAGGCGGGCTATTGAGTTTGAGAAATTTGGTGCTAAGATAATAGATATAGGTGCGGAATCTTCTAGACCAGGATCCGAATTCGTTGATGCAGAAACAGAAATAAAGAGATTGCTTCCTGCTCTAAAAAAAATAAGGAAAGATGTTCGTATTCCTATTTCTGTGGATACTTACAAATATGAGACAGCAAAAGTAGCTCTTAACGAAGGTGCAGATATAGTAAATGATATTTTTGCTTTGAGGAAAGGTGGAGAGAAGTTAACGAAGCTTGTTGCAGATACTAAAGCAGGTTTAATACTTATGCATATGAAAGGCATACCTAAAAATATGCAAGCATTTCCGTACTATGAAAACTGTACGTCTGAGGTGTATGAATTTCTTGTAGAGCGTAAAAAGTATGCAATTAGTTTTGGTGTTACTGAAGAACGCATTGCAGTTGATCCAGGGCCAGGTTTTGGAAAAAGTTTGGAACACAACATTGAGTTGATAAAAAATATAAGTGTTTTTTCTAGTATTGGTGTGGTTGTAGGTGCGGTATCTAGGAAAAAATTTATAAAATCCATTGCCGGTGATGACGCAGATAAAACGGCTTTTATTGTTACAAATTTTCTTACGGCGCTTTCAGGTGCCGATATCTTAAGAGTTCATGACGTAAAAGAAACAATAAATGTTTTAAAAATAGTTGAAATTTTCCAGAGACTATAATGAAAACTTTATCTAAGTGTACGAGTCTAAATAATGTTTACAACCAATATATAGCTAGTTTTCTTGATATTGTTGTACTTGCGATAGTGTTTTATAAGACTATTCTTGTTATTAAGAAAACTAGGGCGATACAAAAATGATCTTTGGGGGTATTTATAATTTTATTTTTTACGATAATTGCTAAGTTCCTACGTTTAAAAACATTATTGTGGATTTTGGAAAATTTTTAGCTTGCTGCGGTCATGATCTTTTCTGTTGTATTTCAAGTTGAAATCCGAAATATATTGGCTCAAATTGGTGGGCATATTTATGGATTTAGATTAGAAGTTAAAGATTCTTGTGTAACCGAAATTATCGAAGCTGTAGAAGATTTAAGCGTATCTATGACAGGCGGTCTTATATCTGTGGAGAATGAAGTGGGTTTGAAAAGTTTCGCAGAAGCTGGAATATTTTTAAATGCGAATATTTCAAAAAAACTGTTACTTTAGATTTTTAAAAATAAATCTGCTCCTTTGCATGACGGAACTGTAATAATATTTAACGATAAAATTTTATCTGCTGGATGCTTACTCCCTTTGAGTCGCACTAATACAAAGATTTTTGGAACTAGACACGGAGCATCCCTCGGTTTAAGCCGGAATTAACGGACGCAGTTACAATTGTCGTTTCTGAAGAAACTGGGCAGATATCTGTCGCTTATAAGGGGAAGCTAAAGACAAGTATATCACTTTTAGAACTTAGAGAAGTGATTAATAGTAATGGTGGGTTTTTGAAATAAAAATGAAAAAATTATATACAAAAATTAGGAAAGATTGGTTTCTTAAGTTAATTGCTTTAGGATTTGCTTTTTTTTTCTTGGTTAGTAATTGACATGAAATAAATTAAAAAAGAATGATTCATCTTTTTTAATTTAGTAAGAAGTTTAATGTAAAAGAAAGGAAATGTGCATAGTAAAATGGAAAAATTTGGAATAAATATAGATCCGTGTAGCTCTACGATAAGTACGCGCGAAGATAAAAAATTCCCCTTCACTCTCATTGAAGCTGCAATGTGATTTGCGAGAAGAGTGGGCAAGGATCAGATACAGATAGTATAAAAAATCATACACTTGAGAGAAGATTGTCAGTATATTCGAGTCAAATAATATGTTTATGACTTAAAAAGATTGTTAACACAAAATTGAGTTTTGAGGCGATTGTAAGAAAGAAATATCTGGGGCAGCTTTGCTTTAAGTCTGGGACAAGGTTTTGTGTGCATGAGAATGTGTGAAATTTTTTAAATAAAGCAGAATTGGTAGTGTTTAATTTGGAGAAGGACTAGGAATAATTTTTGAAGCATCACAAGAATAAATAAAGCAAGACTTTTTTGTAAATGCTCTGGCCAGCAGACAGATATGGACTGGATTATAGTGATATAAAAGAATTTTGTGGAGTTTTTTCTAGTATAAACGGATTTAGTATACATTTCTTACTCGTTACGGAATCTATGTTTACTGATCTTGAAGTTGTCGTAAAAAATATTGGAAGACTTATTAGTGAGAATTTAAATACATGTGTGGAATTGTTGGGTATATAGGAAAAAGAAATAGCGTGGATGTAGTGTTATATGGTTTAGGAAAACTCGAATATAGAGGATATGATTCTTCTGGTATTGCTGTTGTTGTTGATAAAAAATTACAGATAAGGAAAAAAGTCGGTAGGCTTTATAATCTAAAATCAGATGTTTTGAAAGATCATATAATTGCGAATGTAGGACTAGGACATACTCGCTGGGCAACGCATGGGAAACCATCTGAAATAAATGCTCATCCACATGTAGATTCCGCAGAAAGTATAGTTATTGTTCACAATGGTATAGTGGAAAATTATGTTAAGCTGCGAAGTGAACTTTTAAAATTCGGTCAGGAATTTAAATCTGAGACTGATAGTGAAGTTATAGTGCATCTCATAAAAAGAAATTACAAAAGTAGTTTGTTTCGTGCTGTTCAGGGAGTCTTGAGTGAAATTAAGGGTTCTTATGCATTGGGAGTATTGTGTAAATATGAGCCTGATAAGATAGTGTGTGCAAGACAGGATGCTCCTTTAGTTATAGGTATTGGTAAAGGAGAAAATTTTGTAGCATCTGATGTTACAGCCTTACTTCCTTACACTAGGAATATGATTTTTCTTGAGGATGGAGATGTTGCTGAAATTACGTCAGAAAAAGTGATTGTGAGAGATATTGAAGGCAATATGAAAAATAGAGAAATAAGGAACATACAGTGGAGTGCTACTCAAACTAAGAAAGACGGTTATAAGCACTTTATGTTAAAGGAGATATTTGAGCAACCTCAAACGCTAAAAGAAACTTTAAGATGTAGAATTTATCCGAGTGAAGGTAGGGTTCGCATCGAGGGGATTGAATTCAAAGATGAAGATATTAAAAATATCTCGAATATTCATATTGTAGCTTGTGGGACATCGTATCATGCAGGATTGGTATCTAAATTTTTATTTGAGAATTTTACAGAAGTACCGACTGAAGTTGATATTGCCTCAGAGTTTAGATATGGGAATCCTATTTTGAATGAAAAAAGTTTGGTTATACTTGTTTCGCAATCTGGCGAAACTGCAGATACTTTAGCAGCTTTAAAACTAGCAAAAAGTAAAAATTGTATGACGCTTGCGGTGTGCAATGTTGTAGGTTCAAGTATTAGTCGTGAGGCTGAATACGTGATTTACACTCGCTGTGGTCCTGAAATAGGTGTGGCATCGACAAAAACTTTTACGAGTCAACTTGCTATTCTTTATATGCTTGCTTTTGATTGGGCTAATAAAAAAGGGAAGCTTGCAGAGAAAAAGTTAAAAGAATATCTGAATGAATTATATGAAATTCCGTTAAAAATCAGTAAGTTTTTGAATAATATTAAACTGCTTAAAGATATTGCAAAAGTATTTGTAAATAAAAGAGACTTTTTGTATGTGGGCAGACATGTAAATTATCCTGTTGCGCTAGAAGGTGCATTAAAACTGAAAGAAATTTCATATATTCATGCTGAAGGTTATGCCGCTGGGGAAATGAAACATGGGCCGATAGCCTTGATTGATGAATCTATGCCTGTAGTTGCAATAGCTGTTAAAAGTAGAGTTTATGAAAAAATAATTTCAAATATAGAAGAAGCTAAATCTAGAGGAGGAACTATTGTGGCTTTAGCAAGTGAATGTGACGAAGAAATTGTAACTAAAAGCGATTACATAATTTATGTGCCCAAGGTTAATGAATTTATGTCTCCGTTTGTGACGGTAGTTCCATTACAGCTTTTAGCTTATTATGTTGCGGTTCTTCTTGGTTGTGATGTGGATCAGCCAAGAAATCTTGCTAAGTCTGTTACAGTTGAGTAGTTTTATTGCGTTTTATCCTTTTTTGAGAATAAACGTAAGGAATAAAAATGAATGTAGGTGTTGACATTGAAGAAGTTGAGAGATTTGCAGAACGTATGAGAGATGAAAAATGTTTGGAGAGAATTTTTTCAAATGAAGAAATCTCGTATTCGGTCACTAAGAAGAACTCTTTACAGCATTTGGCTGCTCGTTTTGCAGCTAAGGAAGCTGTTTGGAAAGCATTAAGCTCAAAAAATAAAAAATTTGTTATTACCGATATCTCAATTAGAAACAATAAAGCTGGTAAACCTCATGTTTATATTAGAAATAAAAGATATAAAAAGATAGACATTTCACTGTCACATACAACCAAATATGTTGTTGCGTTTGCAATTGTTTTTTAAGATATTTGATGAAAAAAAGAGAAATTAGAAATTTTATTTTAAAATTAAAAAGAGATTCTGATAGTTATAAATACAACTATGGGCATGTTTTAGTAATCGCAGGGTCTAAAATTATGCCAGGTGCCGGGGCCTTGTGTTGCTTAGGAGCGTTGCGCTCAGGTGCGGGTTTGGTAACTTACGCTGTCAAAAATGATTTTTTGAATCAAGCTTGTTCGATTTCAAAGCCTGAAGTAATGTTTTTTGTGTATGAAACAGTAGAAGAAATTTTTGATTTTATCAATTGCAGAAGAATTTCATCCATTGTTATAGGACCTGGTTTAAAAGAAGATTTTAGTGTACTGTGCGATTTTATTAAAAAAATTATTTGTTTGGTTGATATTCCGGTTATTTTAGACGCTTCAGGTATTGCTTGTTTTAATAATATTTCAAATGAACTTAAAAGTGTAAAAGCTAAACTTATAGTAACACCTCATTTGGGTGAGTTTGCTAAACTTTTGAATACGGATATTGCTGAAATAAAAAGAGATAAGGAGAAAATAGTTGTAAATTTTGCTAAGGAAAATTCTCTTATTTGTGTTCTTAAAGGTAACAATACTATTGTGTCTTCTGGTGAAAAGACGTATATAAATGATACCGGTACTCCTGCGATGGCTACTGCTGGCAGCGGTGATGTTTTGAGCGGGATGATATCTTCTTTTGTAAATATCATAGGTAATGATATATTTGGATCTGTAAAATTCGCGGTTTTTATCCATGGACTATCTGGTGAATTTGTTGAAAAATATAAAGGTGTTACAGGTGTTATTGCAAGTGATATTGCTGAAAATGTTTGTTATACCATAAAATATTTAGGAGTGTAAAATGAGGTGGAATTAGAACCTGGAATCATAGATATAAGGAGACATATACATGAAAATTCTAAAATTAATTGGGAAGAATATGGTCCTGCAGATTTTATTAAATCTAAACTTAAGGAATTAAAAGTATTATGTAAACATGTAGGAAAGACTGGCGTTATATAGGTACATTAAAAATGATAGCTTTGCGAGCAGATATGGATTCTTTGTCTGTGTTTGTGAGAGACCAGTAGTGTTGAACATAGATCTAAAAAAGATGGCCATTGTGCGTGCGTGTATGAGATTGCGATGGGCACATGGCCATAATGTTGGGAGCAGCACAGCAAAAATTTTGAATCAAAGAAAATATTAATTTAATGGTGATGTTAAATTTATTTTTTAGCCTAGTGAAAAAATTTTTTCTGGTGATAAATTTGTGCTTAAAGGGAATGCATTAAAAAATTCTGATGTAGACTTTTTTTTTGGAGTGCACGTGTGAATCCATGGGTTAAAACATGAAAAGTCTTATTTAAATTTGGACCTATGATGACTGCCGTTGACAGATTGAAAGTATAAATTATTGGGAAAGTGACGTATGGTGTGATTTATCATCACAAAGGGGAAAAAGATGCCTTAGTTGTATCCTCCATGCTTATTATTATGGTTCGATGTTATTTGTTGTCCCTAGAGAACTTAATCCTCTTTATCCTTCAGAATGTGCGATTATAATTTTAAGTAAAATTGAAGCTGGAAACGCATTTAATATAATGTGTAATAAGGTAACTATAGACGACAGTACAGAGAGAAGTTTAAGTAATGATGAAGTAAGAAATTTTATAATGGCAGGCATTTTGAGAAAACTTGAAGCTTTAGATTTGACTTACGAGGTAATATGCGTCGCTAAATACCCCATGCCATACACGTATGCCATATGCATCATGCATGCACATGATAATGAAATGATATTACGTGGTAATTTTAATGTTGTTGAAGCCGCTTTAACTAAAGCTGCTAAGTATTATAATACGTATTACGTATACTACTAAACAATTTTTAAAATAAATGACTTACAATTGTAATATAAGTAAAATACAAATAAAGCAAAATTTGTTAATTTTTTTTATTGAATATAGATTCCATTAAATTTTAGCAGCTTCTGTTATTTCTATTTCGAAGATGCCGTTGTTAGAAAATGATGGTGAGTGTTGATTACACCTAGATGCAGCGCGGGTTGCTGGGTTATTATTTTCGGGTTGTTGGATTTTGACTTTTATGTAATTGTCTGTAAGAGCTTTATATTTCCCAATTTTTACAGCATTTCTTTTTTTACCTGCATTTTTTTTTAAAAATATTTTTCTTTTTTCAGAGTCTATTTCAAATAGTTCTTTTGATCTGTTTTTGATTTCATTTATATAAACTTTGTTTTTAAATGTTGAAGCCTTTGTTCCTTCTCTATCTGAGTATTTGAATACATGTAGTTTTGCAAATGGGATTCGTTTTATGATATCACATGTTTCTTTATGATGTTCTTTAGTTTCGTTTGGGAATCCCGTGATAATATCTGTGGTAAGTGCAAGATCTGGTAAAATTTTCATTATTTTGTTTATTTTTTTTTCGAATTTTTTTGATGAATATCTTCTGTTCATTTGCCTTAATATTTCATCACTACCTGACTGCAATGGAATATGTAAATGCCGACATATTTTTTTTGGGTTTTTTTTA
This sequence comes from Candidatus Endomicrobiellum calonymphae, assembly GCA_031269945.1. Lineage (GTDB taxonomy): Bacteria > Elusimicrobiota > Endomicrobiia > Endomicrobiales > Endomicrobiaceae > Endomicrobiellum > Endomicrobiellum calonymphae. The sequence goes on from JAISYK010000006.1 coordinate 167,141, forward strand.
ACAAGTTTAATTAATTTATTGTCAATTTCACTTAATTCAATAGATGAAATTCGTATTCTAAAATTCAAAGGAATTTTTACTATCTTTTCAATAAGATCTGACAGCCTTGTTTTTGACAATTTGCTTCTATATTTTCCTATGCTTATTCCAGTCATAACTATTTCAAAGTAACCGTATTTTACTAGAGTTTCTATTTCTGATAAGACTTCTTTTTCAGGCTTACTCCATAAAATGTTTCTTATATATGGAACTATACAATAACTACAAAAATTATTGCAACCATCTTGTATCTTTAAGAATGCTCTTGAATGTCTATCAAAACCTGAAATTGTTTGGTTTTTAGGATTAATAAAAAGTTTTGTTTTATCTGTCATTATTTTTATATTATTATGGGAAGATAAAAGTTTTTTGATATGATTGTTTTTATTTTTTACGATACATCCTGTGAGTATTATTTTGGGTTTTTGTGGTAATTTTGTTGTTTTTCTCAAAAAGTGTTCACATTTTCTATCGGTTTTTGCGGTTACAGTACAAGAATTAAGAATTATGATATTAGCTTCCCGAGAATTTTTTGTATATTCGAAATTGTCATTTTTAAATTTTTCAGAAATTAACTGTGATTCATATTGATTTACTTTGCAGCCAAGGGTGTATATGTGATATTTTTTCATTTAGATGTTTTAAATAGCTTAAAATTAAAGCAGTAGCAACAATTACAGCGGTTTCTCCTCTTAATATGTTATTTTCAAGTGTTGCACAAAATTCGAATCCCTAAAGATTTGGCAAATTCTGTCTCCTCATTCCCGAAGCCATCTTCTGGCTCTATAAAAATACTTGCTTTATTATATTCTAATTTTTTTTTAAAAAATATTATTGATAAAAATTTTATTTTCGTTGTTATTTCCATTTTTCAAAGCTAAAATCTATAAATTTATTTATTTTTATAATATCGTTTTTCCCACATTGTGAACTTGCAGCGATAGCTATTTTTATATAGTTTTAGTTTGTTTTTTTGAAAAACTGATATCTACGTTTCTTTTAGTGCTAGTAATTATAATTTTCACAAAACTCCTCATTAGACACATTTTTCTATTAGGCATTTAAACCTATTAGTCTTTGATATTGAGATGTAAAGTTTTACGGTAAAATCAGAAATTTTATGTGAAGAAGATAAAATATTGCCCTTAACAATGTTTTTAATGTGATTAATTTTTGCTTGATAAGAATTTCCACCAACTTCGTCAAAAATTGTTATTTCATCATTAAGTTTAAATCGGTGTACATTACGTATATAGTGTATTTGCTTATCTGTAATAGCAAAAGTAGTTTTTTCTATATTTTCAAGTTTTACATAAAAATGTGTCACAGATAATTTCCTATAGGTTTTTATTTATTCGTAATCGAGACGGTCAAATTAGTTTAAAATAATAAAAATTAAAATCAAAATATTAATAATAAGACAAAAAAGCAAAAAAAAAACAATCACCACTTATAATGCTAGCTTCGTTTGATGATAATAGTATTTTCTTTTTATAGTATCAAACTCAAACTATTTAAAATTAATTAATAAGAATATTTTTTAAAATGTATGTCTGAATTATTATGATTTCAGTGTAAAGTATAATTATGGTATAATGCAACGAGCGGTGTGTGTGTTTTTTTAGTGTGAAGCATAGTAAAATGTTTGTAAATATAAATTTTGCGTATGTGGCTTTTTTAAACGAGTTAGGTAGATTGAGAGATAAGGTTGTATTGTCTGCCGTGAAAAGAGAGGAGGGTGTCGAGGTTTGGGATTGCTGCGTGAAATTGCTGTTGTGTGAAGTACCAGGGTTGTTAAAAGGGGGCGTGGCAGAGCGGTTTAATGCACCAGACTGTAAATCTGGCGGGCTTGCCCTTCGGTGGTTCGAATCCATCCGCCCCCAGTTGGCTCAGTTAATATATGTATATGAATGAGTATATAAAGCCAGTGATTGTTTTTTTTCTCTTAACATGCGGGAGTAGCACAATGGTAGTGTTTCAGCCTTCCAAGCTGGCCACGCGGGTTCGATTCCCGTCTCCCGCTTTTTTTTGTATAGCCAGAGGTTTATTAAAGGTGTGTTTTTTTAGGATATGCCGAGGTGGCTCAGTGGCAGAGCACCTTCTTGGTAAGGAGGTGGTCGCGGGTTCGATTCCCGTCTTCGGCTAAGTATATTTTGAGGGTTATAAGTTAGTTAGTATGTATATAAGAGACGTTTTTTTAAGATAGCAAGTTGTAAAAAAAATATGAGGTAAGGAAATGGGAAAAGAAAAATTTGACAGAAGTAAGCCGCACGTAAATATAGGTACGATAGGGCACGTGGATCATGGTAAGACGACGTTAACGGCA
>JAISYK010000011.1 GCA_031269945.1 Candidatus Endomicrobiellum calonymphae
GGATGTTCTAAGGTTTCGAATTTAATAAGCTTCGTTTCAAGTTGATTTAAGATGAATTTGTTTGTTCCAAGATTTCTAGATAGTTTTATTTCAGAAGTTATAAAACCACTGTATCTTGCAAGTAATTCCTCTGTCGATGGGATATGGTGAAACTGTGATTTTTTACTTTCGCTAAGTTTCTTGTTTAACTTTTCTTCCTTTTGAAGTAGAACTTCTCTACGTTCTTTGTATATAGGTTCAATGGACGAAATTCCTTTTATGGCTATTTTATGGCTCATTCCTTCGTGTTTTGGCATTATTGCCATGTTATGTTTCTCATTTAATTCTTCTTTATTCTAGATCTTTTTTTTGAACAGTATCTCTTGGTAAAAAGTTGACAACACAATAACGATTTAAAAAAAAATGTTACGTGTTAATTGAATTGTTTTTTTTTGAATTTTATTTCTTGTACATTTATTTTTTAAGTTTTTTATTGTTTTCTCCTTTTTTCAAAAAAGATATATAATCGTGAAATGTCACGATATTTTTTGTTTTTCCAAGCCATACGTAAGCGGCCAGATCCTTATTGAACTTAATTTTTATATAATCTCCAGAGTGTGTGCCCTCTGTATACCATGCGGAGCCAATAATATTTTTATACCCTCCATTCTTTGATGTCGCAATTTCTCTTTTATGAAGTACTAGTTTGTCCCCGTATATTTTTAATTGTTGTTTTATTATCTTTTCCGCTTCCTTAGGCTCTGGTATAATTTTTATAAAATTAACATGTAACACTGCCGCCATTTCAGGTGATTTTTCCTGAAACTCTACAACATAATCAATTTTTTCAGTGAAATCTTTTGTGCAAAAGGCATTTATTGAAAAAATTAGCATAAATATTGCTACGAAAATTTCTTTTTTCATTGCGTAACCTCTTTTCATTGTGAAATTTTGCACTCATTATTGATGTATTATATTAAATTGCTTATGTGTTTGGGAGTAACATAAAATGAATTTGTGATTCTGTTGATTATATTGTCTTATCATTGTGAATATTATAAAGCGAGTCGAGTTAAAATGGCTAGATGTACAGAAATATTTTTTTTGAATAAATAAATCGTAATGCAAAGATTGTAAGAAGACATGAAAAAAATAAAAGTAAATGAAGATCATGTGCTTTTGTTGTATGTTTAAAGCTTAACGTTGTTAGTAACTTGCTGTGATAAAAAAGAGTCTTCATCTCGCCGGCACAATCAGTCTGCAGCGTGTATAAAAGAGCAGTACAAAATTAAGAAATATAAATTTTCTAGCGCGAGAACGGGCTGACAGCAAAAAGATGTAAACCGAGTGAAAAGAATGATCGAAGAGTGAGATTAAAAGTAATATATGATACAATGCGGTGCTGTATTAGATACGTCATTTGTGTTTAGAGGCGGTATGGGTATTATAAGTAATCCAGAAAAAGCTAAGTTGTTTTGCGGTGTAATTTATTGTGATGAGGTAGTAAGACGAAAGTCTTTTATAATGCTTGAAGAAAAATTAGGAAAAATCGATTTAACAAGCAATGTTGTAAATTTTGATTTTTCAAATTATTATAATCCAGAAATGGGTAATGGGCTGAGACGTTTTTGGATTTCTTTTGAAGAATTAATTTCCGTAGATAGACTTGCCAAAATAAAAATTTTTACGAATTTTACTGAGAATAGTTTTGCATTAGATGGTAGAAGACAAATAAATATTGATTCTGGATACGTAAGTCTAGCTAATATCATTCTTGCCACAACAAAAAATTATAGTCATAGGGTTTATATTTCAAGCGGAATATACGCTGAAGTTACGATGATGTACAAAAAAGGAAGGTTTGTTAAACTTCCATGGACTTATCCTGACTACTTATCTAAAACTGCCACCGAATTTCTTTTAAAGGTGCGATCGTGCCTTGCGATGCAGTTGAAAGAAGAAAGTTAATGCGTTTTTAAATTTTTGTAAAGTCTTAAAAGTCAATTTGTTTTAAGAGTTAAGGGGTGGTTTATGTTGATGAAAGAACTTGATACTATCGCTTTTTTCTCAAGGATAAAAATTAGTGAACGCGAAAAGAAAAAATATCTTGAAGATCTAAGTGAAATGTTTGATTATATTGAAATTTTACAAGAACCTGACGTAGCTAGCTTAGAGCCTACGACTCACGTTACGAAACTTAGAAATGTTTGGAGGGAAGATATTGTGAAATCGTGTCCAAAAGAAATTGTTGACATGATGCTAAATTCTTCACCTGAAAGAGAAAAAACTTTTTATAAAGTTAAAAAAATTATATCTGATTGAGCGGTGTTGTTTGTTGATGGCGTTTTTTACAAATGTCATAAGTACAGTGTGTCAATGTGTTAAGTGACCGGATAGTAGTTGTTTTTATGCCATTTGAATAATGAGAAATAGAAAAATATCTAAATGGGTTTTTAGTATGATAAAAACGATTTTTTCGTTGAACAGTTCGGTTATCACAGGTTGTGGTGCCTTGAATGTTTTAGATAATTATGGAAAAAATCCGGATATTATGTGGGTTGATATTCATTTGGAAAATCATGAGCTAAGCCATGAAGAAATGTTACTTCTTTCGGAATCGTTTAAGTTCCATGAGATGTCAATTGAGGACTGTCTTTTTCCACAGTTTTATCCTAAAGTAGAAGCTTTTGAAAATTACGTTTTTGGAGCAGTTCATGGTATACAGCTGAAGCCACATTATTTTCAAGAGTTTGATGACAGTATTTATGAATTGAATATTTTTGTGGGTAGAAATTTTTTAGTGACCGTACATACAGAAGAGCTTTTTTTTCTTGAAACTATTTTTGAGAAAGTGAGAGCTAAACCCCAGATTGAAATGAAGAGTTTGGAAAGTTTGCTTTATAGTATTTTTGATAAAGTTGTTTCTAGTTACGAGCTTGCTTTAGAAAAAATTGACGATAAAATTGAAGATTTAGAGGATGATATTCTTGCGGATCCTGGGAATGAAGATATGGAGAGGATTCTTGACACTAAGAAAGTGATTTTTGCAATTAAAAAAGTGGCTGAGTCTCAACAAGCGGCTTATTTTTACTTTACGAGAGCAAGCGACGATTTAATTTCAAAAGAATATTTAGTTTATTTTCGCGATATTTATACGCACTGTGCGAGAATAAATCAGTCCATAGTTGCACGAAGTCAGATGGTCGTAAGTTTGCTTGAAGTTTATATGTCTAGCGTTACGGTTAAGCTTACTGAAGTTATGAAATTTTTAACGGTAATAGCTACAATCGTAATGCCAGTTCTTATTGTGTCCGGCTATTATGGAATGAATTTAGAATTTCCAGAACGTCGTATTCTTGAAGATAAAGGATTATGGTTTTTGGCAGTGGGCTTAATGCTGATTTCTATAGTGGCTATGCTTGTATATTTTAAAAAAAAAAAGTGGTTTTAGTATGGATGAAATTTTGAAAATTAAGGCTAATGATTTGCGATCAAAAATTTGTTCTGGTGAAGTGAAAAGTTTGAATATTGTTAAAGCTTGCGTAACTCGCATTAAGAAAACCGATTCAAAAATAAGATCGTTTCTTAAGTTAAATGAGAATAAGTTGTTAGAGCAGGAAGCTACATGTTCGGATAAAAAAATAGAAAGTGGCAAGAAATGCGGATCTTTAGAGGGTATTCCCATTGGCATAAAAGATAACATTATGATGAAGGGTGAAAGTATGACCTCGGCTTCAAAATATCTTGAAAATTATATTTCTCCATATGATGCCACTGTTATAGAAAAACTTAAAAAGGCAGGGGCAATTTTTATAGGTAGAACAAATATGGACGAGTTCGCTATGGGTGGTTCTACAGAAACGTCAGCTTACCAAAAAACGACAAATCCTTGGAGTCTGGAGCATATTCCAGGCGGTTCTTCTGGAGGTAGTGCCGCGGCCGTTAGTATGGGTATGGTACCTTTTGCTTTAGGCTCTGATACAGGCGGCTCAGTAAGACAACCTGCAAGTTTTTGCGGGATTGTGGGATATAAGCCTTCTTACGGATTAATAAGTAGGTACGGCGTATGTGCTCTAGCATCCTCTTTTGACCAGGTAGGCACGCTCTCAAAGAATGTAAAGGATAGTGCATTGCTCGCAAGCATCGTGATGGGTAAAGATTATAAAGATCCAGTTTGTGAACCTAGGGAGCAGATTGACTGTATTAGTTATATTGATGATAACCTTGAAGTGTTAAAAAGTGTAAAAGTAGGCATACCCAGACAGCTATTTAACTATAAAATGGATACTGAAATATCAGAAAATTTTAATAAAGCTGTGGATAAGTTTAAATTTTTAAGTGTAAAAATAGTAGAAGTTGATATTCCATCTTATAAATATATTCCGGCTTTATACAAAATCATTATGTGTGCTGAAGTTTCCGCAAATATTGCGACTTTCGATGGGATTCGCTATGGATATAGGGCTCTAAATGCCGAAAATTTAGATGACGAATATGCTAAATCTCGAGCAGAGTCGCTTGGATATGAAGTTAAGAAAAGAATATTGTTCGGAACTTATGTTTTAGGTGCTAAAAATTACTATAGATGTTATCATCAGGCTCAAAAAGTAAGAACTTTGCTCATAAATCAAATAAGCGATGCTTATAAAAAGTGTGATTTTATATTTTCTCCTGCAACTTTACAAATGCCTGTAAAGTTTGGCGAGACTCTTTCAGAGGAATGCGATGTTTTCCTTATAGCTGCAAATCTTGCGGGACTTCCCGGAATTACCGTTCCATATAATTTTACAAATTCAAGTATGCCTGTGGGCATGCATTTTATGGGATCAAGATTTTCTGATGTAAAACTCTTCCAAATTGCCAACGCTTTTGAGAAAATTTCTGATTTTGATTTAAATAAGTACCCAGAGTTATAAGTTTAACTTATTTTTTTTGTGTGATTATCATCTTAATTTTTAAGAGAAAAAGTTTTTTTAATAAAGGTATCGAAATAATGGTTAATTACGAATCTGTTATTGGGCTTGAAGTTCACATGCAGATTAACACGAAGTCAAAGGTTTTCTGTGAATGTTCTACACGATTTGGTTCTGAGCCGAACCTAAATACATGCATAATTTGCACATCTCAGCCGGGGGCGATTCCCATACTAAACAAGAAAGCTGTTGAAGCTGTAATTAAAACTGGTCTTGCTCTAAGCTTTAATATAAATAAAGAAAGTATTTTTACCAGAAAACAATATTTTTATCCAGATTCTCCTAAAAATTACCAAATAACGCAGTCTGATCAGCCTCTATGTTCAAGGGGAAAGCTTTCAATTATTGTCAAAGGTAAAGAAAAAATTATAAATATAACGAGACTTCATCTTGAAGAAGATACGGGAAAGCTTGTGCACAAAGTAGGCAGTAGAAAACTTAATTATTCTCTTCTGGATTTAAACAGAGCTGGCGTAGGACTTATGGAACTCGTTACTGAACCTGAACTTAGATCTCCAGAAGAGGCTTTTGAATTTTTAAATGAACTTAAAAATATAGTTGAATATTTAGAGACCTCTGAGTGCAGTATGGAAGAAGGGAAAATGCGTTGCGATGTAAATGTAAGTATGCGTCATGTTGAGCAGCAAGAATATGGAACAAAAGTCGAAATTAAAAACATAAATTCTTTATCTGGTGTGAGAAATGCTATAACCTATGAAATTGAAAGACAGAAAGAAATTCTCGATTCGGGTGGCAAACTTATACAGGAAACAAGGTTGTGGGAAGCAGAAAAAAAGATAACAAAATCAATGCGTTCCAAGGAAGGAGCTTTGGATTATAGATATTTCCCAGAACCGGATCTAGTGCCTTTTGCGTTAACAAATTCTTTTATTGAGGGATTACGCAAAGAAATTCCGGAATTTCCGAGAGCGAGAAAAATGAGATTTATAAAAGATTATGGTTTGACGGAGTATGCCGCAAGTTATTTAGCATCTACAAAAGTAATTGCCGACTACTATGAAAAAGCACTAAGTTACATGGAAGATAAAAAAGCTTCTTCTGAGTTGCTCGCAAATTGGATTTTTACTGAATTGAATGCGAAGTTAAACGTTTCAAAGATTTTTATTTCAAAATCTCCTGTTTCTTGCCAAAATCTGGCTAAGTTAGTTTCTCTTATTCTTGATGGAACTATTTCAAGAAAAATTGCGAAAACTGTTTTTGACGAAATGTTTGAAAAGTCGTCTGACCCTGAGAAAATAATAAAAGAAAAAGGATTCACGCAAATTTCCGATAAATCGGTTATTGCAAAAATATGTGAAGAAGTTATTTATGAAAACAGTAAAGCTGTTTCGGAATTTAAATCAGGCAAAAAAAAGGCAATTGGAGCGATTGTTGGTCTTGCCATGAAAAAATCCAAAGGACAAGCAAATCCACAGCTTGTCAATAAAATTTTACTCGAGAAACTTAAAACATAATTGAAAAACTCGTACTGCACTGTTACTTTCAGCACGCCGTCTTGACTACTTTTAAGCAAATTTTAGGGAAGGTCTTCCTGGGGATTAGGGTCGTAGTACCCAAAATTGACAATTATTACGATTTTTTTTATAGCTAAGTTTATATATAATGATAAGGCGTTGGACAATAGATGCGTTGTGAAGTTGTTTTAAAAAGATATACACATGAGTAGTGTATAAAGATAAAGAGTGTCAAGTCAAAAAGCTTTTTGCTCAATGTTTATTGTAGTGTTTTTGTTACATATTGTGATAAAACATTCATATAATGTGCTTTATTCAGGCGTGGAATTAAAACGAGACAAAAGTAAGTTATAAAAGTAATAGAGCTTAGAAATGGCAATAAGCTATATCATTTAAGAAATTTAGACGTTACGAAATGTTGAATGATGTGAATCTGTGGAGATCGTGCGAAGCGAATTTGTCGTTATTATGTGGCAGGCAATATCTGAGAAAATGTGAATCAACGCTTTTGAATGTAGTAGAATAGCAAGTCTTTTAAATAAATCCTCTTAAGAGTGCTATTACAGATTTGCGGAATTAAGAAGTTTCTGATTGTTCTGATAGAGGATTATTAGTTATGGTAAACCCGGTACTTGGGGTTTATTTTTCAGCAATTTAATTTTTTATCCAAACTGATAATTAAAGAAAATGGTTTTCTACCCATAATTTATTCGACTCGATTTCAAAATATGAGGAATCATATGAAAATTCAATGAAACTGTGCTTGACATTTGTGGATTTATCTCTGCTCGAGTAAGCCAATAAATCAGACGAAGCATCTGGAATGGAAGGCAGCAGTGTACAAAAAGAGTCGCAATAGCGAGATCTCTTGTAAGCAAGCCTTCAATAATTTTAATAATTTTAGCGGATGAGTCGGCGGGAAACTTGGATACAAATTCGGCAAGAAATATTATAAAGAGTTCTTAGAGATTTAAATAGTAAAAAATAGCGGTGCTAATGTGGGTAACTCATGAACCTGAAATTGCAGCTTGTGCGACAACAAATATAAAAATACAAGACAGAGTTATAGTTAGTGCATGACGAAACGAAAATTCCAGTAAAGTATAATTTAAATGAGAAGGTAGACAGAGGAACATTTAAACATAAAATGTTTTTATTTTTGATAATCGAAAATTATTTTACTGAAGCTGTCTGTCTGTAGAAATTATTTGTACATAAACAAGGCACAATCTTAATATTATCAACGTTTGGGTGCTATGATAGATGTTGTGAATTTAATCTCAATACTTGTTGAAGCTAAAATGGCTATTGAAATTAGTGATTTTAAGTTTAGGATCAGATACTTTTAGTTGTAGTTCTTTCCCGGATAAGCGACGAATAAAAGTGATGTTTATTACAAAGAGAGGAAGGCTATAAGCTTAGAAAGCGAAGATGTTGATGATAATGTTGTGAATTTCTAGCATAAAGAATAATGTGTTACGGGGTGTATAATATATGATCCATTCGCAAGTTGTTGTCAATGAGAAAAATCACAATACAACGGTTGAAGAAAGAACTTCTGCGAATTATGCGGATTTAAAAAGATTCTTACTATTCTAAAATCAGATTTTTTACAAAACATAAAAATAAGGAGAAAAAAAATTAACGTTATTTGGGAAAAGTATAATTAAAAAATTTATGGCAATAAAAATTTTAATCTTATAAGGTAATTATTTAGAAATAAATGGAATGAGTTTATAAGCTATGTGTGTTTTGCCTAGCAAGAGAAGGTCAGGCTGGAATGGCGATGAAGAAAATGATAGAATACGCGGTTCTTTTACATACGGCCATATGTAAGTTGTTTGGAGCTAAAAGTTTATATGCGTGTTATAGGTGCAAATAAAAAATAAAATAGGTGCAAATAAAAAATAAAAAATGAAATAGATATTGATAGAGTAAGTGACGTTGTAACAAAAAGACTTTTATATACGCACAGAATTTTGTTTTATCAAAAAGATTCGTAAAGGTAAAAAATATGTGCTAAAACTTCGCAGAACAATGCTTTCATTCAGTCAAATATTTTTACTTCTTATAAGTTAAGTTCTATTGCTATTACCTTTATAAATTTGCTTGTATGCAGCGTGGTGAGAATGACATAGTGTGTGAATGTCATATTTGCTTCAATCTCAAAAAGAAGAACAAGGGGAATAGGTTGTTGTTAAGAGTAGATATTTTGTTGCAGTTTATCATATGTGTGTTTTGGTGGATTCTGTCTTTGTATGTTCATAGGAATGCTGGAAAGATTGATAGGCATAGTAATTGGTTGGAGTGAAACGACGGGACAGGTGGGGGTGATTATAGTAAACAAACTTCGTAAGAAATTTTTTCATTTTAAAACTTATGTAACTTATTTCCGTAGTATCTGCCTTCTGTTTTTTTTCTCGGATTTGTTGGGTTGTTTTTTGCTGCTTGGTCTGTGCCCTAAAAGCTTTTTTTTAAAAATCCCATAGATGACGGCGCTTTAAGACATGAATAAAATATACACTTGGAAATTAAAATGGCATAGTTATATATTATTGTAATAAAAATAAAAGAGAGTAGTTTTATAATTGAGAGGATTTTTATGAAAACTTTATAGAAATTTTTGTGATAACTGTGGTGCTGAAAGTTTTGATATAACTGACTATGTTTGTTAAATTCAAAAACAACAAACAGTATGCATAAAATATACTCATGAGCGAACTTTGTGGTAAAAAATATAAAAAAAAGTGAAACAGTAGTGTGACATAGATGTAAAATGTTAAAATGTAAATTTTACAGATTTTGGAGTTATGGATTAATTTTTTACAATGCATGGATATGGATAAATACTTGGATAATAAGAATATAAAAAGATAATAGCCGTAGCTTTGATTATATTATGTTATTTTGAATAAATTTTAAATTTGGACAGTCTCGAAGGTCATGGTATATATATATATAGGAGAGGTGTTAGGGGCAATCTTTATCTTTGGGTAACAAACAAGATGTGGTAGCCACAAACACCACACAACCTATTCCTTGACACTATTGCCGCTTCTGATAAAGCGAATTTCTGAAGCTAGCGATGAGAAAAAAAACTCAAGTAATATTAAAAAGCTTCTTGCAATTAATCGTGAACAGTTTTCTGTGTGGAGATAGATATTATAAATTCTGTCGAGAGCTAAAACTGTAGAGAAAAAGAAATTGCAAAAAGATATGCTTCTCTATAATGAAAGAAATAAAAATATGTAAAACGTGCCAGTATTGTGGGTGTTTGGGTAGCATTTTGTTTGGGTTTATAAATTTTTGATTACGTATCCGTCTTATAAATCCTTTTTTTTTGTATTGTTTCACAGCATTTCGTAATCGTGTAAAGTGTGTATTTACGAATAGCAAACAGCCTGAGTTCCCTGTGGTAGCGGCCAAAATCACAAAATCAAAATTAGATCTAATGTTAAAATTTTGAATTCGCCTGAGGGAACGTGTCCACAGCACAAAGATGAACGTACACCCACGTGGCAGCAAAAGCAAATTTGTTAAACTGAATTAAAAAAACAAATAGATCACCTCAGATATCAAAGAAACGGACAACAACTTTCACTAACATCTAATGTCCGGTTAACACAAACATGTATATAATTAACAACTCTATTTACTTCAACTTAAAATATGATTTTTTTCTTAATTTTTCAAGAAACACAGCAAGATACTGAAATACCATCCTGTCATTAGTCTAACCGTTTAAGCCAACTGCACATTTTCCAGCATATTATTTCTTTTTCTTTAACTTTTCTAAAATCTTTTTATTGATACCTCTCACATACTCTTTTCCTACATATTGACATTCCAAGCCCATTTCTAACACTTTCTTCTTGCAAAAAATCGAACACCTTTGGGTGATCCTTTACTTTTACTAAAACAAACACATATTCGAAACAATTAACGTAAGCACTAGAGCACATGGAATGAGCACTTTTTTTATAAATTAATTACATCATGAATCTTGATCTCACTTCACTACCTTGAAACAGTAATGTCTGTTTAAAACTGGGAAATATTCCATCATGTGCTTTTTTCTATTTTATCTCCAAATTAACCAGACCATCCAAAAGCCCATATCACCTTTTTTAATTTTAAACAACTATTTTGCGACTTCACTACCAATCAAACTTACATCCGCTATATATCCGTAATTCATCATACAACGATGGTGTTACCACTAAATCTACAAAACTATCACATCAATAGCTCCCTTCCTCATAAAAATTACACAGTTGCTACAACATATTTCATTCACTTTATTGTAAATTCGTTCATTTACTACGGACCTATATCAATCCCATCGCAACATACACTCACAACACACACCTCGAATTTTGTTCTCAAATACTGCGAAAATACTGCGATGAAAAATCAGAGAGTACACAAAACAACACCGCACGTAAGGAATCCTTTAAATACCATTCACTTCAAGTGACTCAAGCAACTACCCCTATGACGACAATACACAACCATAAATTTTTAACGCAATAAAACAAATGAAAATTTATATCACATCAATCTCATATAATCCAGACAAAATCATGGCTGCAGACAAAGCCATAAACTATCCACACACTCACTGACCTACAATAAAATTTCAACTTTAGGATCTTTTTTGCGAAGATTAGATATAGTCCAAGTATTCTCCCATACATACTCTATTTTTATTAGATTAAATTTTTCAAACAAGGCTCAACAACAACAGATCCCAACCATGCTAGTTTGCTTGACTTGTATCATCTACAAAAGCAACACATAAAACTTCACTGCTGTACCAACTTCAGACATATTTATATCAAATGTTGGCATGTTATTAAAAATATTGTAACTGCCAACTTCACTCACTAATTCTTCTATCATAATTATTTCTTAATACCTTTTATTCTTATCCACCTGCTTAATACTCTGTAGATAAAAGATGAAATAGTGAATTATAAGTTTTCTAGCACCATCCTTCTTTTAATTTTAATTTCATAAAAACATGTCCCATTCTTTGTGTTGTTAAAACTTTTTTAGATATAGGCTCTAAATTGAAAAGCACACTACCAACAACTTTTTTTATAATATTTTAACTCATTTTTTCTTGCGTCTCACAACGAACATATTCATAAAACAATATTACACATGTTCTAGTTTGCAATACTTAAGAATATTTTCACTATACACGATATGAAGCCACAAAAATTTCTGTTCTTCATAATGATGGAATAAGGTCCCTATACTTTTGAAGATAACTTTCTCCATGTTCTGGTCGTCAAATCTTCGCCTATGCACAAATCAGTCTTTTGTAAGAAACAAACACAACTTAACTCAACCCATCTAAAAATATCACAAATTCTTTCAATTGATTTACAAAATTATCTCTTTCAAAGTTTTTTATATTAAGTGATGGTCAAGTGATGGTTAAATTTTTATAGATGGAGATAAAAAACTTCATCTTAACCATATCTTTATAAACGCAGAAAGCCTGAAAAATGATCTTGATCATAATTTGTCAACGATAAACCTCCTCTAGTCAATAAGTTTGATAGGGGTTCACTAAAAGGAAAAACCCTTAATTTTTACAATCTCATCAATTAGTTCAAATTTTTGACTATCTTCGTAATTCTCACAATTTGCCATAGGAATAAAATTTGAAATTATCTTTAGGATATGGAAAATACATTAACCTAGCCCACCACCACTTTAAAAACTAAAATGCGTACAATTTATCCAACTTTACCTCTTGTAAAGTAGTTTATAATTAGCATAGTTACTTTTATATTTGCAGGGCCCACCAATTCTACTCCTTGTTTTACATATTTTTGTTTTACTTTTCCCAACTACGTCGCCGTTTTTTGACTTATCCCATAAATATTTTATAAAATGCATCTATGAAGTTATGCAGGTTCTCTCAAAAAAGCAAGGAATGTGTCTGTAGAATTTTTGCGAATAAACAAAATAAAATCCAAGAGGGAAGGTTCGCCTCAGTTTCGTTCAATAAGAGACTTGTCTTTGTCCCACACTGCATGAGAAATACGTTAATTTGCACCGCTAAGGAAAAAGGTAGTTATTATATTTGTTCGGGATGCTCTGGCTGCAAAATAAGCAAAATAAACGAACTCGTGAAGAAACTAAATTATAAAGCCCTTTATGTTTTAAAGGGCGGAAGGACGATTGAAAAAATAATAAAAGAGCAAAAACCGAAAGCTATCGTGGGCGTGGCTTGTTTTTCCGAAGGATATCAAGCGTTTAAAATATTAAAAGACAAAAACGTGGCGGTTCAGTTTGTACCGCTTAAAAAAGATGGGTGTACAAATACGGACATAGACATGAAGGAAGCGGAAATGATATTGAAATACAAAAATTAGAGGTGCCGATCTTTTTTATCACTCACATTAATGACTGCTTTTAGAATTTAAAATAGTTGCAAATAAGTTAAGAAAGAGTAAAAACAACATAAAAGAATGAAAACACTAAAATTTAGCGAATTAAATCTATCAAACGAAATACTTAAAGCAGTCAAAGATTTGGGATTTGAGGAAGCTACACCTATTCAAAGTCTGTCAATGCCAAAAATGATGACTGGGGCGGACATTATAGGACAAGCACAGACTGGAACAGGAAAAACAGCGGCCTTTGGCATTCCCATTTTAGAGAAAATCAACTCAAAGAGCAGATGTGTCCAATCAATAATTTTATGCCCTACAAGAGAACTCGCGATACAGGTCGCAGAGGAACTAAAGCTCTTTTCAAAATACAAAAAAGGCATTGACATAGTCCCAATTTATGGTGGACAACCTATTCAAAGGCAAATGGTCGCCCTTTCGAGGGGAGCACAAGTTGTCATAGGAACGCCGGGTAGAGTTATAGATCACTTGGAACGCAAGACTCTAAAACTTGAGGCAGCTTCAACAATTGTTTTAGACGAAGCAGACGAAATGCTAGATATGGGGTTTAGAGAAGACATAGAAGTAATTTTAAAATCTATGCCTAAAAAAAGACAAACCGTTTTTTTTTCAGCTACCATGCCAAAAGAATTTTTATTTCTTACAAAAAAATATCAGCAACATCCTGAAATTATAAAAGTCGTAAGTGAAAAATTAACTGTACCTTCAATCGAGCAGTATTATTTTGACATAAGAGAACACCAAAAGCTTGAAGTTCTCTCAAGATGTCTTGATATGTACAATCCAAAGCTTTCGCTTGTTTTCTGCAACACAAAAAAAAGAGTCGACGAGGCTGCCGCTGCTCTTCAAGTAAGAGGTTATTGTGCTGATGCAATTCATGGCGACATGAGTCAGTCTCAAAGAGACAGAGTGATGGCAAGATTCAGAAGCGGTTCGATAGAAATTCTCATAGCCACCGATGTCGCAGCAAGAGGGATAGATGTTGAAAATATAGACATGGTTTTTAATTTTGATATCCCAAAAGACGATGAAAATTACGTACATAGAATCGGGAGAACAGGCAGAGCTGGAAAAACGGGAAAAGCGTATAATTTTGTCGCTGGAAAGGATATTTATAAACTCAGAGATATTCAGAGATACACAAAAGCAACTATAAGAAGAAAAAACATTCCATCGCTTATTGACGTTGAAAACACAAAAACAACGATAATGCTAGATAAGATAAAAGAAATCTTAAAAGGGAAAGATTTGGAGAAATATGCGAGAATGACTGAATCTTTGATTTCGGACGACGTCACTTCGTTAGATATCGCAGCAGCACTTTTAAAAATGATGTTTGCCGTAGAAAAAAAGGAACAAAAATTTGATATTTTTGTAAAGAAAAACAACTCTCATTTCGAAACAGGAGCAAAGGGAAACGGCATGGCACGACTCTTTATCAATATAGGCAAAAAAGATAATATAAAAGTGGGAGACTTAGTAAGTGCTATCACAGGCGAAGCTGGATTAGGCGGTAATTTAGTTGGGAATATTAAAATTCTAGATACGTTTTCGTTTGTAGAAGTTCCACAAGAACACACTGACAACGTAGTTAGTGCTTTACGGTCAAGCGACATTAAAGGGAAAAAGATATTTATAGGTCCTGCAAGAAAAAAAACTTATTGATAAAGAAAGTTCATTGAATTTTAAATGTTCCACAAGAAATAAAAATGTAAAATCGTAGAGGAGGGATATATGCCATTATTTGAATTTATGTGTAAAAAATGTAATAAAAAATTCGAAATACTTGTTCTCAATAGGGAAAAGATAGAATGTCCAAAATGTAAAAATGACGGGGTCACAAGGCAATTTTCAAGCTTTTCGTCGTCGTCATCCTACAGCTGTGCTTCGGCAGATTTTTGCCCATCAGTTGTCAGTAACAAGCACAAGTGCCCCGCCGAATGTTCTAATCACTAAGAAAAGTTTGCAAAATAACAATTGTATAAATTTTAACTCGTAGTATATCTTATTTAAACTTTTGCCTTTTTTATCATAAATAAAGTAATAAACTAGAAAAACAAGAACAAATGTTCTCGACAACTTTTCATAATTTACATCCGTCAAATTTATGATTTATCAATCACTGTTACTCTTTAGATTATTAGTTAATTAAAAAATAAAAAAAGAATTTTTTCTTGAAACGTGAAGCATTTGTGACAGGTAATAAATACTATTTCATTGGAAAAGAATAAAAAATTAAGTTATTTTTTTTACGTGAAAGAGGAAATAACCTCATAAAAAACTTATAATAGAAACGCAACCATTTAGATATATTAAGAAATAATGGGTACATGCGTGTAGGGAAAAAGACAAAATATATACGTAGTTTGTGACAAACGATGGAAGAATATGTTTTCTTTCGTACATCCCAATAAGATTTGTCAAATCTTCATTTATAAGCATTTTAGAAGAATTGTTTGAACAGTTATATATATTATGGACAAGTAAAATTTTGGACTAAGAAAAATCTCGTAATCCATTTGGATTTTGCAACTCCAGCATAATATATAAAACATCTGACACATTATAGAAAGTTCATTGTTAGACTTCATCAATTCAACAACATCTAAATACGACATTACACCGAGCGACGCTGCTTTATTAAGCAAATTTGGAATTGATAGAACAAACAATTTAATTGCATAATAAAAATAGGGAATAGTAGCAACATTTGTAGACGAATATGACAAGCCTCACCTGGATAATCTTAAGTTTACGAATAAATACATCATGAAGTTAAAAAAAGGACATTACATAATTTTTATCGAATAAATAAAGGCATCTGGTAGAATTTGTTCTGCTAACTGTGAAGTATCGCAGTTTTCGGAAGTTCACCCCCCCCCCAAATAACCTAAATAATATAGCGATGGACGATCAGCGTGGTGCAATCTGCAGGTATATGCAAAAGAGGTTAGAAAACATATCAAAAAAAGAGAATGACAACAAAAAAAAATAAGTATCGTCATAAATAAAACGTTAGTATAATGAGCAGACGCTCATGATATTTAGAGACTTTATTCGAAACTACTCTTTTTTGATAAAAAAATTTAATACTTATTGGTTTGAGACTAAAACTTCAACATTTTTGACAGAATAAATTTACCCACCCCACTAAGAAGAGAAATAAACAGTGATGAAGTAACGAAGTAATTATAATATAGAGAATTATTATTTCAAACAGAGTACTTGACAATAAAGAAAAAAGAGAAATAAATGATAAGCCAAAATGCAGACTGAGTTTTCAGAATTTGAAAGTATAAAAAGCATTTCTAAGAAATTTATTAGAAAAATAAATAAACAAAGGACCCTCTAAAGTAAAAAACTATAATTAATAAAGTGTACAAAATGTCAAGGGAAAGCGATGAAAAATTACTAAAAAAATTCTAACAGAATTTTTTGCAAATATCTCGTAAAATTTAGTAACAGAATAAAGAATCAATATTATAGCTCGTGCCATTATTAAGGACAAAAATGAGCATATAGTAAGTGTGAAGTGCATACAAATAAAGTAATAATAATAGACTCAGTATTTAAAAAAATCTGTAATAGCAGTGAAAATAAAATTTAGTAAAGGAAATTCAACTGAGCAGATGACAAAAAAAAACAATAACACAAATAGAAGAGAAAAATATTATAAATTCACCTTAAATTTTTTAAAATCTCAGGATGTGATGATTGTCTTCATAATACATGTCTATTTTATTTAAAATGATGTTGTGTATATAATATGTACCCATATTGTATTAGACGTCAATGATATTTTAATTAATAATTTTCACAAAAATTAATTTTTGCTTGCGTTATCCAGGGAGAATTTTTACTAAGTGAATTTTTCATTTTCTCATTTTGAGTTAAGGATATAAGTCTTAATTGCTAAAAATATATTTATCATTAATTAGAAAAATACTTCAAGCTTTATAACTACTCCATATGAAAAAACAAAAATACCACTACTATATATTATTTATTAAAGCTTCTTTATTTTTAGATAGACGTCTCATATCAGGTATTTTGGATTTATAGCTTATGGTTGGACACTTATTATGTGCTATGAATTTTGATTCTGTTGCTTCAACTTCTTACAATATCTTAAAAGAGAAAGATTTCTTATTCAGTAAATTAAAAATTTGGTAAGATATCAAATGGCTTCATTGATTAATAAAAAAAAGAAATGTTAGCACCTTAAGTCGAAAAGATGATGAACTATCTGAAGATTTTAAAGAACCTCTAGATCTTTCGATAGAAGTTTTTTTTTGGAAATGGTAAGATGTCGGTCGATGAACGGATGGTTGGTTGCTCATAAAAATATACTTTTTACTGAAGATTCTTTTCTAAATATCGTGTTATTATGATTGTTAAAAAATAGAAAATCGTTCAGTCGGTATTACGCTGCTCTTCTCAAGTCGAAAAATAAAAAGAATGTATGAAAGTATCTTTTATATGTGTTATAGATTTATCGAAATCATGGTAGAATAGATTGACAAGAAGTTCTTGACCCCATCACAGTGTAAAGAATTAGCGTGTTTTCAGAATAAAAATGAAAAAATTTAGAGAGTTACATATAAAGTGTTGAAAAAATTAAGTGCCTTGGAGAATGGAAAAATACCTAGAAACATAAAAAGTAAAATAGCTAATTCAAAAATCTAAAATGTATAATTCTTATCACAAATAATTGAGTTTCTATGGAAAGTTCTTAAAATATGGTTTTATTGTAACCCATGAGATCACTTGTGTGGTTTTTAACCTAAGTCACAAATGTTCACTGTTTTGAAAAACTTTATGTTACCATGAATTACTTAAGAGAAGACACTATTGCCGCATTATCAACCGCAGCTGGAAAATCTGCTATTGCAGTAATACGTTTGTCTGGGAATGAATCGTTTCGTATAATGAACAAGATATTTAAAACTCACTCCAAATCAAATCAGCAAGTTAGATATGGATATATAGTAGACGAAACTAAGAAAAAAGATGAAGTTATATGTACTTTTTTTAAATCGCCACATACATATACCGGTGAAGATTTGATAGAAATTTCAGTACACGGAAATCCTGTAATAATAAATGAAGTTTTAACCCTGCTATATAAAAACGGAGCTAGACCGGCGGAACCCGGCGAGTTCACTTATAGGGCATTTTTGAATGGTAAAATAGACCTTGCGGAAGCAGAAGCAGTGTGTGCTTTAATAGTTAGTAAGACTAAAACATCCGCAAAAGTTGCACTAAATAACATATCTGGCGAACTCTCTTTAAAAATAAAAAATATAAGAGACTCTCTAACGAATCTCGTTGCTTTTATGGAAGTAAGTCTAGATCATCCAGATGAGAATATTATGTTTCTATCGCTTAATGAAAAGTTTTCAAGACTTGATTCGTGTATAAATGACGTGCAAGATCTTTTAAATTTTTACAAAACAAGCAAAATTTTGCAGCATGGGGTAAAAGTAGTTATCATAGGAAAACCAAACGTTGGGAAATCATCATTACTCAACACAATTTTAGGCAAAAATAGAGCGATCGTCACGGATATAGCAGGAACTACAACAGATACAATTGAAGAAACAATAGACTGTCATGGTGTTCCTCTTACAATTATAGATACCGCAGGCATAAGAAATCATACTAACAACTCAATAGAATTTTTAGGACAAAAAAGAACTAAGGAAGTAGTTTCAGAAGCCGATATATTAGTATGGCTGTTTGATTCTTCATGCGAATTAGATAAAAATGACATTGAAATAGCGAATTTTTTGGAAAAATCTAATCTAGTAGCACCCATCATAGGAATATTAAATAAATCAGACCTCTACCAAAAATTATCTTTTACCAATATATCTAAATCTTTGAAACTTACATTTTTTGCCTTTTTATCATTATCTGCTAAAACCGAAACAGGTGTTGCGGAATTATTAAAAGAAATTGATAAATTTTCAGGAGTCTCAGATTCTAAAAACGATTATTTGATGATAAATTCTCGTCATTACAGTCTCTTACAAAATGCTTTGGAATCCTTAATAAAAACAAAACAAACATTGTCTATACAAAATGCTGATGAAATCGCTTGTTTTGAAGCTGTTAATGCTCAAAGGGCTTTGAACGAAATTTTAGGAATAAATGTTACGCAGGATATTTTAGATACAATTTTTTCTACTTTTTGTATTGGAAAATAATAACTTTCTCAAAATAAACTTCAACAAAGTGCTAAATAAGGAATATAAACCCGAATAAATATTAATTCTCTATTTACAACTCAAGATAATATCAAGATAATATAAATATATCTCTGAATATCTGGACTGCTCATTTTTTAAAAACTAGTTAAAAAGTATAATAGTCTGCGATAATCATAAAATATCTATCGAGAAAATAAATGTCGCAAAGATATGGACAAAATTTTTTAATTGACCACAATATCGCAAATAATATAATTAAGGCCGCAAGCTTAAAAAAACAAGATGAAGTTTTAGAGATTGGACCTGGAAGAGGCATTCTAACAAAAATTATACAACCACAGGTAAAATATCTCACTACAGTTGAAATAGATAATGCTTTATTTCTCGAATTAACTAACTACACAACACCAAACAACATTAAGAACATTAAAATAATAAATACAGATTTTCTCAAATACAGCGTTCCAACTACTAAACTCAAGATTATTTCAAATCTTCCCTATAATATAGGTACAGCTATAATTCAAAAAATTCTACCTTTAAAAAATTGGACCTGTGCTATTTTTATGCTTCAGAAAGAAGTTGCCAAACGACTTATCGCTCGTCCACAAACTAAAAGCTACGGTTACATTTCAATATTTGCTTCGTATTACGCCGAATGTAAAATTCTATTTAATGTTTCTTCAAAATGTTTTAATCCACAACCTAAGGTAGTTTCATCTGTTGTGAAACTAACAAATAAAAACCAAGAACAGCCTGAATCGCTATTTTTGGAGCTCGTAAAGCATTCTTTCAGCATGCGCAGAAAAACAATTTTAAACTGCTTGGCATCATTCAAATATTTAAAGTTAGAAAAGAAACACGCATTACAGATCATAAATGCTTGTAATTTAAATCCGCTTTTTAGACCAGATAATCTCTCTTTTTTAGATTTTTTACGCTTGACAAACGAAGCAAAAAAAACGTACAATCTGGCGTCTGATAAGGCCTAGTTTTTATGTGACCAAAAAGGTGATTTTTGTCTGTTGTTAATCAACTTATACACAGTTGTTGATAATATGGAGATAACATGAGCATTCCTATTTCAGATTTATGGAAAAAGGTTGTGGATAACATCAAACCGTCCATAACTTTAGAGACTTATAATTTATGGGTTAATCCTTTAAAACCTATAGCCCTTGAGAATAGCACTTTCATTCTAGAAGTCCCAAATACTTATTTTTCGCAATGGATAGTAAACAATCAGCAAGAAAATATAGAACAAACTCTGTCTTGCTCTTGCGGGCACCCAGTAATTTTAGAGCTAAGGCCAAGACAAAATATATCAGACATAGTAAAGGAGGTGAAAGACGTTCCAAAAGATGTGAATACTCCAATTACAATAATACAAAAGGACCAGATAAATCCTAAATATTTCTTTTCTGGATTTGTTGTCGGTGTATCAAATAGATTTGCACATGGATGTTGCGAGGCGGTTGCCAAAAATCCAGGTAAGCAATTTAATCCACTATTTCTTTACAGCGGAGTGGGATTAGGTAAAACACATTTATTACACGCCATAGGAAATTTTATAAAACAGTCAACTTCAAATTTAAAAGTTCTTTATGTTACATGCGAAAAGTTTGTCACAGAATTCATAGAATCAATTCGCTTCGATAAAATATCGATTTTTAAAGACAAATACAGAAGTTTAGACTGCTTACTTATTGACGATATCCAGTTTTTGGTAGGTAAAGAAAGTTCTCAAGAAGAATTCTTTCATATGTTTAATAACCTCTTTAATTCAAAAAAGCAAGTCGTTATTTCTTCTGACAGACCGCCAAAAGAACTTGAAGGTGCTGAGGAAAGGCTCATTTCAAGATTCGAATGGGGTATCATAGCAGACATACAGCCGCCAGATTTAGAAACAAGAATCGCAATTCTACGCAAAAAAGCTGAGGAAGACAAGATATACACTTCAGATGATGTTATTTTACACATAGCTAAACAGATTAAGTCAAATATAAGACAGCTTGAAGGTTCTCTGTTGAGACTAAGTGCTTTCTCAAAATTTACAGGTGTACCGTTGACCGCAGATTCTATACAAAAAATTCTTAAAGACGTAATCAAAACAGATGACCATATGAGCATAACAATAGAAAATGTACAAAAAATAGTTTCAGAAGAATTTAATTTAGATATGAGAGTTTTAAAATCAAAACGCAGAACAGATGCTATAGCTTTTCCAAGACAAATCGCGATGTACCTCATAAGGACATTATCCGATGAATTTTCGACCACAACCATTGGAAATGCCTTCGGAGGAAGAGACCATTCAACCGTTATGCATGCTTGTAACAAAGTGAAGAAAAAAATGAACTCAAATCCATATTTTAACGCTAAAATTAATCAAATTATAAAAAAAATATATAACGCAGCAGAATGAGTATAACTCGGTTGATAATATCACATACAGGACCTGTATAACAAAAATTTATTGATAATGCTGATAATACAATGTTGTTATACACATGATTATCTTTGTTAAGGTTTTGGGAATTTGCACGTATGAATATGTGTTTTTATAGTAGTTACAAGGTTTTCAACAATATACATATTGTTATTGTAATTAAAAAATATTTTGAAATCTAAGAGGAAAATAATAATGAACGTAATTTGTGGAAAAGAAGAACTATTAAAAGGCATACAAACAGTATCTTCAGCAACTTCACATAAAAGCACTCTTCCTGTGCTATCTAATTTTCTGTTTGAAACTAAAGGAAGTAAGGTAAAACTTTCTTCCACCGACCTTGAAATAGCAGTAGAGTGTTATATTAAAGGTGAGATAATTGAAGATGGCGGAATTACAATACCTGCCAAAAAACTTTCAGATATTGTAAAAGAGCTTCCTATAGATAAGGAAATAGAAATTAAATCAGATGAAATGAACCATATAAACATTACATCTGGAAAATCAAAATTTAACCTTATGGGAATCCCAAAATCTGAATACCCAGTTATACCAGTTTTCCCTAGGGAAAACTGGTTTACAATTGAAAAAAAAATGTTTACTCAAATGCTTAAAAAAACTATTTTTTCGGTATCTAAAGATCTACAAAGATACGCTTTAAATGGGGTTTATTTTGTGATGGATGATAACAAGGTTAGCATGGTCGCCACAGATGGCAAGCGACTTGCTTACGTTACAGCAAATGGTATAAAAGAAATTGCAAAAGGAAAAGCTATAGTTCCTACAAAAGCTATAAACGATATATTAAGATTGTTGTCTTCTGATATAAAATCTGAAGGTATAAGGGTTAGCATCGCAACCAACCAAATGTCTGTAGAGATTGACGATATAGTTTTTCTCTCAACACTTATAGATGGAACTTTTCCAAGCTACGAGCAAATCATACCTAAAAATTTGCAATTTAAAATAAAACTAAACGTTAAAGATACTCTTGCCGCAGTAAAGCAGATGGCTATCTTAACAGAAAATAGATTTTCATTTAATACGTCGTCGGCTATAAATTTTTATTTTAACACAAACATCTTAAAAGTTTCGGCTTCAACGGTGGGAATTGGGTCCGGAGAAGTTAATCTTGAAGTAGAATATAAAAACAAGCCATCAGAAATTAACTTTAATCCTAATTTTATAAGAGAAGTTTTACAAAATATTGATGAGGATTTTGCTATGTTTAAATTCACTGACTCTTTAAATCCTGCGCTGATATTTCCAGAAAATAATAAGGACTACCTTTGCGTTATAATGCCGATGAGAGTTTGAGTATGTCATGGACGCCGTCAGAAGAAATAATAAACTTATTAAGAGAACAATTAGGACTGGACGACGTCTTCTTCACGTTAGAGAAAGTTTGGGATAGAGAAGTTGGTATAGAAGGCGTAGAGATAACTGGATATAAAAATGGAACAATTTTTGCTCGAACGCAAAGTTCAGTTGCAAATTATGAAATTACAATCCGCAAAGGAGAGATAGTAAAGAGATTAAATCAGTACATAAGCGGACAAAAAATAAAAAATATAAAGATAAGCATAAAATGAAACTTGTATAGCTTTAATGTTTAAAAATAGAGAAAATATGTGGATATGACCATTCGTTTTTTGAAGAGGTTAATAAGATAATAAAGATAAAAGATATTCTTTAAAAATTGATAAAAAAATTTAGGTTAGTTAGAATTAAGAGGAATTTTATGGTAAACGAAGAAGCAAAAGATGAAGCTTTTAAAAATGGAAATTATGACGCATCTAATATTCAAATTCTTGAAGGATTAGAGGCTGTGCGCAAAAGACCGGCTATGTATATTGGTTCAACTGGCTGTCAGGGACTTCATCACTTGGTTTACGAAGTGGTAGATAACTCAATAGATGAGGTTCTTGCAGGCTATTGTAAAAATATTGATGTTGTTATACGTAACGACAATTCTATAATCGTTTTAGATGATGGTCGCGGGATCCCTGTAAATTCTCATCCAGATCCAAAGTTTAAAGGAGTATCGGCGTTAGAAATAGTGCTTACAAAACTTCACGCTGGTGGAAAATTTAACAAAGACTCGTATAAAGTTTCAGGAGGTCTTCATGGAGTAGGCGTGTCATGTGTAAATGCCTTAAGTGATTTTCTGGAAGCTGAGGTTTATCGCAATGGTAAGATATATAGGCAGAGTTATTCCAAAGGTGAACCGTTAGGAGCTGTTGAAGAAATTGGGAAAACCGAGAAAATAGGGACTAAGATAACATTTCATCCGGATCCGAAAATTTTTTCGGTAACTACCTATTCTTTTGATATTCTTACAAATAGATTAAGAGAGCTTGCATTCTTGAGTGCAGGAGTACGTATCAGAATTACAGATGAAAGAGAAAACAAAGAACATATTTTTAATTATGATGGCGGCATAAAAACCTTTGTGCAATATTTAAATGCGAATAAAAATATTATTAATAAAGAACCAATATATTTTTTGAAAACGAAAGATGGCGTGAATATAGAAGTCGCTATGCAGTATAACGATTCTTATAACGAGCATATCTTTACTTTTGTAAATAATATTAATACTGTGGAAGGCGGAACCCATCTTTCAGGATTTCGTTCGGCTTTAACGAGGTCTGTCAATGAGTACATAAAGAAAAATGAAGTATCAAAAGCTAAAAATTTGAAGCTTTCTGGAGAGGACGTCCGTGAGGGTCTCACTGCTGTTATTTCCATCAAAGTTCCAAATCCTCAGTTTGAAGGACAAACTAAAACAAAACTTGGGAATTCAGAGATTGAAGGTATAACTCAGTCTGTAGTTGGTGATGCTCTTACGACTTTTTTTGAAGAAAATCCAGGTATTGCAGGTCAAATTCTGGATAAGGCAATTAATGCTGCAGAAGCTAGAGAGGCTGCCAGAAAAGCAAGAGAACTTACGAAAAGAAAGGGGGTGCTTGATTCTGCGTCTCTTCCTGGCAAGCTTGCAGACTGCTCTGAAAAAGATCCACAAAACACGGAATTATTTATTGTTGAGGGAGATTCTGCAGGCGGTTCCGCAAAACAGGGAAGGAACAGGACTTTTCAAGCAATACTACCTTTGAAAGGGAAAATTTTAAATGTTGAAAAATCTCGTCTCACAAAAATGCTTGCAAATGATGAAATAAGAACCCTGATAACGGCAATTGGTGCAGGTATAGGTAAAGATAAGCAGGATTTTGATATAGATAAAGTTCGTTATCATAAAATTATCATTATGACGGATGCCGACGTTGACGGTGCTCATATAAGAACGTTGCTACTCACATTTTTTTATAGACACATGCCGCAGCTTTTAAACAAAGGATATATATATATAGCCCAGCCGCCGCTCTATAAAGTTAAAAAAAACAAAAAGGAGCTGTATTTAGATTCGGAAGAAAAGTTAAATAAGTTTCTGTTTCAGCAAGCTTTAGATGGTTTATCGTTGTCTCTTATGCGTAGCGGTAAGGAAGTAAAAATAATTAGAAAGGATGCATTGCACAAAATAATTGAAAATGTGAGTGAGCTTGAGATGCTCTTAAATAAAATACAGGAAAAAGGCGTAGATTGGAAAGAGTTTCTTAGATTTAGAAATGAAGGAAAATTGCCACTTTACAGGCTAATAAAAGATGATAGCGTTCAGTATATTTATTCAGAAAAAGAATTTAGAGAATTTAAAAACAGACTACTTGAAAAACGTGAAAAACTTTCTGTCTTATCTCTACAAGAAGATGAACTTGTTGAAGTCAACGAACATCAAGTTGATGATGCTATAGTATTTAAGTATAGAGATTTATGGGAATTGCCTTGCATTGATAAACTTGTAAAACGAATTGAAGATGAGGGACTAGATATAGAAAATTACGACCAAAAATACAAGATGCCCGTTTATAAACTTTACGACGAAGATGATAAAACCCAAAAAGATGTTTACGAATTGCATTCTATGCTGGAACTCATTAAAACGATAAAGAAGCTTAGTAATAAAGGTGCAACGGTTCAAAGATATAAAGGGCTTGGAGAAATGAATCCTGAGCAACTTTGGGAAACTACGATGAATGTGAAAAACAGAAAACTTTTACAGGTCACTCTTGAAGACGCAGTTGAAGCGGATAGAATATTTACGACATTGATGGGCGATCAAGTAGAACCGAGAAAAGTTTTTATACAAACTCATGCCTTAGATGTAAGAAATTTGGATATCTAAGTAACTGCAATTAAAAATGAAATTAAACCTGGGATTTATTATTTGAATAATTTGGAAAGTATCTTAGATGGTTGGGGATCAGATTATAGAGTTGTGAATTTTAGTGATTTAGGTTATAAAGTAGGGCGGATGATGGCTTTTTAGAAAGAAAACTAGATTTAATTTATAAATTTAGGGAAAAGTGTTATCAAGACAATTCAAATTTGGATCTTTTCACCTTAATCTAGTCTTGAATTTAGAAGATTTGGTTTTAATATATGTGCAGATGTTTTGTTTTAGCAGGTGCAGTTTCATTTGATAATAAAATATAAGAATTATATACAATGAAATTAGTAGAGATGTAGAATGTATATCTTCTGTTGTTTGTTTCATAAAAATTGCCTATAAAAAACATTGAATGAGGTGGTAGGATGTGGAAATTATCATCTTTAGCAAGTAAAACAATTCGTTCACTTTAGAAATATAGGGATTTGCTAGAAAAGATCTTTCTAATTTTTAATTTTTTTCTTCTCTTGCAATGCGATAAGAGGGGCCATTTTCTATAGGAATAGAAGAGTCTCAAGCCCACTTTTACTGAAGTGTTCGGATTTGTGAAATTAGAGAGAGGTAAAGACTCTTTAAAAGAAGCGAAAAAAATAAACGTAGGTGAAGTTACAAGTGTTAGAAAAGTGACTGAAGCTTCTCTAGAGATGTTTGAGAATGGACATTCACACATTTAAATACGTTGAAAAGGCTTCATAGAATTCTCTTATTTGAGGATTTGCTATAAAAAAAGAACAAAAAGTAAAAAAGAATTTAAAAAAGTTAAAATTTTATGAGAAAGACCTTCTAGTGTGACCAAGAAACGATATTATGTGTCACCTCTGTAAGTAAAAGCGTGCTGGAATTTTTGGGTAAGCATGGGAAGTATATCAAAATTAAAAAAATTTGATCTTACATATGTTAAGGCTATGAAAAAATTTGCAGATGCAATGAAATAGCAGTCATCTATAAATTGTTTTGGATGGTTTTTTAAAAATCTGTTGTAAACTTAAAGACTTTTTCTGAAAATTCAGAAATCAACAGAAAGTCATTAGGTGTAATACTAAAAAATAGTAAATAAAATTATATGTAGATTTTAATGAAAGGGGTGAAAAGTGACTCGACAAGGCGTGTATTTCTATGAACTTGTAAATGCAGTGGAGAATAAAAAGGTCTTGATTTTAAGTATTGATAGACGATAAAAAAAGTTTACGATAAATTTTTCACAATACAGAAGAGGATGAGGAATGGTAAAAGATATCAATAAGCAGGAAGGAGCAGTAACTTCCGAGATTGCTGCTACAAATATTATACCGCGAAATATTGAAGATGAAATGAAAAGCTCCTATATTGACTACGCTATGAGTGTGATAGTTGGCAGAGCTTTACCAGATGTTCGAGACGGATTAAAACCTGTTCACAGAAGAATACTTTACGCGATGAAGGAAATGGGATTAAAGCATAACAGTACATATAAAAAATCTGCTAGAGTTGTTGGAGATGTGTTAGGTAAATATCATCCTCACGGCGATGCAGCGGTTTACAGTGCTATGGTCAGGATGGTACAAGATTTTTCGTTGAGATATCCAATGATTGATGGGCAAGGAAACTTCGGAAGTATAGACGGCGATTTTGCGGCAGCTATGCGTTATACTGAAGTGAGAATGGATGCGATTACTGATGAAATGCTTGCGGATTTAGATAAAAACACCGTTAATTTTATTCCTAATTACGACGGTTCTTTAAAAGAGCCTGTTGTACTTCCAACGAAGCTTCCCGGTCTTTTGATTAATGGGTCAGCGGGTATAGCTGTGGGTATGGCTACCAACATTCCAACTCACAATATCGGCGAAGTTAGTGATGCTTTAATAGCTTTAATTGACGATGAGAAACTCTCAATTTCACAGATAGCGAAATATATTAAGGGTCCAGATTTTCCTACTGGAGCGATGATCTTAGGTAAAAACGGAATTAATGATTATATGGAAAATGGTAGAGGCTCCGTAAAAATAAGATCTAAAGCTTATGTAGAAGAAATTAAGGGTGGTAGGGAAACAATAATAGTGAATGAAATTCCTTATCAAATTAATAAGGCGAATCTTGTAAGTTCTATCGCTGATTTAGTGAAAAATAAAAAAATTGATGGAATTTCTGATTTGTGCGACGAATCTGATCGTCATGGTATAAGAATAGTTATTGAAGTTAAAAGGGACGCAAATGCACAGATTGTTCTAAATCAGTTGTATAAACACACTCAGATGCAGTCGTCATTTGGCATTATAATGCTAGCACTTGTAAATAACAAACCTAAAGTTATGAATATCAAGGAAATTTTAACTTATCATATTGAGCATAGAAAAGCTGTTATTACGAGAAGAACGGAATTTGATTTACAAAAAGCTGAAAATAAATTGCATATTTTGGAAGGCTTAACAATAGCAATTGATAATATTGATAGTGTTATTAAGTGTATTAAAGAATCTTCAGATGAAAATATTGCACGTTCAAATTTGATGTCAAAATTTCTTTTGACCAAGGTTCAGACTGAGGCTATTTTGGAAATGAAAATTCGACAATTGACTGGATTAAAAAGGAGAGAAATTGAAAATGAGCGATTGGATACTGCAAAACTTATTGGAGAACTTCGCTCTATATTGGCGAACTCAAGAAAAATTTTGGCTATAATTAAAGATGAGATTATCAATATAAAAAAAAAATATAGTGATAAGAGAAGAACGCAGATTCAAATTGAAGAAGCTAGCTTTAATATTGAAGATTTAATTCAAAAAGAAGAAGTTGCGGTTACAATGTCGCATTCCGGATATATTAAACGTATATCGCTTGACATCTACAAAGCACAAAATAGAGGTGGACGAGGTATAGCTGGTATGAATACGAAGGAAGAAGATTTTGTAGAAAATTTATTTATTACAAGCTCTCATTCCTATATACTATTTTTTACTACGCGTGGAAGGTTGTACTGGAATAGAGTTTACGCGATTCCTGAGGGTGCAAGGACGTCAAAAGGGAAGGCTATAGTGAATTTTTTGCAGTTTCAAGAAACTGAAGAAAAAATCACTGCGCTAATCCCGATAAGATCTTTTAATTTTGAGCATATTAAAAATGAATATCTGCTTATGTGTACAAAGGAAGGCATAATTAAAAAAATTGCTCTTGATAAGTTCGCAAACCCTAGGAAAGGCGGTATAATAGCGATTAAACTTGAAGAAGGAGATGTTTTAAAAGAAGTGAAAACTATAGAGAAAAAGTTTGAAGTTATAATCGCAACTAAGAAAGGTATAGCTATAAAATTTAAAGAAGGTGATGTACGTGCAATTGGGCGAAATTCTATAGGAGTAAAGGGCATTTCTCTTGATAAGGACGATGAAGTTGTAGGCATGGAAGTTTTTTCTTCAAACGATGTTTTTTTATCTGTGTCTGAAAACGGCTATGGTAAGAGAACTGAAGTAGGGAAGTATCGTCTGCAAAGAAGAGGAGGACGTGGAGTTATAAATATGCAGACAACAGAAAGGAACGGGAATATTGTTGGAATTAAGAGGGCAAACGATAGCGAAGAAATAATGATTATCACGCAAAAGGGTATAACTATAAGACTTAGAGCTAAAAATATATCTATTATAGGAAGAAACACGCAGGGTGTTCGTCTTGTACGTCTTGACGGTGGAGATAAAGTGGCCAAAGTGGCAGCGATAACTAAGAGCGGCTTCTGAATAAAATAGAAAATAGCACAGAATACGAGAATTTAGCTAAAACAAGACTCAAGAGTCATGGAGTAAAAATAACTTTATTGTTTAGGATCGTTTATGATCATTTGATTTTTTAATCTTAGAAGTTTTGTACCCTATGTAAACTGCTAGTACCTAAATTGAAAGAGCGATAACTTGTTTTGGCATCGAAACTTGTGGCGATATTGCCATAACAACCAAGATGAAAAAGATGAATATTAGAGAAACATAATTTGAGTATGGGTAGAGGGGTGATGGGAATAAAGTTTTTTGGTTTTCAAGTTTTTTTTTGATTTTTAGACTTAATATGGGATATTGAAATTAACATCCAGTCGAGAATAATGTATATAATTACAAAACTCGTAATTGTCTTAAAAGCTGCAGACCAGTTTGGCATAAAATAATTCAGCGGCACCACTGAAAATGTCAATATTCCAGATAACAAAATAGCTGCGATAGACACTCCGTTTTTGGTTGTTTTTGTGAAAATTTGCGGTGCGTTATTTTGCAGGGCAAGGCCGTAAATCGTACGACTATTACTATAAATGCAACTGCTGTAAACCGATAAAGCGGATGTTAAAATGATGAAGTTGAGCGTCCACGCGGTACATTACACATATACTTAAACCCTATTTTTGTCAAATATCATTACGAATGGACTGTCATTGGCGTTTAAAATTGCTCCAGTGATAAAGCGATAAGAGTATGATGACCAAAGAGGAGCATGTATAAAGAAATATGATGCATGATACTACCTGATTGGTGGCTTTTGGAATAGTTTTTTTAGGATCTAATGTTTCGGCTGCGGTAACACCCACTAATTCTAAACCGCCAAATGCGAAGATTACTGTTGGCATTGCCGTCATAAATTCGACAACCCCGTGCGGAAAAAACCCTCTAAAAATAGAATCCCCTGTATGTTTACCTGCCGCCGACCACAAATTTTTAAAAGTTGATCCATCAATTAAACTTGAGGTTGCTATTAATATGTACAGTCCTGTTAGAATCGTTGCACACATTGCTATAATTTTAACGATCGCAAACCAGAATTCTATCTCAGCGTAAGCTTTTACAGTAGTGAGATTTACTATATTTGTAAAAATGAAAAAAAAGAGAGTTGTTTTCCATGTTTCTAGTGTTGGGACCCAGTAGTGGACATAAGCTGACATAGCTGTTAACTCTGCTATACCTAGCATAACATATATAATCCAATAGTTCCAGCCTGCTAAAAATCCTGGGAAATCCCCCAGTATTTATTTGCAAAATGACTAAGAGAACCAGCAACAGGTTCTTCCGTGTTCATTTCACCAAATTGGCGCATAATTGAAAAAATCAAAGTACCAGCGAATATATAACCCAAAATAACTGCTGGGCCTGCTATAAAAATTGCACTTCCGGTTGATAAAAATAAGCCTGTGCCGATAGTACCTCTGATTGAGATGAACTCTGAATATGGCGATTTGTCAATTTGCATTTTAGATTGCTTTTATGCAGTTGTGACATATATAATAATCCCCCCTATAATAAAACTATAAAACTATAAATAAGGTGAGAACAGAACGTAAACAAAAATATTAAATTAATTATTTTAATTGATTATTAATGTCATGGTCATGTTATTTATATTATGCCTATTTGTACCGATAATATACACTCGTGTGATTGTACAAAAATTTAAAAAATAAATCTCCAATTTTAGTGATGACTGTTTGTATTATTTTAAGTAAAACTGGTTTGATGTTTTTTGAAGTAATACATAATGTACATATAAACTCTGTATCTGTTTTTGAGGTAGAAAGTGTAAGTTGGGATAAAAAAAGATAGTAACAGGACTTACTTTTGAATGCTCTGACACAAAATTGTTATCTTAAGATATAATTGAGAAGATTATTGATAAAAGAGCACGAATTTTTCAGTAAATATTTTAAAAAATGTATTTTTTATGGGATAATAGAATTTATAAAATCATTGAAAAAGAAAGATGTTTTAGGTGGTGGGGGGGCTTGTTACAGGTTTTTATTTATTTGTCAAAAGATATATACATAAGTTGTTTGATACAATTATTGTAAGGAATATGATTAAAAAATTAAACTTCATCCAAAACCTTATTTGGCTGCTATAAAAAATTTAAAAATTTTTTCAAAAGAATGTAGAGAAAACGTTCCGTATGGAATAAAATCGTCAAAAGTCGCAAAAATATATCGTTTTGTGCTGTAAGCTTACAAACTGCCGACAACTGTAACTGTGCTACTATCTAAGGCCGGTGTTAATGTTTGATGTTCATGGAGATAATGGAAATTACGACCGCAATCAATCTTGTAGTTGGTCTGTGTGGTGCATTTTGGATGTGAATGTTTGCTAGTTAATATGTGTGGGTGGGTGGTGTGGATCTGCAAAATAATACGACTAAACTGAGCTGGGAATTGATAAGAATAGCATTGAAATGGATATTTATGATGCTTTAGTTAGGAATTATTTTAGGAAATATTCTTAAGAGCACTGTTTCAAAATTGAATTGATCTTGTGTCTGCGACTACAGCTTTGAGCGGATCTGAAGTAAATTTGGCAAATATGAGCAACAAGAGAGAAGAAATTGAAATTTGCATCGAAAAATTTTATGGAATGTATGAATATGAATATATTGTCATAGATTGCCCTCCGTCCCTCGCACTACTTATAATAAATGCTTTAGTTGCAGCTGGTAGTATTTAATTCCTATGGAATGTGAATTTTTGCATTAGAAGGATTAGGGCAACTTTCGTAAACTGTATCTGTATTGATGCAGAACTACGATTTAGAGTTAAGATGGTGTTCCATGCACAGTGAGTGTATGTATGGATTACAGAAATAATTTAATATAGTGAAGCATGTGATATGGAGGGTAAAAAGTTTATGAAACAAAAAAATATCAAGGATAGTAAAGCTTGTTGCGTAGGCACCAAGTTTTGGAGAGTCTGTTTTGCCTTATGGTTCATCGTGTAAAGGTACTTGAACCTATTCGTATTTTACAAAAAAGTTTCTTGAAAGACGAATTTAGAAAAGTATTTTAATTAAGTTATTAAGTTTTAGGTTGCATGATTTGAATATAATAAATGTGCAATATTGAAAGTTCTGTTTTGTGTTAAGTTTGATCGGTAGTGTTGATATTTTTTGTTAATTAATAAAAAGGAGATAGGAGAGGTTATGTTGTCGTTAGGAAGAGGATTGGAATCATTAATGCCGTCATTTGGAACAAGTAGAGAGTTGGTAGAAAAAAACGATACTGTTAAATAAGATTTAATCTAATGGATTTTAGTCAAAAAAAAATAAATTTGATGGAACAAAACTTCAAGGACTTGCTCAACCTGTTTTAGTTTCTGAGTCTATAGTTTCGAGTGAATACGAAAATGTTGCGGAAGAAAGAAGATTTAAAGTATCTAAATTTGCCCGGCAATAAAGAAGATGTATGAAGGCTATAATAAAACGTTCAATAAATGATAAAGAAAGGCTTAACTTAGTGTTGATTGTGAAAAATGTTCAGATGGAGAATTTGGACTCTATTGTGGAAAGATAAAAGCTTTTAAAAGACTTGTGTAGAGAAATTTTGAGATACGCATGAGCAAATTGCGAAGATTGTCGATAAAAATAGAGATGTAGTGTCAAATGTATTAAGACTTTTATCTTTACTTCAAAATGTTCAATTATTGATAAGTTAATGGAGGATTTTACCAGGATATAGAAAGATTTTTGCTGGTATAAAATGGTAAAAATCAAATAAAATGATTATAGGTAAAATATTAAGATAAAAAACTACCAATGAGGTGAGTAAGTAATATAGAAAATTGTTTTAAATATCGGTTCTGATGAAAGACCTTATGGACGAAATAAGTAAAAACAAAGGCAAGAAGTAGAATTAGTAAATTTAAGAAAGAAAATTCGAAGAAAACTCAATACAAAGGTAAATGCTTTAGGAATTACTATGAAAGGGAAGATAAATATTTATTATTACTCTTTAGAAGATTTTTAGAGAATTACAAGAAAACTTAATTTAACCTGTTGATAAATTGAACTTGTTGTTTTGTTTAAAGTGTAAATATAGAAATATATCATAGAAATAATTTCTAAAAACATATTGAAAATAGACGTAAAATTTAAAATAAATAGTGTTGTGTTAAATAATGAAATATTTAAAATATTCTTGTTGATAAGTTGTTGGTAATTTTTATAAATAAGCATAAACAAACATAGTGGGTAGAGAGATAAATTTAGTTTTTCTTAAGATTTTTGTTCTTGACAAACGAAATGTTTTGGGGTTATGTTGTTTGTAAGTTTGGTTGTGTGAATCGATTGTTAAAAAATGAAATGACGAATAGAATTGAAATAAGTGATGAGTTTAAGCAAGCGTATGATTTAATAGATAAAACCTGCGAATGTGTCTTCATTACGGGAAATGCTGGTAGTGGTAAAACTACGTTTTTACATTATTATACGTCTTGTGCAAGGAAAAAGACTGTTGTCCTTGCAACTACTGGAGTGGCTGCTCTTAATTGCGGCGGCGAGACGATACACTCATTTTTTAATTTTAAACCGGATGTGACTCTTTCGAAAATAAAGAAAAGAAAAATTTCTGAGAAGTCCATATATAAGAAAGTTGAAACAATTATCACTGACGAAGCTTCAATGTTGCGCTGCGATGTTTTAGACTGCGTGGATAAGTTTTTGAAATTAAATAGAGAAAGACGTGATCCATTTGGTGGTGTGCAAATTGTTTTTATAGGAGATTTGAGACAGTTGCCTCCGGTGGTGAATAAAGAAGAGCAGTATATATTTAATTCCGTATATAAATCTCCTTATTTTTTAAGTGCAAATTCGCTAAGTAAATGTGTTCTAAATATCATAGAATTTAAAAAAATATATAGGCAAAAAAATGCTGGGTTTATAAAGCTGTTAAATGCTGTGCGTGACGGTGAAGTAACTGATAAGGATCTTCAAGAGCTTAATAGAAAGGTATCGCTTAATATTTTACGTGAACCTATGAAGGTATATTTGACAACTACAAATAAGAAAGCAGCATCTATGAATTATAGCTATCTTTCAAAAATAAAACATAAACAGGTAATTTTTACTGCGGAAACCAAAAATATCAAAGAAAGTTTGAAAGTTTTTCCAGCCGATAATGAGCTTGTGATAAAAAAAAGTGCTCAAATAATGATGTTAAATAATGATGTGAATGGCAGATGGGTAAATGGTAGTGTTGGGATAATTAAAAATATAAAACGTGTTAATTGCTCTGACAAAATATTAATATATGTGCAATTTTCAAACGGGAGAATAGAATATGTTGAACCATATAAGTGGAAATTGTTTAAATATAAATGGAATGAAGAACTAAAATGTATAGAAACTGAAACTACGGGGTTTTTTAAACAATATCCCCTAAAACTTTCATGGGCTATTACGATACATAAAAGTCAAGGAAAGACTTTTGATAATGTTGTTATAGATATGAATCAAGGTTCGTTTGCTCCTGGCCAATTATACGTGGCGTTAAGTCGTTGCATTTCTCTTGACGGGATAACATTTTCAAGGCCGCTTACTAAAAGAGATATTCTCGTCCCCAAACTTCCATTTAAAGTTAATTGAATAAAAAGATGCAATATTGTAGAATTGCTCCGTTAATGAAGTGAGGGTTGTTATTAGTTGGTTTTACTTTGTATTGGATAATATAAAAATTATTATTTATTATGGATTTTCAGTATATGTAAAAAATGAACGAGGTAAGTATAGTATGTAATTATTGATTGTGATTAAAAAAATTCGATTAACAAAGGGAGAGATGGCCGAGTGGCCTAAGGCGCAGTCCTGGAAAGACTGTTTATCTGCAAAGGTAGCTAGGGTTCGAATCCCTATCTCTCCGGTGATTTTTGGTAATTTGGAATTTGTGAAGTGTGCCAGGTCGTTAAATTATGAAGGGCTTCTTGCCCGTTTATGCACTATTGAGTTTAAAGAAGTGAAATAGTGTAATTTTTAAATTTTTGATAGTTTTGTAGTTAATTTTAAGAATAGAAATGATAAGATGGTAGAAAGTGGAGTTGTTGAACAAAAGATTAAGGGTATATAAGAAAAAATGTAGAGAAGGTTTTTTAGATGATGAAAAATTTTGATGTACTATTTGTGAGGGTAAGTGCGTATATTACAATACCATAAGGATTGTAAAATTTCGTTTAGCAGAAGATTTGTTTAAGCATGCAATTCCTGTAAAATGTTAAAATGCCAAGAATGTTGGAAAATGTCTATGCATTCCGTTCTTTTTGTACGGTTCTGCTTATGTTATTAAAAAAGTTTTGGATATGTGTTTTATAGCGTGGACTCTGGATATTTGATTATAAAGAAATAAAAAGCTTATATATATCGAGAAAACTTTAAACGGGAAGTTAAGAGAGAAATAAAAGAGGGTTTCTTTGATATTTTTAAATGTATTAATCAAAATTTAGTGGAATGTCAGCTCTGATTTAAAAGAAAAATATCCTACGCTAACATCTTATATAGCAAGACAAGATAAAATAAATAAGATTTATAAAATGGTGAGCAATTCAGTTCGTACAAATAGTAAGGGAATGAGAGGTGTTACTAGAGAAAAAGAATTGGGGGAGGGTCTCTTCGCACGGAACACACAATTGAAATAATTTGTGGAACGAATATCTAAGAGTATAACGTTTTTATGTTATAACTAAATGTGGGGTTTAGATGAAAATTATGTGGGGAAGTGTGTATTGATTTTTTAATATTCTTTGATTTATTATGGAATCTGAGCTGTGTCTTGAGTGTTTGGCTGTTTATAACTTTATTAAGATCAATTACAGTGGTGTGTGAGGTTGAGTTTTGAACTCTTTGGTTAAAAATGCGAGTTGTGAATTAATTGTTGTGGTGTTGCTGCCATCGTCTAGCGGTTTAGGACATCGCCCTCTCAAGGCGGAGGTCACGGGTTCAAATCCCGTTGGCAGCGTTTGGTGTTTTACAAAAATATATAAAATGCGCCTATAGCTTAATTGGATAGAGCATTTGACTACGAATCAAAAGGTTAGAGGTTCAAGTCCTCTTGGGCGCGGTGTGTGCTTGTTGTGAGTTAGATGTGTGACGTAAAGAACTATTATACAGCAACAGTTTCTGTTTCTGTATAAGAAAATAGA
The DNA here is from genome assembly GCA_031269945.1 of Candidatus Endomicrobiellum calonymphae. Taxonomy (GTDB): domain Bacteria; phylum Elusimicrobiota; class Endomicrobiia; order Endomicrobiales; family Endomicrobiaceae; genus Endomicrobiellum; species Endomicrobiellum calonymphae. Next base: position 36,696 of record JAISYK010000011.1, read on the forward strand.
GAGGTATTTCTTAAATTTAGGAGTAAATGAAAATATGAAACCGATTGTTGCTTTGTTTTTGTGTTTTTGTACGTTGTTTGCCGTGAGTGAGAATTGTTTTGCTGAGAAAATAGGTAGTGATAGTATAAATTTTAAAAAAATAGACAAAATTCATTGTGGGATGAGTAAAGAAGAAGTGTTAAAAATAATGGGAGGGGCAAGTAACTGTGGTTCGGTATCCCAATCTCAATGCTTATGTTATGACTTGTCGGGGAGAGATAAAAATAGAAGAAGTAAATATTTTGTTCATTTTGAGAATGGAATTGTTGATTCTTACGGTAGGCTAGATAATTTTGGTAAAAGTATTAAGTATGAGTTTCATTATTGCAAAAAAGGTATTAAAAGTAATGAGTGTTGTGACGAATTTTATGTACTGAATGAAAGACTAGGCAATTTCAGTGCGTCTAGTTCTCTTGTAAGTTTTGGTTATGAATGTCAGGCGAATGTAAAAAATTCAAATAATTGGATTAAAAAGTTTGCGATGAGAAAAAGCAATAAAGATAACTTATTACATCCTAGCTTTTTAGAGTTAATACCATTGATGACCGCAATAGCACATGCTGAAAATATAACAGATTTAAATATTCTGTATAAAAAAGCTCTTGCTGCTAAAAAAGCTTAATATAGTAGATACGTAGATGAAAAAAGTTTTAAATGTCTTTATTTAATTATTATATTTTTAAAGGTGAATAAAATGAAAAAATTCATAAGCATCGCTTTTTCTTTGGTTTTTGTTAGTGGATGTAGACAAATAAATTTTGTTGCCTTAGGTTTATCTAGCGTAGTAATTGGCGGAGCTGTGTATAATGCAGTGAGAGATAATACGGCAGATAATTTAAAAACACATTCGTATCGTTGCAATCCAAGTAAATATTCGATTAAACAATCAATCTTATGATAAAAAATATTAAAATTATTGTGTTGTTTAATATTATTCTTGTACTCTTAAGTTTATTGTTTTTTGTGTGGACGGATAGTATATTTTTTTTGTTTTTAATTTCACCTTTTATTTCATTGGTATTTTTGAGAAATTTAAAAATAAAATCATTAAGAAATAGTGTTGATTTAGAGAAACAAGGGGGCGTAAAACAGGAGATTATGGATGATATTTGGCGAACTGTAAATTATACGAAAAGAAGATATAAGAATGACTTAATAAATAAAAATATTATGCTGGTAAAAGGTTCCGAAAGGTTAAAGAAACGGATTGATAAATCTAAAATTAGTAAGAATTGCAAGAAGGAATTGAAAGATTATTTAAATAAACAAATTAGTCAAGGTCAATGATTAGGTGATTGATGAAATATTTAGGGTAGATATATCTTTTTGTGTTGCTGTATTTTTCAATAAATTGTGCTGTGATTAATAAAATATGAATAAATGTGAATTAAGTATCAAATAATTTGGCAATTAAACTTAGTGAATATTTTTAAGAAATAAGTTTGCATTCTTACCTGTGTTTTTTTGTCCCAGTTTTATCAACTCTTTTACATTTCTGTATGCTGTAACTTAAATTCTTTGCATATTTTCTTTGTTGTGTACTTTTACTGTATCTTCGTGCATTTTTTAATACTCTTTTTTGATATTAATGTGTAGGGAATATAGAGTGTCGACCAACAGAGTCTGCTTAGGATCTATAATAAATATGTGATGAGTTAATATATATATTATCCTGCTTTTATTTAAAAATATGCTGCGAAATGAATTTTATATTTTTTTGTATAATACTAAAGAGTCATTAGAATTTGAGAAGTATAAAAAAATGAGGGATTGAGAATGAGTTTAAGAGAGAAAGTTGAAAGTGTCTTGGAGTCCGTGAGACTACAATTACAATCAGATGGCGGGGATGTTGAATTAATTGGTGTAAGCGAAGACGGAATCGTAAAAGTTATGCTTACTGGAGCTTGCGGTCATTGTCCTATGTCTTCTATGACTTTGCAACATGCTGTTGCGAATGCGATTAAACAGGCAGTTCCGGAAATAAAAGAAGTTCAATCAATTAATTAAAAAATTTTCACATATTGTTTTGATTTTAACTTTATATAAGCTGGGTGAGGTCTTTTGCGTATAATATGCATGTAAATGTTAGTATTTTTCTCTATCAATGAAAAGCAAGATGAGTGTTTGTTTGCGTTTGCATAAGTAAAAATGTAGAGTTGCGTATTTTAGACAAAAGTTTTAGGAGAAAGTGAGATGAGTCTTGTGGTAATGAAATTTGGCGGCTCTTCTTTGGCAGATGCTGATAAAATAAAACATGTTGCCGGGAGAATAATTGTAAAAAAGAAAGGTGGTAATAAAATTGTTGCAGTAGTTTCAGCTCCCGGGAATACAACTGATGATTTAATTAAAATGGCTGATAAGATTACTTGTAGTCCTTCTTTTAGAGAAATGGATGTGTTGCTTGCGACAGGTGAAATGATTTCTATTGCACTCCTTGCAATGGCGATTGACACTATGGGGGAAAAGGTAATTTCTATGACAGGAGCACAGGCTGGAATTCTGGCGAATGAGGATTATACACATGCGAGGATAAAAAAAATCAATTCTCAAAAAATTTATAATCAACTTGCCGAAGACAATATTGTTATAGTTGCTGGTTTTCAAGCTTTAAATCCTAGAGGTGATGTAACTACATTGGGCAGAGGTGGTTCGGATTTAACTGCAGTGGCGCTAGCGGCTGCTTTAAAATCTGATTTATGTGAGATATATTCCGATGTAGAAGGTGTGTATACGACCGACCCGAGAGTTGTGAAAAATGCAAAAAAAATTAACTATATATCCTACGATGAAATGCTTGAAATGGCAAATTCTGGATCTCAAGTTTTACAATCAAGAAGCATCGAAGTAGCAAAAAAGTTTAATGTTGAAATACATTCGAGAAGTACCTTTAGTGAAAATGAGGGAACGATAATAACAAATGAGGAAAAAGTTAAGGAGAAGGAAATGGAGTCCTTTTTGGTTTCGGGAATAGCGTTTGATAAGAATCAGGCTAAATTTACAATATCTATATTGGATACTATCAATGTTGTTCTAAAAATTTTCAGCAAATTTTCAGAAGTGAATATAAATATAGACATGCTTAGTCAATTTGTTTTAGATAAAAACAATATTATTTCTTTCATTGTGAATGGAAATGATGTGAAGAAAGCATGGGAAGAACTTGATAAAATAACTTTAAATTGTAATGCTTCGATTTCTTGTGATGAGCATATTGCAAAAATCTCAATTATAGGGATAGGTATAAAAAATCACAGTTTTGTGGCTGCGAAGATATTTAAAATTTTGTATAGAAGTGGTATAGTTCCCAATATGGTTTCAATAAGCGAGATTAAAATGTCATGTATTGTAAATGAGTCTGACGTGTTAAAGGCGGTGGCTGAACTACACAAGGGATTTGATCTTTCTAAAAAAGCAAACAAAGGAGATTTGCAATGAAATCAAAGGGATTTACACTAATAGAATTTATAATAGTAGTCACTATAGTAAGTACATTAAGTATTATAGCGATTCCTGTATATAAAAAATATATAGAAAAAGCTAAAACTTCTCAAAAAGGTGTACTTATTGAGAAAACTTTGAATTGAATTGAAAATTTTTTATGAGAAATAAATGAATACAAACATAGTAGAACATTTCAGAGATAGAGGGACGGTTATTACGATGTCGGCCAAAAAGAGCAGCGGTTAAGTAAAAAAGCCTCTTTATAGAAGATAAAGAGGTACTCATAATCATATGAAATACGTGGAAGAGAAGCGATTTCTTATAGTTGTGGCATTTAAAGACGAAAAGCAAGCAAAATGGAAATAACTGAGATCGAGATCATGGGTTTGCGACGCCTTTCAGAGATGCCTTTTTATGTTTCTTTTAATATAGGTTGCGACTATATAGCACCAATCCACAATGAAATTTTATCTTTAGTGATGTAAATATTGTAGCATATCTCAGGTGCTGTAAAATTGAACTTGTGAAAAAGACCACTATGAAGTGGACGCACATAATTCATCACATGCTACGAGTGCTACAAAAATAAAGAAAAATCTGTCTGTGGGTCAAACCAAAGCCACGAAAACGCGTGTCTAGTCGGTACTTTTTTCCTTGCCTTGCCATCACAGCTTTACACTTCTAAAATGTTTTTAAAGTCTACAATTGACTTGGTTCTCGTAGGTATGCCTGAAAAGTAACTTAGCCAATTAATACGATAATTCCTAAGATAATTACGCGAGCAATATATGTAATTTAAAAAGGCCACCTCCATCTAATTTCTCCCCATCATACTTCACAAGGAGACCAACCCCTATAGCCGAACCAGCAGTGGCAAAAATTAGACCACACTTTGATGGCACAAATTTTACTTAACTTAAATTATTAATGTTAGAAGCAAACCAAGCAAATAAATTTGAATTAGTGCAAACAAAAGCAATATAGTTTAATTAATGGTTGCTAAGTACGTTAAAAATTGAAGATAACTTCATAAATAATTTTGTTTGATAAAATTGTTAACTGTTTGGTTCCAAAAATTGACTTTAAAATGTATATTAAGGGTTCAGTCCAACTGAAGCAATGTTTTATTTTGACACTAAATTAAGATTTTAATACAATGGTGGGGTGGGTGTTAAAAGTTTTGGGTATGTGTTTGGCGTGTGATGTAAGATTTATCATTGCCTAGTTTTGTTGTGTTAACAATGGGGGGATATTATATAGAATGAAAAGGACATTTCAACCGAATAGAGATAGAAGAAAAAAGAGGATAGGTTTTATGGCTAGGATGGCAACGGCTAGCGGTAGAAAGATTTTGAGTGCTCATAGAAGGAAAGGTCGTAAAACTATAAGTGCGTGAAGTTAGTTTGTGCAAATGAGAATGAACGAGAATTGTTTCGATGCAAGTAGTCTATCAAGTAGTCTATCAAGAGAGCCGTTATCGAAAAAAAAGTTTTCTTTTACGTATTTTGAAAGATTACATTTACAGAGAGATTTTAATAGAGTATTTGAAAACGGTTTTAAGCTTGAAAATGAATATATAAGAATTTTAATCTATAAAAGAAACGATGGGCTTGTTGTAAGAAGATTGGGCCTTGTTACGTCAAGGAAGGTAGGAATGGCAGTAGTAAGAAATAGGACTAAAAGAAGATTGAGAGAAATTTTCAGGCTTAATAAACATTTTTTAGAGTCAGGTGTGGATTTAATTTTTATTTCTAAAAAAAAAACCACGCTGTTGAGTTATGGTGATCTAAGGAAAAGTGTTTTGGGGTTGCTTAGAGATGCCAAGTTTTGCACAAGTTCAGAGTAATATGTGTGTGAAAGAAATGGTGCTTTTTTTAATTAAGTGCTATAAGCTTGTGTCTAGATTGACTCCACCTAGGTGTCGTTTCGTGCCTAGTTGCTCTACTTACGCTTATCAAGTAATAGAAATTTATGGGTTTTTAAAAGGTTCTTTTTTAGCTTTTAAAAGAGTTGTTCGTTGTAGTCCGTTTTGTAAGGCAGGATTTGACCCTGTACCTTTGCCAAAAAAGAAGGTTTAATATCATAAGATAAGGGATTTAAATGCAAAAAAATTCTTTTTTATTCATAATTTTGTCGCTTTTTACGGTTTTAAGTTGGTATTTTCTTGCTTCTCCGTATTATCATCGGCAGCTTCCGCAGAGAGTGGCAAAAACTCAAAATGGTGTTACTGTTTCAGGTGACAGTGCACGTAATGTTAAAAATGTTGCTAAATATGTAGAAGAGAATATAAATATTGAAACTGGGAAGTATAAAGCGATTTTGACAAATAAAGGTGCTGCAATTTTAAGTTGGTCTGTAAAAGAAAAAAATGGACAAATAGTAGATTTAGTAGCTCCAGATTCTGTGCCTGTTATGGCGAATTTCCCAAATGAAATTTATAAAATAGTTTCCAAATCAGATAAGAAAGTGGTTTTTGAACATGTTTCTAGGGATGGATGGAGAATCACAAAAACGTATAATTTTTCGGATTTATATATGCACAATTTAAGTGTTTCTATTGAGAAGATTTCTGGAGTAACTTTCCCCGAGATAGTTTTTAAATGGGGACCAGGTCTCTGTTTCGGCAGCAACGCTAAAGAGATAGAAGAAAATATTTCTCTAACAAAAATTTCGGCTTATAACGCGGCGGTTCCGAATAAAATTGAAAAACTTAAAAATGTATCAAAGTCTGCTGCTTTGTACAAATGGACAGCTATAGATAATAGATATTTTTTAGCTGCGTTTATACCTGCAAATTTTTCAGATTTTGACAAAATTATATCGTCCAGATTAGACAAGAAGCATCCTTATTCTCTTACTTTCACAGCACTAATTCCCGAAGATATCAATAAGAAAAATTATTCTATTGATTTTTATTTGGGACCTAAGATTTATAGATATTTGAAAACTTATAATTTAGGTCTTGAAAAAACTGTAGATTTTGGTTTCTTTGGATTTTTAGGGAAGGCCGCTTTTGCGATTCTAGTGTTTTTTCATAAGATTACTAACAATTACGGCTGGGCTATTGTAGCACTTACTGTTGGCATACAAATTTTAGTTTTACCGTTAACTTTGAAAAGTTCTAAATCCGCTGCATTAATGAAAAATATTCAACCCATAATAAAAGATATTCAAACTGAGTATAAAAATAATCCGCAAAGACTTCAAGCTGAAATGTTAAATATATATAAGTCGCAGAAAATTAATCCTTTGGGCGGATGTCTGCCTATAATTTTGCAAATTCCTATTTTTTGGGCGTTTTTTACGATGCTGAGGAATGTTTATGAATTAAGAAATGAGAGTTGGATTCTTTGGATAAAAGATTTATCCGCTGCGGACCACTTTATGCGCATAGGTTCTTTTAATTTTAATCTTCTTCCTTTGATAATGGGCGTTGGAATGTTTTTTCAACAAAGGATGACTACTGCCGCTTCGGATCCTATGCAAAAAAGAATGATGTACATAGTGCCTATAGTGTTTATTTTTATGTTTTGGTCTTTCCCTTCGGGACTTGTTATATATTGGATTACTAACAGCGTGATTTCAACGATAGAGCAATATTTTATAATGAAGGGAAATGCTATTCGCGTAAAACGCGTGTGATGGTGTGGTGTATTAAATTCTACGAGAAGTCAAATGATGCTCACTATTCATGTGTTAGCTTTGTTAATAATTGAGGGTTAATTCATGTCAGGAGTAGAGGAATTTTTTAAAGCTAAGACACAGTGATTGAAGCCATAAATGAAGGTTTATCGCATTTTGAATGCGATAAACAATGCGTTAAGGTAAAAATTGTAAGCGAGGGTTCAAAATGACTTTTTTGCCTTATGGGGAAAAGTCCGGCGATTGTTCTGATGTCGATTGACAATATTAAAATACGAAAATAAATTGGTTTATAAAGAAGAATATATTGCTTATGTACGGTAATATTTTTATTGCGAAATGTGTATAATTTAACTTTGCGAAAGGTTTGGATGTTTATATAATAAGTAAGTACCAAAATTCAGAAATTATTATATATAGTTACATGGGTGTGTTTTTATGTACGAAGAGGAGAGTAGTCATCGTTTTATATATGAGAGTTGTTTGAAAATGTAAAAATATTGGTGATAAAAGCTTTTCAGTGGTGTTATTGGCTAATTTTTCAAAATTTGGTGTTGATGTTTTATCAAGGTGGGTACATAAGAAATATTTGCTTTTGGTAAGACAGAAGGAAATGTTTGTGGAAAGGGTGATGTACTAATAAAAGCTGAATAATAGGAGTTTAGTATTTTAAATTTGGTGTGTTTAAAATGGTTTTACTTAATTTAAGAACTACGGTGAAATTATTCTTGATTGAGGTTGTGTTGTTTGGGTTAAAAATTAGATAAGATGCATTAGATGGTGTTATGAAGTTTTTATTAATAGGTAAAAGTGAAGGAGAGATGGCCGAGCGGTTTAAGGTGATGGTCTTGAAAACTATTATAGAAGAAGTTCTATCGAGGGTTCGAATCCCTCTCTCTCCGCTTAAAGTGGATCGAGTTTTTGAAGTAGTCGTAGATTTTTTGTTCACATCAAAAAAGTTAAGTTGTCAAGTTGAAAATTAAGGTGAAATCGAAAGATAGTTTATCTTTACTACTTTTAGTTTTTTATCTGAGAGCCTGTTGTTTTAAATTATAAAAGTTATTGAAGGTGATTTGTTTGTGTCTGAAGATGAGATCCAAAGTAATTAAGGACATCTTTTTCAGCTATGCCGTGCACAGTTGGTTTGCGAATATGGAAATTTAAGCTATAGGGAAGAGTTTAATAAAGTTTTAAGTAGTGTACTTTCGGGTGATCTAGGTGTTTTACTTTTGAATGAGCTGATAAATCGTTTAGACTTTGAGAATTGCAAATTTCTAATGAGGATACTGAACTTTTATAAAAGGATTTTGCCGGCCGGTCGTATCCTATGATGTTGAGTTTTTAAAAAATTTTATTGATATTCTGTTGTGTATATATATTGCGGTAGCGTCGAGAGTATCAAGTTATTGAAAACTGGATTTAAAAAGTCTTACAAGAGAAAAAAAAAGAAAACCATGAGGCTTTGGTGGGAGGACAACGATGTGTTAAGAAAGCTAGTGGAAGATGTGGGAAGTTAGTTAAGCAGAAGAGAAAAGATAGCTTCCTGCTTTATGCAATTTCAAATAAAACTATAAGATGAAACTGTTGGTAAAATAGATAAATTTTGAAGAAGAAAAAGATTTTGACTAAACGTTTGTCTAATTTAAAAAATATTTAAATAATAAATCAAAGTTTTTCTTCAACATTTAGAAACGTAAGATAAAAAAAATAATTGTTTTAGGAGGCTGCTGGTTAAATTAGATATGGAGATAGAATAATTTAAAAGACGTAAAACTCTATCAGTTACTGAAAATGAACGTTTATTTGCGGCCGGTGATGGTGATTTTTCGGACATGGCAACATTATTTGAAGCTATTTTAAGTTATCCGTCGTAGGGGAGGTGTCCTATTAAAACTGATGTTTGGGAACGTGCCGCGTTGCGAAGATAGGAGCTATTTAGTCTGATATCGCGCATTACGTTGTGGGGAATTGGACAATACAAAAGGGTTTGCAAACGCCTAAATGTTGATTATAAATGAAATTATAAATAACGTTGGTCTTGTGTTGCTGTGGTGTTTAGGAACATAGGAATACAAAAGATATATTGTCAATGTGCTGAGAAAGATTATGTCGATGCAATGAATGAATTGTAATTACTCACGATGCTGGGTTTTTGTATGGGTGGTGGGGGGAGAATTGACTAAAGAATAAGTTTATGGAGCCTTTATTCGTATCATTTTGTTTTCAGGAAAGTCTGAGATATTTTCTCTAAATGGCACCTTTTATTAATTAATTTGCTTCCTCGAGGTAGATTTCTTTAATGGAGGGGCGGTTTTGTTGTATTTGTTGTAAAATTCGTTTAAAGCAGAGCTTTATAAGAGTAAATTAGAACGGATGCAACGACTCTGTTTCACTGTTTTTTTTCAATTTTCATCTCAAGTTCTGTAGTTAAAAAAAATCGTTAACACCATCCTTTACGACTCCCATGTTTCTGTATAGGTCTATATTACATGAAGTGCCAATGAGGATGTACAACCTTGCTTCCGTTCTTGGCCTTTTTTCAAAAAGACTTAACGTACATTTTGTGGATTCTGAAGAGTCATTGTTTTTTCGTGTATTTATCCGATGACTGCTATTAGTTATTTGGATTTTAAAAATAGTTGACACACAAATTGCTTTGCGGTAAATTTTTTGTTATTTAGGTTCGCAATATTCACTTTTGTTCCTGCTTTTTGTAATTTTAGTGAACTAAAGTTTTATAAATTTTATTAAGTCTTATCAAATTTTGGCATAAGGCATAAATCTTTTAAATTTAAAGTGTAATGAATAGTTTCTATCGTTTTCTTCTGTTTCTAAATCTTAGTCGTATCCTAGTTTTCTCTTCAAGCAAAAGTTTGCTTTTGCAACCCCTCCCCACACAAATTTACACGGAGTGTGTCACATATTTCATGATTTACTTTTTGTGAAGTCATAAATACGATAATTAAACATTTCTCGAAATAACTTATGTGCCATTTTATGTATGGGTAAGTGCTATCGTCGTGTGTGTACGTACACAAAATCAAGCTTTACGTCTTTACAACGTTTTTTTTGCTTACAAGAAGCTTGTTTTCCTGCCTAACATGCACAAAATCGGCTCCTAAATTTTTCCCAAAATTTATCCATAAGTCCTGAATAAACATTTGCTTAATCTGACATGTGCATGAGAATTTGAGGCATTTTTTATCTTATATATTGAAATATGTCGGGGAGATATTTCGATGTTGGATGTCTTTGTTGAGAGTTAATAAATTAGGTACTAAATATATTTTTCCAAGTTTATGTGCCAGAGGGATTCTTTCTTTCATATACTCCAAAGAAAATTTTGCTTTTGCCTTTTTCAACAGCGACATTCTGTAGGTTTTAACACAAACAGAACGTTTGCTGTGTAAAGAAACGCTATTTTAGAAGTGATTCTATAAAAGATAACACTAATTGTTTTTTATGTGCATAAGAAAATTGCTAGTATCAAAATTCGGTTTTAAACAGATTATAGATCAAAATCTTTCATTAAGCGATAAAATTGAAATTACAACATAAGTTTAATAATTAGGCTGACAATTGTAACAAATTTTCTATAGTGAAATGAATTCATGGTGGGGGGGGGGTATTTATTAACTGAATATTGTTATCTGTTTTTCAATTATTTTTTTATTATAAATGTGTAAATTGACAAAATGAAGTATATTTATTATAATCCTGGGCTGTGCGAGGCGAATAAATCGATCGAATCTTGTAAGTGGGGGATCTCTAATGGCGGTGCGGTTACGGTTGCAAAGAAAAGGCAAACCGAAAAGGCCTTATTATAGAATTGTGGCTATTGATCAGAGAGTGAAAAGAGAAGGGAGACCTATTGAGATTATTGGGCGGTGTGATCCTATGTCGAAGGATAATAAGTTTAACGTAAACATGGAAAGAGTGAATTATTGGTTGAGTACAGGAGCAACACCTTCTGAGACGGTAGCTGCCTACATTAATCAAAAAAAAATCAAGTAGACGAAGGTGAGTGAATACCAAGTTGTGTATTGTGTACATAATTACGGAGGGCTTATTTATGAAAGGACTGGTGCTTTTAATTGCTAAGGCTTTGGTTGATGATCCGGATAAGATAGAAGTGAAAGAAATTGTTGGCGAAAAGACCACTGTTGTGGAATTAAAAGTTGCGGATGGAGATAAAGGAAAAATCATTGGCAAGGAAGGTAGAATTATAAAAGCAATAAGAATCATTGTGAATTCGGCCTCTGCAAAACTTGATAAAAGGGCAACTGTCGAAGTTGTAGAATGAATGATATAAAACGGAAGATACTTGATACTACCAATATTGTAGGTTTTGAAGTTTTTGATCAAGGCGGGGCACGGGTGGGGCTCCTTTCGGGAGTTGTGTCGGCTAGCAGTAATGATGTATGGGTTGTAAAGGATTGTGATGAAGAAATTTTGATTCCTGCTTTAATGAGTGTGATAATAGAAGTAAATGTGTTGAGAAGGAAGATTTTTGTTGTTTTACCAAAAAAATGGGGATGTCTGTGTGAAATCTACGATAGATGTTCTTGATTTATAATAATGCGTATCTTATGTTGAAGATTGATATTCTTACTATATTTCCTGGAATGTTTGAAGGGCCTTTTACAGAAAGTTTGATAGGAAGGGCGTCACAAAAAGAAATTTTTAAGATTTGTATTATTGATATAAGGTCTTTTTCTAGGAACAAACATAAGAAAGTTGACGGTAGGCCTTTTGGTGGTGGCGTTGGTATGGTTATTAGGCCTGAGCCGTTGTATTATGCTATAAGAAGTGTAGTAGTCATGGGGGGAGGGAATTCTTACAAAGGTGATAGTATTTATAGGAAGTCGCATGTTGTCTATATGTCTCCGCAAGGAAAAACTCTTAATAACGAGATTGTGAAGGATCTTACAAAGTTTAAACATTTGGTCGTTATATGTGGTCATTATGAAGGAATTGATGAACGTATTATGAATTACGTCGACGAAGAAATATCTATAGGTGATTATGTTCTTACTGGTGGGGAGATCCCTGCAATGGTTTTGACTGATGCTGTAGTAAGGATGCTTCCTGGAGTTGTTAAAGAAAAAGATTCAATAAAAAATGATTCGTTTTATAATGGATTATTAGACTACCCGCATTATACAAGGCCTGCGGTATTTAAAGGTCATAAAGTTCCAGAAGTTCTTATGTCTGGAAATCATAAAAAAATTGATGAATGGTGTGTTAGAGAAGCGTATAGGAGGACAAAGGAGCGTCGTCCTGATTTGTTGAAGAAATAAGATAGAGTGAGTTTTGTTTTTTGCATTGTCAGTGAAGAATTCGTTTTTTTTACTTAATCTATTTCGATCTTGTATTTTGTTTTAGTCTCACAGAAAAAGGAGTGGTAATGAATGAAGTGTCGCTGTTAAAGCAGGTACAAACGCCATACAAAAGAGATTTAGGAGTTAGCTTTAAATCAGGTGATCAAATAAGAGTGTATTTTAGGGTAATTGAGGTTGGTGGTGAGAGGACGCAGGTTTTTGAAGGCAGAATCATACGCGTTAGAGGTAGCGGACTTTCTGAGACTTTTACGGTAAGAAAAATTTCTTTTGGTGTTGGAGTTGAACGAATATTCCCTATTCACTCTCCGCGTATAAATAAAGTTGAAGTTGTTAAACGTGGGGAAGTACGTAGATCTAAACTATATTATTTGAGAAGTCTTTCAGGAAAAGCGGCGAGAATATCTGAGTACTCTTCGAAAAAGAATTCTAAAAAAATATCTGCCCCTGCCACTAAGAATTCTGTAACAACTGAAAATTAATTTTTGAGAGAAGCGAATGAATTTATTTTCTTTTGACAAAAGTTTTTATGATAAAAATGTTGGTTTGATTGCAGGAGTTGACGAATCAGGACGGGGGCCTTTAGCTGGTCCGGTAGTGGCGGCAGCGGTGGTGTTACCTAGAGGTTTGGTGATTCCTGACTTAAACGATTCGAAACAGTTGTCAGAGAAAAAGAGAAAAATTCTTTTTGAAATAATAAAAGAAAAGTCTTTGTTTTATGGTGTTGAATTCATAGATAGTGGGACTATCGACAAAGTAAATATTTTACAAGCAACATTTCTTGCTGTGTGTTATGCTGTTGCCAAATTGAGAGAAAGGCCAAGTTTGTGTCTTATAGATGGAAATCGCAGAGTGCCGGGTTTGTTTTGTGAACAGGAAACGGTTGTCGGTGGAGATTCGAAAAGTGCGAGTATTGCCGCAGCTTCAGTACTTGCTAAAGTTTTAAGGGATAAAGTTATGCTTGAATACTCTGAACTTTATCCTGTTTATGATTTTAAAAAACATAAAGGATATGGAACTAAAGAGCACATAGAATTTTTAAGAAGGTATGGGGTAAGCCCTATTCACAGATTAAGTTTTTATCCAGTAAGAGATTATATTGCCTCTCGCCCTCAAGTTTGATGTTCAATATTGTGTTATAACAAGTATTGAAAGTCGTAATTGTTGAATACAAGTCCGTTGTAAAAACTTACCGTGTCGTTTGTATACATGTTTGGGTGGTTAACTGGTCCGGGGGGATTTTATGCTGTTCATGGCGAAGCTAAAGCTGAAGAAGTTATAGATTTTGTGTGAATGGGGGTGTGTTGTGTGTTGACGTTGACTAAAAATTAGAAAGGTATTGTGGTTTTTAAATAGTATCGCGTTCTATAACGGCAATTTTTTGTGTTACCATCTGACGGGAAACGAATGTAATCAAACTGTATCTCGTCAAAACCTATATTTGTGGCTCTTTCGGCTATATCTATATTGTAAGTCCACGTGTA
>JAISYK010000005.1 GCA_031269945.1 Candidatus Endomicrobiellum calonymphae
TTTTATCTTTTTTATCTTTTTTATCCCTTTTATCCCATAAACCACCACAAAATGATTCTGCTGCCAATGCACAATACACGGCATCGGCGCTTCGCAAAGTCGCTCAAAGTTTACATGCACGCCTACTGTTTTAAAGCCTAATTTCTCCGCTGCATCGCTGATACCGAGTAGGCTTACGCCTTCGCGGGTAATGTAAGTTTTTTGCCGTAATGTCTCTAATGAGTAATTTTTGCCGTAGTACTTCGCAATCATGCGCAGGCAGGTGGCGCCGCAGTCCATGGCATCGTGTTGAGGGTAAAAAGGGAATTTACTCATTGTCTTCACCCCAGATTTGTCGGTTTAGCTCCTTGATTTTAGTCGCATTCGGCACAAAACCCGTTTCGCGGCTATAGCTTCCGCACTCTTCCACAGACACATAGCCCTCTTGCCCTGCCCATTTGCAAATATAGGGATTATAACCGCATTTCGCCGGTTGTGAATAGATGTTTTGGGGGTCTTTAATAAAACAGCGGCAATCGGTACACATATACCGAAACTCGCAATCTTTGCACACGTCAATTTTATCCTTATGAATAAACCACAAATCTTTAAACCCCTCTTTTTCAATGGCTTCCTGTAATGTAGTATCTTTAATATTGCCAAAACTACGAGTCATGGATGGACAGTTTTTTATATTTCCCTCTGCGTCAATACACAACTTGCGGTTTAAGCAGGTGTTGTGTTGTTGGGACTCGGTGAAAAAAGAGAGGTTAAGGATAAACATAGAAGAAGAAATATTACCACAAGAATTATAATCGGGCAATGTGTTTTCAAAAAAATCTATATTTTCAAAATCTTTTTCGGGAAATAAATTACTGTTAAAAATACTGATTGTTGAAATTACATTGTGATACAATAATAAATTAGGTATGTTTTCTATATTAAAACTACTATGATAATTAAGCATTATTTTAACCTCTTGAAAAGAGAATGTTTCAATCATTTTAATAATAGAAATTAAGTCGCTGTACCGTAAGACATCAGGAAAAACAATTACAAACGAAGAACAAAACAACTTATCTAATTGCTCTAAAATTTCTAAAAAACCATTTTTTGTAACGTCTGAATAAGTAATAACAGCGTTTGAAACAAGACAAGGGATATCCCAATCCACAGACATTTTAGGAAAAAAAACGCATTCCTCTCTATCTAACATTACTGCAAATTCTTTTGCA
The DNA here is from genome assembly GCA_031269945.1 of Candidatus Endomicrobiellum calonymphae. Classification (GTDB taxonomy): domain Bacteria; phylum Elusimicrobiota; class Endomicrobiia; order Endomicrobiales; family Endomicrobiaceae; genus Endomicrobiellum; species Endomicrobiellum calonymphae. The sequence goes on from JAISYK010000005.1 coordinate 1,215, forward strand.
ATTAAGAAATCAATATATTCTTTTACAATCTTTTGATTTTCTACAGATAATTTACTTACTATTTCGTATATGGATTTTCTGTTTAGTTTTTTTAGGATTTTCACCAAATCATTAGGGATAAATTCCACATTATAGCGTTGTGTGTCTAAAATAAGAGACCGAGAAAATCCTTGTATAAGCCTACAGCATTCAAATAGATAAAGATGTTTATTTTGTATTTTCATTAACGTGAAGAATTGGAATAGTAAATTTATACATAGATGCTTTTATTTTTTCCATTTTAGGATATTTGGGCAGTGATAAAACCTTGTATATGGTCTCTTTTTTTTCTTTTAAGAGTGATTTTTTTTCAGGTTTAAGACTCCTATATTTAATTGCTAAAAGAGGAAAATCTTTGCTTAATTCGTTTTTTAAATAATAATTCAGTGATTGCATTTTAATCTGTCTTTTGAGGCTAAAAATAACGCTATTTTTTTTTCTAAATAATAATTACATGGATATGAAGTCATGCCGAATTGACCTATAGGATTGATTTCTAAAAAATAGAACTGCTTGTCTTTTCCATATATTAAATCAATAGAACCGGAATTGAGGTTGAGTGATTTCATTAAATTCGATAATTTTTTCTCTATCTCTTTTGGCAATTTAAAAGGCACATTTCTATTTGGCTTCTCATCATCATAATGTCTGAAATCAAGTTTTGTTTTACTATTCTGCTGAGAAAAAATTGCCATAGAATAAAATCTATTATCCAACATAAAAGTTCTGATTTCAAATAATTTGTCTATTTGCTTTTGAAAAAAACTAAGCGGAATATTCTCGGGATATTTATTTAGTAATTTGTTATTAATTGGGGTTGTATAAGCATAAAAACGATATTTTTGACTATTTAAAATCAAACTTTCAATAGCAGCTTTTGTAATAAGTTTATTGTCATTTTTGACTAAGAAATCATTTAAACTTGACTTACAACTCGTTAATAGTGTATTCGGAATAGTTAGCCCTACCTGTAATGCTTTATGCAATACTTCCATTTTATTAACTGTGGAATACGATTGATTGTTTAAACTTTTGGGCAAAAAGGTATAATTTATAAAATCTAAAATTCCTGTATTTTCTAACCTAAGATATTTTTCAAATACTAAATTTACTGTTTTATCTCCGGCAAAAACAGGTAATTTCTTTTGTCTAAAATTAACACCCCCTCTTCGATACCATACTTGCCAAATATCTCCCGATTTAATTACTTTGTTTTTCAATCTAAAACAAAAATTTCCATTCGGAGATAAATCTATAAGTTCAATATCATCCTTTGTAGTAATTAACTCAAAATCAAAATGATAATATTTTAACCAATCAATTACATCACATGTGCTTTGGTCGCTTACATCTGTAATAATCAAAATCATGGACGTTCTACTTTTACCAAATCAATAATCATTTTTGAACCGTCAATATTGATGTAATCTAATTTTACAAATCCATATTCTTTATTAAAGTATGCTGTCAAATAAGAT
>JAISYK010000010.1 GCA_031269945.1 Candidatus Endomicrobiellum calonymphae
GCTCTCCCTTCCTTCTTGACAACCGACAATTCTCCATCTTTAAGAATTTTATTTTCTATCTCTTTAAGCTTTTTACGCTCTGCCATGAAAGTGTTGATTTCTTTTTCAATCTTCTTAATGGCTGCTTCCTGATTGTTCGGTTTTATCGTAAGCACTTTTAATTTCATTTATAGTTTTTTGAGTTCTTTAAAATTTTTCAGCGATTTTGTCTGCTATTATGCTAGTTATAGTAATCACATTCTGTAAGAGTCAAATTAGTAAATATAATTCAAAGTAATAATTTTTCACTTATTTTTTGTTTATATCCATATTTTTATTGTACTTATGTTTATTACGATATGTAAGATTGGTAAAACAAAATGTTTTTCAAAGTGTTCGAATATTTTTTTATTCATTGATAAAATTATTCTAAAAGTGTTAGAATTTGGACGTTGACTAAGTGACTAATTAAAAAGGGTTAGAATAGTGAAAATAGTTATAAAATTGGGTACAAGCACTCTTATCGATAAAGACGGTTCGTTAAATAAAAAATATATATCAGAGTTAGCTTTAAGTCTTGATGAGCTTCAAAAGGAAAATCATAAATTTTTAATTGTGAGCTCTGGTGCTATAGGTGCGGGCTGCAATCGTTTAAATATAAATGTCAAACTCAAAAGATTGAGGGAAAAGCAAGCGTTTGCAGCTGTCGGGCAGCCTTTAGTTATAAATGCGTATTCGGATGCTTTTGCTGAGTATGGTAAGACGATTGCTCAGATTCTTCTTACAAGAGACGATTTTGACAAAAGAGATAAATACTTAAATATGAGAAATACTTTAAATACTCTAATTAGAAAAAATGTTGTGCCTATAATAAATGAGAATGATTCTGTTGCTGTGGAGGAAATAAACTTCGGGGATAACGATACTTTGTCGGCTTTAGTTTCCGCTGCGACGAATGCTGACAAGCTTATAATTTTCACGGATGTTGACGGTATTTATGATGCATATCCTTCAAAAAACTCTGTTATACCTAGAATAGAAAAAATTACTGAAAAAATTGAAAAATTGGCTACGAGTAGTTCTTCAAGTGGGAAAGGTACTGGCGGTATGAAGACAAAAATAATAGCCGCTAAAATAGCTGTGGCTTCAGGTGTAGATACAATAATAACGAATGGTTCGAAACTTAATTTGTTAAGAGATATTGTCTTCAGCGGTGACCAAATAGGTACGGTTATCAAAGCAAGACAGCAGAGTTTTGAAGAAAAGAAATCATGGATAGCTTTTAGTAAAAAAGTTAAGGGTACAATTTTTGTAAACGCTAAAGCGATGGAAGCTTTGGTGAGTAAAGGGAAAAGTCTTCTTGCTGTTGGAATAACGAAAGTAAGCGGAAATTTTGAGAGAGGCGATTCTGTGAGTGTTTCTAATTCTGAAGATAATAATAAAGATTTTGCTAGAGGTTTAACTAATTATGACAACGAAGTTATTGAAAAGATAAAAGGCAAAAAAGTTTTTGAGATTGAGAAAATTATAGATGCAACTGATGATGAGATCATACATCGCGATAATTTAGCTATATTATGGTGAGGAAATATCTTCATAATAGCTCTTGTTAATGTAGTGTAGGTTTTTTTAACGTGCAAAGTGGTGTTTAGGGTGAAACCAGTTTTATTGAGTTTGTAAGAACATTTCTAAGATTTTGTCGTCTTCCACATCTGAAAGTGTGCTGTGGCTTTTGGTTTTTTTAATTGTATGGCTCGGTTTAGGTATTTACGCACTTTTAATTAGCAGATTTTTATCGTATTTTGGTTTATAGTTTTGCCCCGAGGTAAATTTTTCATCGAAAGTTTCTATTTTTGTAAAGCGATTTTCGACGCTTGTTTTTGGGGTTGCTGGAATTTTAAGGCTCCAAGGTTTATTCGTTTTATGCTGTTATTAGAAACAATGTCCGAAAAAATATTATATCCATCCTTACATACTTGCCCTTCCCTTCTTTTTAATTATCATAGTAGAACTGTCAAATCAAAACAAAAAGTTGTACTAAAACCTACTAAAGTACATTTTTCCCATTTTTCGGTATTTCTTTAGTTTGGGGTGTGGGGTTGTCTTAAATTTATTGTCTATACTTGTTTTTTTTTGAGTTCGTGCTCCAAATGAGATGACAATATTTTTTTGCTCTGCTTTCAAAAATATTTTTGATATTTGTGGTTTTTATTTTAAATTCAAAAAATATTATCTTCTTATTTAAAGTAGTTGTTTTTTTTTCTGAAAGTTTTAATATATTCGAGAAACTTTATAAATTATAGATTTTGTTTATTTTGATTGTATCTCCACGTTTAATATTATTATAGCTTTCGAAACAATTGAAAAGAATTTTGTATTTTTAGGTATAAAAAAATAGGCTGTACCGTATGCAAGGGAATTACTGTTTAGAGCGATGATAGATAGTATTCTGCTGCGGACTTGAAAAATCTGTTAAAAGTTTTGTTTGTAAAAAAAGAAATGCCATATAACCTTCGCATATAATACAATTTTATTTTATATTTTCTTCAGAGAGCACGAAATATTCTTTGAAATTCGTATGGGAATTGCATAAAACTGTTTAATTTTCATAAAATAAGAGAGCTAATTTTTAGTTTCATTTACGTTTTGTGTAGATATTTTAAGTGTTTTTCAGATAATGTATCGATCAGAAATTTATTTAGCTAAATAAATTTAATATTTGCTATTTTGGCAAGTAATTTTTTCCACTGCCCATTTTCAAATAAAACTACAAGTTTTAAATTGTCTCCAGTGCCGCTCTGCTCGATGACTTTGCCTTTCCCAAAGGTAGAATGTAAAACTGTTGCTCCTATTTTGTATGAATTTGTATCTTTGATTGTGCTAATGGATGGACTGTTATTTATCTCATAATCATAGGCGTTTTTGTAAACAGGTTCGATTTTAAAGTGCTTTTTGTTAAAATTTTTAAAATTTAAATTTTGTTTCAGTGCGGTGAAATCGTATGTAAGGCCTGCTTCTGTAATAAATCGCGATGGTATGTTCCACCTTATTTTGCCATAAACGGTTCTTTCAGTTGACCAGCATAAATATAAATTTTTTTTTGCTCTTGTCATTCCAACATACATAAGTCTCCTTTCCTCTTCTAATTCTTCATCATTATAAGTGCATTCCCAAATTGGCAATAATCCTTCTTCAAGACCGCATATAAAAACATATTCAAACTCCAATCCTTTGGCCAAATGTAAAGTCATTAAGAGTACATTTTCTTTTGATTCATCAAGAGAATCTGTGTCACTTGCTAGAGCAATTTGTGTGAGATATCCTGCAAGCGATTTGTCTGGAGAACGATTTTCAAAGTCTTTAATGGCGGAAATTAATTCTTGTATGTTTTCTATTTTTGTTTTTGATTCAGGAGTATTTTCAATTTCAAGTTCTTTTAAATATCCTGAATGCATTATGATTTTTTCAGATATTGTTTTAGCGGAAGCACATTTCTTTAACTTTGAAAAAGTTTCAATAAGTTGCATGAAGGAGTTTAAAGCTTTTAGGGCTCCTTTTGCTACGCCTGATTGATGTGCTAAAGGTATGGTTTCCCATAGTGAAATATTTTTTAGTAATGCAAATTTTTCAAGTGTTTTTAGAGACGTTTTCCCGATGCCTCTTCTAGGAACATTAATAATTCTTTTGAAGCTTAGGTTGTCATTTTGGTTGTGTATGAGTTTTAAGTAAGCTATGATGTCTTTGACTTCAGTGCGATCATAAAATTTTAGTGCTCCCATGAGAGTATAAGGTATTCCAGATCTCCTGAATGCGTCCTCAAACGCTCGAGATTGAGCGTTTGTTCTGTAGAAGACTGCAAAATTTGAAAGCTTGTGCCTATATGATTCTAATAAAATCAAGTTGGCAACTTTTGTCGCTTCATCGTTCTCGTTTATAGCTTTTATAACTATTACTGATCCGTTATCGGGATTTTCCGTCCATAGCTGTTTATCTATTCTTGCGTTATTGTGTTTTACTACTTTATAAGCTGTTGATAAAATCTTTGGCGTTGATCTGTAATTCTGTTCTAGCTTTACTGATTTTGCATTCGGATAATCTTTATTAAAATTTAAAATATTATTTATATCGGCTCCTCTCCACGAATATACCGATTGATCATCGTCTCCTACGACGCAAAGATTACGATGCTTCCCTGCGAGCAATCTTGCGAGTGTATATTGAGCATGATTTGTATCTTGATATTCGTCAATCATGATATATTTAAATTTTTCCTGATAGTGTTCTAGTATTGCCGGAAACTGCCGCAAGGTTGAAACAGTTTGCATTATTAAATCACCAAAATCAAAAGCACTTGCTTTTTTCAATTTTTTTTGATAGAGCCCGTAAATTCTTGATATTGTGGATTCAAAAAGATTATCTAATTGTTCAGCTTCAGATGCCACGTCTAACGGAAATTTTAAGTCATCTTTGGCACGACTTATTTTATTTACTATAGTCGATACTTTAAATTTTTTTTCATCAATATTTAGTTCTCTCATACAATCTATGACTGCATTTTTCTGATCCATGAAATCGTATATTAAAAAGTTTGAATCTTTTAAATTTATTTTTGAAGATTCAACACGTAAGAAGTGTGCACAGAAAGAATGAAATGTGGATATCCATATGTTTTGATAAGCTTGACTTAAATTGTTCACTCTTTTTTTCATCTCGATGGCGGCTTTGTTTGTGAATGTGACAGCTAAAATGGAGCACGGTGCTACGCCAGAGGAAATTAGGTACGCTATTCTGTGAACAATAACTCTGGTTTTACCTGTTCCTGCTCCCGCAAGGATTATTGAGGGGCCATCAGTACAAAAAACAGCTTCTACTTGAGAAGGATTTAAATTTTTAGTTAAAATTTCTTTCATTTTTTTAATCGCACTATCTACCACATTATATCTAAAAATTTTTGATATAATCCGGAAATATAACTAAAAAGTGTTTTATTATAATTTTTTTGATGGAATGTCTTCAAAGTTGTATTAATTTTAATGACAGAAAATCAAAATTTATAAAAATGACAAGAACTGATGAAGGGTTTCTAGTTGGGATGGTATTAAATAAAATTAATTTTGGAGGATAAAGTGGATATTTTGCTTGAGAGGAAGAGTGTTCGCAAGTATTCGAATGAGGATGTTGAGAAGGAAGATTTGGATTATATTTTGCATGCTGCAATGTCTGCACCTACTGCAAGAAATACAAGATGCTACTCATTTGTAGTATTAAAAGATAAAAAAACTCATGAAAAAATTGCTGAAATACATCATGCTGCACAAATGATATTGCAGGCTCCTTTAGCAATTTTAGTTGTAGGTGATGAAAATGTAGCTTTTGAAGAGTATTTATCACAAGATTGTTCAGCTGCAACGCAAAACATTCTTCTTGCAGCAACTACAAGAGGCTATGGATCGGTTTGGTGTGGTGTTTATTCAAACGAAAAAATTTCAAAAGCTGTTGAAAAACTTTTTAATCTTCCAGAAAATATTAAGGCCTTTTCTATTGTAGTCATAGGGAAATCTGCCGATAATAACCTTCCTAAAGACAGGTGGCAACCTGAAAAGATTAAGTATGAGACTTGGGAATGATAAAGCAACAGGTATTGGCCAGTTTAAATAGCGTGCTTGCAAAATATTTAAATAATAAAGGTGTGCATGGTGATTTTAATTTTACCCTAGAGGTTCCGCCAAAAAATATTGATGCTGATTTTGCCATGAATGCGGCGATGCTTATAGCGAAAAAACTTAAAGTAAATCCAAAAATCATTGCTGAAGGACTTGTGGAAATTATACTGAAAGAAATCTCTGATGTTATAGAAAAAGCTGAAATAGCCGGGAATGGTTTTATTAACCTGTATGTTAAAGATGAAGTTATTTATAAGACACTTAAAAAAATTCTTGTGGAAAAGAATAAATATGGTAGTATGCCTAAGAAAAATAAAAAAAAAAAGGTCTTGTTGGAGTTTGTCTCGGCTAATCCCACCGGACCTTTACATGTAGGACATGGGCGAGGTGCTGCGATAGGTGATTCTCTTGCTAGAATATTGAAATATTTGGGATATGATGTTACTAAAGAGTACTATTTGAACGACGCTGGGAATCAAATGTTTATTTTGGCGGAATCTACTAAGATTCGATATAAGCAAATGACGAATGTGAAAATTGATTTCCCTGAAGATCTCTATCAGGGTAGATATATTGTTGATATTGCAAAACGCCTATTTTCTGAAGGTAAGGATATAAATGAAGTAGATTTTAAATATGAAACTATAAAGGATATTTTGAAAACTATAAAAGATGATTTAAAAAATTTTGCGGTTGAATTTGACAGTTGGATTTTTGAAAGTAAATTGGCTTTTGTTGAAGATAAAAATGGAAGGACAAAAGTTGATGAAGTGTGTGAGAATCTGTTTGTAAAGAACGAAGCTTACATAGAAGGCGAGGCACTATGGCTTTCTTCTTCGAAGTTTGGCGATACTAAAGATAGAGTTTTGAGGAGAAGCAACGGCAAATATACTTACCTTGCTTCAGACGTAGCGTATCATAAAAATAAGTTTGAAAGAGGTTTCACAAAGCTTATAAATTTGTGGGGAGCAGATCATCATGGATATGTTGCAAGAATAAAAGCTTGCGTGCAGATGTTGGGTTTTAATGACGAGGCATTGAGTATTATTCTTTATCAACTTGTTTCTTTAACGAGAAATGGGCAGTCTGTGATTATGTCAACGCGTAATGGAGAGTTTATAACTTTGAAAGAAGTTGTGGATGAAGTTGGAAAAGATGCATGCAGGTTCTTCTTTTTGTTGCGTGATCCTAATTCTTCACTTGAATTTGATCTAGAATTAGCTAAAAAACATTCAAATGAGAACCCTGTTTTTTATGTTCAGTACGTAAATGCAAGGTGTAATTCTATTATTAGAGAGAGTAAAAATAGGGAAGATATTATTTCTGATGTTGAAACTATAAATTTTGCTTTGCTTAGTACTAGGGAAGAAAGAAATTTAATAAAAAAACTTTCCGCATTTTGCGATACGCTTGCCATATCTGAAAAAACTATGAGTCCGCATCATTTTACGACCTATTTAATTGAACTTGCGGATGTGTATCATAAATTCTATGAAAAATGTCGAGTTTTGACAGATGATAGAAAGCTTACTTCTGCAAGACTCAAACTTATCGAGAGTGTCATGATAATAATTAAAAACGGATTGAATCTTTTAGGAGTTTCTGTTCCGGATAAAATGTAAAAAATAGAGTTTTTTGCATGATGACGAGTTGTAATTAAAATTAAGCGAAAAATTAAATATATCGTAAGAATAAGTAACCAGGTAATCAAACAGAAAACATGTAGAGAGTAGTCTCATTAGTTTTTTTATGATTTTTTATAGGTTTAGTAGATGCATCTGTGGCTCCTTATGGAGCTGTATCGATTATTTTTGGGAGTTTGTTCCCTTTTAGAATCATAAAAGTTGAGGTTTGTTGTAGATTCTGAATTTTTTTGTGTTGGACGAGGATAATTGTGTGAATAATACGACTGAAAGTTGTGGAGTTACAAAATTTAAAAATCTTCGATCACAAACTGAAATTATTAAAGTCAAAACGCTTTTTTTACGTCCTATCATTAGAGTCAGATGGGAGAATTTAGTTTTTAATACATAATATGATGTTGGGTTTAAAGGTGAAATTTATTATACTTAAACCACGGAAAGCTTGGTTTTAATTTTTTTTAAGGATAGAGAAGAGATTGATTTTGTAAAAAGAAAGTGGCTTCTTGGTCGAAGAATCAGAAAACATATAATAATATAATGATGTGAGAGTCATAATTCATTTGACTGATAAATGTAAAAATATAGAACCTTTGGGACATTTTGGTTGTGAAATTTCTTTGAATGATTTAGAAAAAAAGAGTATTAATTTTTTGGTTTGCAAAGATAGATGTTGTAGGTAAGAGATTTAAAAATCGGAATGTTGCTTAGTTGTTCTGATGTACAGTGAGAAGAAGATGTAAGAACTACTATAGCAATTTTGCAGTGGATTTATAAATGCTGGACATATGTCAAGTTGTGCTGGCTTTATTTTAAAGGTTGGCAATAAAAATATTTTATTTTGTGGAAATTTAGGAAGCAGTCAATTTAGCTTTTATTGTAGCCAGCTTATACTAATGATGTAAATAAAATAAATAAAGGGATAGCGCAAACTTTTAGAGATGGTTTAATGTTGGCGATTGCTGTGATAAGGATTGTTTTGGTTTGAGTTCTATCGAAAGATAGAACTCAAGAAGTTTTGTATGAACTTAAACTTATATAATAAGATTGAGAAAAGTTTCCAAAAGAGTGCCTATTTATTCCATATCTCATGGTGCTGATATAGCATGCCTGCTTTATATTTTTGTATCAGAAAAAATTGAGTTTCAAGAGATTGCCGTCTAAATTTTGTGACGATTGATTTTTAATTAATGTGCATAAAAAAGAATTTGCTCTATGCCTGGAAGCATAAAATTAAAAATGAGGAGAGATTATATAATAAGTAAATGGATTTTAACTTCTAAAAATGGTGATATGCATGAAAAAAAAATCAGAGCAATTTTTGCAAAAAATTTTTGAGGGTCAAGATGTTTTTATAGCAATAGTTGATAAGAAATTATGTGAATCCAGAAAGTGATGCTGGACTTTTAGTTCAAAATAAAAACCTACATTGTGATGTTAAAATTTTTGCAAAAATGAGAAAGTATGATGTTTCTCATGGATTATGTGGATTTTGAAATGTCTTAAGAGTGGTCTTCGAAGCAAAAGTGTTGAAATATATAATTGAAAATATATAGTATATAAAGCACATTCAAATATAAAGGATAGTCAGAGTATTATGTGAAAAACTCTTGCTGAGAATTTTAAATATCTGAAATAAATTAAGTTAAGCGATTTTGAGAGTCAATATTGCCTAATATAAAACCAATCTTTCCAAACTCGCTTAAAGTTTAATTTTTTAAATGTTGAGATTAAACAGATCTTGCCTCAAAGAAAAGAGCAAAAATAGTTAAAATTGCAATGTTTGAGATTTGTAATGATACTGAAACGGAGTATGATAATATTATAAATCCAATGCAGCAGTATACATATATCGTAAAAGTACTCTAAGGTCCTCTCTAGCTACGATGATATAGTTAGGAATTCTCCGACTACTTTTTAAAAAGTTGCAAAAGATATAATTTTTATAGTGAATGATATTGTTATGTGCCCATAGTGCTTCTTTTGATTTGCTTTTTGATCACAAGTAACTTTTTCAAGTTGTTGGTATGTTCGCCAAGAACGTTTTTTGTGTTGATACTTTGAAATTCTCTGGACGATATTTAAATTTCGATTCAAGCAAACTTAAAAAATATAGCTGATGCTTTTTAGGTATTGAAATGAGCTAAAGCATAAGTAATAGTGAATGTTAGTTATGACTTTGTTCTCGGCCTCATGGCAAATGTATATGTGTGCTTCATTTTCGATCAATGGTGTATGCGCAAGGGGTGGGCATCATGTTAAATAGAGCACTCTGTGTATGGTGCACATAAAATAGCTTTGGTTTAGTACTTTTTAGTACTTATAAAATGAGTAATTAGATTCATTGTTAATAATGTGTGTGATATTTGACAAAATGTGGTAGAATGATTGTATAATTGCCGGCGGGTTGGGAATGTGCACACAAAGTATGTAGAACGAACGGATAATGGATGTAGAGAGACTTTTTAATACTTGAGTATTGTGTGGAAAAGCCTAGTGTGTGCGGTTTAATGAAAATGAAAAAAATCTAGCTTCGAAAATAAGAAGAGGGTGTGGGGTTTCTGGGAACATTGCTGGTAATTGACTCAGGCGATAATTGCGGAAAGATGAGAATTTATCCAGAAGTGCGATAAATGTAACGAGAAATTGAGAACATATAGTTGTGGGGGGAGTATGATGACTGAAAAAGTGCAGAAAATTGGGATAAAAAGAGAGTACGGATTTCTTTATTTCATTGATGGACAGGGAGATATTTCGAGAGTTCCTATGGCAAAGGGTGGAACCACTTTGAAAGTAAAAAAAATAGGTTTAAAAAAAGAAAAGGGCTACTTATATTTTGTTGATAAAGATGGAGATGTTTCAAAATCAGTTATGAGTAGAGGTGGAAGGATGAAATCTAAAAAAAGTAAGAAGTAGGTAAAATTAGGGTAATGAAAAATTTTTCGGTTGTCGTACTTGCAGCAGGTGCAGGGAAAAGAATGAGGTCTTCTTTACCGAAGGTCGTGCATAGGCTTTCAGGTAAGCCCTTGATAAAATGGGTCATAGATAGTGTTTCTGTTTTGAAGCCAGATAATTTGGTTCTTGTTCTTGGTTGGTGTGCTAAATCTGTCGAGTGCTTTTTGTCTGATGACAGTAATATAAAAATTGTTTATCAAAAAGAACAACTTGGCTCTGGACATGCGTTGTTACAAGCGGAAAGGATTCTAGGTAATTATAAAGGTGATATTTTAGTTCTGAACGCAGATGTTCCTTTGATAAAATCATCTGTATTATTATCTTTGGTAGAAAATAATAGAAAAACTGGAGCTTCAGCTACCGTTTTAGTTGTGCGAACTAGTGATCCTTTTGGTTACGGTAGAATTGTTGCAGAAAATGATAAATATGTGGAGAAAATAGTTGAGGAAAAAGATGCTACTTCAGAAGAGAGACAAATAAAAAAAATAAATTCAGGTGTTTATTGTTTTGATGAAAATTTGTGGAGAGCTTTGTTAAAATTGAAATCAAATAATGTAAAAAAAGAGTATTACCTAACTGATACTGTTACTATTTTAAGAGAATTAGGTAAAAAGGTTTCTTCTATTATCGTGGAAGATAGTTGTGAAGTTAAGGGTATAAATACCAGAGAAGAGCTTTCTGAAGTTGAAAGTGCGTTGAAAGAAAGAAAAATAAAAGAGCTTTTAGATAATGGCGTATCTATTATAGATACAAGTAATGTGTACATTTCTTATGATGCAAAAATTGGTATGGATTCGGTCATTTATCCAGGTGTTTTTATAGATACTGATGTTTCAATAGGTAAAAATTGTGTAATAAAAGGTAGTAGCTATATAAAGAATTCTAGGATTGGAGATGCCAGCGTAATATCGTATTCCTACGTACAAGATGCCGTTGTAGACGAAAGAGTCAAAATAGGACCTTTTTCGCATATAAGACAAAATTCCATTCTGAATGAAAATGTTAAAGTGGGTAATTTTTCGGAAATAAAGCAAAGTGTGATATCTGGAAATTCTGAAGTTAATCACCTTTCTTATATAGGTGACGCACAGGTTGGTAAAAATGTAAATGTAGGTGCTGGTACTATAGTTTGTAATTACGATGGAATAAAAAAACATGAGACTATTATCGGTTCTAGATCGTTTATAGGTTCTAATGTAAATTTGGTAGCTCCTGTCGAAATAGGGGAGGATGTTTTTATTGCAGCGGGTTCTACTATTACACATGATATTCCTTCTGAAAAGTTTGCTATTGCAAGAGCAAGACAAGAAATAAAAGAAAAAGAGGGCTTATGAATCTTGAAAACTCATTTTATTTGAAATCTGAGGAGATACATTGTGGTAAGAATTTGAGTATGGCAATTTTTGTCGGTATTATATGGTGTAGGCGTAGAAAAAAGATATATCCTATGAGATTCTGATGGTAGTTTAATTGCGTTTATTGTGATTAATTTGATGTAAATAGTAACAAAAAGAGGGAATTTATGGAGTGTAAGATTATTTCTGGCAATGCCAGTACTGAGCTCGCAGGACAAATTGCTAGTGAGCTTGGGGTTGAACTAAGTGAGGTGAGAGTTGGACGTTTTAATGATGGAGAAATTCAAGTTAAAATTGTTGAGAATGTGAGAGGAAAATGCTGCTATGTAGTTCAATCCACGAGCACACCTGTTAATGAAAATTTGATGGAGCTTTTGATTATTTCTGATGCATTGAAAAGAGCGTCTGCAAAAAGGATAATAGCAGTCGTTCCTTATTATGGATATGGTAGACAAGACAGAAAATCCGAGCCTAGAGTACCAATTACGGCAAGGCTTGTTGCCAATCTTTTTGCTACAGCAGGTATTACCAGGGTTTTGACAATGGATTTACATGCGGGGCAAATTCAAGGCTTCTTTGACATTCCTGTTGATCACCTTTATGGGAGATCGGTGCTTTTAAATTATTTTAAGCTTAAGGAATTAAAGGATGTTGTAATTGTTTCTCCTGATGCGGGGGGGGTTGAAAGGGCTAGGTCCTTTGCCAAACATTTCAACGCTGACTTGGCAATCATTGATAAAAGGAGACCACGACCAAATGAAGCATCTATTATGAACATTATAGGCGAAGTTAAAAATAAGACTAATATAATTTTAGATGATTTGGTTGATACTGCTGAAACTTTGACGAAAGTTGCCGAGGCTGTAAAAATGAAAGGAGCACTGAATGTTTTTGCAGCTGCGACGCACGGCATTCTTTCTGGAGATGCTAAGAAAAAAATACAAGATTCATGTATAGAAAAGCTTGTCATAACGAATTCGGTTCACTTATTAAAGGATGATGATCCGACAGAAAAAATAGAGGTTCTAAGTATTGCTCCAATTTTAGCTGAAGTGATAAAGAGAATTTCTAATAATGAGTCTATAAGTGATCTTTTTTTTAATTAGAAAATTGTATTAGCACGTTAGTTTAGCTTAAATTCTATTCAAGTAAATTACCAAGTAAATTATTAAGATGAGTGGGTGTAATATAAAATAAATTGTGGGGCTTGTGTGTAGAGTGAATATTCTAACAGTAGCAGAATGAGAGAGGAGGGTGGCAATATAATATGGATGGAGTAATTTTGGATATAGAGTCGAGAGTAATAGGTTCAAAAAAGAATCTTGCTTTTTTAAGGAAAAATGGAAAAATTCCTGCCGTTTTTTACGGTAAAGGAATTAAGTCTGAGTCTATTGCTGTTAATTTGAAGGCTTTTACTTCAATATTAGAAACCAATGGAACAAATGCGATTATATATTTAAACTTTAAAAACGCTAGAAAGTCAGCAATAGTAAAATCGATTCAGAAAGATATTTTGAGTCAGAGTCCTATACATGTGGATTTTCAAGCAATTTCGCTTAAAGATAAAGTTGAAGTTTTTGTTCCTGTGCATATTGAGGGTGTTGCAGATGGAGTTAAAAATTTTGGTGGTGTTATGGAGTTTGTAGTCAGAGAAATTAAGGTTGAAGCTTTACCGGAAAATATTCCTCAAAAAATAAATATTAATATCGATTCGTTAGCTATAGGACAAGGAATGACTATTGCAGATTTACCTAAAATTGAAGGAGTAGATTATCTTCAAGATCCGTCAACATTGATAGTTCACGTTGTTGTCGTTTCATCTGAAGAGGGAAAGTCTTCTGGAAGTACTGAAGGAGGGGGAACAGTTCGTGTTCAGGACCAACCTGAAGTGATAGGTAAAGGCAAGAAAGGTAAGGAAGGTGATGAAATTGTGTCAACAGCAAATAATGCTGCGATAGGTGGATCAAGGGAATAATTTACTTTGGTTAAAGAGCGAAAATATATATAAACGAAAATTTGTTTTAAATATATGAATAGACAAATTAAGCTTTTTGTGGGATTAGGGAATGTCGGGGAAAAATATAAAAATACTCGTCATAACGTGGGGTTTGTTGTTGTAGACGAAATAGCAAAGGCAAAACAGCTTGAATTTAGAGTTTGGAACAATATGTTGATTTCCTTTTGTAAAATAGTAGGTGGTAAAGTGTGTCTTTTAAAGCCTATGACTTTTATGAATCGCTCAGGGGATGCAGTTTGTCTTTTTATGAGATATTATGGAATTGTTCCTGAGGAAGTTTTTGTTTTTTATGACGATTTTACAATACCGATAGGTGAGTATAGGGTAAGAATGTCAGGATCTTCAGGTGGGCATAATGGAATAAATTCTATAATAGCTCGATTAAATACTAAAAATTTCCCTAGGATGAAACTTGGTGTTGGTCCTATTCCAAATTTTGTAAAATCCGAGGATTATGTATTATCAGAATTTGAAGATAATGACGAAAAAAAAATAGATACGATTAAAAAAACGGTGGTCAAGTTTTTTGATAATGTGTGTGTGTTTGGACTTGATAAAGCGGCTTCAAAAATTGCAAATAATGAAATGAAGAAAATCACCGATGATAAAAAAAAGTGTAACAATAAAGTCTTAAAAAAATGTCCCATACCCATAGTAAAAATAAAATGCTAGTTTGTTATAAAGGATTTGTTAACGGCCCTTGTGGTGGTTTTTTCAATGGTAAGTGCGAAGTAGTTAAGACGAAAGATTGTGTGTGGGTTTTGATTTATGAAAAACTGAAAAGTGGTGAGAAATTAGAAGAATTTGTTAATAAGTATATAGAACCTAAAAAAGTAAGTTTTTAAGTGTGCGAGATATCAACTTGAATTTTAAAGAGAAATTAAAATCGAATAAATTTTTGATAACAGCAGAGTTGCTTCCCCCAAAAGGTGTAGACATTTCTTCTTTTTTGCGTAGAGCTGCTTGTTTGTCGGATATCGACGCTGTAAATGTTACAGATAACCAGAGAGCTTCTATGAGAGTGGGCTCTCTTGCGATGAGTAAGATACTAATGGAGCAATCGATAGAACCTATTTTACAGATTACTGCAAGAGATAGAAACAGAATTGCCTTGCAGTCTGAACTATTAAGTGCTAATGTTTTAGGTATAGAGAATGTCTTACTTTTAAGTGGTGATCATCCAAATGTCGGGGAGTATTGCGACTCAAAAGCGGTTTATGATTTGGACACTATACAACTTATAAAAACTGCGAGACTTTTAGAAGATGGTGTGGATTTGGTTGGAAAAAAATTGAGCGGTAGTCCAAAATTTTGTGTTGGAGCGGTTGTAAATCCTTCAGTACAACCAAGCGATTTACAGGTGTTAATGTTAAAAAAAAAAATTAGGGCTGGGGCTGAATTTTTTCAAACTCAAGCAATCTTTGATGTGTCAGCATACAAATTTTTTTTTGATAAGGTAAAACATTTAAAAGTAAAAGTTTTACCGGGAGTGATTCTTATTAAATCTAAAAAATTTATGCGGTTTATTCAATCGCTTCCGGGCGTAAATATATCTGAAAAAATTCAAAATAGAATAAATTCTGCCGTTGATCCATTAATCGAGGGTGTAAAAATTTGTTCTGAAACCATTAGGGAATTTCGCTCTTTTGCTGATGGTGTTCATATCATGGCAATAGGCAGTGAGGAGTATATACCGGAAATAATAAAGAATAGTTTGTAAAAATAAATTAGTGAAATTGTTGTTTAATTTTAGATTTTTTTGATAAATACTATGCAAAATTTATTGCGTATGCAAACTATCTTGAATTCTTTGTTGTTTTTTGTCTCCTGATTTAATCCATCTTTACCCATCTTTACGCTTTTAAGAGGGTTTATATTTTAGACAGATATTTAATAGCGTGAAATTAAAGAGATTTTTTTGTTCCTTTGCTTATTTGTTCTGTTGTAGTTGACGGAATAGAAATAGATATTTTTAAAGTTTTGAAGTATTATACGTTTGTCACGTCTGTTTTTTGTTGTGAAACATACTGATGACGTGGTCAGAGAGTAGTGTGGTAGAATCGCAACTTCAATAAAAGCTTAGAGTTTTTGATTTTGTAAAAAATAAGAATCAATTTGTTTCTTGCAGATATTGAAAAAGAATGTAGTAAAATTAAGGAAAGTTAAAAGTGTTCTAGCTAGGATCTTTAAATTTACAAAACGGTAAAATTTTACAGCTTTTTTTGCGAACAGTTAAAGGGATGCTATTAAAAAAAGTAAAGTGATTCCATTTAAAACTTTTGATAAAACTGTTAGATTTGTTTACGATAAGATTTTAAAAATTTCAAATGAAGCAAATCATGTAGCTGAGGGTTGTGCGTTGTAGTTTTTTTTGCAGATAGTAAAAAAAATTGGGAAAATTAAAAAAGAAGCTTTTCGAATGAGTGTAAAAGTTAAAAGATAATTTTAGAGGAGAGATTATGTTGAGGTTAAGTAGAATTTTTTCATTGAGGAACGCATTGACAATTTTTTTATTTATGATTTTAGTTGTCAATCGGTCTTTTGCTAACGAAGCGAATTTGATTATTCCTGATTTAACTCTAGTTAATTTTTTTGATAGTACCATTAATGCCAAAACACTTTTGGCGTTTGGTTTTTTTATCTGTATTTTTGGAATTTTATTTGGGATTTATCATTTTTTTAGTATCAAAAATCTTCCCGTTCATAAGTCAATGGAGTCAGCTGCGGAACTTATATATGAAACATGTAAAACGTATCTTATAAGTCAAGGTAAATTCATAATTACACTTGAAATTTTGCTTGCTGGTATAATGGTACTGTATTTTGGGTTAATACAGCATTTTGAAGCAATTAAAGTTGCTATAATAGTACTCTGCAGCGTTATAGGTATTCTGGGAAGCTACACTGTGGCATGGTTTGGTATGAGAATTAATACTTTTGCAAACTCAAGAACTGCTTTTGCAAGTTTAAAAGGTAAACCTTTTCTTCTTTGCTCAATACCACTTTGTGCAGGTATGAGCATAGGAATGCTTTTGGTAAGCATTGAATTAGCTATAATGCTTATAATTCTTCTTTTTATTCCTTCTAATCTCGCTGGTGCGTGTTTTATAGGGTTTGCAGTTGGTGAATCTTTGGGTGCTTCGGTCCTTAGAATTGCTGGTGGAATATTTACTAAAATTGCTGATATTGCTTCAGATTTAATGAAAATAGTTTTCAAAATTAAGGAAGATGATGCAAGAAACCCAGGTGTTATTGCGGATTGTACAGGTGACAATGCCGGAGATTCTGTAGGCCCCACAGCTGACGGGTTCGAAACTTATGGTGTCACTGGCGTGGCATTAATAACATTTATAGTTTTGGCTGTAAGCGATTCAACTTTACAGGTTAAACTTTTAACGTGGATTTTTCTAATGCGACTGATAATGCTTATGTCTAGTGCTTTTTCTTATGGGATTAATTTGTTGATAGTAAAAGTGAAATATGCTGGTTTGGATAAAATGAATTTTGAAACTCCCTTAACATCCCTTGTATGGATTACTTCAATGATATCGATTGTGTTGACTTTTGCAGTTTCTAATACTATGATAGGCGATTTGTGTAACGGAACTTTATGGTGGAAACTTTCGCTTATTATAAGTTGTGGAACATTAGCAGGTGCTATTATACCAGAAGTAGTAAAGATTTTTACTTCTGTAAAAAGTGTTTTTGTGCAAAATATTGTTTCTTCTTCAAAAAATGGGGGAGCACCACTTAACATTCTAGCAGGGTTTACAACTGGAAATTTTAGTGCATATTTAATGGGTATCGTAATAATAATTCTCATGGGAATTGCTTATATAATTAGCTTAAATGGTATGGACTCGATTATGATAGCTCCAGCGGTGTTTGCGTTTGGTCTTTTAGCTTTTGGATTTTTAGGTATGGGGCCGGTTACTATTGCGGTTGACTCTTACGGTCCCGTAACCGATAACGCACAATCGATATATGAACTTTCACTTATTGAAAATATTCCTGGTATTTGTAAAGAGATAGAAGAAAATTTTGGATTTCAACCAGATTTTAATAAATCAAAAATACTTCTTGAAGAAAATGATGGAGCTGGGAACACATTTAAAGCTACCGCAAAACCTGTTCTTATAGGAACTGCTGTTGTGGGTGCAACGACTATGATATTTTCAACAATAATGGTGCTCACTGATGGACTTAAGTTTGGTTTTGCAAATTTATCATTATTACATGCTCCTTTTTTGTTAGGTTTAATTGCAGGCGGAGCTGTGATTTATTGGTTTACTGGATCTTCTAATCATGCTGTGACGAGTGGTGCATATAGTGCTGTGAAATTTATTGGAAGTAACATAAGATTAGATGGCAGCTTAGATAGAGCTTCGATAGAAGATTCTAAAAAAGTTGTTGAAATATGTATAAAATACGCTCAAAAGGGTATGATAAACTTGTTTTTAGTTGTTTTCTTTACAACTCTTGCTTTTGCGTTTATAGAACCTTACTTTTTTATAGGTTATCTTACTTCAATAGCCTTATTTGGTTTTTTTCAAGCAATTTTCATGGCAAATGCTGGTGGTGCTTGGGATAATGCGAAAAAATATGTCGAGGTCGATTTGCGTGAAAATGGAACCGAGCTTCACAAGGCGGTTGTCGTAGGAGATACGGTAGGAGATCCTTTTAAAGATACTTCTTCAGTTTCAATGAATCCTATAATTAAATTTACAACGCTTTTTGGACTTCTTGCTTTAGAACTTGCATTAGCGCTTAATTCAAGAAGCATGTTGCTGAACGCTATTCTTGCTTTGATATTTTTTATTGTTGCAGTTGTATTTGTAATAAAATCATTAGGTATGCAAAATAAAAATTAAAAATGTTAGAAAAGACTTGTTTTAATAGATTGTATTTAGATTTGGTTATTGTTTATGGATGTTTTGTTTGAAATTTTTTAAAAATATTTTTGCATTTTTATTAGTGCCTGCAGCTGGAGCTGCGGGCTGTGTGTTTTTAGAATATTTGTTGTATTTTGCGATCTGTGCCAAAAGTAAATGTGAGTACGTTCCTTTTTGGATAGGTGTTGTGTGCTATATAGTGTTTCAGATTGTTTTTTACAAACCTATGAGGACTTATGTGTTTGGACATGAGCTTTCTCACGCAGTAGTCGGTGTTTTGAGCGGTGCCAAAGTCAAGAAATTTAACGTTGGTAAAAAGTTTGGAAGTGTAGTTTTAACCAAGGGTAATATTTGTATAGCTCTTGCACCCTATTTTTTTCCTGTATATACTTTTGCAGTAATAATGATTTACGTTTTTTTAGGTTGGTTCACAGATATAAGAATTTTTTATGGGTTCTTCCTTTTTTTCGTTGGCTTTTCATGTGCTTTTCATGTTGCTCTTACGATATGTGCACTTGTAACGAAACAATCGGATTTAAAAATTCACGGTGTTTTTTTTTCTTTGGTTATGATTTTTACGCTGAATACTGCTGTATTTGCTACAATTGCAGCTCTGGTTTTTCCAAATGAAGTGAATTTAAAAAAAATATTTCTTCAAATTTTCGTCAATGTGATAAATGTTTATAAATTTATGTATAATGGAGTGTTAGGAGTATGGTTGGCATTCCAAAAGATGAAATAAAAAGAAAAATGGTTCATTTATTATCTCTTATATATGTGCTTAGCTATTGGTATGTCTCGAAAGTTGTTGTTGTTTGTGAACTTTTTATCGCGATTATTGTCGTTGTTTTTTTTGAATATTTAAGATTTAAAAATCATAGGTTCAACAATTTTTTTAAAAATAATTTTAAAGGGTTCTATAGACCTGAAGAAGCTAATAGGATTAGTGGATTAATTGGTACATTGGTTGGTGCACTACTTACTATTTTAATGTTTCATAATAAATATATGGTTTTTACAAGTTTCCTTTATTTTGCTTTTGGTGATTCTTCTGCAGCTTTAATAGGTAGAGCTTTAGGGAAGAATAAAACATTTGCAGGGAAAAGCTTGAAAGGCAGTTTAGCGTGTTTTATAGTTTGTTTTATAATAGGGATTTTTATCTTCAATTGGAAGTTTGCATTAATAGGTGCTGTTGTGTCAACTATAGTTGAAGCGATACCGTGGAAAATGAACGATAATTTTTGGATGCAAATAATTAATGCTGGATTTCTATCGTTTTTGTCGAAGATAATGACATACTAACTGATTATTTTATTTGTACTTGAAAAAGCTATATTAAAGAAAGACAGAATGAAAAAAAATATTATGGTATTTGTGGTTTTTTTTACATCTATATGTGTAGGTTTTGCTCAGAAAAAAATATTTTATTCTGATAGTCCTGGAAGTGTTAAAGAAATTGCTTTGACTTTTGACGATGGCCCTAACAAAGTGACAAAAAAAATTTTAGATATATTAAAAAAAAAAAATGTTAGAGCTACGTTTTTCCTAGTCGGGATAAGAGCAAAATCTAATCCAGATATGGTAAGAGCGATTGTTTCTGCTGGACATGAAATTGCAAATCATACTTTTAAACACATAAATTTTTATTCTTATGAGGGGAAAGATAAGACAATTAAAATAGAAGAAGAGCTTTTACAGAGTGAAAATATAATTAAAAAAATTACGAATATTAAAACTTCTTTGGTTCGTTTTCCTTATGGCTATTCAAAATCAGATGCTGTAGAAGTGGCAAAAAAGTGGGGTTATTATGTGATAAATTGGAGTTTTGGATGTGATTGGGAAAAAGTAACTGCTGAGGAAATGTATAGTAAGTATAAAAAAGCTGCGAAAGATGGTGCTATATTTTTGATGCACGATTTAAATGAAAATAGTAAAATTTTACTGTTTTTAAGTGATTTTATAGATGAGCTTAAGAAATCGAATTATAAAATAGTTACTGTAAGTGAGCTTTTAGGTTTAGCTTCTTAATGATAGTGAAAATATGATAAGAGTCGAGTCAGGTGTATTTTACGAATGGACAGTATTCATTTTTTTATAGTAAGCTTTTTATGAATAAAATCTCAGATCAGAAAATAATAAATCCAGTGTGGGTAAGAAAGCATTTGCGGATATTGAACTTAAATCTAAGGCGTAAAAATTCTAATATTTTGTAAGTTCTCCGTAAAAATTATTGTGAAGGCACTTTAATAAGATATAAATTTATTTATTATTAAATAAAATTTAAAATCGCGTCTTTTCAAAACGTGTTAATTGTAAATATGAGGATGTTTTAAACTCTTTGCAAATCTTTCAACGACACGAATGAATACAAGGTTTTAATCTATTTTTTCTTTATATAAAATGAACTTTTTCTGTAATTCTAAGTCGATTATATTTTTAAAAAAAATTAAAAGTTCAACTCTGAAAAAAGAGGTGAATTTTTTGGTTTATTTGACGTATTATCTCGTAGTGCTGTTTTCAGGGTGATAGACTAATGATATTTGTTGAAAATTCGTTTTTTCTTTTTTTATTTTTTGTATTGTTGCTGCAATCTGCTGAAAAAAGAATAGAACAACAATTAGTGGCCATTTTTCATAAAAAAAATACTTATTTATTCTCTTTTGCATTATTTACTGAAACCCATAATCAGTATTTACATTTCTGGACTGCTTAGGTTTTTCATTTTCTATTAATTAAGAGCTACTGTACAAAGCTTCATTCTACTCCACAACATGAGATGAGAGGGGTCGTTTTTATCTTCTACAACACAATGACAATAATAATTTTTATTCATTATCTAAAAAAAACAATCTTGTGATTGATTACGATTACCATTAAGATTTTCATCTACAAACTCATACTGGAAATGTTGTGCCACTCCACTTTTTTTATTCTCATTATGTTAGACTTCATATTACTTACTCTGATTATCGCCTATTTCTTCCTATACCCCCTCTTACTCTCAGCACATTTAAAAAATAAAATGTTAAAATTCCAGAATTACGAGTTTTATTCACTTTTCAGGTCAATATCGCATTTTTTTTTTATCGAATCATCATTTATTAATTTAATGACGCATTATTGTAGTTCGTAATGTCTTTTTAATTTTGATTTGTTTAATTTAATAGATGTTGGAGCATATAAATTAGAGGTCAGATGGGAAGTATCTTATCTGCCATTACAAACAGTTACTTTTTTGCACATGGCATAAATTTTTATTAATATGAAGAGAATTGATATTGATGTGCTGTATTTGATTTCTTATATGATATGCTCAAGGACAATAATGATAATCACACCAGCAAGCAGGGTAAGAGATGTAAGTCTATTTTTGCATTTGTAAGTTTTTGGAATTAAACCTGAAGCGGAAAGAAAGATAAAAGTACCTGCAGTTATGCTTAGTAAAGTGCTAAGAACTGTCATAGATATATTTTTGAATAGAAATATACCCAAAAATGTACCTATCGGAGTAAAGCAGGCTGTAAGAAATGAAAGATTAAAAATTTTCTTTTTAGAGGCATTATTGTTATGCAGGAGAATGCCTGAAACCGTTACTCCGTCGGGAAGCTTATGCAGTAGTATTGTAAGAGTTGTAAGAATTCCTGTGCTGATATTTGCTTCAAAACCTATGGAGATTACAAGTCCATCAGTGATTGAATGTAAAGAAAATCCTATAATTGATGTTAAATCTATGTGCTTATGATGTTTGTCGTCATGGTAGTGGTGAAACAAAATTACAAATTCTAAAAATAACATAATTAAAAAACCTAAAAGGACATACATCATTACTTTAGTAGAGTTGGTGCTGATACTTAAGCTTTTTGGTATTAAATGAGTAAATGCTAAAGTAAGCATTACGCCTGCTGAAAAGTTTATTATGAGAAAAGAGTTTTTTTTGGACCATTTATGGAAAATTAGTACTAAGATAGTGCCCATCATTGCCGCACTTGCCGCTATAAGCGAATAAATAATTTTCATCTTCTCTTTTTTTTCCTGAAGTTTATTTTAACGATTTTGTGATTTTTACAATTTTTTTGACAATAATACAGAACATCTTTTTTTGTTTTTTAGCATTCCAACAGATTTTTTTATTAATAGTATTGTTTGTATCGTAACTAATACAGTGAAGAATGCGCTTAAATAATAATCTAGAGAAACTATTCTTTCAAAAATATGAACCGAAAATCCAAGTATTATCAAAAATGATAATAAAGCTGTGAGAATGAATTGTCTATCAATGAAAGAGCAAAAAACAAATCCAATGAATACTATAGTTGTCGTTATTTCTGAAACATTCACGCTTATGATTTTTGATGATTGAGTATGAACATCCATGGAAATTGAAGCTTTGTTTGTCACAACCAAGGCTAGAATAAAAAGAGTCATCGAGTTCAAAATAATTGAAACAATCTGTGCTCTTTGCAAGCTTTCATCAATTTCATCAATTTCATTTGAGCATATAAATTTTAAGAATGAAGAGAGAGTATTTATAATAATCAAATTTGCATGAGAAAACAGCACAAAACTTTTAGAATAGAATGCTCCTACTGTTTGTAGGAGCATTGATACAAAGCTAACAACCAAAACAGTGAATATTTTTATTCCTTTTTCCATAGTATGTATGTACGAATAAAGCAGAAAAACTTTAATTTTGTTTAGGTACGATATGACTGTTTTTTTCTGTAAACTTTATTATATTGCCCATAATTTCGACAACTTTATCTGGATACTGACCTACAGCCGTTTCTGCAGAAAGCATGACATAATCAGTTCCATCTATGACTGCATTTGCTACATCACTCACCTCAGCTCTTGTTGGCATGGGATTTTTAATCATGCTCTCAAGCATCTGAGTTGCAATTATTACAAACTTTTTTTGTAGCACACATTTTTTTATTATATGTTTTTGCATTATGGGAACTGACCATATGGGAATTGAAATTCCCATATCTCCTCTTGCGACCATTATTCCATCACATACTTTAAGAATAGATTCAATGTTATCAATTCCTGTTTTATCTTCAATTTTTGCAATAAGTTCGCAGTTTTTATTATTTTTTGATTTTAAGATGTCTATTAATGGTTCCATGTCAGAACGATCTCTTACAAAAGAATTTGCAATAAAATCCGCGTCATATTCTAGTGCATAAATCATTCCTTCTCTGTCCTTTTCTTCTATTAACGGAAACTTAAGATTTGCTTGTGGGATATTCACGCCTTTATGTTCTTTTAAAGTGTAGTCTATTTGAACCTCAGTAACAAGCTCGTTACTTGTTGAGGATAAAACTTTAAGTATAAGATTGCCATCATCTACAAATATATTTAATCCTTTTTTTACATCGGCAAGAGGATTTAGATAATCTATAAAAACTCTTTTATTATCACCTATTACTTCTTTCCCTTTATTCGTAAGAATTAATTGTTGCCCTTTTTTTATTTTCGTTTTTCCATCTTTTATCTTACCAATTCTTATTCTATGACCTTCAAGATCTACAAGAATTTTTACGTGTTTCTTGTATTTTTTATTTAAAGCTTTTATCAACTTAAAATCTTTTTCATGTTCTTCATAAGTGGAGTGTGAAAAATTAAGTCTTGCCACTGTCATCCCTTTATCTGACATTTTTTTTAAAATTTTAAGAGAACGCGTTGAAGGCCCCATCGTACAAATAATTCCTGTCTTACTCACTTTATACTCCTTTTATCCATTACCACAAATGCTGCCCTAATGTTACTTAAAGCTTAAAGTCAAGTTAAATGTGATATACCTTTATAATAACTACAACACCTTAGCATTCACATAAAATTTTCGCAAAAATTTATGAGCATTCACAAAAATGGACAAAACACAAAAATCTCTTTTATTATCGTTAGATTTTTTCAAAAACGAAAAAACCCGGTCATTAAATCTTATACGATTAGACATTTTTAATTTTATGAGACATCAAATAAACAACCTAGACGGGTACATTACCGTACATACTATATATATAAACTTCATTAAAACATCTTTCCATCCAGAACACTTCCCCCCCCTTAATGTACAATCTAAATCACCTCTCAGACAGATCATGAGAGTTTCTCCTAGTTTATCGCACAGCACAAGAACCTAAAATCCGTAACTTTACATGAAGAACCTAATAAAAAACGACAAAAACCACTCTTTTTAACAAAAAGATTCAATATAAATCCTCACACGCACCCCGGCTTATTGTATATAAATTTAATATTTTAAGTCAATTATGGTCATGAATTATTTCCTTCTCATCGCAGCTTTTTGGGCTAAAGAGTCAACTTTGTCATTTCTAGAGTTTCCGGTGTGGCTTTTTATATGTCTCCACTCAATTTTTATTTTTGTTTTAAGAATGAAGTTTACATACTCTTTTGAAATGTCATTTTTCGCTTTCCATTCACCGGTTATAAATTTTTCTATGCCTTGATAGTCGTAATTGATTCTTATTTTTTTTACATTGTTGTCCTGACACCATTTTACTGTTTCAATAATGGATTTTAACTCTCCTCCAAATTGTCTAAATTGCGTATTTGAAATAGTTCCTGAAATTTCAGCTTTTATTTCATTCCCCAAATAAATAATCGCACCGTAGCCTGTATTGCCTGAAATGTATGAGCCGTCTACAAAGGCTTCATAAATATTACTTTCTGTTGGGTAAATTTTAAAATGACTTACTATATCCCACGCCAAATCTATAGCTGTATCAATTTCAGAGTTGTATATTTGTTTTTTTATAGAGTAAGTGTTTCTCGTAGGCTTATAGTAAATCAGAATACTCCCGCAAGATTTATTGTTTGCAAAAATTGTAAGTTTAACGGAGTAATTTTTGAAAGAATTGTCGTCAAAAAAAGATCTTATATTTTGTTTTTTAAGTGTACTTTGTAACTTTAAAGCTTTATTTTTTAGTTTGTTTCTATACAGCATTATTGTGTCTTCTCCTAAAATTGTTTTATGTTATTGTATGTGATTTAAGATTTCTTCTGGAATTTCTCTTTTTGTTGATGCTCCGAGTTCTTTTAATTTTTGTACTCTTTCTATAAGACTATCACCTTTTTTATCGGATGAATGAAGCCTTTTTATTGCTTCCTGTGTTTTGCTTTTTGCTTCTGATATTTTTTTGTCAGCTTCTATCAAAATTTGGCTAAATGTAACAAATTTATCGTAGAGACTGCCTCCCTGTTTTGCTATCTCAAGTACATTTTTTTTCTGATATTCCTGACGCCATATGTATTCAACAGTTTTTAGAGTGGCTAGGAGCGTTGACGGAGTTACGATCACTATGTTTTTTTTAAAAGCGTAGGCAACAAGATTGGGTTTATCTTTTACAGCAAGCGAAATTGCTCCTTCTATAGGTACGAACATCAAAACATACTCGGGCTGGTTTAAGTTTGGTAGATTTGCGTAGTCTTTTAAAACAATCTCGTCGATGTGTTTTTTTATGCTTGTGGAATGTTGTTTTAAATAAACTTTTTTATCTAACTCATTTTGTGAGCTATAATAGTTCTCATAGGCTACAAGCGAAGTTTTAGCATCTATTATGACATGTTTTTTGTCTGGTAAATTTACTATATAATCTGGGATTTTTTTTTCGTCATCAGTTTTAAATTGTTTCTGGGGTATATAGTTTACCCCCTCGACCATTCCAACATACTCAAAAATCCTTTCAATACTTAATTCACCCCATATTCCTTGAATTTTATTTTCACCTTTCAAAGCTTTGGCAAGATTATTGGCTTCTTCGCTTATCTTTTTATTAAGATTTGTCAGTTTCTCCAATTCTTTTTGTAATTCTGACATTTTCTCAGCTTCGTAAATTTGAAGATTCTCAATCTTATTTTTAAATTCGTCTATTTTTATTTTAAAAGGGGTTACAACATTTTCTAAAGAATTTTTATTTAAGTTTGTAATTTGCGTGTTTTTTTTCTCTAATATTTTCGAAGCGATGTTTTCAAATTCTATTTTTAAACTTTCATTAAGCCCCGATTGTTTTTCAATTTGCTCAGTTAGATTTTTAATTTTTTGTTCCTTCGCTGCATTGTCTTTTGTTGCAGATATATGTTTATACATAGATAAACAAATTCCTAATGCCATTCCAAATAGAAACGATAAAATTGGAATTGTTATGCTCACACAATTACCCCCTCCTCCTAGAAAAATTCTACATAAAAACCAACCTCGCTTTCAAACTTTTAATTTAAAATTTTTTAAGATTTTTGAATTTAGAGCATAATTAACTAAGCACAGATTACTAAAAATTCAAACATTCCATAGTGTATACATTGTTGTGCATGCTGATGGCCACAATAAATAATAATAAAGTTACATAGAGTAATGAATTAACTAGGTTATTGACAAGTACTCTAATTTGTGTTACACAAAATTACGGAAATGTTAAAATTTGAATAGTGGAAGATATCAGGATGTATAAATAAGTATACAGTATTTGAGGGTTAATTTTTGGCTTTTTTACTGTGTTGTGATGGTAGTTGCTTTTGTTGAAATTGTCTAGGGTAACAGTTTATTGCCTTGTGAGAAAATGAGAAAAGAGTTAGGAGGGGTATTTATTGTTTTGTTGTTGAAAAGTGCGGGAGCTATCTATAGGGTGATGTTTAATTAAAAATCGTCGTAATAATAATGGTTTTTTTTCAAAGTTTTACCAGTTGTTTAGTAGTTTATGGAAATCCCAGATTGCAGATTAAAAAGTTTTTGAGTTAATAGAAAAAAGGAACTGTACGTTATTATATTAACTTGGATTGAAAAGTTTTGTTAAGAAATTTAACGAGAACAAGAGAGATATGATGATTATGTATTGCATCAGATAGTGAATTTTGTCGTAAGTTTGAGATTATTTGCGTGTAAGTGTAAAAATTTACGAACGTAAGCTTATAAATCCTCAAATACTAAAAGTATTAGATGATAAATAAGAAAAATTAGTAACGCTTAAAGAAAATGTTTAAGATGATGTTGAAAAAGAAAAGATAAAAATAAGATTTCAGTAAAAAAGAAATATTGTGTATTACTGCACGAAAGAGTAAGGTGTTATATAATGGCTATGAGAGAATTGGTAAAAAAGTGTATGTAGATGGAATAAAAATGGTAGAGAGAAAGATATAGATAAATTGGAAATTGGAATGCTACATTTATGTCTTTAATTTTTTACCAGAGTTGAATGTTCACTTCTTTGGCAGGCAAACATCATCCGGACATTGTGGAGATGCTAGAATATCTTTTAAATCACTTCATTATCGTGTATGTTTTATGAGAGTATAAAGTACTATTGTTGAAGATGAAGGTGGCTTTTATATTGGTGTTACGCATTTGGACTTAGCAATAATGCTATCTTAAAAACTCCAGATATAAGTATTTTATTTACAGTTTTTCTTCCGGTTTTTATATTTCAGAAAATGATGTTTTTAGTGTTGAGTTGGAATTACGGGAAAGATGCAGTTTAACTATAGATTATGAAACGAATAGAACTAATTTATGAGAAATATATGAAGAACTTTTTATTGTTGGATTAATCCTTCTTGTAAGCCGCGACTTATGGTATAGAGTGTAAGAGCTAGCTACCTGTATAGTGCATTATAGTTTTTGTTTTGTTATTTTTTAGACTTTGGTATTGAGATACATATTTCCTTGTAGTTGCAGTATTTGCATAAAACTGTATTATTTGTGTAAGGAAATTCTTTTTTATTTTTTGGAATGTTTCTTTCTACGTCGATAAGATATTCGTACATGTTCTTTGTCTCGTTCACTATTGTGTTTTCAAATTCTAAAATTGAGCGATTGTCGATTTTGACGTTATTTTCTTTATATTGGGGGTGAAGATAGACTATAGTAGGTGAAATGTCATCAGCTTTTTTATTGAAATGATAATTCGCCCAAAGTGTATATCCTGTGAGTTGTTTTAAATGTTTTCTTTCGTCTGGCTTCCCAGTTTTCCAATCCATAATATATATTTTATCAAGGCTGGGGAATAAGAAATCTACTTTGCAAAATGCTTTGTGGTTTTTTACTCTAAATTCTCCAAAACCTTCAGGTTCTATAATCCATTTAGAGCTTTGCACTAAAGAGTTTTTTTCAATCCATGCAAATCTTGAACTATCGAGAAAATTTTCTAATATTTTTTTTATTTTCTCATAAATTTTAGATGTCAATATAATTTCGCCATTATAGTAATGTTCAAAAAAAGTTTTTGAACAACAATACTTTTCCGTCATTTTTAAGGAATATTTAAAAAATTTATCTTTGTTTAGAGGTTTTGCATTTTTTTTGTATCTATTAAGGATGTCTCTTATAATGTCATGCACAATGCTTCCAGTTTCTAATGGTTTAGAAGTCAAATTTTTTAAGAACTGGATTTTCTCAAGAGGCATTTCTTCGTCAAACTTTGCATAATAATCGTAAAAGTATTGCCTTTTGCAATTTGAAAATTTTTCATACCTCGAAATAGACCAGCCTAGAATATCAGTGTAGTTAAATTTTTTTATATTTTCGTTCACTATTAAGTGTTTCCTCTATTGCAGTAATTGAGACAAATATTAACATATTGTATATGGAGGAGTACATGTGAGATAGATAGATTTCGTGAAATTAAGAAATTTTTGTTAACCATAAGGTGTTAGGAGTCTATACGCATTATTTCTAATACGTTTTAGTAACGGCAAATTTATACACTCTTGGGCGGTGGTAAGTTTTGCTTTTTCTTTTTTTGTTTCAATGATGTCGCTGAGCTCTTTTGCCAAATTTTTACTGAATATTTCTATGTTGGATTCAAAATTGAGCTTAAAACTTCTAACATCCCAATTTGCTGATCCTATAAAGACCCATTCGTTGTCAATTAAAAAGATTTTGCTGTGATCAAAAGGCGGTGGAGTGCGATAAATTTTAACACCGCTTTCAATTAGGCGCAAAAAATTTGATTCGACAGCCCAATTCATAAAGGTATAATCTGTTTTATTGGGAATTATTATTTCTACGTTAACACCTTTCATGGCTGCCATCTCAATAGCCGTTAGAATGTTATTTTCAGGTAAAAAATAAGGCGTTATTATAAGAATTTTTTTTGTAGCTGCATTTATTGCCCCGTGCACGATTAGTTCTATTATGCCGTTTTTATTATCAGGCCCATCTGGAATTAATCTTGCAGGCATTGGAACAAATTCAGTATTACGATCATATAGTTTTTTAGGCTCTGATATTGACCGAAATTTTTTACCGGTGACAAATTCCCAATCATCTCTAAATGTTTTTAATAACTGGTGTATAACGGGACCTTTAATCTTGAAGGTAATGTCTAAAATACCCCTTTTTAAATTATCTATCGAGACGTTTTTTTTTGAAAGATTCATTCCTCCGAAAAAAGCTGTTTCGCCATCAATTACCATAACTTTTCTGTGATTTCTTAAATTTACAAAAGGCATTGCAACTGGAATTTGAGGAGGCAAAAACACGCCATATTCCAAACCTTTAATTTGCATAAGTTTTTTTTCTATCGAGCGGTGAAAAAATTTTAGAGTGCCTATGCCGTCAACTAGGACTTTTACTACTGCTCCATTTTTGATTGCTTTTTTAAAAGCTTCAAGAAATTTCATTGTTTCGCTGTCATAATCGAAAATATAACTTGAGATTAAAATTTCTTTTTTTGCATTTTGAATGATTTTAATCATTTCGGGATAAGCCTCAACACCGTTTTGTAAAGGAATCACAGAGTTTCCAAAAACGAAATTCTGCGGGTATACACTGTACCCAAAGTTTATAAATTGGTTGTAATCTTCAGAAAAGTCTTTGAAAATGGTTTTTATTGTTTGACCAGAGCGTTTTGTATATGTGCTCTTTCTCATTAAACGGGTGCCTTTCCTTTTCACTCTGTTAATTCCTAAAAGTATATATATAATAGTCCCAACGAAAGGAGACAAAAAAACGAGTCCTATCCACCCTATCGAGCTTTTAGCATCGTCTTTATGCAGCAATACGTGTATGCTAGTTCCCACAGATAGCACCACGCGGACACCAGCTGCAGTAAGATCTCGCGGACTGTAACTAGCAAAACTTAATAAAATATTCTCGAACATTTATTTCACAATAATGTTAATATTTTGGTTGCACCATTGAGATACTCTACCAAAGTTAATCTTTGTTTAGCAACTTTCAAAAATTAAGTATGTGAGTATAGCGTTTAGTTTGATATTCATTGTGGCGTTATTGTAAAATACCGGAATGTGGGTTGTACATGTAATTTAAATGGTGAGTTAAAATGATAAATACTGAAACAAAACTATTTGCAATTTTGGGATCTCCTATAAAGCATTCACTTTCGCCTCAAATGCATAATGAATGGTTTAAAAAAATGAATTTGAATTGTGTTTACCTTGCTTTTGAGTTAGATTCTAAATATCTTGATGAGGTAATGAAATCTTTGAAACTTCTTGGATTTTGTGGTGCCAATATAACTATTCCTTATAAAATTGAAATAATGGAACATATTGATTTTTTAGACGAAATCGCGGAGAGAATAGGAAGCGTAAACACTCTAAGTTTTAAAGATAATAAAGTTCACGGCTACAATACCGATTATTTAGGGTTTAGTCAAGATTTGTTGGCAAAAAAAATAGAGTTAAAAAATAAAAATGTGTTAGTGATTGGGGCAGGAGGCGTGGCGAGGGCGATAGTATATGCTTTGAAAAACAGCGTAGCTGCTGGAAATGTATATATATCTAATAGAACGTTAAGGAACGCTCGATTACTTGCAAGCATATTTGAATTAAAAGTTTTCGACATTAATGAAGTGGAAAAACTTCTTCCGGAAATAGATTTTCTTGTAAACACTTCTTCCTGTGGATTAAAAGAGAGTGATGTCCTCCCTTTTAATGTTGTCAAAGTTAAAAATAGTTTAGTTGTATATGATCTAATTTTCAATAAAGATACACCTTTTGTGACGTTTGCAAAAAAAAATAGATTGAAGGTATTTACTGGTGAAGGGATGCTTATACGTCAGGGGGCTTGTGGATTTAAAATATGGACTGGGAAATATCCTGATATAAAAATTGCTGAAACTCTTTTAAAGGAATTTATTAAGTAAAGCTAGAATTTTGGGTTTGTTCTATGTAGTTTTATTTTATTGTTTTGGTAATTTTAATGAAGAATGCCGCAATAATATTAGCAGCTGGATTAGGGAAGAGATTTTGTGGTGCAACTTCTGGAGAAGTTAAACATAAGGTTTCTAAACAATTTTTAAACATTAATGGTAAGCCAATGTTCCTGTGGAGCGTTGAGGCTTTTGCCTCGGTAAAGAATTTTGAACAGATAATTGTAGTTGTGCCGCCTAAAATGATTGAAACTTTGTCTTTAAAGTATGAAAAATATAGAACAAATTTTGTTTTTGTTCCAGGTGGAAATGAGAGATTTGAATCAGTGAGAAATGCTCTTTTCATCGTTGGGAATGATATTGACTTTGTAGCCGTACATGATGCAGCAAGGCCACTTATTTCAAGAGAAGATATTTTATCGATTTTGAAAAGTGCTAAAAAGAAGGGAGCTGCCATAGCGGTTGAAGAAACTAGAGATACTATTAAATTAGTATCAGATGTTGATGGAGAATATAGCAAATATGTATTGAAAACTTTGAATAGAGCAGTTTTAAGGAATGCACAGACCCCTCAAATTTTCGAATCTAGTCTTCTTAAAAGAGCTTACTTTGAAAAGATAACCCATGATGTTGTGTCCGATGATTCGCAACTTGTTGAAAATTTAAAAGTTAAAGTGGCTGTCGTCGAAACAAAATTTTTAAATTTTAAAATAACAACAAAACAAGATTTTAAATTAGCAGCGGCTCTTTTTGCTCTTAAATCAAAAGTGTATAAATAATTTATACTGTCTGAGGTTAGCTAAGATTGCTAAAAAATGTTATTTTTGGTATGTGACCCAGAGTGTGAATTATGTATTAAGCTGTATGCAAAAGTAAAACAAGCGAAGTTTATGAAAATTAGTTAAAACACAATTCTTTTGTTAAGATTTCTTGAGAAATTGTAATTTTTTCGGTAATAACGACATTAAGGCAGATATGTATATTGGTTTTGGATATGATGTTCATAGATTTAATGAGGACAGGTTACTAGTTTTGGGTGGCGTTAAGATAAAAAATTCCAAAGGTCTTGGTGGTCATAGTGACGCTGACGTTTTGATTCATTCCTTGATGGATGCATTGCTTGGTGCTGCTGGACTTAATGACATAGGCCATTTCTTTTCAAGTACGGATCCGAAATATAAGAATATTTCTAGTATTTGTCTTTTGGAATTTGTTTATGAGAAGCTAGAAAAGCAAGATTTCTATGTTAACAATGTTGATGTTGTCGTGTTAGCGGAAGTGCCTAAAATATATCCTTTCATTGATGATATGAAGCAAAATATTTCTAGAGTCATTAAATTGCAAAAGGAAAGGATTGGAATAAAAGCGACTACCAATGAAAAATTAGGTTTTCTTGGGAGGTGTGAAGGTATAGCTGCCATGACGATTGCTTCCATTAGCAGAGATAAAAAATATGACGATAAAAATTTATAACACTCTTACTAATAGAAAAGAAGAATTTCGATCGCAAAAAGAAAAATTTGTTTCTATGTACGTGTGCGGTATAACCCCCTATGACGAAATGCACGTAGGTCATGCAAGAGTTTATATAATATTTGATGTTATAAAAAGGCATTTATTAAAAAGAGGCTATGAAGTAAAGCATGTACAAAATTTTACAGATGTTGACGATAAGATTATTAAAAGATCGCAAGAAAAAAACATGCGTCCTTCTGATCTTGCTCAGATTTATATCAATGATTATTTTCTACAGGCTGGCAGATTAAACATTTTAAGAGCTGAAAAGTACCCACGCGTTACGCAGATGATCAAAGAGATAATTTATTTTATTCAGGAACTTGTAAATAAGGGTTTTGCCTATGAGAGTAACGGAGGCGTTTACTTTTCAGTCGAGAAGTTTAAAGATTACGGGAAGCTATCAAAAAAGAGTCTTATGAATTTAAAAATAGCTTCAAGAGTGGATGTGAGCGATGATAAAAGATTAGCGTTTGATTTTGTGTTGTGGAAAAAAATGAAAGAAAGCGAACCACAAGAGGTGATATGGGAAAGTCCATGGGGTAAAGGCCGTCCTGGTTGGCATATTGAATGCTCGGTGATGTCATCTGAGTTGCTTGGCGAGACGATAGATATACATGGAGGCGGACAGGATTTAATATTTCCTCATCACGAAAACGAGATTGCTCAAAGTGAAGCGAGAAGCAATAAACAGTTTGTCAAATATTGGATACATAACGGTTTTGTTACGATAAACAAAGAAAAGATATCAAAATCGCTAAGTAACTCTTTTAGTTTGAGGACGGTTTTTGAAAAATACGCCCCGCGTACTATACGCTACTATCTTTTAACACAAAATTATTCAAGTCCATTAGACTTTTCTGAAAATGGTATTGAAAGTGCTAAAAATACTTTAAAAGGGATAGATGAATTTTATCTTAAACTTGTTGCTTCCGTTAAGAAATTTGCGAATGGGATAATAGATAAAGATTTGCTCATTTTGCAAGAGAACTTTTTAAATGCTCTTGATGATAATTTTAATTCTCAAAAAGCTTTGTCTTATCTCCATGAGTTAAAAAATATGGCTTTAAAAGGATTTTTTGATGCGAGCATGGAGAGGCTTTCTCAATTGAAAATTCTTTTTGAAGATTTTACTGAAACATCTTTAGGCATTGCTTTGCCTAAAGAGCAAGGTATAAATTTAAATTTACAAAGTCTTCTAAAGGAAAGAAACGAAGCAAGAAAAAATAAAAACTGGGAAAAGTCTGATAGACTTAGAAAACTAATATATGAAAGAGGATATAAAATAGTAGACAATAAAGATGGTAGTTCAGTTTTAGTGAAGAATATATGATTTTCCGTTCGTTTTTATATAGCATAGCGAAAATTTATAATTGTAGATGTGCTAATAGATAAAGGAGAGGTTAAAGTATTTGTTTTCGGTTTTTATGTAAATATGAATCGCTTGTTTCAATGATAAGTGCAGTTATTGCGGAACTTTACTTTCCCCTACTTGAAATAATAAGAGTCAGAAAAGAAATGGGTGAGAAGACTAAGACCGCATAAGGAAAAAGTTTGAAATTTATAAAGATTTATCTGAACATGTTGTACAGGTAATTTCTGGTGGGGTTGTGGATTTTAAAGATTCTGAATTTATAGATTTTGTTGATGCTTTTAATGTGTGATGTTAATTAAGTTTAAATATGATTAAATGTGATAGAAGAATACA
Source organism: Candidatus Endomicrobiellum calonymphae (assembly GCA_031269945.1). Taxonomy (GTDB): domain Bacteria; phylum Elusimicrobiota; class Endomicrobiia; order Endomicrobiales; family Endomicrobiaceae; genus Endomicrobiellum; species Endomicrobiellum calonymphae. The sequence goes on from JAISYK010000010.1 coordinate 34,861, forward strand.
GGAAGTAAGAAAAAAGTTTGTAAGTGTAGGGTATCTCATCAAACCGTTTTTTAAGATAAATTTGGATGTGTAACAGTTCGTTTGTTTGGTGCTGTAGTGAGAAATATCAGTGTGGAAAATATAGCAAGATGCACAAGGACATTGCTGATTTCGGTGTATTGTATTGGTGATACTACATGTCAGCGAGAGCAACGAGAAAAGTTGACTTAATTACGAGTAAGAATCTCTTAGAAAATTAATGATGATAGAATAATACAGATAAATGCTAAAAACAGTGAAACAGAACTAAGGTGAATTATGCCGTATGGTAAAAATAATAAGCAACTGTCAAAAAAAAGCGTTATTTACGGACGAAATCCTGTCTTAGAGCTTTTGAAAGCTGGTAAACGCAGTATAAGTAAGATAGTGCTTTCTCAAACCGCAAGAGGAACTGTGATTTCAGAGATTATTAATCTTGCAAAGCGGAGAGGTATAGTAATACATAATGTTTCGCCAAAAAAGTTGGATAATTTTTCTAAAGATTCACAAGGGATAGTTGCAGAAGTTTCGTTTGTGAAATATGCGAATGTAGGTGATTTAATTAAAAAAGCAAAAAAATCCCCTAATCCAGTTCTTGTGATTTTAGATGGTATTGAAGATCCGCATAACTTAGGTGCAATTATAAGAAATTGCGTAGCTTTTGGAGCAGATGGCGTAATTATACCTAAACGAAGAGCTGTAGGAATAAATGAGACTGTCGTGAAATCTTCCGCTGGATCTGTAGAGCATATTTCGGTATCACAAGTTGCGAATGTTAATCAAACAATAAATTTATTAAAAAAAAATGGTTTTTGGATAGGTGCTGGCGTTAAAAGTGACAGATATGTGAATGAAAAGATTAATTTTCACTTTCCTATGGCGATAATAATAGGAAGCGAAGGGTTTGGAATTCACAATTTAACGAAAAAAAATTGTGACTTCTTTATATCAATTCCTCAAAAAAATACAATTTCTTCATTGAATGCTTCGTGTGCCTCAGCTATTATTCTTTATGAAATATCAAAAGGGCTTGTTTGAATGTAAGGAGTATAAGTTAGAGTAAAAATTGTATTTGTAGTTTAGATAAAAAGATCAAAGAGGGATAAAATGGTATTATAGTTATGCAACTAAGGCTCTGTTAGTATAAATATTGTAATATTTCTCAAATATGCAGTATATATAAATTTAAATCTATTTTTTTAACGCTCTGGAATATATCGAAGAGTATAATATAGTTAGTTGTGACGATAAAAAGATTTGGCTAAACGAGTTGGGTTTTGATAAATGCCAGGGATTTACACTAGCTCATTGAGATAGATCCGGCCGTGTTGTTTTGAGGCATTATGAAAATGTGAAAAGAGTATCTTACAGAATTGTCGAAATGTTTTTTACATCTTGATCTGTGAGTGAGATTTGTGTTAAGGAGCTTAGCTTGTTGAACTAGATGAATGAAAAACAAAAAAAAGAGGTATTTCAAAGTATTAAAATTATTAATCAAATTAATCAAAAAAGAGGGCTTGATATAGTAAAAGAGTCAGTTAGAAGATAGGATAGAAAAAAAACTTGGTAACTGTAAAATGAAATGATATTTAAATATAGTGAAAAACTTTAAAAATCACCAAAAAGTATAAATATGTTGTTGGAACGCAAATGGATTATAAGTTTGATTTAGGAATATGTATTGTCCTTCTGGTGGATTACGTTTGGTATGACTGTAAAAATAATGTAAAAAATAAAATTAGTTTTATTAAATTAAAAATCTGCTGTGAAGTAGTGATTTGCTTTTTTACTGCTTAAAGATGTACAATTAGCGCTGATTATTATTATGGAGAGTGGTTTTTATTATTTAGTACAAGGTTTGTCACAAAAGTTTGTTTCTATGGTTGACCAGCGTTTTTTTTCAGATTAACATATGGTGATATTATAATTGTTATTCTACATACATGGGGTAGGTTTAGTTATGAACAAGAGTACGTATTTACCAAAGCAGGATATGATTAAAAGAAAATGGCACTTAATAAATGCCGATGGAAAAGTTCTAGGTAGACTAGCTGTTGAAATAGCGAGAATTTTAATAGGTAAAAGTAAAGTTTTCTATACGAATCATATAGATTGTGGAGATTTTGTGATTGTTACAAATGTGAGCAAAATCGTCCTCACAGGTAAAAAGATAGATCAGAAAACGTATTTTACATATTCTGGCTATCCTGGTGGTGCCAAATTGATTCCTTACTCTGTTTTAATGAGAACAAAACCTGAAAGAGCTTTGATTGCTGCGGTTAAAGGAATGCTTCCAAAAAATAAACTTGCAAGTAAGCAAATTACAAGGCTTAAAGTTTTCAAGAATGATGAACATAAACATAATGCACAAATTGCTTGCGGTGTGTCGCTAAAATAAAAAAAAAAGAGGAAAAATGAAAAATATTTCTTATATAACTGCAGGGCGTAGAAAAAATGCAGTTGCTATAGTGAAAGTTTTGGAAGGTAGCGGTAGAGTGCTGATCAATGAAAAAACTTTGGATGAATATTTTGGCGGCTTGGAAAGGCTTAAAAAAATAGTTTTAAAGCCTCTTGATGTTTGCGGCGAAGTGAAAAATTACGATTTTTGTGTTAGTGTTAGAGGTGGTGGAGTAAGTGGACAGGCAGGAGCTGTATGCCACGGGCTAGCTAGAACGATTTTAAAGCTTAATGATTTGTCAAAAGCAATGCTAAAAAAAGAAGGGCTTTTGACTAGGGATCCCAGAATGGTAGAAAGAAAAAAAACTGGTAGACCCAAAGCAAGAAAACGTTTCCAATTCTCAAAACGTTAGTTAAATTGTACGAATTATGCCTGAGAAAGTGTAGATTTGTTGTTGCAATAAACAGAGATTTTATTCAAAACCCACAACAAACAAACATAAAGGGCCACTTTGTAAGTTATTGATAAGACCATTGTGATGTGCCATATCGTAAGGATTGGCTATGGTAGCGTTGACTTAAGCATTTTATCACTTTTTACAAATGATATAATTATTCAATCATTTATCTCTTTCTTCCTTTGGTTTGCTTCCTTTAGTTTTTGATAAGTAAATATATGCGTAACGACGAAGTTAACAGTGAAACTAGTTACTTTAAGTTCTAGTGGCTTTGGTTTTGTGTGACAGTGGCAATTAATTTGTTTATGTGAAATAATAATTGGGGTGGGGGGGGGGAGGTATAGATTTTTAATATCCTTGAATTAGCCAAGCTGTTGTAGGAAGTGTTATGAGTGATATTACTGTTGAGAACAAAATTACAAATGTATTGAGATTATTGTCGAGCTTATATTGAGAAGATATAGTTAAAGTTAGAATCATTGTAGGCATAGCTGCTTCCATAACCGTTGATTTCAAGACAATCCCGTTGATGTCTAAAAGCAAAGCGACTCCGAAGGTGATTAGCGGTGCTAGGAATAGTTTTGTTACGATTGCAGGAATTGAAATTGTTAGATATTTTAACTTTGGCACTGTAAGAGTGAGTCCTATGCTAAATATCATGAGTGGAACTATTGGCATAGACATAAGCTCTAAAGTTTTTGTCAGAAAACTCGGTAGACGCAATCCTGAAAAGTTTGCTAAAAATCCAGAAAAAAGTGCCCAAACTGGAGGAAGCTTTAGTACTGGTTTAAGGATTTTTTTTGTTGTAGGCTTTTCTCCGCTCCCATAGTACGAAGCTATAGCCGTGCCGACTAACCATACTAGAGGGGTTACCGCAAATAAGTCATAGATGAGAACATATTCTGCCGCATTTTTGCCGTATAAGTCTGTAAGAAGTAAAAGCCCTAGAAAAGTAACGTTTCCGAAAGAGGAAGTTAAAATTAGGACGCCTTTCTCTCCTTTACTTAGAATTGTTAGTTTTCCAATTACTGCGTAGGTTACAAAAGATATTAGAAGTGATAATAAAATCGTTATTGTTGCAGATAGCGGTAACAAAAGTATACTTTTGTCTATATCTGCTGTAGATATAACCTTAAAGCACAGTGCCGGGAAAAAAAAATTTATCACACTTGTGTTAATCACATTCACTGCAGTGTCAGGGCCTATATTCCCCGGCCTTATCAATTTGAAACATACACCCATGCTCGCTATTATAAAAAGTGACCCTAGACTGTCAAACATATTTTAAATTTTTAGATAGTTTCAATTCTTAACTTTTCCCAATGTTGTAATAATTGCTTTCTTCTTTTGTTATCAGTATATCATGCGGGTGGCTTTCTGCAAGTCCTGCGGCAGTTATTTTAATGAATTTTCCATTTTCTTTGAGCTCTTGTATTGTTCTAGTGCCACAATAGCCCATTGCAGCCTTCAGCCCTCCAATTAACTGATAAACAACATCGCTTACAGTACCTCTATAAGGCACGCGACCTTCTACACCTTCAGCTACTATTTTTTTTGTATTATCTTGATGGAAATATCTATCGCCACTCCCTGCAATCATTGCAGATGAAGACCCCATACCTCTATAGGTTTTGAATGTACGTCCGTTGTAGATTACGTCTTCCCCGGGACTTTCTTTTGTCCCTGCAAATAGAGATCCCAACATACATACACAAGCCCCTGCCGCGATAGCTTTGGAAATATCACCTGAGTATTTAATCCCTCCGTCTGCTATGATAGGAATTTCACGCTTTACGGCAATGTGGGCACAATCGTTTATTGCCGTGATCTGAGGAACGCCTATACCTGTTACTATTCTTGTTGTACATATAGCTCCAGGTCCTATGCCGACTTTAATTGCATCAGCTCCGGCCTTAATTAAATCGCTAGCTGCTTCTGCCGTGACTATATTGCCTACAATTACTTGTGCTTGCGTAAAAGTTTTTTTTAGTTTTTTTACTGCATCTAAGACGCCTTGGCTGTGCCCGTGGGCCGTATCTACAACTAAAACATCGACATCAGCATCAAGTAAAGCTTTTGCTCGTTCAAGGATATCTTTTGTGATGCCCAAGGCAGCTCCTACAAGGAGTCTACCCTTTTCATCCTTTGAAGAATTTGGAAAGAGTATAGATTTTTCTATGTCTTTGATAGTAATAAGGCCTTTTAATATAAAATTTTCATCGACTAGAGGAAGTTTCTCTATTTTTTTACTTTGCAATATTTTTTTTGCATCTTGAATAGAAGTGCCAACTTTGGCAGTGATAAGGTTACCTTTTGTCATTACATCTGAAATTTTTTTGTTGTTATCGGTTTCAAATCGCATATCTCTGTTTGTAATGATACCAACAAGCTTGCCATTATTTTCTACAATTGGAACACCTGAAATTTTGTATTTTGTTGCAAATTTTTTAGCTTCTCCGAGAGTATTATCTATTTTTAAGGAAAAAGGATCATAAATAACACCGTTATCGCTTCTTTTAACACTGTCAACTTCTGTAGCTTGTGCTTCAACAGACATATTTTTATGTATTATCCCTATACCACCTTCTCTTGCCATGGCTATCGCCATTTTGGATTCTGTTACAGTGTCCATACCGGCACTCATTATAGGAATATTTAGTTTAATTTTTTTGGTAAGATTTGTTGTCAGATTAACCTCTCTAGGAAGTACTTTTGAATGTTGTGGGATTAATAAAACATCATCAAAAGTTAAGGCTTCTTTTAAGAGTTTTGTGTCCATTTTTACCTCCATACGCACACACCGTTTTACATATCTTATAAATAGGGCATACAACACTGCTATTCAGAAAGGATTATAATCAACCAAATAGACTAAAAGCTCCGACGGCTGGACTCGAACCAGCAGCCGATCGGTTAACAGCCGACTGCTCCACCATTGAGCTACGTCGGAACTCACGACAGCATCACGTCTGTTTTCTGACATGAACAAACTTCAACGTTAGCCTTGACTACACCCGTCTCATTGTACTTAATTTTAAAAAAATTCAAAAGTAGTACTGAAAGATAATGTAATAATTGTTTATGTTAAATTTTTGTTAGGTTATTAAATTATCAAAGTTTGATTGTACATTTATACGTATCTGGTGGATATTTGTTGTATAATTAGAAAGGCGTGGTTAGTAATTCTATCGAAGGCTATGGACGAAGTAGAAGGTAGCTAAAAAATTATAAACTGAAAATAATATAATTAACGGAACATAGTCAGACAACGAGGTCCAGAATGAAAAGTGATCAGATAAAAAAAGGTGTGATGAGGGCACCAAATAGGAGTTTGTTGTATTCTACAGGAATAAGTCCGAAAGATTTAGATAAGCCTTTTGTGGGAATTGTCTCGTCGTTTACCGATTTAGTTCCAGGTCATATTACAATGCGTGATCTAGAGAGGTATATAGAGAGAGGTGTTGCGGCAGGCGGAGGAGTCCCTTTTATTTTCTCAACTCCTGCGGTCTGTGACGGTATAGCCATGGGGCACAATGGTATGCACTATTCGTTGGCTTCAAGAGAAATAATTGCGGATTTGATAGAAACAGTTGCAAATGCCCATATGCTGGATGGCCTTGTTCTTTTGTCAAATTGTGACAAAGTTACGCCGGGAATGCTTATGGCGGCATCAAGGCTCAACGTACCTTCGATTGTTGTTACTGCAGGCGCCATGATGACTGGAATGTACGGAAAGAAAAGGCGTTCCATGGTAAGGGATACATTTGAAGCGGTTGGCCAGTTTCAATGTGGTAAAATTACTGAAAAGCAGCTTAAAGAACTAGAGATGGTGGCATGTCCAGGAGCGGGTTCTTGTCAGGGAATGTATACCGCTAATACTATGGCGTGTTTATCTGAAGCGATGGGTATGTCCATGGAGGGTTGTGCTACCGCTCTTGCTGTTAGCGCAAAGAAGAAGAGAATCGCTTATGAGTCTGGTATAAGAGCTGTAGAACTTATAAAGAAAGATGTAAAACCTTGTGACATTTTGACGATGAATGCTTTTAAGAATGCAATTTCAGTAGATATGTCCTTAGGTGGTTCTACAAATACGGTCTTGCATCTTCCTGCAATAGCTAATGAGCTGAATATGAAATTGCCTCTCGAGTTATTTGATGAAATTTCTAGAAGAACTCCACAAATTTCTTGCTTAGAACCAGCGGGCGACCACTACATGGAAGATTTGGATAATGCAGGGGGACTGCCAGCAGTACTTTTTGCAATTAAAAAAAAATTAGTTCATTCTAAGACTGTGTCTGGGCCTGACATAATTGAAATTGCAGAGTCAGCTAGAATTCTAGATGAAAATGTTATAAGAATAAAAAATCCTTACAAACATGAAGGCGGAATTGCAATTTTAAAAGGGAATATTGCTCCTAATGGCTGTGTTGTTAAACAGGCCGCTGTAAGTGATAAAATGAGAGTTTTTTCAGGCAGAGCGAGAGTGTTTGATTGCGAAGATGACGCTATGAAAGCTATACTTGCCAAAGAAATTGTTTCGGGTGATGTTGTTGTTATAAGATATGAGGGACCTGCAGGAGGCCCAGGTATGAGAGAAATGTTGAGCCCTACAAGTGCGTTGCATGGTATGGGTTTGAGTGATTCTGTTGCTCTTCTTACAGATGGACGATTCTCAGGCGGTACAAGAGGACCATGTATAGGACATATTTCACCAGAAGCTGCAGCAGGTGGAGCTATTGCTGCAATCAATGATGGCGACATAGTAAATATCAATATACCTCAGAGGACACTGAATGTTGAATTAACATGCTTTGAACTAAAGGAAAGGATCACTAAAATCACGAAACCAGAATCAAAAATTAAGACTGGTTATATGGCACGTTACTCCAGATTAGTACAATCGGCGGATACTGGTGCTGTGTTGAAATAAGAATAGTTTTCTATTAACTAAAGTATAATGTTTTAAAAAAATAGCTGTTTAAAACGTGCTACTTTGTGTTAGCTGTTGTGATAATGATGGATGGTATGAACTATTGTTAAAAGTCAATAATTAACTGTGGGGGGGTGTGTCTTTTTTTTTACCTAAAAATGTGATTTGAGGTTTGTCTGGGTGGATTTTTTTTGAAAAGATTTTTATTGATGATTTTTTGTATGAACAAAGAGAATATGGATGGTTGGAATTAATTTAAGTAAGTTTGAATAAAATTATTGAGGGTGAAATGCTGGCATGGTAAAGATGACAGGTGCTCAGATTTTAGTTGAAAGTTTATTAAAAGAGGATGTTGAAGTGGTGTTTGGACTTCCTGGTGGACAAGCTTTACCAATATTTGATGCAATTCATGGATCGGAATTAAATTTTATTTTGGCTAGACATGAGCAAGCGGCTTCTCATATGGCTGATGGTTATTCTCGATCTACAGGTAAACCTGGAATATTTATAGTTACTTCGGGTCCAGGAGCTACGAATATAGTTACAGGGCTTTTTAATGCATATATGGACTCCGTTCCCTTAGTTGGAATTACCGGACAGGTTGCGACGAATGTGATTGGGCAGGATGCTTTTCAAGAAGCAGATATAACGGGTATTACAAGGCCGGTAACAAAACATAATTTTTTGATTAAAGATGTAAATGATTTAGCGAGAACTTTAAAAGAGGCATTTTATATTGCGACTAGAGGTAGACCAGGCCCTGTTTTAGTTGATGTTCCGGTTGATGTTCAGCGTGCATCTTGTGAGTTTGTTTATCCTGATAAAATTGATATACGTTCTTACAAGCCTAACTATAATGGGCATCCGGTGCAGATTAAGAAAGCAATTGAAGTTATAAATAAGAGTGAAAGGCCTGTGTTTTATATAGGTGCAGGGGTTGTTGCTTCTAGTGCAGAAAATGAGATTTTTGAAATATCGATAAAAGGTAATATTCCTGTCACAAATACTTTGTTAGCTGTTGGGGCATATCCGCTTGACACGAATTTAAGTTTGGGGATGCTAGGAATGCACGGAACTTTTTGTGCTAATAAGGCAATGCAATCAGCAGATGTTATTATAGCTGTTGGCTCAAGATTTGACGATAGATGCACAGGGAAAGTTTGTGAATTTGCTAAAAAAGCTAAAAAAATTCACATCGATATAGATCCTACGGCTATATCAAAAGTTGTTGAGGCCGATATTCCCGTAGTAGGCGATGCAAAAACGGTTCTAAAAGAAATGATTGCTTTTGTAGATAGGAAAGATAGAGGAGATTGGCTTAAGGTAATTGATGCGTGGAAAAGCGAGCATCCCTTGTGGTATAACAAAAATGATGACAAGCTTCATCCACAGTATGTAATTGAAAAAATTTCTGAGCTTACGAAAGGAGAAGCAATTGTTGTGACGGAAGTTGGTCAGCATCAAATGTGGTCCGCACAATATTACAAAGCGAAGAGATCACGTTTATTTTTAAGTTCTGGAGGACTTGGAACCATGGGCTTTGGGTATCCCGCTGGCATCGGAGCAAAATTTGGAAATCTTGATAAAGAGGTTATAGTTGTGGCGGGTGACGGTTCTTTTCAGATGAATATGCAGGAAATGGCGGTGGCTATGTTAAATGAAATTAATGTTAAAGTTGTTATATTAAATAATCAGTATCTTGGGAATGTGCGGCAATGGCAAGAAATGTTTTACGGTAAAAGGTACTCGCATACTTGCCTTGCAAAGCGTAAAAAATGTCCCAAATGGTGTAATTTGCCAAAAAGGGACACTTGTCCCGTTTATGTCCCTGATTTTTTAAAATGGGCCCAAAGTTATGGTGCTTTAGGAATACGTGTGATTGAAAAGAGAGAAGTGGAACCTGCTTTAAAAGAGATGCTTGAAACAAAAAATTCGGTTGTTCTTGATATATGGACCGAGATAGAGGAAAATGTTCTTCCTATGGTTCCTGCAGGTGCGTCCCTTGACGATGTCATCACGCGGATGAGCGGATGATGATCAAAATTTGCTTTTTGGGCTAAATTATTGTTTTGGATTAGTTTATATTATGGATGATATGTGTATCATATGATTTCGGTTTTGGTTGGGGATAAATTTGGTGTTTTGGCAAGAATATCTATTTTTTTTGCAGAACGCGGATTTAATATGGATTCTCTTGCAGTAGACATAACTGTAAATTCGATAATTTCAAGAATGACTGTTCTCGTAAGGGGTGTCGATTGTGTTCTTGAGCAAGTCACAACAAAGCAACTAATGAACTTTTGCCGATGTGATAAAAGTTAGTGAGTTTAATTTGATATCGAGGACGTTTAGTGAGGTAATTATTTTGTAAAAATGAGCTTAAATAAGTCTAATCGAGATGAAGCTAAGTCATGCATATGTTTGAAGTTTTTAGATCAAAAGTTGTTGATTAGTATATCACAACAAGATTCGCTCATTGTTGAAGTGGCCTATCCTGTAGGCCTGGCTGGGCTGGTATATGGTATAGAAAGTAGAGTTGGTGCTTCTCTTGATGGAGATGAGGATGTGGCTTGTGGTATAAAGGGAATGTGTGTAGGACGTGGTGGTTGCCGCTTTTGGTCACGGGTGAAGTGTCATCAAAGTAGGTAAATAATTAAATTAATAAATAAAATTAAAGTATGAAACATGAGAATAAATAAGGAGAATGAAAATGACAGAGTCAAAAATGTATTATGAAAATGATGCTAGTTTAGATTTTTTGCAAGGGAAAACCATTGCTGTTTTGGGTTATGGGAGTCAAGGGCATGCTCATGCTTTAAATCTTAAAGATTCTGGGGTGAATGTTATAGTTGCCCAGAGGCCAGGCGGAGATAACTATAAAAAAGCTATAGAAGATGGCTGGAAACCACTAAACGTTGTTGAAGCAGTTAAGCAGGCAGATTGGGTTCACATTCTTTTGCCAGATGAGATTCAAAAGAAAATCTGGGAAGAGGATATAAAGCCAAATATAAAAAAAGAAGCGATTTTGAGTTTTTCTCATGGCTTTAATATACACTTTAAGCAGATAGTTCCTATGTCGGGCTTAGACGTAATTATGATTGCACCAAAGGGTCCGGGCCATTTAGTTAGAAGGCAGTATGAAAAAGGTAATGGTGTTCCGTGCTTGATAGCTGTACAGCAGGATACAAGCGGAAGAGCAAAGGACTTGGCCCTTGCATATTCGAAGGGCATAGGAGGCACTAGAGCTGGAGTATTGGAAACAACTTTTTCCGAAGAAACCGAAACTGATTTATTCGGTGAACAAGTAGTTCTTTGCGGTGGACTTGTGGAACTGATAAATTCTGGATTTGAAACTCTTGTGGCTGCTGGCTATCAGCCTGAAATAGCTTATTTTGAGTGTTTGCATGAAGTAAAACTAATTGTAGATTTAATTTTTGAAGGCGGCTTTAGTAAAATGAATTATTCAATTTCCGATACTGCTGAATATGGTGAGTACGTAAGCGGAAAAAGAATAATAAATGATGCTACTAGGAAGGAAATGAAAAAAGTTTTAGTTGATATACAATCTGGTAAATTTGCAGAAGATTGGCTTAAACAAAATAAAGTTGGAAGACCATTTTTTACTAAATCGAGAAAAGAAATGAGTGATAGAACGATTGAAAAAGTTGGAGCAAAATTGCGCTCTCAGATGAATTGGATTAAGAAATAAAAATTAAAGAATAGATTTTTTTATGGATTATTGCAGTGTTGAGGAGAGGTTTTATTGGGTAAATTTTTAAGATTGTTTATTTTAATATTATTAGTTGTTGGTGTAGCTTTTTATTTTGCTTTTAATATGATTATGGGTGTTTTAGTTCGCAGTAAAAAAGAAACTGTGGTACCTAATGTTGTTGGGAGAGATCTTTACAAAGCATTAGAGGAGCTTTCGAGTGTAGGCTGCGGTCTTAAAAAAGAAAGTGAAGAATTCAATCAAAATGTACCAGAAGGAATAATTTTTAGGCAAGATCCCTCTGCTGGAATGAATGTCAAGGAAGGGAAAGTCGTTAAAGTTTCAATAAGTAAGGGCGGAGAGATGGTTTACGTTCCAAATCTTATTGGTCAGACTATTCGCTTTGCAGACATTTCTTTAAAAAATTCGGCTTTAATTCTTGGTGAGATTTCAAAAAAATATTCTACTGCGGTGGGTAAAGGTATAGTTATTTCGCAAGATGTTGAGTCCGGATCTGCGATAGATAAATATTCTGTTGTAAATATTGTTGTTTCAAATGGTTCTCCGCCGAAGGGAGTGCTCTTTATGCCGAATTTTTTGGGTAAAAATATTGGAGAGGCTAGAGTTTGGGCCCTTCAGCGAGGTATAAGCGTGAATATTGCTAATGACGATACTTCTAAAACAAATATCATCGTGAAACAGTCTCCAGAATCTGATGAAGACATAACAAGATTAAAAAGTGTTGATTTGTGGCTAGGTTAGTTCTTCTATATTGAAGCAAATAAAATATTAGTGAGATGGTAAATAGATTTTAATATATTTGGTCGTAAGTAAATGAATGAAAAAAATCATAATTGCTCCGTCCATTTTATCAGCAGATTTTGTTGCGTTAAAATATGATGTAAAAATGATAGAAAATTCTGAAGCGGAATGGGTTCACATTGATGTAATGGATGGACATTTTGTTCCGAATATTACCGTAGGTCCATTGGTTGTTAAGTCGTTAAGAAATGTAACTAAATTATTATTTGATGTGCATCTTATGATAACGAATCCTGAAAAATATTGGCGAGAATTTCAGAGAGCTGGAGCGGATTTAATAACTTTTCACGATGAAGTCATAAGTGACAAAAAAAAAATGATAAATGATATAAAATCGTCAGGTGTTAAGGTAGGGTTATCTATAAAACCTAAAACTTCTATTTCAAAAATAGAGTACTTGATTCCTCATATTGACTTAGTTTTAGTTATGACGGTCGAACCGGGTTTTGATAGACAGTTTTTTATTGAAGAGATGGTTTACAAAATAAGAAATTTAAGGAAAATAATTGACGAAAATAATTATAACTGTCTCATAGAAGTTGATGGTGGAATTAATCCTCAAACTGCTTCGGCTTGCATTGGCGCAGGTGCGGACGTATTAGTTAGTGGAAGTTATATTTTTTTAGCTAAAAATCCAAGACTAGCTGTAAAATCTCTTTTAATATGAAAAAGTTTATCATTTTGTTTTTTTCGCTTTTAACTATGGTTTTTGCTGCTTATTTATATGCAGAAAGTAAAGCCAGTATTCTATCAAAAGCTATTAATGTATTTATTGATGAAAAACCTTTTTTAGGGGTGAATGTTTATAAGGTTTCTCAGCAGACTAATTATTTTTCCATAAAAGAAGTTGCTAAAATGTATAATGCCGTCCTTAAATGGAAGCCTGTAAGTTTTCAGGTAACGATGTATCTAAACAACAATAAAATAGATATTAGAGCAAACAGTACAGAAGTTGTTTTAGGAAGGAAAAAGAAAAAAATGTCTCTCCCTTCAAGGTTTATAAATAAAGATATTTATATTCCTCCAGAACTTCTTACTTCAAGAGAATTTGCAAATATTGCCAAAGCAGATGCTGTGTGGAATCCTGTATCTTCTGTGCTGAAGATAACGCATCATCCAAATGTTGTAGCCGTAAAATACTTTACAATGCCAGAAAGTACTCAGATTATTGTTCAACTCGAAGAGCCGTTGTCTTATGATGTTTTGAAATCTTCTGAATCCGTGGTTATAAAGATATCTAGAGGTAGAGTAAAGCGTGATTTGATACATGTAAACAGCGGTATTATAAAAAACATAGAGTGTAATACTGAAGGGAAGTTTGCCTTAATAAAAGTTAATCTTCAACAACACTGTCCGAAGCTTGTTAAAACTTCGCTACTTTCAAAACCCGATAGGATATCTGTTGATATTGCGCATTCTAAAAGTATCAATTTGGCTAATTTGGAAGAGATAGTTATTGTTAAGCCAAAAAAAATTGATGTCTTGCAAAATGAAAAAGAAAGTGATATTGATCTATCATCTTCTGGGAAGTATAATGAGCAAGTAGATGAAGTTACACCTTTAACTGAAAGTGATGAAGATAATAAGGATCTTAAAAAGATACCTGTCGTGAAATTTGAAAATAGCAACATAATTGATGATAGTTCTTTAATAGCTGACGATACTCAAAATGCAGTTGTGGAGGTTATGTCAAAACAACGGGAAGGTAATAGGCGTAAAAAAATTATAGTTCTTGATGCTGGTCACGGCGGAGAAGATGCAGGTGCTGTTGGCCCCAATGGTACAAAAGAAAAAGATATAAATCTTGCCATAGTTTATGAACTTAAAACGCTTTTTGACAAAAATAGTGATTACGAAATAATTCTTACGAGAAAAGATGATACTTTCATTCCTCTTGCTGGAAGGATCAATATAGCTAACGATAGCAAAGCTGACTTATTTATGTCTGTGCATTGTAACGCAAATTTTGACAGAAATGTGAATAGTTTTGAGATTTACGTTCTTGCAGATAAGGCCACTGATTCTAGAGCCGCCGCAACAGAGGTTCTTGAAAATTCTGTTCTAGAGATTGAAAAATCACGCGTTAAAAATCGCTCTTTAATTCAAAACGTGTTTTGGTCTTTAGGTATAAATGAGCATTTAAACGATTCTTTGGAATTATGTGGTTTTATAGTTCGTGAAACTAAACAAAGACTTAAAATTCCAAGTAAAGATCCAAAGCAAGCCAATTTTTATGTGCTAAGAGGGACTTATAATATGCCTTCTGTACTTGTGGAGAGTGCTTATATAAGCAATTATGCTCAGGAAGCAAAGTTTGTTGCTTCAAATAAATTTATTTCAGCTGTGGCTAATTCTGTATATGAAGGAGTAGTGAAATATTATGCGAACAAAAACAAAAAACGGAACGACAAATAACAATCCAATAGGAATTTTTGACTCTGGATTTGGAGGGCTTACCATAATGTCTGCAATAAATGAAGCTCTTCCTTCAGAAAGTCTTATTTACTTTGGTGATACTGCACACGTTCCTTACGGGTCAAAATCAAAAAGTATTGTAATAAAATATTCCAAAGAAATAACTTCTTTTTTAATAAGATACAAAGTTAAACTAATCGTTATAGCATGTAATACAGCGTCTGCTTTTGCCTTGCCGATTTTAAAAAAAACTTTAAAAGTACCTGTGATAGGCGTGATTAAGTCTGGATCAAAAGCTGCGGTATTTGCATCTAAAAATAAAAGAATAGGTATTATGGGTACCGAGGGTACTATAAATAGTAAATCTTATTTGAGAGAAATTAATAAAATTTCTATATGCGAAGTGTATCAGCAAGCGTGCCCTCTATTAGTTCCGCTTGTGGAGGAAGGATGGAATGATAACGAAATTGCAGATAGCATAGTGAAAAAGTACGTAGAACCTCTTTTAGAGAAACAAATTGACACTCTGGTTTTAGGATGTACGCATTATCCGCTTTTAAGAAATATTTTGAAAAAAAATGTTGGTGAAAAAATTACTCTTATAGATTCTGCAAAAGCTACAGCACGCGAAGTTAGAAATGTATTAAATAAGAAATATCTTTTTGCAAATCTAAGAAATAAAAATTTTTTAAAATTCTATGTAAGTGATAATCCCAATAAATTAAAAATAATAGGTAGCCGTTTTTTTTCTAAAAAAATTTTTGATGTAAAAAAAATAGAAATGAGTTGTTAAGCGAGTTAAAAAATGAAATATAAGGTTT
Source organism: Candidatus Endomicrobiellum calonymphae (assembly GCA_031269945.1). Taxonomy (GTDB): domain Bacteria; phylum Elusimicrobiota; class Endomicrobiia; order Endomicrobiales; family Endomicrobiaceae; genus Endomicrobiellum; species Endomicrobiellum calonymphae. The sequence goes on from JAISYK010000010.1 coordinate 50,431, forward strand.
CAGTTGAGAAAAATTTTTCTTCGGCTCATTGTTTGCGAGAATATAAGGGTAAGTGTGAAAATTTACATGGACACAATTGGAAAGTAAGAGTTGCTTTTTGCGGGAATAAGCTTGATGATACAGGAATTCTCATAGATTTTACGAATATTAAAATTCCTATCGATGAGATAATGAAGTTTTTAGATCATAAATTTTTGAATGAAATTGATCCTTTTGATAAAGTTAATCCAACTTCTGAAAATATAGCTGCGTTTATTTTGGAACAACTTAGACACATAGAAACAGAAAATGCAAAAGTGTGTGAAGTTGAAGTCTGGGAAAATGAGTCATCTTCGGCAAGTATAATAATAGAAAATTGAGTAATGAGATATAAAAAATTGTTTTAAAATTCTCTTTATTTTGTTTTTAATTTCGTTATGATAATTGTTCTTGGGAATGTGTGACTGACTTGTTTCTATTGATAAAAAATGGCAAAAGTAGGAAAAATTTGTTATGCTGGGGAAGAGCCTTGTATTGTGTGCTATATATTTGGAGTATTTCGGTATTGTGCATATTGGCTGCTTTTGTTATTTTTAAATTATGTTTCTAACTACTGTGTTTCTATTTTCTGCCTATTTAGTCTGCTTCATACTGTTTTAGCTGCTTGCTCTTTTGTGAGTTTAGAATTTTTTGGTTGCATTTTTTTCTATTTTATTTTTCATATTTTGTGCTCATTATCCTGCGGGATTGTTAAATATGTTTATCACTTCTTCCATCCCCGTTAAAATTTGACTATTGTAGAAAGTGTTCTTTGATTTTAAATCTTCGATCCTTTTTTTAAGCTCGTTAATCTTTATACGTTCATCATTTTTAGCGTAATATGCCTCTGAAAATTCCATTATTAAATCTAGCTCATTACCACACTTTTTGGCGAATTTTCGTACCATACCATCTGTCCATTGACTCGAATACGTTTTAACATATATACCATTTTGTACGATTGAAGTTGTTTTTTTTATGAATTCTTTTGAATATTTTAATCTACCCAAAATAAGTTCAATCTCTTTGCCATTTTCATTTTGTGATTTGTACGGGTAAGTTTTAACGCATAATTTTTTATGTTTTGAATATTCTACAATATCATGCATCAAAGCTGCCATTCTTAAAACAATATCATTTCTTATGCTATCTATAATCTTCATGGTACGTGCAAATGCACTGGCTAGCGAATGTTTCCTCGTTTGTTTTAAGTTTTGTAATTCGGGTATAACATTGTTTAGCAAGTTAATTTTGAGTATTAATATAAATGCCTTTGACGGATTATCTGCGATTAAAATCTTATTAATCTCATCTCTTATGCGTTTTGATGGAACAATTTTAATACGTGTTGATGACATTTTCATTGCACTGAAAGTTCGAGGTTCAATTTTAAAATCAAGTTGCAAGCTCTGTCGTATTGCACGTAGAATTCTTAAAGGATCTTGTCTGAATATTGTTTCAGCATCCGCAATATCAGTTACTCTTATAATTTTGTTTTTGATGTCTTCGATGCCTTGACGAGTAAAATCTAGAATTTTCATGTCTTTGAGTCTTAAAAATAGAGCGTTAATTGTGAAATCGCGTCTTAGAGCATCTTGTTTTAGAGAGGCAAGCTGGGTATGAGGATTTCTAGAATTTGCGTCGTAATACTCTTTTCTAGGCATCACGAATTCTACCTCTTTATTATTTAGAAGTAACTTAGCAGTTCCAAATTTTTCAAATGAGACTGGAGGGGGAAGTTTGTACTTATTTGCTAAAATCTTGGAAAAGTTAATCCCAGCCAGCTTTCCGTCTGTCTTATTTTTTCCACCGCAAACCATAATATCTAGATCTTTGGGTTCTCTGTTTATGAATAAATCTCTTACAAACCCGCCTACGATGTACACGTCAAATTCGTTTTCTGCTGCAGTGACGAAAATTTTATAGATTATCGATTTGTATCCATCAGGTATAACTATACCTTTCATATGTGTCTTTATTGTATCATAATAATTATATAGAATGGGTGGGCAAGATAAAAAACTATATGGGTGGCAGGCGTGTAATAAATGGAGATATAGTTGATTGTTGCCGGAAGTATTGGTTAGAACTTGTTTGTGGTTAATAGAAGTAATGAAGTATAAAACATAGTAAAGTTTGGCAAAAAAATAAATTCTAAGGAACGGAGTAAATATTAAGAGGGTTTGAATTTAAATGATGAGAAAATTTTCAATTGTATTGTTGATTTGTTCTTTGGCGTTAAACTTTTTTGCATGTCAAAATGTGAGAAAAACTTATGGATTATTTTATGAGTTTAAATTTGCATCTCATCAGGAGGAAGACAAAGTACTTAAAGAAAGATCCGATGATCTTGCTGAGGCAAAAAGGAGAGAAAATAAATTTAAAATGGAATACGCAAAGAAGGTCTTTTTTTATAAGAAATTTAGTGGATTAGAAGAAATAAAACCTGTTGGAGCTAATAATTCAGAAAAATTGATACTTACTAAATCTAAAGAAGATGAAGAGGTATCAAATATTGTAAGAAGATTCAAACATAGTAACCAATGGGTAAGACTTAGTGATATAGAGAAGCTTATGGAAGAAGCGGTGTCTCATGATTTTCAATCGTTAATGCCACCCTTGAAAGTTTATTTTTTTTATAAGCCTTTGAGTAGTGATGCCCTTCGATATGCAAAGACTTGTCATAAGAATTTGCTTGCTACTAAGAAGTATTTTTTTAGAGCGGTCCTTGTATCTAGTGGTCACGACTTGTATTGGTGCGATGCTTTCGATCTTAACAATTCAGCTCTAATTGATAAGGTTAAGGATATTGAATATAAGAGCGTTAGTAGCTGTGACGATAAAATTAGTGAAGATGAGATTGAAATATATCAAGAGTATGGCTTAACGAAAGATGATATGGCTCGTCTTGAAAAAATGAAACTTGAACTTTTTCAAAAATATCGTGATCACTATTTAATATTTGACACATTTAACACTTGATGTCCCCGCGTAGTATGAACTTAAACTTATTGTATTTAGATTAATATGATAGAAAAGAGAGTTGTATCTAAAAAAAATAAGATCTTAAGATAGAAACTGTCTCTAAACTCTTTCTTGCGTTTTGTTAATAAATTAAAATCTTTTTTGCGATAGTTGAGAAGAATACAATGAAAAACAAATTCTAAGTTTGCTTTGGAATTTATTGAGGGGATTTGTAAGCGATCATTAGCTTATAAAAATATAAAAGGTGATGAGTGTGTAAATAATGATGAACAAATACATTGTTGATTAAGCTTATCGAAAAAAAAGTTGTTAATGAAATAAATTCTTACTTAGAGAATTTAAAATTGATCGGGCGTTTGATGTTGACGGCAATAAGTTGATTAAAGTTGGCTGGGGTGTCATTTGTTTGTTAAAGCTATAATACCAGTTTTTTTTGGTTTTTGTCAGAAGTTGAGTTTAAGGGAAGAATAATGATAATTTTTCAAAAATTTTTGAGTTATATCAAAAGGAAACTAAGAAAAAAATTAAAATCTGTTATTAACTATGCCGTAAAGGCATTAGAGATTACAATTAATCCACAATATTTGTGTTAATAAGGAACATAATTTTAACAAAATGCTAGCTACATTGTACCCATTGATTAGAATATTTGTTGGTAATGAGTTTCTGCTGAAATATCAAGATAATTTCTTAATGCGTTGGGTAAAATTTTATGGGTTGGGGCGTTATCAAAAATAACGTAATCACACACTTATAGCAAAGAGAAAAATAAAACGAGGAAAAGAAAGTGGCAGTCGCTTTAAACGATGATTCGATTGATTTTGTCTTACCTTTCAAAATCTGCAAAAGCACAAATAGTATTTTTAGTAAAGAGGTTGCAAACAAAATGTAAACTGAGATTGTGAGATGTGAATTTATATAATTAAAAAATTGCAAAGAATTCGTGTTGTTATGAAATCTGAAAGCTCTTTTCCTAAGTAAAAATTTTGTGATGAGGGATGGGTGTTGTTTTTATAAATGCATGAGGGTTTGATTTTCGATGAATACAAAACCTATCATTCCTATATTTGAATTTGTATCATCAAAACAATAAGGGGCGCATCTAAGCATGCAAATAATAAGACATATCAATGTTTTTTTTGTGTCAATTAAGTTTTGGGTTAATCGTTTAAATTTTATGATCTCTTTCAAATAAATCTCCGATATTATTTAACTATTTTAGTGTTTCATTAGTGTCGTTAACGTTATTTATATATTCCAGTTATTGATTTTTAATACTATGTCTTCGACTAAAATATTTCTGTTGAATGTTGAAGTATCTTTGTAAACGATATTAAAAAAAAACACCACTATTATGCTTACGCTTCTGACTAATTTTAGCTATCAAATTTATATATTTGATTCCCGAAACGTAGCTTTTTTGATTTTGATGTAAATTTAACGAAATAATGTATGTAATAGCATAAAAAGAGTCGTATTTTGGCACGTTTAAAAATACATAGATCTTTGATTTTGTTGATTTAATTGTTAGCGTAGCACTCAGTATCTTACATTGGTATTTTAATTTTTTTTATTATACTATTTTATACTTTTCTGAGATCCATTGAAGCTTCTTGTATGTCATATAGAATAATAATTATTTGAAAGTATTTCATTTAAATCGTCTTTTAATTATCTGATAAAAATATTTTGGATTCAGTATCAGGTAAATGAAGAGCAAAAATTCAGTGAGCAAAATGAAATTAAGAGAAAATATAGTTTTTATATCATCATTTTAAACTTCTTGCTTGCAACGCACGAGTGTATGGAATAAAGTTACATACATACTTGTTGTGCTCGCGAGCAACTTATATTATGTCTTACGTTTGACATTAGGTTAAAAATTTTATATTAGTCTAAAACACCGTTTTTAATTTTAAAGGCTTGAACTTGGAGAATTTAAGGAGCTTGAATAATAAAAAGGATAAATCTAAAAAAAAGAAAATATTCTAACAATTTAAGTGCTTCTCTTGAGAATTATCTTGAGGCTATTGCGGCACTAAAAAAAGTCAAAAAGTGTGCTAGAATAGGCGACATTGCCAAATATTTAAATGTTAAAAGTTCAAGCGTTAACATTGCGGTTAACTTTTTAGCTGAAAGTGGGTTTGTGTTACATGAAAAATACGGATATGTAGATTTGACTGAACGTGGAGAAAAAATAGCTTTAGAGGTGCAAACTAAGCATGACATATTGTACAGGTTTTTAAATAATTTATTATTTATAAACGACGTAATAGCTGACAAAGAGGCTTGTCAAGTGGAGCATTTAGTTGGATCAGAGACTATAGAGAGGCTTAAAAGATTGCATACTCTTTTGGAAAATAATTTTTTTTCAAAGAGTAAAGATGTTGTCAATTTAAAAGAATATTTAGAAAAGTAACAATAGTAGGCGGTAATGTGGGTAAGTGGAAGTTGTTTGTTCTAAATGTAAGTTAGGCAAAACTAAAATAGTTGTATTTAACTAAAAACAAGGAGATGGATATGAAGCAGTTTAGAGAAGTTTTATGTTATATTTGTGGATATTTGCGTAGACACTTGCTTAGGTTCTATTTTCATAGACATATTCATCATGGAGGAATGAAAGATAAATTTGGCGATTATGAGCATATTCATAGATTTAGGTTTTTTAATGAAGATGTACCCGACAATTTTATTAAATTAAGTTGTGCTAATCCTGGAGAATATGAACTGTTTACGGCTTGTTGTGATAGAAAATTTAGATATAGACTTCTTGAAATGGGTTTCGTTCCTGGCGGTGATTTAACTGTTATTAATAGTAATCTAAATGGAGGAGTTATGATTAAAATAAAAGGTGCTAAGATTGCTTTAAGTAATGATGTTGCAGATAAAATTTTAGTGAGAGAAAAAAAATAATGAGTACGTTAAAAAAGAATATTATAGTTGCTTTGGTGGGCAATCCTAATAGCGGTAAATCGACACTATTTAATAATTTAACTGGAGAAAATCAAAGCGTTGGTAATTATCCCGGTGTGACAGTGAGAAAAAAAGAAAGCTTAAAAAACTACAGAGATTATAGTATAAATTTTATTGATTTACCTGGCATATACAGTCTTTCGGCATATTCTGATGATGAAGTGGTAGCAAGAGATTTTTTAATCAATGAAAAACCTGATGTTGTAATCAATGTTATTGATGCTTCTAACATGGAGCGTAATCTTTATTTATTTACGCAAATTGTAGAGTTGGGTACTCCTGTTGCGATAGTTTTGAGTATGGTTGATATTCTAAAATTACAATGTGGAACTATAGATAGGCAAACAATGTCAAATCTTTTGGGAGTTCCTGTGTTTATCGCATTGACGGATAAAGAGATAGGGATAACTAGTATTTTAGATTATATTGTAGATGTGGCAAAAAAAGAGAAATTAAAGAAACAAATATCAAACAGGGTTGATTACGGTGAAAATATTAAAGAAGAAATCGATAAACTTGAAAAACTTATATCAAAAGATTCCCAATTGTCAAAATTCCCAAAAAGCTGGCTTTCAATAAAACTTTTGGAAAATGACCCTTTAGCGTTAAAACTTGTTCACGAAACAGATAAAAAAAGTATTATTTTGAACCAACTTGAAAAAAGTAGAAGTCACATAAAAAGACATTTTGGGAAGATGGCAGATGCTGAAATAGCCAACAGGCGCTACGGGTTCGCAAGCTCTGTTGTGAAAATGACCATAAAAAAAACAGGTAGAAAAAAAGTTGACATGACTGAAATTATAGATAATTTTGTACTTAATAAATATCTCGGTATTCCTATTTTTGTGGTTGTAATGTACATAATTTTTAAATTTACGTTCGTTTTTTCAGA
>JAISYK010000009.1 GCA_031269945.1 Candidatus Endomicrobiellum calonymphae
ACATTTCCAAGCTGCACTTCGCTAAGTTTGTTTTTTTCTTCATTTATCTCATGAAGCACCCTGCCTATACGAACATCTTCGCTGTTATCTTCAAGATTGAGACGATTGGCGCTGAGCCATAACTTTGTTTTGCAGACGAAATAATACGATATCATGGTGCCTGTGATTTTTACCAAATGTAGTCCTTATCTTCAGCAGGCAACTCGATTCCATTTTCGAACGAATACTTTAACTTCAATATGCGATATTTTAGTTTTTCTTGGGGAACATACAAATATTTATCCGCGTAATATGATGACAAAGATATCGTATATTCGTAGTAATTTTTCGGATCAATTGTTTCACTTATAAAATCATCGTATAACAAAAAATCCTCTCTTGGAATATCAATATCTCTTAAATCATAATTATCTTCCGATTGTTTTATGGCATCCAATTTTTTTAAATTCTTATCATGTTTTTCATAAGCATCATCAAACATTCCAGAAATACTATTTTTTATACTTATATCGTCTTCAAATAATCTATCATATACGATATTTAACCATTTAACATATTCACTCAACTCAAAATATCCATCTTTAATAGTTTCAAATGTTAATTCTAAAATATAAGTATTTTTATATGGAAAAGCTTTATCGTATTTATATATAAATATTTCTCCCTTTTTGTCTAAAGACTTTTTGCGATTTACTCTTCCAAATCTTTGAATTAAAGCGTCAATCGGCGCATTATCCGTAAATAAAATATCAAAATCTATATCCAAAGAAATTTCTACAATTTGAGTAGCTACTAAAATTAAAGGTTTGTCTGTTTTTGATTTTTCAAGCTTTTCAAAAATTAATTTCTCTTTTTGATTTTTATCTATTTTCTTAAAAGCGGCATGATATAGGATAATTTCAAATTTTTTAGTATTAAGATTTTTTCTAAGTCTTTCATATGTTTTAATTGCACTTCTGACCGTATTTCTTATGATTAAAATATTTTTATTAGGATGAATCTTTTCTGCTATCAGGTCAAAATCATCATCCATTGCACAATCTTTTTTCGTGATTTGATTTGCTTTTTTGCTAAACAAGTCATTTTGATATATGGCCTGGTAAGATTCAATTCCAAGCAGCAGCTTGATTTTATTTGGGATTGAAGCACTCATTAAGCATACCTTTATCTCATCCTTGTTGCAGAGTTCTAAAAATCTTTTTAAAAATCCCATCAATTTAAAATCATACGAATGAACTTCGTCTATTATAATTATGGAGTTGAAAAAGTTCTTTATTGCAATATTAAACCTTCCAATGTTAATAAAATATTTTAACAATGAATCTATTGTAGAAACAGTTACAGGCTTATTAAAGCTCTTGCTAAACAAAAAATCGCTTCTAAAATTTTCATCAATGCGTCCGTTGTCTTTTTCATACTCTTTTTCAAGATAAACTTTTGCGGCAGAGTGAATTAGACCACATGCTTCTTTACCAAAAAATTTTTGTATTCTTTCGTATAGTTTATTTGATGTAGTTTGAGTAGGAAGCGTATATATTATTTTGGTGTTTTTATTTTTTAAATTGTTAATTGCCCAAAGTAACGAACCTTCCGTTTTGCCTTCGCCGGTTGGAATTTCAACCAATACGCTCTTTGTGCACTCAGATAGACTATCTTGAAAATTTCTTAACTTGTCAAAAGATAACTTTTGCATAAAAGTTTCTTTTGACGGTAACGCATTAAAAACAATATTTGTTACATTTTTAGCAAATCTCGCACTTGCCAGCCAATCGGCAATATTTAAAATACCTGATACATATGTATAAAGTATTCTCAATTTATCCTTGCCATTAATACACTTCAGGTCTTCTTCAATATATTCAATTCCAAGTTTAATATTTTCTGAGGTTGTAAATTTAAAATCATATTTACATGTCTTTTGCATATACAATTCGTATTTTCTTTTATAGCCTTCAAAAAAATCCTTTGCTTTGTCCTCTAAAAATATAAATTCTGAAGAATTTGCCGTGTATGGCATCAGAGTATGATGAGTTAAAGAAATAACCATTAATAGATTGATATAGATATCTTTTTCCTTGTATTCAAACTCTTCAATGCTTTCCAAAACGCTGGCTGAATACATGGAATGGTATGACCTTGAATCGTTTTCAATTGTCTTTTGAAACTCTTTTGTAGCTTTACCAATATCATGAAAATAAGCACAAAAAAAGATTAAATCTTTTATTTTGTCCTTATCCCATTCTGTTAGTTTTGAAATTTTGCAAATAGTATATTCATCTATCTGCTTTAGAGCCTCCTCTATAACCCAATCCGTATGTTCTTCAAGGGTTTGATATTGTTCGCCAAGTCGCTTTGCCCAAATTTCCATTAATAAAAAATTACTCTATTATCTAATTCCATATCCACAAAACTTTCAACATTCTCTAAAAATTCTACTTCGCAATTCATATATTCAACCTGCAAAAACTCCTCTTTAACTTCTTTTGAAATTCTGTTTCCTTGAGAGTCAAATGCTGTAAATTTTGTTGGAACTAAATTTGGTGTTGGTAGTTTTAAAGATTTGTCATACTCTGCTATATTGACTTTATATTTTATATTTTTATCGAGAAAAACCGAATTGATTCTGTTTGTATTGTTTTGCACAAATACTGCATTGTTTAAAGCCGTAACATTCTTGATTATCACTAATTCATCATCAAGCCCCAATGAAGGAATGTTTTTCGGATTTGTTAAAACCTCTAAAATATCTTTAAAAAGCACATCATCTTCTATTTGCAAATAAATAATATATGCCGACAAAAAAAGCTTATCTCTTCTGACAACGTTTTTGCCCATATTCCCCTTTTTTAAAGTTTTATAGCTCCATAACTCTTTTGTTTTGCCGCTTATATTATTTATCACGACAGAGACGCCAATAAGCTCTTTATTTAAAATCTCAAAAAAATCTTTTTGAGATTTTAAAGATATATTGCACAGCATACCTATAATCGTGCTTTTTGGCGGCGCAAAAAATGTCTTATGATAAGTTCTAAAAAAAGGGACTCTAAAAGAATTTAAAATACCCTCCGCTTCAAATCTTATAAATTTCATTTTTAGACTTCTATCAGATTTTTATACTCATCTATAGCTTGTGCAACAGTTACAACTCTTTCAAAAGAATTTTTTATTTCCTCTTCATTATTAAAAATTCCCCTTGTAAGCCCGACCGTATAACTTTCGGTTTTATTGCTCTGAAGAGCTTCTTTTATGTTTTCTATATTGATATTTCCGTCAATGTCAACACTTAAGGCATTAAGTAAAAACGGGTTGCCTGTTTTTTGTTTTGCAATAACAATAAATTTCGGAGCAATATCCTCAAGGTTTCGTGCCTGTTTAGCTCCGCCATTAAAATATTTTATAGCATCCAATAAAACATTCAATCTTTTATTTTTCTCTTCAATAGTTAAAATTTCATTAATCTCATAAGTATATTCGTTGATTTCATTTCCTATATGAGCGGCATTGATGACTATATTTCCTCTCATAAAATTCAAGGTGTCAATTTCAACTTGTACAATATTACCGCTCTTTGTGCTTTCGTCTGCCGTTTTTTGTTTTCTTGTCAAATAATCATATTCGCCTTTATACGGAAGGACTGAAATCAAAGGAGTAACTTTTACAGGTGACCACCTTCTACCGCCTTTTGGCAGCATATAGCCAAACAGATCCAAATCACAAACAGACTTAAAAATCTTCTGCTTTTTTTCATCTTTTATCTTCTCGTTAAGTTCTAAAAACTTATCTCCGTCTTTAAAGGTTGGGTTTCCGCTTTCATCTACGCAACTAATAGCTTCTCCCAATTGCATTAGTGTCTCTTTTAAATATCTTCTTAAAGCTTGGCCCGATATATATGCAAACTCATCACCGTTTGCATTTGCGACTTTTTTCATCGCCGTTATGTTGCCTCCGCTTCCTTCACCGCCGTTTAGCGAAGCTATATTCACTTTCACTATATAAGCTATATTTAAAAACATTTTACTCTCCTTGTTTATTATTTTTTGCAAAACTAACAGCTCTAAACTTATCTATTGCGTATATAGCGATATAATCCCTCGCTACTTCCCAATTTTCCTCAACACTGCTCAAAATATTTTCAAGAGCATCGTTGAATTCTTTTGAAAACTTGGCTTCCCCTTCATTTTTTAAAGCTGAAAACTTCAAATCCTTAAAAAAAGAAATTAGTTGTTTATAGTTTTTTATGTTACGCAACTTAAACAACAAATCTTTATTTCCAAGTTCCGCACAAAAAAGACCAACACCATCACCTACTTTTTTTGCATCTTTATGGGTATCCATATTTTTGCCTCCAAATATAAATTCTAAATAAACCTGTTCAAATTCAAAAAGTGATTTGCCAAAAAATCTTGAATCATTTTTTAAAATATTAAAACTTGTCAAATAATACTCTTTTCTTAAATCCGAAAAATTCAGTAAATTTTGACACCACTGCCGCATATTGACATTCTCTTGCGCACCTTGTGAGAGCGAAAAAACAATAAGCATGTCCGACAAATATTTAAAAAGGTCTTTCTCTTTTATATTATAAAAAAATTGTATTAGCCAATAAGCCTTTGTGTATTCTTCCAATGATGTTTTAAACGTTCCATCGTCCGTATATATAGTAAAGCTGATATATTTTAATGTATCATGGAGCTCTTTTGCTCTTTCCATTCTTCGCTCATTTGCCTTTTCATATCTTTCTTCTATATGATAAAAAACAGAAAATAGATACATAAAAAACTTAACTTCAAACTCTTCTGCGCTGTTCAAAATATAAAAATTTTTAGCGCTAATCCCATCTTTCCCCAAAACTTCAGAAAAATTAATATTTGAACCGGTTGATTTCACTATCTCGTTTTTATCTCTATACGTCACATCGTCATCATTGATTTTTAATGATTCTTTAAATTTATTAAGGGCTTTCAAATTAGATGAATTCGGATAAATATAGTAGGATGAGCCATAAAGATTGCCTATTCTGCAGCCAAACCAATAAATCAGAGCATCCCATTTATCTATTTTATAATTTTGCGGATGTTTAAGCATATCATGAAAAGACTCTTGCCCATCCTCGAAAGAGTGTATTTTAGAATCTATGGATAAACTATCAGCTTGTCCGACAAAATATTCGGCAAATCGCTCAATAGCCTCCTCCAATGTAATTGCAACGATAACTTCATTGTTTTTGTTTGGAACCTTTAGTTTGCCATCAGGTTCTTTTTCGGGTTTTTGATTATTTTCTTTACAAAAATTAATGTACAACTCTTCAACGCTTTCTCTTGTCAATCCAAATTCCGACACCTTTTTGTAACAATATATACCGTTTCTCAAGTCGTTTTTTTGTCCGCCTTTTGTATCAAATTTTTTATCCAGTATAAAATCTAATTTTTTCTCATCAAAATAGTATCTATCGTTTTTGGTTTGATGAACTATTCTATAATCCTTTATAAAAGCATTTAGTATCTCAGAATATATCTTTTTTTCATTTGCAATGCTAAAATTAATCAATAGACTATTGTCAGATAGAGCTATCTCCAGATCAAACTCTTTAATTTGCAAAAATTGATATAAATTTATAATACCATTATTATAAAATACATCTCTCAATTTAAATTCTTTGGTAATCATATCTTTTTCTTTGAATAAATTCTTTTTTTGCGTATTCATATGCAAAATCCGCCGCCGAATGCGTTCTTTTCGCCTAATCCACAAGCTAATGCAGTAAAAGCAAGCTTTTGCGAAACCTCATCTTCATTTGGAATTATTCGTAATTTATTGCCGAAAAAACGAACCTCTTTGCCATCTTTATTGATGATAATACTTTGAGGGGTTTTGTTCTTGATCTCTATTAATTGGATGAAATTTTGTTTGATATCTAACTCTTGCCCAAAAAAACTTTGAAATTTCTTTTTTGCATTATTGTGCAATAACTCCATGAGCTGCGTTATATCTCCGCTCTCCTTTATAGTCCAAAATCTTCCATTATCAACTGATGTTACAACAGGAGATGCGCTATAAAGTTCATTTATAAAAAATTGCAAGACTTCTTTTCTATAAATCTCAACAACGGTAAAATTTTCATTATTTATGTTTTGCTTAAGGTGATTATAGAGTGCCATGCTGAGAGTTTTATTGAGTGTTCTTATGGTAAATTTATAAATCTTACCTTTTTGATATACTTTATCTTTTTCTGTGGGCAAAAAACTACCGAAGGTATAGTATTTATAGTCTTTGCTCTCATGTATTTCACTAAGTCCAGCCAAATGTATAGTGTAACTTATATGTTTTGC
>JAISYK010000002.1 GCA_031269945.1 Candidatus Endomicrobiellum calonymphae
AGAAAAAAAGTTGACATGACTGAAATTATAGATAATTTTGTACTTAATAAATATCTCGGTATTCCTATTTTTGTGGTTGTAATGTACATAATTTTTAAATTTACGTTCGTTTTTTCAGAACCTATTATGAATATTTTAGAAGTGTTTTTTGAACAACTTGGGAATGTTGTTGGAAACACTATTACAGAAGAATCGATTAGGTCTTTAATTATCGATGGAATTATCGGTGGAGTAGGTGGGATATTGGAATTTTTTCCATTGATACTGTTCATGTTTTTTGCGATTGCGTTTTTTGAAGATTTTGGATATATGGCTAGAGCTGCTTTTATAATGGATAAAGTTATGAGCAAATTTGGTCTTCATGGAAAATCCTTTTTGCCATTGATGATTGCAACTAATGGGTGTGCCGTACCGGGTATTCTTGCTACTAGAACCTTAGATTCTAAACGTGACAGACTTATAACCATGCTTGTTGTGCCATTTATGATATGCGGTGCTAAACTTCCAGTATTTGTTTTGATTACAGAAGCTTTCTTTTCATCAAAAAGTCGAGTGAATGTTATGTCTTTTATATATATTTTAAGCGTTATTATTGCTTTTATCGCCGCTAAATTATTAAGTACAACGCTTTTGAAAGTCGAACAAGCTCATCATTTCGTTATGGAGCTTCCTCCTTATCATATGCCTAAAATTAAAGGCTTGCTTTTGAAAATGTGGGAAAGGAGCTGGCTTTACCTGCGAAAAGCCGGAACTGTTATTATCTTTATATCAGTTTTGATGTGGGCAGCATTTGCCTACCCTAGAGCCCATGTAAATAAAAATCTTACAAAAACTGAAAAAGGTGTGATACAATTAAGATATAGTTTAGCTGGGAGAGCTGGGAAAATCTTAGAACCTTTATTTAAGCCTATAGGTATGGACGCTAACACAGTAGTTGCTTTAATAGCTGGTCTTGCGGCAAAAGAAGTTATTGTGAGTACTTTAGGTACGGTTTATTCTATTGAAAAATCTGATTCTTGTAATGCTAAATCTTTGAAAAAAAAAATTGCTTGCGATAAAGATTGGTCTTTTTTAAAAGGTTTAACTTTTCTTGTTTTTTGTTTGATTTATACGCCGTGTGCGGCGTGCGTAGCATGTTTTTTTAAAGAGAGTGGTTCAAGTTATAAATGGCTTGCATTTGTTGTTATAGGAAATTCAGTTTTTGCGTGGATAGTTTCATTTATTGTTTTTCAGGTCGGAACGTTGTTTAAGATAGGTGTGTAGATTAAAAAATAATAATACAAAGAGGGAAAAATGACGTTTTGTTATCTGTTGTTGTTTCTTGATTGGGCACGTGCACTGAGTCGTATTTTGGCTGCCTTTTGATTTAAGCTGGTTATTTTGGTGGAAGGAAGATTTGTAAATATGCTGTGTGCAATAATGTACAACGTCAATTTTATCTTTAATAATTATCGTTGTAGTTTTATTAAGATGATTAATAAAAATTGTTGTTACTGCGATAGGAAAAACAAAGAAAAGAAGAACAGTTCATCATATGCTGTGAGAATAATTTAAAAAATAAGCAATGAGTAAAAGACCTTCGTACGAAGACTCAGAGTACAATTTAAAAACTGAAAAGGACTTCATGCGTCAAAGAAGATACAAGCACTTTTAGATCGTTTACGCTGTCACAATACATAAACAAGCTCCATAAAATAACTAAGAAGCGTAGGGCCGTAGGTAAAGCATAAAATTGGAGCCAGCGGGACTTGAACCCGCATTTTATCGTTGCGAACGATATGTTTTACCTTGTTTAACTATGGCCCCTTGTAATCTCTAGATTGGTATTATAACAATATTTTGATTTTTTTATACCAAATGACGTGGTGCTGGATTAAGGTAAAAATTATTGTTAGCATGATTGTAATGCAATTTGTATATTTGTTAAAATCAGTGAGGCGGGGAGTGTCGTTTTTATGAATGGAGTTGTTTTATGCCGTATCTTGTTTTATCTAGAAAATTTAGACCTCAAAATTTTAATGAAGTTATAGGCCAGGGGCATATTTCACAGACTCTTAAAAATGCAATTTCTGCGAAACGTGTTGCTCATGCTTATTTGTTTAGCGGACCTAGAGGTTGTGGCAAAACTACTATGGCTAGGATCCTTGCTAAAGCTCTAAATTGCAAAAATGGTCCAACGACTGAACCATGCGGTATATGTGAAAATTGTTTAGCAATTTCAAAGAGTTCGAGTATAGATGTTTTGGAAATTGACGGGGCATCAAATAACGGTATAGATGAGATAAGAGCTTTGAGGGAAAATGTAAAGTTTTCAAGCGTAAATTCGAAATATAAAATTTATATAATAGATGAAGCTCATCAAATAACTATGCAGGCGTTTAATGCTCTACTCAAAACGCTTGAAGAGCCACCTGATTATGTTGTTTTTATTATGGCTACGACTGAGCAACATAAAATTCCTGTCACTATTCTTTCAAGATGTCAAAAATACAAATTTAAGCTCATGTCAAATGCTGAGATTTCCTTTGCCGTAAAAAATATAGGTAAAAAAGAAGGTTTTGAAATAGATGATGAGGCTATAGATATAATAGCTTCGGCATCTGATGGCTCCATGCGGGATGCTTTAAGTTTGTTAGAGCAAGCTGTTTCTTCAAATTCTAGCAAAATAACAGGTTCATATATGCGAGAATTACTTGGATTTTTGCCAAGAGATGTTTTAGCTGCTGCTGCCGAAAGTATCTCAATGGGCGATACGCAAAAGATTTTAAAAATTGTTAAAGAAATTTTTGAGCAAGGGTATAGCATTTTACAATTTACAAGAGATCTAAGAGATTATTTTAGAAAAATTATGATTTATTCTATAAATCCATCAATTATTGAAATTTCGTCTAATGATAAAGAACTTTTTGACGTCCAAAAAACTTTGTTTTCTGTTTCGTGCCATGTCCGTATGAATAATCTTTTGTCAAAAGCTCTTGAAGAAATGCGTTGGCATGATCAGCCCAGAATTCTTCTTGAAATTTATCTACTAAAAATATCAGAACCATATTATAATGTTGGCGAGCTCATAGATAGAATTGTTGATCTTGAAAAGAATGTTAACATTAATAATAAAATAAGCCCTGTTTTAAAAAATCGATATAAACAAGATGAGAAATTTAATGTAAAGAAATCTTCAGGTTCTACAGATTTGATAAGCATATGGAATGAGATTGTTTCTGAAATAGTAAAGGAACATCCGCTTACTGGGAAATCTTTAGAAAACGTGCTAGTTGAAACGGTTGGCATTTCGTCTATACAATTGACAGTTTCAAAACAATTTGATTATGATGGGGTTTTGAAATTTAGGGAGCGTATTTTAGAGTTTTTCCAAAAAAAAACGGGTTTGAACATAGAGATGAAAGTATCTATTATAAAAAGCACAGGTCAAAATGAAGTGATAAGTCAAAAAGATGTGCTTGCTAGCGAAAAAAATCTTTTGCCAAATACAATTTGTGATATAATAAAGAACGTTGACAAAGGTGAAAAAAGCTTAATACCTAGACATATAAAAGAAATAGCGAAAAGTTTTAGTGCTGTTGCTAAAAAAATTTAGGGTTTTTGTTTACCAAGATTGTTCTGTGTTGTTTTTTTAATTTTTTATATTTACGTTTGAACCCATAAAACAATTGATATTGTAGGGATTTTATTTGTTATGAATAGACCTCAACCTGTAGAGAAAATGATTGAAGAAATAAAAAAACTACCCGGCGTGGGACCTAAAATGGCGGAGCGTTTGAGTTACCATATATTGAAAATGTGTCAAAATGAGATTGACAGACTTATAGATTCTATACAAAAAGCCAGACAAACAACGATATGTTGTAGTATCTGTTACAATTTGAGTGACCATGACCCTTGTTTTATATGTTCTGATGTTACGAGAGAACAGGATATTATATGTGTTGTGGAAACATCTCAGGATTTAATAGCTGTTAGTAAAGTTAAAAATTATAGGGGACTTTATTTTGTACTGGGAGGTGCTTTGTCGCCTCTTGATGCTATTGGCCCCGATGATATAAGAATTGATAAATTGATGGAAAGATTAAAAAATAGTAGCATAAACGAGGTTATAATTGCGACTGATACGGATTCTAAAGGCGAGATGACTGCCGTTTGTATTGCTGAGGTTATAAAAAAATTAGGTACTAAGGTTACAAGGTTGGGGTATGGTTTGCCAGTGGGTGGCGACATTGAGTATGCTGATGAGGTAACTATCTCTCGTGCTATTGCAGGTCGCACAGAGATGTGAGGGTGGGGGGTGCTTCAGAAATACAAAAAAATCCTTATTAAATAGTCAACTCTGCGTTTATTGCTCTTCGTGTTTTAAAATTGGCTATGTTGATGTGTGTGTAGTGTGTTAAATGCGTAAAGGAGCAGAATAATGTCAGCAGGAATGATTGAGATTCGTTGGCATGGGCGCGGCGGGCAAGGTGCAAAAACTGCTGCACTATTGTTTGCCGAAGCGGTTATGGCAACAGGCATGTATATTCAGGCTTTCCCTGAATATGGACCGGAAAGAATGGGTGCTCCTGTGAAATCTTTTAACAGGGTAAGTGAAGATCCTATTGTAATTCATTCTGGGATTAAAAATCCAAATTATGTAGTTATTTTAGATTCATCTCTTATGAAATCGGTTCCGATAACGGACGGGATAGGTAAAACTGGAAAAGTTATAGCGAATACTTCTTTAAGTGCATCTGAAATTGCAAAAGAACTTGACATAGATATAAACCAAATTTATGTAGTAAACGCAAGTCGAATTGCTTTAAAAACAATAGGGAAAGATATACCTAATACTCCCATGCTTGGTGCTTTGGTGAAAGTTATAGGGACATTAGATATCGATGATGTTTTGAAAAATATAAAAGCTAAACTCACAGCAAAGTTTAGACATGAACCTGGAATTGTAGAAGGCAACCTTGCATCTATAAAGATGGCTTTTGATGAAGTAAGAAACTAATTTCTATGGTGCGTTTTCTATTCACGAGTTTGAGTATCTTGAAATTCGTGCGTTATGCTGGAATTGAAATGAATTAGAGGAAAGAACTGAAGCTTTTCGAAGGGTTGGTGAGGGGGGGGGGTGTATAGTGAAGAAAGAAGAAAGCAAAAAATTGACGGTTGCTGAGCTTCCTGTAGGCGGTGTAGTTGAAGCAGGTACGGCAGTTAATTTTCATACAGGAAGTTGGCGCTCTAGAAGACCTGTGTGGAGCAAAGACAAATGTATTAGCTGTTTGGTATGTTGGGTATCGTGTCCTGACGGTTCTATCAGACTTGTTCCAGATGAAAAAAGGATTAACATTGTTGATGGTATAGATTACGATCATTGTAAAGGTTGTGGGATTTGTGAGAAAGAATGTCCAACTGCGATTGGTGCTATTACAATGGAAGAGGAAAAAAAATAGATATATAAAAATAATATACTTTCAAGATTTTGACTCTCAGTTTGAGTCAATTTGTGTTAAAAGAATATTTCTTGGAATAATGAGGTGTGGTTTGGTAAGAGGAGCTAATGAAAATGATAAAGTCAATGTATTCAAAAGGCAGTCTTGTTGCAAAAACTGGCAATGAGATTATGGCTGAAGCATTGCGTCAAATAGAACCAGACGTAGTGGCTGCGTATCCTATAACTCCAGCTACGGAGATAGTGCAAATTTTTTCACAATTTGTTGCAGATGGAGTAGTAAAGAGCGAATACGTGGCAGTGGAAAGTGAGCATTCTGCTATGTCGGCTACAATCGCGGCATCAGCTGCTGGTGCAAGAGCTGCGACGAGCACTTCTTCACAGGGATTGTGTCTCATGTGGGAGATGCTTTATATAGCTTCAGGATTAAGACTTCCGATAGTTATGGCAGAAGTTAATAGAGCGATTTCTGCACCTATTAATATTAATGCTGACCATTCGGATACAATGGGTGCGAGAGATACAGGCTGGATTCAAATATATTCGGAAGATTCTCAGGAAGCTTACGATAATATGATCCAGGCTACAAAAATAGCAGAGAAAGCTAAACTCCCAACGCTTGTGGCTATGGATGGGTTTATAACTTCTCACTGTATGGAAGTTGTAGAAGCTTATTCTGATACCGACGTAAAGGCTTTTGTTGGCGAATATAAACCAGAAAGGTATCTTTTAGATGTTAAAAACCCTTATACACTGGGTTCAATTGATTTGCAAGATTACTATTTTGAGCATAGATACCAACTTGCCCAGGCTATGAGGGATGCGAAAAGTATAATTTTAGACGTAGCGGAAGAGTTTAAGAGAACTTTTTGGCGAGAATATGGCTTTTACGAGAAATATATGCTTGACGACGCAGAAGTTGCGATAGTGGTTATAGGGTCAACAGCTGGGAATGTGAAAGTCGTAGTGAAAGAGTTAAGAGAAAAAGGAGTCAAGGCTGGACTTTTGAAGATAAGAGTTTATAGACCTTTTCCCAAAGAGCAGATAGCAAAAGATTTAGCACATGTTAAAGCAGTTGCGGTCATAGATAGATCAGATTCTTGTTCTGGAGCATTTCCTCCTCTTTATTGCGATGTTGTTACATCATTGTACTCTGCGGGAATTTTAAATCCAAAAATTTTAAGTTATATTTACGGCATAGGAGGGAGAGAATTTTGCGGCGAACAAATTATCAAAGTTTATGAGACGCTTGGTAAAGTTGCATTTGGTCTGGAAAAACCTTCTGGCGAAGTTGAGTATATAAACGTGAGAATAAAGTGATCTGAAATATTGAAAGTAGATATTGAAAATAACAGTTTTTTCTATCATTAAATTTGAATGACTTGTACTGTGTGTAAATGTCGGTATAATGTAAGGTTTGGCTCTTTAGGAGAAAAATAAAATGGTAAATTTAAGAGAGTTAAGCAAGAACCCTGTCCGTATAACAGGTGGGCATCGTCTTTGTGCTGGTTGCGGTGCAGGAATAGTAGCAAGGCAGACCTTGGTAGCTGCTGGTAATGCGTTGGTTGTTGTTGTGAACGCTACGGGATGTTTGGAAGTTTCAACTACAATTTTCCCTTATAGTGCATGGGAAAGTCCGTATTTTCACAGTGCATTTGAAAATGCTGCAGCAACTTGCAGTGGTGTTGAAGCTGCGTATAGGAGTTTAAAATTTCAAGGCAAGGTTAAGGAAGACATCAAGTTTATAACTTTTGGTGGTGATGGCGGAACTTATGATATAGGTCTACAATCTTTATCGGGTGCGATGGAGAGAGGACATAAGATGCTTTATATTTGCTACAACAATGAAGCGTACATGAATACTGGAATTCAAAGGTCTGGAGCAACTCCTAAATGGGCACATACGACGACTGCTCCTGCAGGAAAAAAATCTCAAGGGAAGGTGCAAAATAAAAAAGATTTGACGCAGATTATGATAGCACATGATATTCCTTATGTAGCACAATCTTATGTTGGGAACTGGAACGATTTTATGACTAAAGTTCAAAAAGCTTTGGCTGTTAATGGCCCGTCTTTTATAAATGTTTTGACGCCTTGCAGATTGGGCTGGGGTTATAAACCAGAGTATACAATGAAGGTTGCAAGACTTGCAGTCGAAACTTGTATGTGGCCTTCTTACGAGGTTGAAGATGGTGTATACAAAATAAACGTTGAACCTAAAGCGAAAAAACCCGTAACTGAATTTTTAAAATTGCAAGCAAGATTCAAGCACTTATTCAAGCCCGATAATGCTTATATTCTTGAAGAAATACAAGGAAATGTGGACAAGAAGTGGGCTTTTTTGCAAAATAGAGCAAAATCTGCCTTCGGAGCGTAGATTTTTTAGTAAACTATAAATAATAGGGAGCAGATAAAATTTTAATCTGTTCCTCTTTTTTTGTGTTCTTATTTCTGTTAATATGTAGTTGCATTATTTTTGGAGTGAAGTTATGATTAGGTTTACTACGGCAGGTGAATCTCATGGAGAAGGAATTTTTGTTATTCTTGAAGGAATTCCTGCAGGGCTTACTGTAAACTCTAAAGATATAGATTTAGAGCTTGCAAGGAGACAGAAAGGCTATGGCAGAGGCCAGAGAATGAATATAGAGACAGATTGTGTCAAAATTCTCTCAGGCGTAAGATACGCAAAGACAGTAGGTTCTCCGATAACTATGTATATTTTAAATAGAGATTTTAAAAATTGGATGCATATAATGCCTACGGGCCTTGTTGATTTGGATGAAATGAGTCTTTTGAAACCTCGTCCTGGACACGCTGATTTGACTGGACTTATGAAATTTGGCTTAAGCGATTTTAGAGATATACTGGAAAGAGCATCAGCGAGAGAGACTGCAACAAGGGTGGCCGCAGGGGCTGTTTGTAAGTTACTTTTGAAAGCATTTGAAATAAGCGTAATGTCTTATACTGTGCAGATAGGGAATGTTTTTGCTAATATGTCTTCTATAAAAGAAAGTGAGGTACTGTGTAAAACAGAAGCTTCTCATGTTAGGTGTCCTGACTTAAGTGCAAGTGAAAAAATGGTTAAATTAATAAAAAATGTTGGACGTAAAGGTGATACTTTGGGTGGTAAAATTACTATTGTAGTTAATAATGTTCCAGTGGGACTTGGAAGTCATACGCAGTGGGATTTGAAACTTGATGGTCGTCTTGCACAGAGTTTAGTTTCAATTCAAGCTATAAAAGCTGTTGAGTTTGGAGCTGGAACAGGTCTTGCTGCACTTTTAGGTTCTTTTTCACATGATGAAATTTTTTACAATAAATTGAAGGGGTTTTACAGAAACACGAATATGGCGGGAGGTATAGAAGGAGGTATTAGTAACGGAGAGCCTATTGTTATTACATGTACTATGAAAGCTATTCCTTCTCTTGGCAAACCGTTGCGTTCTGTAAATCTTGCCACGAAACAATCTGCTAAGAGTGAGATTATAAGGAGTGATGTGTGTGCAGTTCCGGCTGCAGGTATCGTAGCGGAGGCCGCGATCGCTATTGAATTGGCAAAAGCTTTGAAAGAAAAATTTGGTGGTGATTGTCTTGAAGATATGAAAAAGAATGTAAATATATATAAAGAGAGATTGAAAGCGTTATAATGAACCTGGTATTTATTGGTTTTATGAGTACAGGGAAATCAAAGACTGGGGAGATTGTATCAAGAAGTCTGAACCGCAGTTTTTTTGATACCGATGCGTTGATAGAGGAGAGGTTTTGCCTTTCGATAGTTGATATTTTTAAAAATTTAGGTGAGGTCAGTTTCAGGCAACTTGAAGCTGAAATTGTAAAGGAAGTTTCAGAAAAGGATTCAGTTGTAATTTCATGTGGCGGAGGTGTGGTTTTAAATTTTGAAAATATTGTATTTTTAAGAAAAAAAGGAATAATAATCAATCTTTACGCTTCTGCAGAAGTTATATATGAGAGGGCAAAAAGGGAGGATAAAAGGCCGCTCCTTAAATGTAGAGATCCTTTGAAAAAAATAAGGAGTCTCTTAAATTTTAGAAAAAAATTTTACTCTGATTATTGCGATTTTTCTTTAAATACAGATGATTTAGCACCTAATGAAGTTGCAGATGGAATATTAAAAAACGATGTTGTGATGAGAAGTTTGCTTAGTTGATGTATTTTGTTTTTGCGGTGGGTAAATGTTAAAAAAGATGTTAGGTTTGCTAATAATGATTTTTGTTTTTAGTTCTTTGTCATTTGCAAATAAAGGCTATTTAATAGATACTCCTACCGTGGATATACTGGATTGTGATTTTTGTGATTTTGGATTTAAATTTTTTTCAAATGGGAATCTTCTCTCTAGAGCTAATTTCGGGTTTTTAAGGTGTCTTAATGTTGGCTTATCTTGGGAATTGTCTAGGTTTGTTGGAAAAAGTAGTAATGGATTGAATGTTGCAATTCCGGCTTTGCAAGTTAAATTCAAAGTTTACGATGGAAATATGGATTACCCCGAAATAGCAGTTGGTTATGATGGTCAAGGTTGTTTTTTTTCCAGAAAGTATGCCGGCAATTATTTACAAAGAGGTCTTGGATTTTATCTTGTTGTGGGTAGGGAGTTTTTTATTGAAAATTTAATGATTAACATTGGTGTTAATTTTAACAATAGAGTTTGTTGGTTTATAAATTCGGGAATTCTTTTATATAAAGAAATAGTGTATTTGATGGCGGAGTATGATAATATAAATCATTTGC
This sequence comes from Candidatus Endomicrobiellum calonymphae, assembly GCA_031269945.1. Classification (GTDB taxonomy): domain Bacteria; phylum Elusimicrobiota; class Endomicrobiia; order Endomicrobiales; family Endomicrobiaceae; genus Endomicrobiellum; species Endomicrobiellum calonymphae. The sequence continues at coordinate 10,190 of JAISYK010000002.1, forward strand.
CGGATGCTAGACTCAATTTTGGTTTTAGATTTGCTTTGACTGAATGTGTGAGTATAAATTATGTTGTCAGAGATTGTTGCTTTTGGAAAAAAGGCTATGAAAAAATAAACGATAAGATTTTTAATGAGAGAATATTTAAGATATGTTATACCATTAAATTTTAGGTGTGAGGATGAATGGAAAAATCTTTTGATTTTGAGCAACCTATTGTTGAAATTGACAAAAGAATTGATGATTTGAAAAGATCATTTGAAAGCGGTAATGTAGATTTATCTGCACAAATTAGAAATTTTGAAAAAATGAGAGATGAACTAAAACAAAAAATTTATGGTTCTTTGACACCTTGGCAAAGAATGCAAATAGCTAGACATCCTAAAAGGCCTTACTTTTCAGATTACATTGAGTTTATTTTTAAAGATTTTTTAGAACTTCACGGCGATAGGGTTTTTGGCGATGATCAAGCAATTTTGTGTGGTATTGCTATAATTGACGGAGAATCAGTTGTTATTGTCGGCCATCAAAAAGGTAGAAGTCTTGAAGAAAATATGAGTAGAAATTTTGGCATGGCACATCCGGAAGGTTATAGAAAGGCGTTAAGGGTAATGAATCTTGCTGAAAAATTTAACAGGCCTATAATAACATTTATAGACACGTCTGGTGCATATCCCGGTATTGCAGCTGAAGAAAGAGGACAGGCCGAGGCTATTGCAAGGAATTTAAGAGATATGTCAAACTTAAAAGTTCCTATCATAACGGTTGTTATTGGCGAGGGCGGTTCTGGAGGAGCTTTAGGAATAGGAGTATCAAACAAAATTTTATGTCTTGAAAATGCCTATTATTCTGTTATTTCTCCGGAAGGTTGTGCGGCTATACTTTTCAAGGACGTTTCTAAAGCTTCTGAAGCCGCAAAAGCTATGAAAATAACTGCTAAAGATTTGCTAAGTTTGAATGTTATAGATGAAATTATAAAAGAGCCGTTAGGCGGAGCTCATTATGATCCATCAAGGACTGCGACGAATGTAAAAATTGCTTTAAATAAATATTTGCGTTATTACAAATCTAAGAGTTATAAAGAAATTGTAGATGAAAGATATTATAAATTTAGAAATATAGGCATTTATAAGGAAGGAGATGTTAAAAAGGGTTATAAAATTAGTCGTAATAAATCTAGCAAAAAACTCTAAAGTTGTGTTAAAATAAACGGAGATGGGTTGTGGGGGGGGGGAGAAGGGAGACAAATGCCATTAGTGTCGACAAAGCAAATTTTAGAAGAAGCGAGAAAAAAAAGTTATGGTGTGGGTGCTTACAATGTTAATAATATGGAGCAAGTGCAGGCGATTATGGCTGCTGCAAAAGAGACGCAATCTCCTGTGATAATACAAGCAAGCAGAGGAGCTTTGAGATATTCTAATTTTACATATTTAGGTTATTTGATGAAAGCAGCTGTTATTGAAGGCTTCGATATTCCCGTTGCAATGCATTTGGACCACGGAAACTCTTTAGAATCAGCTGTTGAAGCAATAAATCTTGGGTTTTCATCGGTTATGATAGACGGTTCTTTACTCGAGGATGGGAAGACGGTTTCCACTTATGATTATAATGTGAAAGTGACCAATTTAGTTGTAGAGTATGCACACGCAAGAGGTGTTTCAGTGGAAGCCGAAATTGGAACTCTTAGTGGTATAGAAGATGGAGTGGGTTCTGGGAAAATACACTTGACGGATCCTTATGAAGCAAAAAAATTCGTATCCGAAACGGGTATTGATTCACTAGCTATTGCAGTGGGGACTTCGCATGGGGCATATAAATTTAAGGGCAGCGTCAATCTTGATTTTAATGTATTGAAAAAAATAAGGTCGTTGATAGATATTCCTATTGTGTTGCATGGGGCATCATCAGTTCCTAAAGAGTTGATTAATGAGGTGAATAAATACGGCGGAAGGATGATGGGAACGTCAGGAGTGCCTATTTCGAGTCTTCAGGAGGCAATTAAGCTTGGGGTTTCAAAAATAAATGTTGATACTGATGGAAGGCTTGCGATTACGGCTGCAATAAGAAAAGTTTTTACGGAAGCACCTGACAAGTTTGATCCTAGAGATTATTTAGGTCCTGCAAGAACTGCTCTTACAAATCTCATCATTACAAAGATGAAAGATTTTGGAACTGCTGGACATGCAAAAGATTATTTTCCTTTATCTCTTGAAGATATAAAGAGGCAATACAACTTTTAGGTAGCGTTATGGTAATCAATATAGATAAAAAACGGTGTTTTGGTTTTTCTCTTTCTTTTAACTAATAGAAAGGAGATGTTGTTGTTGCGTGTATAAAAATTTATATAAATTAGAAATTAAGAGGAATTTTTAAATGTCGTTTTACAACATAAAAAGGATACAATTTTCTTCAAGTGTTAAGGTATTTTCTGTTGTTTTTACAATTTCTGGTATTATACTGGGGATTGTGTTGTTTTTGTTTAATAGTTTAACTACAAATCATAATTTTAATTTAAGATTTTTATCATCTCTTAGTTTTGTGTTGATCTATATCGTTTTTATGATGCTTTCTAGCATTATTATAGTATGCGCTTATAATTTTGTTTCCGAAAAGTTGAACTTCAATATTATTATTTCTTTTGGATCAAAGTCTGTTGGCAATTCTATTGATGGTTTTGATGACGATAAAGAATAAATAAAATTGTAAAATTGATATATATGACTATTTCTTTACAGAATTTTTCAACAAAGTAGATTTTAAAATTTTAGGAACATTATAAACTTTAAATTTTTATAGAGTTCATTTCTGGTGTTTGTGTATTTTCTCATAGTCTAAGTATGATTTAAGATGAATGATTAATAAATTGATTAAAGTTGTGAGTTTCCAAGCTACATGTTTGAGTATTTTGTGGTATTTGTTTTATGTTGCCATAAAGATCATGTCATTTAATTCAATCTATATTAGGTGTAAACTATCACATTATATATTTGACAACTACTTCTTCTTATAGGAGTAGCTGTTAGTATAATGTATGAACAATTTTTAGCGTGAAAGCTGTGTGAAATTACGTGTATTCAGAAGCTCCTTGAAAAGAACTTCACGAAAATATGGCATGTCGTTGCTCCAGAAAAAAAAATGGAAGAGTTCTTTTGTGAATAAAATTGAGAAAAACATAAACCGAAAATTGAACATCAGAGTACTGGTGTGGATATAGAAAGAAGGTTCAAGGTAAATGAGGATAAATTGTCTTCTGCATTTTATTTTGGGAGAGTATATATTATATGCCTTAAGGTTGAAGGGCTGGAGAGAAGAGAAGGGAAGTAGTATTTATAACTCTAATTTATAAATTATGTGGGACAAACATGGGGAGTTATAAGCAAAAGTCATAGGTAATTGTTGGGTATAAAAAGTATGTTTGCTTATGTGGGTTATCAAGAAAAAAGGTATTTATAAGTTTTTAAATTCAGGTGTGGGAGGAGAATTTCAGAGCTTATGGGGGGGGGGAGAGAGAATGTGATGTATTTTGTACCGTTCCTACAGATATGGGGAGATGCGGTGCATATTAACTGTAATTAGATTTGCATTAAGAAATTTATTCCGTTTTTTATCAATTCTTTATCTCTTTCTTATGTATTCAAATTTTCATTCGTGTTGTGGAATTTGTTGCAAAAAAGATCAAAAAATTATAGATTCACTATGAAGGAAGTTGTTGTTGTTGGCATAGGGAGGGTTTTATGGGAGAATGGAAGTGTCCGGTATGTGGTTATGTTTACAATGTGAGTTTAGGTATTTCTAATGACGGAATTGCTCCCGGGACTTCTTTTGAACAGCTTCCTGGTGACTGGGTATGTCCGCTGTGCGGTGTTCCTAAAGAAGATTTTAGGAAGGAGTAAATATGAGTTTATGAAACAAATATATCTAGATAATCAATCGAATACCAAGCTTGATGAAAGGGTGTTTAATAGTATGAAGCCGTTTTTTACTGAGTATTACGGAAATCCTCAAAGCATTTATTCGTTAGGGAGTGTTTCTAAAGATGCTCTTGAATCTGCGAGGTGTAAAGTTGCGGGTTTAATTAATGCAGATGTGAGAGAAATCATTTTTACCTCGTGTGGTACAGAATCAAATAATTTGGCAATAAAAGGAATTGCTGATGCTCTAAAAACTAATGGCAGACATATTATCGTCTCTTCAATTGAGCATTTTTCTATTTTAAACTCTGTAAGAAGACTTGAGAAAGATGGTTTTGAAGTGAGTTTTGTTCCTGTTGACAACAAAGGCAACGTAAATGAGTTAAAATTAAAAGAAATGTTGCGAAAAGATACTGTTTTAGTATCTGTGCAGTATGCCAATCCCGAAATTGGTACGATACAAAATATAAAAAGATTAGTGTCTATTGTTAAACAGAACCAAGGTAATGGCAATTTTGTCGCTTTTCATACAGATGCCGTTAGTGCTTGTGGAGAAATTTTAGTTGATGTTAAAGATTTGGGTGTAGACTCTTTAACTTTTTCGGCTTCAGCTGTCCATGGGCCTGTGGGTGCTGCCGCTTTGTATATTAAAAAAAGCTTAAAAATTAATCCACAGATGGATGGTGGGGTTCAAGAAAACTCTAAGCGTTCTGGGACTGAGAATATTCCGGCTATTGTGGGGTTTGGAAAAGCCTGTGAAATAGCTAAAGAAGGGATTGTAGACAGGAGTAAATTTGTTCGTAAGTTGCGTAATAGACTTGTTAGCGGACTTCTCAACAAAATTGAGTATATTTACTTAAATGGACCTCAATTTCAAGAAAATCGCTTACCGGGCAATATAAATTTTTCGATAGAATTTGTCGAGGGTGAGGCATTATTTTTGCTTTTAGATGCTAAGGGTATTATGGTAGCTAGCGGTTCTGCGTGTGCTAACAAAGATCTTAAGCTTTCACACGTTTTAAGGGCTATAAATGTTGATATTGCAATTGGGCAAGGCTCAATTATATTCACTTTATCAAAATTTAATACGGAAAAAGAGATAGAATATGTTTTAAAGGAATTACCGAATATCGTTAAACAATTGAGAGATATGTCTCCGTTGTATTCGCATTTTGCGAAGACTGGCGAGAAAAAGGTTGCTGGGTCGGGGACAAATTTTGGTGAACATTGTCATTTTGATGTGTAAGGAAAATTTTTGTTGCATTATTTTTGAGTGTTTTTGATTTATTTACGTTGTCTGGTTTTAGTTTCGGAGGATATTGATGGCGTTCTATTCAAAAGAAGTTATGGATCATTTTGTAAATCCGCGGAATGTTGGGGAGATAAAAGATGCCGATGGCATTGGAGAGGTTGGGAACCCTGTATGTGGTGATATGATGACTTTTTACATAAAAGTTAGTGATAATAAAATTGAAAGTGTAAAGTTTAAAACATTTGGATGCGGTGCAGCAATAGCAGTTTCTTCTATGGTTTCTGAGATGGCTTTTGGTAAAACGATTGAAGAAGTAATGGTTCTTGCAAATGCAGATGTTGCAAAAGCTCTAGGCGGACTTCCACCGAATAAAATGCATTGTTCTAATTTAGGTGTAGATGCATTACACAAAGCTGTTGCGAACTATAAGAGTAAAAAAAAGTTATAAAGAAGAGAACGCATTATTTAGTTATGTTGAGATAATATATGTTTAAGCGTTAAGTGTGAGTTTCACGAACTAAATTTAAATGTGAATTGTTTTGCGTAAGGAAATAATATGAAAAATAACACATTTAGTTATCAAAATTGCTGCTGTCCGCATTGTGAAACAGAATTAAAAATGGGCTGTTTTAGTCCTGACTTTTGCAAACCTTGTCATATTGATAAGAGAAATAGGGTTATTAAGGCATGTCCTATTTGTAAATCTGAATATGCGTATGAATATACTGAATGTCCTGCTTGTAGCATGCCGAAGAAAAGATAATTCGTTCCTAAAATTGAGAGAAAAGTTCAAGTTGTTAAAATAAAAATGGTAGAAAGGTTAAAGAAGTAAATGATGGAGTTTTAGTTACTAAAGATGGAAACAATTTGTTAATTGTGTTTTTTGTTTTTTTTTAACTGAAGAGGGGGGTGGTTTTATTTTATGTCGGCAAGGCTGTTGAAAGAGGGGGTTTACGCAGTAGGGGTTGTTGATTGGAATGAAAGGAATTTTCATGGTCATACTTATGTAACAAGAAGAGGTGTTACTTATAATTCTTATCTAATTGTGGATGATAAAGTTGTTTTAATTGATACCTTGCGTAAAGGTTTTGAAGAAGAGTTGGTGAAAAATATAAGGGATGTTGTGATAGATGTCTCTAAAATAGATGTAATAGTGGTTAATCATATTGAACCGGATCATTCTGGTGCGTTTCCTGAAATATTAAAATTGTGTCCAAATGCGAAAGTTTATGGAACTGAAAGAGCTAGAGAGGGAATTTTAAAATATTACGGTGTAAGCGGTAATTGGAATGTCGTCAAATCTGGGCAGAGTTTATGTATTGGCAAAAGGACTTTAAATTTTATAGGTACGCCTATGATACATTGGCCCGATAGTATGTTCACGTATTCGATTTACGATAAAATTTTGTTTTCAAACGATGCGTTTGGGCAACACTATGCGACAAGCAATGTGTTTGACGATGAAGTCGATTTTGCTCTTTTGATGAATGAAGCTCAGAAGTATTATGCGAATATACTTTGGCCTTTTAACTCAGTTATTGCTGCTGAGCTTTCCACAATAAATAAGTTGGGTATTGATATTAAGCTTATAGCTCCTAGTCATGGACTTGTCTGGCGTAAGCATATACTTGAAATTATGCGGAAATATTTTTATTGGTCACTACATTCTTGCAAAAATAGGGTTGCTGTTGTTTATGAAACAATGTGGAAGTCTACTGAAAAAATGGCTAGAAAAATTGTTGAAGGTATAGTTTCGGAAGATATAGAGGTCGCTTTGTTTGACGTGACAAAAGATGACAGGACCGATATTGCCTCGTATATGCTCGATGCTAAAAGTTGGATTTTTGGTTCATCTACCCACGATAGCGAGATGCTCCCTGTTATTGCGAGTTTTTTGCATTTTATTAAAGGGTCAAAAGCCATAGGAAGGATGTCTTTTGCTTTCGGTTCTTATGGATGGAGTGGAGAGGCGGTTAAATGTATAGAGGATGTTGTTTCGTGCGTCAGTACGTTGTACCCATCTTTGAGAGTTATTTTTAATCCAACAGGTGTGGAGCTTGATAAATGTTTTGAATTTGGGAAAGCTTTTGCTTTAAAGATGAAAAACGAAATGTAGTGTGAGGATGACTAAAGTATTGCAGAGATAATATTTCCTAAAAGTGTAGAATGTTCGTTTGAAATAATTAAAAAAGGGGGGAATATATGAGGGGGGTGGTGTGTAAGGTATGTGGTTATGTTTCTTTGAGTGAAAATGATGTGAAATGCCCTGTTTGCAGATCTAGAAATGTGTTTGGAATAAAAGAAAACGCTTATAAAATGTTGGATGTCGAAGCACCTATAGGCGAATTAGAAAAAAAACATATACCTGTTTTTACAATAGTTGAAGAGTGTGGATTGATTTCTGGATCTGTATGCTTAGATGTTCATGTAAAAATCGGAGAGGTTACTCATTCTATGTTCCCCGAACATTTTATATCTGAAATAACCTTTTACATTAATAATAGGTTTGTGGAAAATGTTATGCTTACGTCAAATGTAAATCCTGCTGCTGTTGTTCACTTAAAAGATAGTATGAGAGGTAAAATTCAAGTCATAGAGAGCTGTAATTTGCACGGGAGATGGTTTAGTGAAGTTGATATAAAATAATATTGGAGTTTTGCAAACATTTGGTTTTATAAATAAAATGGTGGATAATAAAGAAAGAGTATTTAGAAGTTTGAGTTTTGTTGGCGTGTGTAGTTAAATGATTTTGTTGCTTTATAATTAGCTGTCATGAGTTATCATTATGTATAAGAGTATAGGGGAGGTGTGGGATTTATGTCTAGATCAGTTAGGGGTACAGGTACAGAGAAAAATTTGTTAAAATCATTCGCAGGCGAATCTCAAGCGAGAATGAGGTATACTTATTTTGCTTCAAGGGCAAAAAAAGAAGGCTTTGAACAAATTTCTGCAGTTTTTACAGATACTGCAAATAACGAAAAAGAACATGCTGAAAGATTTTTTGGATTTTTGGAAGGTGGTGCCCTTGAAATTTCTGCTGTTTTTCCGGCGGGAAGTGTGAAGGATACAGCTGAAAATTTGAGGTTTGCGGCGGCAGGGGAGAATGAAGAGCATTCAAAAGTGTATCTGCAAGCTGCCAGGATTGCTGACAATGAAGGGTTTCCTGAAATAGCAGAATGCTTTAGAAATGTTGCTGTTGCCGAAAAATATCATGAAGCTAGATATTTAAAGTTTTTAAACGATATTGAAAACGATAGAGTTTTTAAAAGAGACATTACTATAAAATGGAGATGTCGCAATTGTGGTTACGTTTACGAAAGCAAGGGGGCCCTGGATGAATGTCCGTCATGCTTACATCCTAGAGCGTACATGGAAAAACTAGTTGATGATTTTTGATGTGATTAATAAAGTTTCATTTCATATTTAGAACAAATAATTTGGGTAATTGTGTCTAAATCCCAGATTTTAGTCGCAAGTATGAAAGAGATGCATGTTTAAGAGTTTGTTTAGTTGCAGAATAGTTAAATATTAGTGCGTGTTGTAACAGAAAATTTATGCGAAACATAAGATAAATTGAGTAAGGCGAGTGTAAGAAGAAATTAGAAGTTGGTTTGATAAGGATGTTGAGGGGTTTTTAAGTCTTGTTTTTTGTTGAAATTCGGTAATTGATGTTAAATTTTCTTTAAGTCTCGTTGCGGAAATTAGAAAAACGAATTGTGCCTGCGGTGCAAGTAATTGTGCGTTAGCTGTGTTTTTAAAGAATGCCAGATCACATATTACACCACATATTAAGAGTGGTAGATATTAGGAGTTGATGTTAAATAAAAGGCGTTTGAAAGAGTTTCAAATTTGGTGGGCTGATCTGTATAGTTTTTTTTTCTTAGAATTGGCAAATTGGTTTGGTAGTTTCAGACTTTGTAGTTCATGATAGTGATTTGCTAACTTGAATGTATAAGAGAAAAGTATATTAATTATTTAGAAAAACTCGGAGATAAAAAGGGTGCTCTCGAGAAATGTCTGGTTGCGTTGAAAATGATGATAGTCCTAGATAGATTATGCATCAGTTGGACCTCATGAAGAGTGTGGAGTTTAGGAATATTGAAGTTTTATATAAAAATGTCTGTTTTGGAATTCTTTGTGCAATAAAATAAAAATCTTTGTATTCTATGTTCTTATTTTTTTGACATTTCATATTTTTTTGACATTTCATACATGATAAGTGAAGCTGCGACGGCAGCATTCAGAGATTTGGTTTTCCCGGTCATGTATATCTTGACTAACGCGTCTGCTAAATTTTCTGTTTCGTTTCTAATGCCGTGTGATTCGTTGCCTATTATGAAGGCACTTTTGTTTTCAAATCTAATTTCGCTTAGGTATTTTTTTCCTTTTAGCGATGCGGCGAATATGGTGATTTTTTCGTTTTTCATTGAATTTAAGACGTCTTCGATTTCAATATTATCTATTACTGGTAAATGAAATATTGATCCCATAGTTGCTCTTAAAGTTTTATCAGAATATGTATCTGCACTTTCACTTGATACGAACACGGCTTTCACTCCAAAGGCATCAGCGGAGCGTATAATTGCTCCTAGATTCCCTGGATCTTGTATATTTTCCAAAATTATAAACTTTCCATGGTTTTTTATAATCTTTTTGGGATCGTAATGTTTTTTCTCAACAAGTGCCATTATTCCTTGAGGAGATTTAGTCGCTGATAATTTGTCAAACAAACGATTTGAGAGGACCGTAATGTTTTTAAAGTCGGAAATAATGTCTTTGTATCTCTCAGATACAAAAATTTGCTTTATATTCCAGCTTTTAGGTATGTCTTCAACTTGTTTTTTACCTTCTATAAAAAATAATCTGCTTTTGTCACGGAATTTTTTATCTTGAAATTTTAAAGCATATTTAAAAATTTTATTTTTTGTACTTTTAATTATCATATGTCTGCTCAAGATTCTATAAAATTTTTGCGTAATTAAGATATGAATTTACATTTAAAATATTAATGAAGTTTAGGCTTGTGGCGAATATGGCAAATGATTTTTTTATTAGGTGAATGTATGTTTTAAAATTTGACAACTTATATCAAAAAAGATATACCGATGTATCCTTGATTTTTTGGCAAGTGTACTTATGAATTAATATATGGTTGTTGTTTGTGTTAGAATATTTAAGTACCCTAAGTAATGATAAGTTTAAGTTTTTTAGTTAAAGATAAACAAATGAACAGTTTGAAGTTTAAAATCACACCTCAGTGGCGAAATCTTAAAAAAATTATGAGGAATTGAAAAAAGTTTATTTAAAAGATTTATTTGAAAATAAAAATATGGTTTATGAATTCTCTATATGCGGCAATAATTCAGACTTAATTTTTGATTATTTAAAAAAATATAATAAATTCAGAAACTTTTAGGATATTGGTAGGTTTTGTAGCAGTATGAGTAGTAAATAAATGCGTGAGAAGAATGTTTTCGGGTAAAAAACAAACTGGACAGAACAGAGAGCTGTTTCGCATGCAGCTCTTAGAAATAACAAGCCCATTTATATTTTATGTTGATGAAAAAATGTCATGCATGAAATCAATGCGGTTTTTGGAAAGATGTAGAGGTTCAATAACAATTTAAAAAACAAGAAGTGGCGTATCGGTGTGTAATATAGGTAAAAAAAATTACAGATATTTGTGAATATATGGAAGCATAAGATTACGGTGAGGAGGGATTTGGGGTATGTTTCAAGATGTGTGGTGTGTGAAGCGTTAAAATATTATGCTGATGATCCGAATGTTTGTGACTCGTACATAAAAGTTGATGAACCGGATGTTATATATGTAATATTCTAAATAAATTAAATCAAGAAATGACTCTTTATAGCCAATATTTATATAGATTCCTGGAGTATTTACAGAAAGGAGATATGGGAAATAGTGACAAAACTGTAAATTTTGGAAGAAATAGAGTTAATTATGAAACGGATCCTATAATCTGTGATGGGAGATCGGTGCAAATGGCCAACATTCTTTTTATCAGCTTAATTCTCATCATCAATGAATGAAATTTATTCCGTGCGATTTTATATATAGGTTTTATGGGCTATTTTGAAAAAGTTGGAGATCATTCTGAAGTGTTAGCTTTTAGTTTTACCGTGGAAAAAGTTGTTATAGGTTTAGAAAAGTGGCTGTTTCTTCGTTAGATATAGAATTTTTAAATCTTCATAAAAAGCTTGGTACTTTGATAGCTTTATAATGGTGAATATTTACTCAAAAAAGTTATGTTACAAATGAATATTTTTGATAAATGGAGAGTTGAGCTTGGAAAAGTTTTTAGCAAATGATAATATTTTGACTGATCTTAAAGAAGAAACCGACAGTAAACATTGTAGTTCTACAAAAAGTTCAATAAAAACTTTTAAATCTAATAGTAAAGATAGTCATATATGAGAAACTATGTATTAGATATGACTGATAATCAGTTTAAAACGGCTGCAAAGTCTATAATTGATAAAGATTATAGGTTAGATCAGGTTACAAAGTGGATTTACGAAAAAAAAATGAGTTCTTTTGAGAATTTTATAAATTTGCCGAAAGGACTTAGAAAAAAATTTGCCGAAAGATTTTTACTAAGGATTTTAAAAATAGTAAACAAAGAAAAATCTATAATTGATGACACGATAAGATATACTTTTAGAACTTTAGATAAAAAATATTTTTTTGCTGTTTTTCTTTCTACAAATGGTAGAAATTCTGTTTGTGTTTCGTCTCAAATAGGATGTCCGGTAATGTGTGCTTTTTGTCATTCTGGAAAAGTTAAATTTACGAGAAATTTAAGCAGAGGTGAAATAATAGAACAGATTTTTCAGATTGAAAATGATACGGGGAAAAGAATTTCAGGTGTTTTATTTATGGGTATGGGTGAACCAATGCTCAATTTTAACAACACTGTTTTTGTTTTAGATTTTCTTTTGTCAAGTAAGAAGTTTGGCATAAGCAAAAGACATATAACAGTTTCAAGCGTTGGCATTGTTCCAGCTGTAAAAAAACTTGCGGATAAAAATTTTGGCATTCGTCTCGTCTTGTCTTTACACAGTGTCGATGAGAAACTAAGAAGAAGATTAATTCTAAATAATTTGGGTTTTGGAATTGAAGAGATTTTAAATGCGGGGAAATATTATATTAAAAAAACAAATTCGCGTCTTACGATAGAGTACACTCTTATCGAAGGAGTTAATGATTCTACGGCAGATGCACATAAATTTGCAAGGTTATTAAAGCGGCATGGACTTATAAATTCTAACGTTAACGTTAATCTAATCCCTTTTAATTCTCTAGCAAATGAAGAATTTCGGGTTCCTGGGTATGAATCAATTCAAAAATTTAGAGATATATTGAAATTTAGTAGAGTAACGGTTAATATAAGACAAGGGAAAGGTGTTGATGTTAATGCCGCTTGTGGACAACTTGGATATTGAATGCATTTTATGATTTTTATAAAATTTTAGTCGGTATGACGTGTTTATAATTAATTATGAGTACTCGTAGAAAATCAAGAGAATGTTCTTTAAAAATGCTTTATACGGTCGATAACTGTAAATTGTCAGTTGAAAGTGTTTGTAAGTTTTTTGATGATCGCTACTTTCCTAATGGTAAAGTTTACAAAGCGTTCGCGATGAATTTATTTAAAGGAGTTTGCAAAAACAAAGAAAAAATAGATTCTTTTATCAATCAATATGCAAAAAACTGGGAGCTTGACAGGATGCCGGCCGTCGATCGCAACATTATACGCCTTGCGATTTATGAAATTATGGTTGATAAAGATACTCCGATAAGCGTTATAATAGATGAAGCTATTGAGATTTCAAAGAAATATTCTACAAAGGATTCAGGTAAATTTATTAACGGTATTTTAGACAAACTTAAGTTTGTAAGAACACATAGAGATTTGTAAAGATATATATAGTTGATTTTGTGTAGTTTTCTTCTTTAGGAATGAGGAGTATGTCTGGTTTATGCAATCAGAAATAAAAAGTCGTATTGATTATTTAAGGAAAGAAATCATTCGTCATAACGATTTTTATTACGATAGGAACGATCCTGAAATATCTGACGGCGAATACGACAACCTTACAAAAGAACTTGAAAAGCTTGAGAGTGAGTATCCGATTTTTGCCTCATCGGATTCTCCAACATATAAAGTTTCAAGTATTTTGTCATCATCTTTTGAATCTGTGAAGCATTCTTTGCCTATGCTTTCTTTAAGCAATACTTATTCTTACGAAGAGATATCAAAGTGGTATAAGAAGATAAAAAAGAGTCTTGATGATAATTTGGAATTTATCGTTGAGCCGAAGATAGATGGAATAAATGCAAGTTTGACTTATGTAAACGGTGCTTTAATTATGGGTGCGACACGTGGAGATGGCGAAAATGGTGAAAATATAACGGAGAATATAAAGACTATAAAAAACGTTCCTCATAAACTTGAAGTAAAAAATCCTCCCAGTTTTTTTGAGTTGCGCGGCGAAGTATATATTAGTAAATTAGATTTTAAAAATTTGAACGATGAGGTGACTAAAATTGGTGGTCAAAATTTTGCCAATCCGCGAAATGCTGCTTCAGGTTCCTTGAGACAAAAAAACCCACAAATCACTGCTATGAGAAAACTTAGCTTTTTTGCTCACTCGTTTGGAAGAATTTACGTTGAACAGTTAAAAAAACAATCAGATTTTCTACGTTATTGTCTGAAATGTGGATTTCAATTGCAAAACGATTTTAAAATTTGTCATTCTTTGAAAGAAATAACGTCTTTTATGGACGCTATGCTAAACAAAAGGGATTTACTTTGTTATGAAATTGATGGACTTGTGATTAAAGTAAATGATTTGGGATTGCAGAAAAAATTAGGAAATACGAGTAAGAGTCCAAGATGGGCTATTGCTTACAAGTTTCCTGCAAAACAAGCAACTACTAGACTAAACAAAATACGCATTCGAGTGGGACGTACGGGAATAATAACGCCCTCGGCAATTTTAGAGCCTGTTGTACTTGCTGGCGTTAAGATATCGCGTGCTACGTTACATAATTTTGAAGAAATAAAACGACTTAATGTTAATGAGAAAGATACTGTTTTAGTAGAGCGAGCAGGTGACGTAATTCCGAAAATAGTAAAAGTTGTAAAGAAGTATGGAGAAATTCTTTTTAAGCCTCCGCTTAATTGTCCATCGTGCAGTAGCGAAGTTGTTAAGAAAAATGAGAAAGAAGTAGCCTATAGGTGCATTAATCCAGATTGTTCTGCACAATTTAGGAGACACTTGTTACATTTTGTAAGCAGAAACGCTATGAATATTCAAGGATTTGGCAAATCTGTAATAGATCAGTTTCTTAAAAATGGAAAAATACGGACTTTAGCGGATATATATTATCTAACTTACGATGACTTTGTTAACATTGATTTATTTAAAGAGAAGAGGAGTAATAACCTTCTTGAAGCGATCGCGATAAGTAAAAAGCGTCCTTTAAGCAGGTTATTGTTTGCTTTGGGAATACGGCATATAGGCGAAAAGATTTCTGGTATCATAGCCAAGAAATTTAGACATATGGGTGCTTTATTTGAGGCAAGTGTTGAGGATTTTACAAGGATTCCTGAAATCGGGAACATTTTGGCACTGTTTTTAAAGAGATTTTTTGAAAATGACGCTACACGTCATGTAATAGATGCTTTAATTGTTGCTGGTGTGAATATGACAGAACCTGAGACGTATAAAATTGGAAGGCAATTTGAAGATAAAGTATGCGTTTTAACTGGAGAACTTGAAACTTATACGAGAAAACAAGCAAGCAAAATTATAATATCTCTCGGAGGGAAGATTGCTTCTTCCATTAGTAAAAAAATAGATTGTGTCCTTGCAGGTGCAAATGCGGGGTTGAAACTTAAGAAAGCAAAAGAATTGGATTTAAGGATTATTTATGAAGAAGAATTTAAGAAGCTTATTAAAAAGAGCAAAGTTTAGTAGATTAATGGGTAAGTAATATTAAATGAATAGTGTTTTGTTATTTTCAAAGTTTTGCCATCGGCGTGCTTTTGAAATTAAGTGGAATTTAGTTATTCAACTATGGGTTTAATATTTGGAGTGTGTAATTAATGTTTAGCAAAGTATATTTCCTTCCATGGAATAGGAAAAATGAACTTTGTGATTTTTTAAAAGTTGCAGGTGTGGTTAATCATGTAAAAGCAAGAGATTTTTTGGCTATAAAAATACATTTTGGCGAAGATGGTAACGATGGATATATTAGATCTGAGTATGTTTTGCCTGTTGTGAAGATAGTTAAGGAAAGGACTGCCTATCCATTTTTGACTGACGCTAGCACGATTTATGTCGGCAAGAGATCTGATGCATATCATCACCTTCTTATTGCGAACAAGCATGGATTCACTATTGAAAAATGTGGTTGTCCTGTTGTTATTGCAGACGGAATGAGAGGAAATGCGGAGAAGAAAGTTGAAGTTAATTTGAAATATTTTAAAAATGTTTACATAGCTCATGAAATATATAACGCTGACGGCTTTGTTTTTATGAGCCATTTTAAAGGGCATGAGATAACAGGATTTGGTGGAGCATTAAAAAATATAGGTATGGGTTGTGGGAGCAAGTCTGGCAAGTATGCTATGCATCATTCATCAAAGCCTTTAGTAAGGCAAGAGCTTTGTATAGGCTGCGGAACTTGTGTGAAAAATTGTTATCAAAAAGCATTGTATCTTGTAGATAAAAGAATTGTTATGAATAAAGAGAAATGTACTGGATGCGGGCAATGCATGGTTAGTTGTGTGTTGAAGGTTTTTAAATTGAATTGGAACGAAGGCCCTGCTACGGTTCAAGAGAAGATAGTTGAATATGCGGTAGGAGTTTTGAAAAACAAAAATGGGTCTTACATAAACTTTTTAAATCATATAAGTAAATACTGCGATTGTTTTAGTCTTGAAAAAAATGGTCCTCTTATGTATGACGTTGGAATTGTTGCCGGAGTTGATCCCGTTGCGGTAGATCAAGCTAGTTATGATGTTGTAAATAAGGCTTTTGGTAAAGATTTCTTTAAAAGTATCTATCCTGAAATTGATCCTACTATTCAGTTGAATTATGCTGAAAAACTTGGACTTGGAAATAAAAAGTATATTTTAGTTAAATATTAGCCGGAGATTTATTTGAATGATTCGCCATGTTGCATAAATTTTAGTAGATTGTAGTAGTTTGAATTTAATAAATTGAAGATTTTAATATACTCTAAATCTAGTTGTGAGAATGTTAAAAATAAAAAAGTGAAGTTTAATGAGGAAGTGTTTAAAATATCCTTTGAAGATAGTAAGAGGAGTTTGACGGTTTCTGCCGATGGTGTTGTCAAGTTCGCCATTAAAAGGTGGTTTAGTATTTGGGAGGATGGTTTATAAAGGAATTTTATTTTATGACAAATCAAAAAAAATGGAGTTCCATGAAAATTGAGTTTAGTATCAAATCAATTAATTTCATATACAGTGTTAAAAATCAACAAAAAAACATTTTTAAAGAGCTTACGATCATGAAAACGCGGTAAATAGTTATTAAAAGGACTTGAGAAATTAAATTATTTCAGTGATGAGGTGTGGTGGTGAGGAACATGCTAAAAATTATATAGCTTGTTTGTTTATCGAAGAAGGGTAAAGGAAAGTTTTTAATAAAATTCGAACTTAAAAAACAAGGAATTGAAAGAAATTTAACACTGCTCTTAAAACTATTGAGGTAAGTGGAAAAATTTTCGAACAGTTCGAACAGATTGTAAAAATATTGGAGCAAAAGTTTAAAAATTTTAATAGAGAAAGTAAAAATGAAGTAAGAGAGTGGCTTCATTTTTTTTTGAAGATTGGTGAGGGTCAATCTGTATGACATAGTTGGAGCTTTTGAAATATTGTTGTGACCGCATTGATATACTAAATGATCAAGGGGGGATTTATGCCGACAGTGTTACTTAGTGTCTCAGATAAAACCGATGTTGTAGATTTTGCTAAAGAGTTAAAATATCTTGGATGGAATATAATTTCTAGCGGTGGAACTGCGAAAATTTTAAAAGAAAATTTTATTCAATGTCGGGAAATATCTGAAATTACTGGATTTCCTGAAATTTTAGACGGGAGAGTTAAAACGTTAAATCCTAAAATCCATGGAGGAATACTCGCTATAAGAAGCAACTCTGACCATAACAAGCAATTAAATTGCCACGGAATAGAGACTATAGATATGGTAGTTGTGAATTTGTATCCTTTTGAAGCTACTATAAAGAAAATACCAAAATCTGAAGACAAAAGAATAAATCAGGATGTTATAGAGAATATTGATATTGGTGGAGTTGCTCTTTTAAGGGCTGCTGCCAAAAATTACAAAGATGTTGTCGTTGTATGCGATGTAAATGATTATAAAATTATTATTGAAAACTTAAAGAGTGGTTCTGTTCCAGAAAGATTGAAACTTGATTTGGCTGCAAAAGTTTTCCGCCATACGGCATATTACGATTCTTTAATTTCAAATTATTTGACTTATGAAAAATTTCCGACACAGATGACGATTCCTCTTAAGAAGCTTTCAAAATTAAGATATGGAGAAAACTATCATCAAGATGCCGCTTTATATTTTAATGGCATAGAAGGCAAGCCTGTTGTCATATCTGCAAAACAGCTTCATGGCAAGGAGTTATCTTATAATAATTATCTTGATTTAGAGGCAGCGTGGTGTCTAGTCCATGAATTTGATAACCCAGCATGTGTAATTATCAAGCACAATAATCCTTGTGGTTGTGCGGAAGACGCGACCATAAAAGACGCTTATTTAAAAGCTTTGGCCTGTGATCCAGTAAGTGCTTTTGGTGGAATAATAGCGTTTAATAAACTTGTTGAGGAAAACACTGCCGTTGAAATAAGCAAATTATTTGTTGAATGCGTTATAGGCCCTGGTTATTCTAAAGAAGCTTTAGATGTTTTGGTACAAAAAAAGAATATCAGACTTTTGGTACAAGAAATTCCTTATGGAGAGAAAAAAAAATCTGTTGAATTTAGAACGATATCTCATGGTATGCTTGTGCAGGATAGAGATAATGAGCTTTTGAGCGAAATAAAGTTTATGACGAGTCGCCGCCAACCTAATAAAACAGAGTGCGAGGCTTTGAATTTTGCATGGAAAGTTTCCAAATATGTCAAGTCAAACGCTATTGTTCTTGCAAGAAGAACGCAGACTGTTGGTATAGGAGCTGGGCAAATGAGTCGTGTTGATTCACTTAAAATAGCTGCTGAAAAAATGAAATACGTTAAGCACGGATTAGATGAGGGCCTGTTTTCGCTTGTTCTTGCTTCTGATGCTTTCTTTCCGTTTCCAGATATTGTTGAGCAAGCAGCTAAAATTGGTGTTACTGCAATAATGCAGCCTGGAGGTTCGGTAAAAGACAATGAATCTATTAAAGCTGCTGAGAAATTAAATATAACTATGATTGCTACAAGCATGAGACACTTTAGGCATTAAACAGTCAAATGTGTTTTAAAAATCTGTGACTTTATTTAATAAAAATGGTTAAATTAAGTGTTCTTTTCAGGTACTTTTGAGGTGAACCTTGATATATGTAAAGTAAGTGATTTTAACTTGTCATCGATTGAATAAATGGTATGAAACAAAGAAAAAAAAGAATTAACCTAGCACAGATAATAGAATTTAAAAAGAATTTTGAATCTAAGGCCCTGAACACGGTGTGTCAAAGTGCTAAGTGTCCTAATATTGGCGAATGTTACAGGAATAAAATTGCAACCTTTATGATATTGGGGGAATATTGCACTAGAGAGTGTAGTTTTTGTGCTGTGGGAAAATATGATACTGAATTTATAGATGTAAGTGAACCTACAAAAGTTGCAAAGGCAATTAAGGATCTCAGACTTTCATACAGTGTTATAACTTCGGTAACAAGGGATGATTTGCCCGATGGTGGAGCGGAGCATTTTGCAAAAACAATTAATGAGATAAAAACTTTGCTTCCTGGTAATAAAGTTGAAGTTCTTGTCCCTGACTTTTTGGGAAATACTAACTCCATAGATATTGTTTTGAATGCAAAACCTGATGTTTTCTCTCATAACTTGGAAACAGTTCCTACTCTTTATGATGTAGTGAGAAAAGGATCTGATTATTACCGTTCTCTCAGTGTCTTGGAGCATGCCAAGTCCAAAGATTTTAGAGTTAAAACTGGTATAATGCTCGGATTGGGTGAAACTAAAGCACAGATTTTTGAAACAATTAAGGACATAAAAAATATAAATGTTGACGCTCTCATAATAGGCCAGTACCTTGCTCCTACACTAAAACATTTTTCTGTGATCAAGGAATATACTAAAGAGGAATTTAAAATGTTTGAAAACTTTGCAATATCGTTAAAAATAAAACAAGTTATCTCTGGCAGATATGCCCGGAGCTCATATCTCGCAGAAGCGAATTTTAAAAAGTTTTGAATTTTACAAATTAATTTAAAGATCTGTAATTTGAGCAAGCCAAAGCGGCAGGTGGTATTTGGGCACATTTCTAAGATGCAAACAAATGTAAGTGATTGCTAGGAAGTTTATGATTTGTGCGTTTTTGTTTTTTGCTCAAGGATGAGGAACAAGGATGAGGAACAATGATGAAGAATTGAATTATTTTTATGACAATTCGAGCTCTTTTTAGATTCTTCACCTTGTGTATTGTTGTCTCTGTTGCAGATGTATTTTATTTGTGCTTTCTTCTTGGCGGATGTGTATAAGAGTATAAGAATGGCGATAGACTTTACTGTCCATCCTGAAGATAAGTGCTATAAAAAAAGTATTTTGGGTTTTGAAGGTGTGTTAAAACTTTAAATTGTATTTAAATGGATGTAGGGGGGGCGAAACCCTTTGAAAAAGTAAAATTGACGGTGCGTGAATCAGCATCAAGGTTCTCAAAGGAGTTTCTAAAGTTTTATCTGCAAAGAAAAATTATGATTGTAAATCTTTTAGATGGGAAGAATTGCATAGAAAAACGTTCCGTTTACGATGAAACTTCTGATCAGCTGAAGGGGTGAGTGAGAGCATAAAAAACAGTTTTATAAAAATATTATCTAGTTGAGAGGGATTTGTTTATGGAGATGTTTTGGCTATGGTAAAACCGAAATCGCTGTGCGTACAGCAAAAGCATAATAATGTGGTCTTCAGGTTGCTTTATTAGTTTCTACTGTACAGTATAGGCTTTCTCTTTTTTCAACAAAATGCTATGAAGTGATTAGCAGACTTCGATTCAAAACAAAGTGTAAAGAAATAATGGGCGATTTGTAAAGAGGATTTGTTGGTATTATATTGATACTTATAGACTTTTTCGGAAAGTCGTGAAGTTTAAAAACTTGGGCTTGTTGTTAATTGATGAAAAACACATAAATTTAGAGTTAAGTAGTTAAATCAGTAAAAAAGTGTAGATATTTTAGTGCTTTCGGGAATTTCTATTTCTAGAACTTTATTTTCGTATTTGCCTGGTTTTAAAGATTTGTCAATAATAGAAACTCAGCTATTTGGAGGACTACCAACTAAAGCACATCTTTTCTTTCATTATACAATGAGAATTTTGTTAAGAATATTAATTGAATCGTGGTTTACAAAGAAGTGTCAGATTTTTATGTTCATGATACTAACTAGAGATAGTTATTACGAAAGCCGCAGCAAATGTCAGAAGTCTTGTCCCCTAATGTTAAATTAGGTATTTGTTTGTAGTTAGACGAAGGTAAGAGATATTTATGACGTTATGTGAAAATTTTTAAATATGAAATTGAGTGTTTTGCTAGCTGCAAAAATAATAGAGTTTGGATTAGGTGTTCCTTATGTTAGCACAATAATAGTTGAATAAACGGAGAATTTTTTAATTCTCGCAGCTTTATCAGTTAAAAATAGAGATAGAAAAAAAATCGTATTGTTTTATAAAAATAAGGACTTGAAGCAATGAAAGAATTTAACGAATTAGGTTCTAGCTTTAGATTTGATCTTAAAAATTTAGAAATAAGGGGAGCTTGAGGCTGGGATATACTTTATGTATGGCTTTGATATGGACGATATGTATGCTAAGCTTTTTGGAGAAAGGCGAAAAATTAAAAGGGAATACCATCATATCAGGTAAAGTAAAAAAAGAAGAAAGTACTGCGATAGATTTGAAGATAGATGCATTAATTCTAAACAAATATATTAAACAAATATATTGAAAATGGAAATACAAGAATTTTATTTTACAAAAAACTCGATTTTGAAAAAGATGCGAAAGTATTAGATTAAAATTAGAGCTTTTTGATTGTTCTGAGAAAATTCCAGAAGAAACGCAAATGTTATGCGAAATAGTATGTTTGTTTAGTGCTTGGAAACTTAGAATAGAAAAATATCTGAAGATAGTAAGTTGTACATAGTCACATTGATAGCACAAAATTCGTGCCATACAGATGTTATGCGATCAGAAAAAAAACAAACAACCGACAAAAGCACAGGTTGAATATCTTAAAGAACTTCTGCATGGTATTAATTTTTATGGATCTAAACAACAGAAATTGGTATTTTGGGAACTATGTAAGTGTTAATCATCATACATAGTCCAAGATAAATTTTTCAAGACTTTTCTGATGTTACAAATATTAGTTGACACAGTACTTATCCATAGGTTAAACGCTTCTTCAAACTTTATTTTTGAGCTTCTGTACGTTGTAAGTTCTAAAATTGAGTGTTCCGTGATAAATAAAACGTATTTTAACCTTCTTTAAAGGCAAAAAACACAACACTTACCCAGATATGCTTACTTACTTGGCACTTTTAACAAGCATTTTGCTTGTTTTTATATAATATTTCTTTAATTGCAATAAAATTTTCAATAATTTTGTCCTGCAGCTCTGTTTTATCATATTTTTTAAACTTAAAATATGCGAAGCAACATTTTTAATGATCTTATCGGATTGTGTATATAATTTACTGGCCTGCAACGTACTAGGCTTTTTGATCTGGTTATGCTATAACTAAAAAGTAAAAAAAAAGTTTGGTGGTTTTGAGGTTCCGAAGCACAATATTTGTGTCTTATTTTGGTAAGATAGTCGTAGCGTTATTTACTTTTTTTATTTAGTACTACAATTATTTGTTAATTCATAGTAATTCGTTGTAGAATATCCTGTATGTTCGGTTTTTTTATGCTGATGCTTTAATATCTGTCAATTAAGATATACTTTTAAAAAATAAATAAATTTGCTTACATAAACGGATTACAAGACTAGGTCACTTAAAAAATTACGTCGGCAAATGGAATAATAAGAGGTTAGTATGAACATTTCTAAGTTTACGGTTAAATCGCGAGAGGTCTTGATAGATGCACAAAATATAGCTTCTGAATACGGTAATCAAGAAATTACTTGTGAGCATGTTTTGTACGCTTTGATGAAACAACAAGATGGAATAGTCGAGGTTATAATGAAGAAAATGGCACTGTCTACTGGCCAAGAAATTAATCTAGCTGCGGATATTTCGAAAGATTTGGTTTCAGAAATTGAAAAAAAACCTAAAGTTTCAGGTGGAAATTTGTTTTTATCACAGAGTTTGAATAAAATTTTAAGCGATTCAGAAAAGGTGGCAAAAAGTTTAAAAGATGATTTTATATCTACAGAGCACATTCTTATTGCTATAGCCGAAGATAATTTTGATAATGCATCAAAAATATTAAAAAAATACGGAATTAGTAAGGATGTTATTTTGAAAGTTCTTGTAAGTATAAGGGGAGGGCAGAGAGTTGTAGATCAAAACCCTGAAGATAAATATCAAGCTTTAGAGAAATACGGGAGAAATTTAACTGATTTGGCAAAACTTGGAAAACTTGATCCTGTTATAGGAAGAGATAGCGAAATTCGCAGATGCGTTCAAGTTTTATCTAGAAGGACAAAAAACAATCCTGTTATTATCGGTGAACCTGGTGTAGGCAAAACAGCGATAGTAGAAGGGTTGGCACAACGCATAATTTCTAAAGATGTTCCTGAAAGTTTAAAAAATAAGAAGGTTATAGCCTTGGATTTAGGAGCGTTAATAGCTGGTGCAAAATACAGAGGTGAATTTGAGGATAGACTTAAAGCTGTACTTAAAGAAATTCTCTCAGCTCAAGGAATGGTTATTCTTTTTGTTGACGAATTGCATACGATAATCGGTGCTGGATCGGCCGAAGGTGCAGTTGACGCCGCGAATATGTTAAAGCCTATGCTTGCACGTGGTGAACTTAAACTTGTAGGAGCGACTACTATTAGCGAATACAGAAAGTATGTAGAGAAGGATGCTGCTTTGGAAAGACGCTTACAACCTGTTTTTGCTGGCGAACCGTCAGTTGAGGACACAATTGCGATTTTAAGAGGCATAAAAGAAAAATATGAAGTGCACCACGGTGTAAAAATAAAAGATTCAGCGTTAGTTGCTGCCTCAACGTTGAGTACAAGATATATAACGGACAGGTATCTACCGGACAAAGCCATAGATTTAGTTGATGAGTCAGCGAGTAAATTGAGAATAGAAATAGATTCTATGCCTACTGAGCTTGACATCATAGAGCGAAAAATCAGGCAGCTTGAAATTGAAAAACAAGCCGTGAAAAAAGAAACCGACACCGATTCCAAAAACCGCCTTGCTAATATGAAAATAGAGATAGATAAGTTAAAACAAGATTCTGCAGAAATGAAAGTTCATTGGGAAAAGGAAAAAGAAGCCATATCCAATATAAGAAATTTAAAAGCATCTCTTGAAGATATGAAAACTGAGGAGCAAAAAGCTGAAAGAGTTGGAGATTTGAGTACTGTCGCTAAAATTCGTTACGGAAAAATTCCGGATGTGCACAAGAATCTTGAAGATGAAAATAAAAAACTTTTTGAACTGCAGAAAAAAAAGAAAATGTTGAAAGAAGAAGTTGACGAGGAAGATATTGCTGAGGTAGTAAGCAAGTGGACTGGCATACCAGTTAGTCGTATGATGGAAGACGAAGTGCAGAAACTCCTTAAAATGGAAGATAAACTACATGAAAGGGTTGTCGGTCAAAATGAAGCAATATCTGCAATATCGGCTGCGGTGCGTCGTTCCCGTTCTGGACTTTCGGATCCTGGTAAACCTATAGGTTCGTTTTTGTTTTTGGGTCCTACTGGTGTTGGGAAAACTGAATTGGCAAAAGCACTTGCTGAGTTGTTATTTGATGATGAGAAAAATATAGTGAGAATTGATATGTCAGAATATATGGAAAAACATAGTGTTTCTCGTCTCATAGGGGCCCCTCCGGGATATGTTGGTTTTGAAGATGGGGGACAATTAACTGAGGTTGTAAGAAGGCGACCATACTGCGTGGTTTTGTTCGACGAAATTGAAAAAGCGAGCCCTGAAGTATTTAATATCATGTTACAGATATTTGACGATGGGAGACTTACGGATGGACATGGAAGAACTGTTGATTTTAAGAATACTGTTATTATAATGACTTCAAATATAGGATCGCAATATATTCAAAATTATGACGACTATAATAAAATAAAAAATAAAGTTGCGCAGAAGCTTCATAATTACTTTAAGCCTGAATTTTTAAATAGGATAGACGAAATAGTAATATTTCAAAATTTAACAGAACAGGAATTGAATAAAATTATTGACATACAAATCAAATCCTTTGAGTGTCGCCTCGCTGAGAAAAATATCTGTGTGGAACTTACTAATAAAGCGAAAGATTTTATATCACTGAAGGGATATGATCCCGCTTTTGGAGCGAGACCATTAAAGAGAGCTATACAAGTGTATTTGTTAAATCCTCTTTCTTCTCAACTTATTTCAGGAAAATTTAAGGAAGGCGATAACATAATTGTAGATGCGACAAAGTTAAATTTAATAAGTAAAGAGATAGATGGCTTGGATTTTAAAAAAAAGTATTTAAATTAATTTGTAGTTTTTAAAGTTTTGTGTTTAGTTATAAGACAATTAATATAGAAGATATACAATTATGATGATATGTTCACTAAATTGTTTTTGTTTTAAAATTTGTATACTTTAGCGTCCAGTTTGTTGACATAATACAACCTATTTTGTTAAAACCTCGTAGTTATAGTTGTCTCCGTAGCTCAATTGGATAGAGCGACTGCCTTCTAAGCAGTAGGTTGCGTGTTCAACTCACGCCGGGGGCGTTTTTCCTGTTTGGTGGTTGTAGCTCAACTGGTTAGAGCGTCGGTTTGTGGAGCCGAAGGTTGCGGGTTCAATTCCCGTCAGCCACCCCTCTCGATAATAATACTTTTGTCGATTGCATTTTGCAGAGCGTATAAAATTATGTTAAAGAAAGAATATGAATTTTTAACAAAAATATGATAAACATTCAATTCTTGAAAATCTAATCGAGATATCATAGATATTTTGTGGGATTTAATGTTTGCAAATTAGGCAGTGGACTTCTTACTGGGAAATTGGGCATTAATGCTATGTCCTATTATAGAAGTTTACGGTTTTTTGCGTCATGACTTAAATTGGGGTCTTCCATTGATGTCGACGAAAGAAGACAAGATTTACACAAGATCTTAAAAATTTTAAAAAAAAGTGATGTCGTTGTTGCTGCCTGTTGACTATGTCCGCATTTGACGATATGATTGTTGTGCAGCAGTACAGAGCAGAGTATTTAAATCTTGATATTTAATATTTATTTTGATAGAAAAAATCTTGGAATTTATAAAAAGGATACTTTTTAGAATACTTAACTTCGTCAATTTCTAAAATTACCGAGGAGTAAGAAAATGTAGTTAGTGGCGTTAAAGTTTTTGGAAATAGTTTTGGGAAAATGCTGAACAGATGTTACATTTTGAATTTAAAATAGACGAAAAAAGTTCTAGTAAAACTTTATTTTTGTTCCCATGTTCACCTATAAAGAATGAATCCGATGTTTGAGAAAAATGTTTTATTTTTTTTAAAAAATTATTCTAAAAACGCAAAAAAAATATAGTTTTACGTGCGTTTGGCGTTACAAAATTTGTTGTTGAAGGAACGGTAGAGTCAGTCATAAAAAAGAAATTTCTTTAACAATTCAGTGCCCGTGGGGTTTGATATTTTTGCAAGTAAATTTTTAATTTTCGCTTCAAGTGGAATTTTTGTCGATGAAACAATGAAGTGATTTAAAGTTTAAATTTATCGATATTTTGGAGGCAATATTTTTGGTTATGGGAAGAGAATATAACTTGATCTGTCACAGAATTGTTTTTTATTTGGAAGTAAAGAAAAAAAAATCTATGAATAGAGGAGGCGATGATGGTGCAGCGGTTGCGAACATTCCATGTAATTCTTTATATTTTAAAGATTCTGTTATTTTGTGTATTCAAACGATTTAGAAATGAAAATTTTGCCTAGCGTAAGAAGAGAAACTTTGGCTGATTGTAAAATTGTAAACAGTAAAACTATCAGAGAAATAGCAGATAGTATTTTGAAATTTTTAAGTGATGTGATTATTCTTTTCAATAACTGGCTGAGGCAGATGTGGCATTTCTTAAATTTCATAGAAGTACAAAGAAAAAGTTAGTAGATTTTGCTGATGAGAATAAAATAGAGAGCTTTAAATTTAATTTTGATGGACAAGGACGAAAATAATAGAAAGTTGTTAATACCGTTTCTGACTTGTTGAGAAAGAAATTAATTGCAAAATATTGAATAAAATGAGATAATCATGAAGATGGTAGAGGCCGAATAACTTAGTTAGATTGAGTAGTTGGTAGTTAGTATGGTTAGCATGTGCTTCAAATTTTAACAGTAAAAGTGAGAAATAAAATAGCAAATGTTTAAAGATCTTTCCTGTGGCGCGATAGTTTATAAAATCCAGAAAAGTAAGCCTATGTTTTTGCTTGTAAATTCAAAAAATAATCGATCATGGGGATTTCCAAAAGGTCATATAGAGAAAGGTGAAAATGAGCTAGAGGCAGCGAATAGAGAAGTTTTTGAGGAAACTGGAATCAGAAAAGTTAAATTTGTCGAGGATTTTAGGCAAGAGGATGTTTACATAATTGATGATCTTTTTAGCGGTCTAAAAGAAGGTAGAGTTGAAAAACACTCTGTATATTTTCTTGCTCTTGCATTAGAAGATGTTTCAGATTTTGATAAAAATGAGATATCAAAATTGAGATGGGTTGATTTAAAGCAGGCGCTGGGTCTACTTTGTTTTACAAATCAAAGAAAGTTTATTAGTTTAGCTTATAATTTAATTAAAGGAGAGCAAAAATGAGCAATCCATTTTTAAAAGATAGTCTTCTTCGTGTGTCTGCACAAGATCATGATGTTATGACGTTGTCCGGTACGATAAATAAAAGTATAATCTTGTGGATTTTTCTTGCAGCAGGTGCGTTTTATTCTTGGACAAATTTTGATGTTGTGACACCCTTATTGCTTCCGATATTAATCGGAGCTTTCGGTTTAGTTACTGTTTCAACATTGAAAAAAACATTGGCCCCATATTTGTCTCCGCTCTATGCAATATGCGAAGGACTTGCACTAGGGATAGTTTCCTTGTATTTTGAAAGATCGTGTCCAGGTCTTGTAGTAAAATCTGTTCTTTTAACAATTTGCGTTTTATTTTGTATGCTTGCTTCGTATAAAGCTGGCATACTCAAAACTACTTCTAGGTTTAAGAAAGTTATGATGTTTTCGACGTTTGCTATACTTTTAGTTTATGTTGCTGATTTTGTTTTAAATGCTTTTGGAATTGGGAATTTTTCGTATATTCGCAGTTCGTCAAGTTTAGGTGTTATTATGAGTTTTGCGATTGCTGTTGTTGCATCATTTAATCTTGTTATTGATTTTGATTTAATCGAAAGTGCTGTAACTTATAGTTCTCCTAAATACATGGAGTGGTATTGTGCTTTTTCTCTTATGATAACGCTTGTTTGGCTTTATCTTGAAGTGTTAAGATTTCTTTCAAAGTTAAGAGATTAAAACTGAAACATGTTAGAAAAAACTGTGTTTTTTATAAATGCTGTGAAGATGTCTTCTTTACCTCAAAGTTTTGCAGAAGTTGTTATTTCTGGAAGGTCTAATGTTGGGAAAAGCAGTATTATAAATGCTTTGTGTTTGCAAAAAAATTTGGCGAGGACATCAAAAACTCCAGGTAGAACAAGAAGTATAAATATTTATAGCGTTTTTGCAGGCAGATGGATAGTTGATTTGCCGGGATATGGCTTCGCAAAAATAGGTAGATATGAAAAAGAACTTTGGAATAAGATGATAGAAGACTATTTAATCAAAAGAAAGAGCAAAAAAGTGGTTTATGTAGTTATGGATGCCTTCGTAGGACCTACTGAATTAGATTTTAATATGATCGATTGGCTTAGTAAGTGGGGTGTTCCCTTTAAAATTGTCGCAAATAAATATGATAAAGTACCTCAAAATATTAGCGGAAATGTGGTACAAGCCAAAACGGCTGATTGTTTTGATACTGATAAATCAAAAGTATTTGTAGTAAGTGCAAAAAAGAAAAACGGATTTGCCAAACTAACGGATCATACTGTTAAGTTTTTAACTAATCAAATTTAGATAAAAATAATGAGAAAATCGTTGTTAGTAGTATTAATGGGCATATTAATTGTGGGTGTGTCTTTTGCGGATGTTACACCGACTTCGTTTAAGTTTTCCCTATGGGATACGATAGCTGTGCCTGAAAACAGTAACGTTGTAAATGGGGTTGAGATAGGAATAAATTCTTACACTCATAAATTAAAGGGTTTGTCGTGGAATTTTATTTTTTCAAGGACCGATGAGGCTTTAGGAGTACAAGAAAGTTTTATAACGCTTACAAAATTGTTTATAGGACTTCAATCTGGAGTGATAAATTTTAATTTAGATGAAATTTGTGGTTTGCAATGTGGATTTTTTAACAAAGCAAAGTTAGTTAGAGGATTTCAAATAGGTCTTGTGAATATGACTGAAAATTTGTATGGAGTGCAAATCGGACTTATAAATTTTATTAAAACTGGTTATTTTCCAGCAATGGTAATTGCAAATGCAAAATTTTAAAATATTATGTACATAAAAGTAGGCGTGGGTAGGTTAAAGTAGATTAGTTTAGTAAAGAAAAAGAAAGTGGCAACTAATTTAGAAGAGGTCGTAAGATACTATAAGATGCGGTTGCTGTTAATTTTATGATGTAATTGTCAAGAGGTGTGGGGGGATAGTGGTAAGAATTTTTTGGTGGAATAAAGTAATAAGTACGAGGATTTAGTGTAATTCTTAGCCGGAGGATGAGTTGATTGTGTAACCAGATGTTCTTGTTTGGGAAAGGTTTTAAATGAAAATAGTTTCGTGGAATGTAAACGGGGTAAGAGCGATATGCAGAAAAGATTTTGTCGATTGGCTTAAAAATAACGGTGCCGATGTTGTGTGTATTCAAGAGACGAAAGCCGACGAGTCACAGTTCCCAGAAGTTGTTAAAGAAATTGATGGTTATAATTTTTACTGTTCTTCTGCAGTTAGAAAAGGTTATAGTGGTGTTGCTGTATGGTCTAAGATTAAACCTAAGTCTACACATACAAGTGTCGGAAATTTTGTTTTTGACAATGAAGGTAGAGTGATATATCTTGACTTTGATGATTTTATCCTTTTTAATATCTATTTTCCTAATGGTGGAGCTTCGCAAGCACGTCTTAAGTATAAATTGGATTTTTATGATTATTTAATCGAGTATTTTAAATGTTTTAAAAATAAGACACTAATTATATGCGGGGATTGCAATACAGCACACTTCCCGGTAGATTTAGCAAGGCCTAAAGAAAACGAGAAAGTTTCTGGCTTTATGTTGAAAGAAAGAGAAAAACTTGATGATATTGTTTCAATGGGTTTTATCGATACTTTCAGATATTTTAATGACAAGCCTAACAATTATACGTGGTGGGATTATAAAACTGCCGCAAGATCAAGGAATATAGGTTGGCGCATTGATTACTTTTTCATATCAAAACATTCTCTAAATCACTTGCAATCTGCGGATATAGAAAATTTAGTTTTAGGTTCAGATCATTGTCCGGTTTCAATAACTGTTTTTTAAGGCTTACTACGTAATAGAAGTATTTACTTTAACTTTATTTGTTTTATACCTAGCGTAAGTAAGATGAATAGAACGAGTAGTTAAGAGTAGTTTATTTATTATATGCGGCTTGTTGGTTTCGATTGGATGGTCCCTGGTATATATACAATTTGACAAAATTAAAAACTGAAGTGTTTATTTTTGCTTGCATACGAACTGTGTTTCTAGATTGGATAATTAAGAAAAACCAAAGATTTCTAGTGAGAATTAAAGTAGTATGTGTGAGGTGTTTTAGTTTTATGAGTGAGTAGTGGTGAACTTGTTGATAGTAAGGGTTTAATCTATGTGGTTTGGGTAGAAAATATATGACAATCTTTGAGAAGGAAAGTAAAATGAGTAATCGAAAAGATATCATAAATCTCCCTTTGGTACGTGAGGGTAAGGTTAGAGATGTCTACGACTTAGGTCAAAGTTATTTGATTGTCGCATCTGATAGGATTTCGGCTTTTGATTGTGTTATTCCTACAATAATTCCTAATAAGGGGAAAGTCCTTCACAAACTTTCAATGTTTTGGTTTGACTTTATTCAGAGTGTGGTTCCTAATCATGTTATTACAGGAAATTTCGAAAGTTTCCCGACGATGCTTAAACAATACAAATGGTTGCGCGATAGGGCAATGATAGTAAAAAAAGCCAATAGAGTAGATATAGAGTGTATTGTTAGAGGATATCTTGCAGGTTCCAGCTGGAAGGAATATAAAAAATCTCAAACTGTATGCAATATAGAGTTTCCTGCGGGCTTTAAAGAATCTTCAAAACTTCCAGAGCCTATTTTTACTCCATCAAGTAAAGATGGTGATGGAAAACATGATAAAAATATTTCTTTTGAAGAAACAATAAAAATGCTGGGAAAAGACGTGGCTAATAGTTTGAGGAAAATTTCGCTTGAATTATATGGTAAGGTAAGTGAATATTCTCTTTCAAAAGGTATAATAGTTGCGGATACGAAATTGGAATTTGGTTTCTATGACGATCAGCTAATATTGATAGATGAAGTTTTTACTCCTGATTCGTCAAGGTTTTGGGAAACGGATAAATATGAAGAGGGAAAATCTCAGGACAGTTTAGATAAGCAATATGTGAGAGACTACTTTGAACATGTAAATTGGGATAAATCTTCTCCAGCTCCGGAGCTTCCAAAAGATGTTGTTGAAAAAACTATGAAAAAATATATTAGTGCGTATGAAAAGTTGACCGGGAGAAATTTATAGTGTTTGAGATAGAAGTTCTTACGAAAGAAGGTTTTAAAAATTCGCGTGGGGAACACGTTTTATCTGATATTTACGGGCTTGGTATAGAAGATATAACTAATGTTGAATATTCTACATTGTATGTTGTCGAGGGAGATATAAGTTTCGGTGAAATTGAGACGATAGCTTCAGAATTATTGACTGATAAAGTTGCGGAAAGTTATCTGATACGTCGTCGCGATGCAGAAGGTAACTCTGAGGTTATTTCAAAATTTTCTGACACAAAGGAGACTGGTAGATTAAATCATAATTTTTCTGTTATAGAAGTTTGGTATAAAAAAGGTGTAACGGACACAGTGTCTGAAAGCGTGATAAAAGCCGTTAAAGATTTGGGGATTGCAAAGAAAATTAAAGTTAAGACTGGACACAAATACCATTTGTATGGGAAAATTTTACAAAAGACTTTATTAAATACTGTTGCAAAGAAATTGTTGGCAAATACATTAATACAGAAGTATAAAATACACTAATTTGCAAAAATAAATGCTAAAGTGAGAGCAAATAAAAAGAAAATTAATAGAATGTTAAATTGATAATTTAGTGAGTAGCTTTGGTTTTGAAAGTTGTTTATGGCAAAATTAGTGTGTTCACAATAAAATGAAATATACAACTAAATGTGAAACTATTAAGATTTTGAATTTATCAAATGAACAATTGCTTGAGCTAAGTAAAAAAAATCTTCTTTCGTTGTCTCTTGAAGAAATGAAAGTAGTTCGAAATTATTTTAAAAAACTTAAAAGAAATCCTACGGATATTGAAATGGAAACTATAGCTCAAACATGGAGTGAGCATTGTAAACATAAGACGCTTACAGGACTGATAGAGTATACTGAAGAAGAAAACGGGAAGAAAACAAGGAGAATATATAATAACCTCTTAAAAGAAACTATTTTTAAAGCCTCGATTGAATTAAATAAAACGTGGTGTTTATCTATTTTTAAAGATAATGCTGGAATTATTGAATTTGATTCTAAAAATGGAGTTGCTTTTAAAGTAGAAACTCATAATCATCCCTCTGCACTTGAACCCTATGGTGGTTCTGCAACAGGAATAGGTGGTGTTATAAGAGATATTTTAGGGGTTGGCCTTGGGGCAAAGCCTTTGGCTAATACTGATGTATTTTGTTTAGGAGATCCAAATATGGAAGCTTCTAAAATTCCAAAAGGAGTACATCATCCTAAAAGGATAATGAAAGGTGTTGTCTCGGGTGTTAGAGATTACGGAAATAAAATGGGAATACCTACCGTAAACGGTACGACTTATTTTGACGACGGTTATATAGTAAATCCACTCGTTTACTGTGGAACTATGGGTATAATACCTAAAAATAAAATAAATAAAAAGGTTGAGTTCGGTGATTTGATTTTAGTCGTAGGAGGAAGGACAGGCAGAGATGGTATTCATGGTGCGACGTTTTCTTCTATACAACTTGATAAAAAGTCTGCCGTGAGTGCAGTTCAAATAGGTAACCCTATAATTGAGAAAAAAGTATTGGATGCAATGCTTAAAGCAAGAGACTTAAATCTTTATAGGGCCGTTACTGATTGTGGAGCTGGTGGTTTGTCCAGTGCTGTAGGTGAACTTGGAAAAAAGATTGGAGCCGTCGTTTATTTAGATAAAGTCCCGTTAAAGTATGATGGACTTCGCCCGTGGGAAATATGGATTTCTGAGGCACAAGAGAGAATGGTTTTTACCGTTTCTCCTAAAAATATAGAGAAAATTATTGAGGTATTTGAAAAAGAAGATGTCGAGGCTGTATGCATAGGCAAATTTACAAATGATAAAAAACTTACTCTTACGTACGATGGCAATGTTGTAGCGAATATGGATATGAAATTTCTACACAATGGAATTCCTAAGCCTACTAAGCGTGCGTTTTATAAAGTAAGTGAAGAAAAAATACAAAAACCTATTGAGATGGATTCTTCTGAAATTTCTAGTTCTTTGGCTTCATTACTTGCTGATTTGAATATTTGCTCTAAAGAATGGATTATCAGACAATATGACCATGAAGTGCAAGGACAAACTGTTGTAAAACCATTGCAAGGAAATAATATTGAAATTTCAGGTCCTGGTGACGCAGCTGTTATTTTTCCTTATACTGTCATTAAAGGTACTAAGAAAGGTATTGTTTTATCTAATGGATTAAATCCTCAATATGGGAAAATAAACTCTTATAAGATGGCCGCCTCTGCTATAGAAGAAGCCTTGAGAAATGCGGTTGCGGTAGGTGCTGATGTTAGGAGAATATCGATATTGGATAATTTTTGTTTTGGAAATCCTAATGATCCGGAAATTTTGGGAAGTTTGGTAAGAGCAACAAAAGCTTGTTATGATGTGTCAAAAGCTTTTGAAGTTCCTTTTATTTCAGGAAAAGATAGTTTGCACAATGAATATTTTATAAATGGAAAAAGGTATTCAATACCTTCAGTGCTTTTAATCTCTGCTATGGGCGTTATTGAAAATGTGGAAAATACAGTTACGATGCCTTTTAAAAAAAATGGAAATAAAATATTTGTTTTGGGTATTACAAGAAATGAACTTGGCGGTTCCGTGTTTTCAAAAATAAGTAATATGAAAGGTGGCGCGGTACCTAATGTTTTTCCTAGTGAGTCTAAGGATATAATGAAAAAGATTTATAGTGCAATAAGTGAAAATTTGATAGAAGCTTGTCACGATTGTTCTGAAGGCGGGATTGCAGTCGCGGTAAGCGAAATGGCTTTTTCGGCAAATAAGGGTGTAAAAATAGATATAGATGCTGTAAATATTTATTCTCATCTAGAATGCGAAAGTGAGGGAGGGATTAGGATTATGACGCCTGCTGAAATACTGTTTTCTGAATCAAATGGCAGATTTATCGTTGAAATAAAGCCTAATAATGAAGAAAAATTTAAGAAAATTTTAGGTGGGGCGGTTTTCTCTGAAATTGGTTATGTAAGTGATGATAAAGAAGTGATTTTTGAAAGTAAAAGAAGTAATGTAAAAATACAGCAAAATTCTGAATTTCTTTTAAATTCTTGGCACAATACTATTAATTTGTAGTTTTCTAATCATTAAAAACATTATTTGATTATATGTAAGATTTCAAGGAAGTTTGTTACGGTAGGTATAATTTTCGTAATCAGAGGTTTGTGTGTTATGTTGTGAGGAAAACATATGAAAAAAGTTAAAACGTTAATTTTAAGAACCGCAGGGACAAATTGTGATTATGAAACTCAAAGTGCTTTTGAATTGTGTGGGGCTGTTGCGGATCGTGTTCACATCAACACTCTTATTGAAAAAAAGAATAAAATTTTTGAGTACGATATTTTAGTTTTTCCTGGAGGATTTTCTTACGGTGACGATATAGCTTCAGGAAAAATATTATCAAATGAAATTAAAAATAAACTTGGCGATGAAATTAAAAAGTATGCTTTAAGCGGTAGACCAATTGTAGGGATATGCAATGGTTTCCAAGTTTTAGTTAAAATCGGCCTGCTTCCTGACCCAAAATTTTTTAAACAAATCTTTACTCTTTCTTGTAATGATTCTGATAAATTTGAATGTCGTTGGGTTTATTTGAAAGTGGAAAAGAAAGTTAGAAGGGAATCTAACTGTATTTGGACAAAAAATTTGCCAGATGTTATAAGTTTGCCTGTA
The DNA here is from genome assembly GCA_031269945.1 of Candidatus Endomicrobiellum calonymphae. GTDB lineage: Bacteria > Elusimicrobiota > Endomicrobiia > Endomicrobiales > Endomicrobiaceae > Endomicrobiellum > Endomicrobiellum calonymphae. Next base: position 45,364 of record JAISYK010000002.1, read on the forward strand.
GCCCATGGAGAGGGGAAATTTGTTTCTGGCAACGAAAAATTTTTAGATAATTTAAATAAAAATAGTCAAATTGTTTTTAGATATTCTTTGAAAGATGGTAGTGAACCGGAATATCCTTTAGTTCCGAACGGATCCATAGGACATGTAGCTGGAATATGTAACAAAAAAGGGAATATTTTTGGACTTATGCCTCATCCAGAAAGATATGTTTTTACATTGCAGCATCCAGCGAGAGAAGGTTTTAATGACAGATATGGGTGGGGAAAAGTGATTTTTCAAAATGCTGTTGATTTTGTAATCTAAGTCGGCAAAGAATAGTTGTATAAGTGGGAAAATCTTTTTATTGGTATAATTTTCTACGAAGAGCAGTCTTCTACGTATTTAAAAATTTTGTTTCCTAGCAATTATAAAATAATTTTTTAATTAAGAGGAAATGATTTAAAAAATTTCGAACTGTTGTTTTTAGAAATAGTGCTATTAAGTTTTTTTTGTGCCACATAGCGGTAAGGCTTGTGAAATTGTTTTTATATATGGTGGCAGTAATAGTTGAAAAAATTTGTGTAATTTTATGCCAAGTTTATGTTTTGACAATGTTTTAGGAAAAAGTAATATGGACAAAGAGTTATTCTTATGGTATTTGTGAAGTTTATGACTAGGCTCTTTTGGTTGTTTAAGATTTTAAGTAAAAATGATACAATCAGGAGTTTGTTTGCGTCCTGTCTACGACTTACGACTAATCAAATCATTATTCGTATTTTTGCTTTGAGCGATTATAAAGGATTTTCGCTTAGTATGCCAGAACATTTGAAGAAGAATATCATAGAAAGAAGTTTAGCTGAAAAGAAATTTGTCACTTGTTAATATTCGAATATGTGCTTGGCAGGTTTATAACAAAAATAAAAAAATTTAAAATCAGCAGACGATATTTTTTTGTTTATTGCTGTCACAGGGGGGTAGTGGTTTTAGTAATATTTTGGCTTATTCAAATGAAAAATATTAGACTTTCTAAGCATTCTTTTCTAATTTATATATTTCGAAATTGCTAAGGCCTGCAAACGTTGGTAGGTTTGCCTTTTGTTCTCGTCTAGGTATGGTGCCAGCTCTTTGCGTGATTTTTCTGTTTTAAATCCTAAAATGTAACTATGGAAAGGAATATTTTGTCTAAGAAAGCAAAAGATAATATTATTTTCTTTGACCGCGTGGTGATAATGAGTAAAGAAGACGTTGTGGAGTATGTTTTTTTTGAAGGATACATTTATATTATATTCTCGAATAAAAGCGATAATAGAAAAGCAAAGTATTTCTGTGGATTATAGACAATAGTAAAAGTTTAATTAAGTACTTGCTATATTTATCTGTCATAACAGTTCCCGAATATTTGATTAAAAATACCGACAGAAAGAATATAGTGTGACAAAAATATAGGGAGTTTGTTTGGCAGAAAATAGTAATTGTTAATATCTGGTATAAATTAAAATTTAGTTTTTAAATATTTGAATAATTTCCAATTGTGTAATTGCGGTTAAAAGTAAATAAATATTAACATGTTGTAAAATAAATGTAATATGTGAGCTTTTATTAATGATATCGTGGAAGAGTTTAATTTACTTTAGGTAGGGGACCAAATGAAAGTATTGGTTGTAGGATCTGGTGGAAGAGAACATGCAATATGTCAACAATTTTTAAAAAGTTCTAAAATTGGTGAGATATATTGTGCTTCAGGCAACGGTGGTATATCTCAAATTGCGACAAATGTGAATATTCCAGTTAATAAAATAGATGATTTTAGTAAACTTGCCAATTTTGCTAGAAAAAATAAAATAGATTTCACATTTGTAGGGCCAGAAATTCCTTTATCTTTGGGAATAGTTGATTATTTTGAAGCTAATGGTTTAGAAATAATTGGACCATCAAGGAATGGAGCAAGACTAGAGTCGAGTAAGATATACTCAAAAGAATTTATGAGGAAATATGGTATACCCACCGCTAAACACAATTCTTTTTCGAATATTAGTGAAGCCTTAAAGTTTTTAGATAATTATGAGAAAGGGCAAGAGGTTGTGATTAAAGCTGATGGACTTGCTGCTGGGAAAGGGGTTTATATTTGCAATAATATAGAGGAAGCTAAAAATGTTGTCAATCAAATTATGAATTATAAAATTTTTGGTTCCGCAGGGAGGAGTATAGTTATAGAAGAGTACATAGATGGTCCCGAATTGTCATATTTAATATTTACAGATGGTGTGTCTTATTCAATAATGCCTACTTCGCAAGATCATAAAAGGGTAAATGATAATGACCAAGGACTTAACACTGGTGGTATGGGCGCTTATGCTCCTGCATCCTTAGAAATGGCAAATGATTTAAATAAAAAAGCTGAAGTTATAATTCGAAAGATTATTAACGGCATAAAAACTGAGAAGATAAAATATAAGGGTGTTTTATATGCAGGGTTAATTATTAAAGATTATTGCCCTTATGTTTTGGAGTTTAACTGCCGTTTTGGAGATCCTGAAACTCAGGCGATTTTGCCTTTGCTTAACACAGATTTAACAGATATTTGTGTTGCGATTTTAAATAAAAATCTTGAAACTTTAAAGATTGACTGGAAAAAAGAATTTTCAGTATCAGTGGTGCTTTCCTCGGATGGATATCCAGGAGAATTTGAGACAGGATTTGAAATTAGCGGCTTGGAAAGTATTACTGATAAGGATACGGCAGTATTTCACTCTGGAACAAAGTTTGAGTCTGGAAAATTTTTTACTTGTGGCGGAAGGGTTTTGAGTATTACTTCAAGAGCTGATAACGTGAAAGCTGCTATAGATAAGGTTTATTCAAATGTTAAAAGTGTATATTTTAAAAATATGCACTATCGGAAAGATATAGCCTGGAGGGCACTATAATGATGAGCGATGTTGCTGATGTGGATGTAGCTATTATTGTGGGTTCTAAATCGGATTTATCCTTGGTAAAGGGATCTATTGGAATTTTAGAGAAATTTGGATTATCTTACATTTTGAATATTGCTTCAGCTCACAGGACTACTCAACATTTGAAACAATGTGTTAGAAGTGCAGAAAGTTTAAATGTAAAAGTTTTTATAGCAGTTGCTGGAATGGCTGCTGCACTTCCAGGTGTTATAGCTTCTGAAACTATTTCCCCTGTAATAGGAGTTCCGGTAGATAGTAAAAGCTTTTCGGGTTTAGATGCTTTATTTTCGATAGTTCAAATGCCTAAAGGTGTGCCTGTTGCAACAGTTGCAATAGGGGAAACAGGTGTTATAAATGCTGCAATCTTAGCTGTTCAAATAATAGCTGTTACAAATAGAAGTTTAAAAGAGAAGCTTAAAACGTACAAAAATAAAATGTCAGAAGATGCTATCAAAGATGATTTTGAACTCCAAAAAAATGGAGTAGAAAAGTATCTTAGAGAATTGAGAAAATAATCTTTATAAGTGTTTTTTTTATGTTGTAAAGTATATTTTATGGAAAAATGATTCGAATGCTTTATGAGTTATTCGCATAACAATAGATTTTATATAAAAATAAATTTAAGAAAAATTAAAATAGTAGAAAGAAGGTGAAAATTGTATTGCATATAAAAGTATATGTGAAGGATAATAGTAAATGTTTCTAAAATTTAAAGATTTACTTGGCCTTGAACATTTAGACAAGAAAGACTTGCAAACAATTTTGGATTCCGTAAAACCATTTAAAGATCTTTTTAAAAAATCTGATAAAGCTTCAACACTTCGTGGCAAAACGGTAGTAACACTTTTTTATGAACCTTCTACCCGTACAAGAACTTCGTTTGAGATTGCTGCCAAAAGACTTTCTGCTGATGTGGTAAATATTACGGTGAGTAATTCAAGTATTGTCAAGGGAGAAAGCCTTATAGATACTGGGAAAACTCTTGAAGCTATGGGTGCTGATTACATAATTATAAGGCACACGTTGGCCGGAACGCCTGACATACTTGCTAAAAATTTAAATGTGTCTATAATAAATGCCGGTGATGGGTTTCATGAACACCCTACCCAAGGATTGCTTGATTTATATACTATATATGAAAGAAAGAAAAGAATTGAGGGATTGAAAGTTTTACTTGTTGGTGATGTTTTACACTCTCGGGTGGCAAAATCGAACATGTGGGCATTAACGAAAATGGGTGCAGAGGTTTTGGTCTCAGGCCCATCGACTTTAGTTCCTGCAGGTATTGAAAATTTAGGTGTGAAAGTATTTTATAATTTAGATGAAGCTGTTAAAATAGCCGATGTTTTGAATATTTTACGAGTGCAGTTTGAACGTCAACAAGAAAATTTATTTCCGTCAATTCGTGAATATATTAGTCTTTATCAGTTAACAAAAGAGAGATTGACTCTGGCGAAATCTGACGTTTTAATTATGCATCCCGGTCCAGTGAATAGAGGTATTGAAATAACTTCTGAAGTTGCTGATGCCCCTAATACTGCAATTAACGAGCAGATTATCAATGGGATAGCGGTAAGGATGACGGTCTTATGTCTTTTGGAGCTTATAAAGAGAGAAAATGCGTCTTAAAATTAAAAATATCAAAATAGTTGATCCTTCTTTACAAAACGAAAATTTAATTAGCGACATTTTTATTGAGGATGAGAAAATTGTGCCAAAATTTTTAAGCGACGCTGATAGAATTATTAACGGAGAAGGGAAGATTGCTGTTCCTGGACTTATTGATATCCATGCTCACTTAAGAGAACCGGGGCATGAAGTGAAGGAAACTATTTACACGGGAACGCGTTCTGCTGCAAAAGGTGGGGTAACGACTATTTTTTGCATGCCAAATACAGAACCTGTTATTGATAGTGCTTCAACGGTTGAATTTATATTACATAAGGTACGCAAAGAAGGATGCGTAAATGTTTTTCCCATAGGTTGTGCGACTAAAGGATCACGGGGTTTTGAACTTTCTGAAATAGGACTTCTTAAAGAGGCAGGGGTCGTTGCAATAAGTGATGATGGCTTCCCCATATCAAGCTCGAGAGTTATGCGGCATGTTTTAGAATATTCTAAAATGTTTAAACTTCCGGTTATCTCTCATGGAGAGGATAAAGAGTTAAGTAGAAGTGGCGTCATGAATGAAGGGAAAAATTCTACATTTTTGGGTCTTAGAGGAATTCCAAAACAGGCTGAAGAAGTTATGGTAAGTCGTGATATAATGCTTGCAGAACTCACTGGTGCTTATCTGCATATTGCTCATGTTTCTACTGCGGGTTCTGTTGATTTGATAAGACAAGCAAAAAGAAAGAATATAAGAGTTACTGCCGAAACTTGTCCACATTATTTTGCTTTAACCGATAATGATGTGAAAGTTTATGACGCGAATACTAAAATAAATCCTCCTCTAAGAGAAAAGGAAGATATCGATGCAATAAAACGTGGTCTTGCGGATGGAACGATAGATTGTATAGCGACGGATCATGCTCCGCATACTCAAGAAGAAAAGAACAAGGAATTCGATCTAGCTCCTTTTGGAATTATAGGATTTGAGACGTTATTGAGTCTTGTTTTAAGTGAGCTTGTCTATACTGGCGTTTTAAGCTTTTATGAGGCTATATCAAAGATGACTTCCAATCCCGCCAGGATTTTTAATCTTGAAGGCAGAGGCACTCTTAAAGAGGGAAGTATTGCTGACATTACAATAATCGATACAGAGTATTTCTATAAGTTTGAGAAAAAAGAAATAGTTTCTAAAAGCAAAAATTCACCTTTTATAGGAAGGAAGTTTAAAGGTGGAGCAGTGATGACAATTGTTGGAGGGAATATAGTTTGGGATCTGAATAACAAATTTAACTAGAAGAAGATAGAAATTAAATTTGTTATGTCATTTCTGCTACGTATGTATAAAAGGGTTGATAAAAATTATAGGATAGTTTACAACAAGAAAGTGCAGTCTCACTATTTTGAATTAAAAATCAAAGTAGGTGATGTTTATAAGTCTTGTTCCCCGGGGCAGTTTTTTATGATTGGTGTCCCAGGTGTTTTTTTGCGTCGTCCTTTTGGAATATGTGATGCGGATGATGGAGAGGGAGGATGCGTGAGTTTTTTATATAAGGTTGTCGGTAAGGGTACAAAAATTTTGTCGAATATTAAATCTGGAATGCTTCAACTTTTAGGTCCACTCGGAAAAGGTTATGATTTAGAACCGTTGGTTAATATTATTGTATGTGATAATGATGCGTGCGACAATTCTAATAATGTTATCGTTGCGGGTGGTACAGGTATTGCTTCAATTCATTTTCTTGCCTCACGACTTAAAAACAAAAGTACTTTGTATTATGGGGCAAAATCAGAATCTGACTTGTTGTATTTAGATAATTTTCGAAAATTAGGATGGAAAGTTGTTTTGTCTACTGAAGATGGGTCAAAGGGGTATAAAGGTTATATCACTGATATATTGTCAAAACAGCTAAAGAAAAGAGATACTCTTTTTGCTTGTGGACCTACTCCAATGCTCAAAGAAATTTTAGAGATTGCTAGGAAAAAAAATGTGCTAGGTTTTGCTTCTCTTGAAGAAAAAATGGCATGTGGGTTGGGAAATTGCCAAGGCTGTGCTGTAAAAATAAATAGACAAAATAAAATGATTTGTAAAGATGGGCCTGTCTTTAAAGTTGAGGATATTGAGTTATAAGTGTGACTATAAGAAAACAAATAATAGAGAAGATATTTTAAGAATTAAGGTTAGTGGTAATTTTGTGTTTAATAATGAAAGAGTGAAATTAATCGTTAAAGAATGTTGCTCAACCATCAGCCCGTATGGGGGATTATAACTAAAATGAACAATCCGTCCAAATTGGCGAAAAGTGTTATTGAAGATGATTATCTTACATTATTTACTCGAAAAATATTAGGCATAGATTTGTCAAGGGTTTAATAATATATTTCATGATTTTGAAAATATAGAAAATTGTGAAATTAGTGAATGCAAGTATCCTGAAAATATGCTGGAGGCTCATGTCAGAATTCAGCAATAAAAATAATAAACAAAAAAAATAAAATTAAAGAATAATATGTAACGTATAGTATGTACACGTAGATTTTACTGTTTGTTGTGTTCGTTTTCTGTATAAAATGAAATGAGTAGAATAGATGAAAACTGATCTAAATGTAAATTTTGCCGGAATTAAGCTGAAAAATCCTGTACTTACAGCATCAGGAACTTTTGGTTATGGTTACGAACTTGCAGATTTAATTTCCTTGAATGAGCTAGGTGCTATTGTGACTAAGACAATCACTTTAGAGTCATGCGATGGGAATTTACAGCCCAGAATTGCGGAAGTTGAGTCTGGAATATTAAATACGATAGGCTTGCAAAACATTGGAGTTAGAGCTTTTATTGAAGGGCCTCTTGAGAAATTGAGTAAAATAGGAGTGCCCGTAATTGTAAGTGTCGCTGGGTCTAGCCCAAGCGAATACATTGAAACAGCAGAAATATTGAGTATGAAGAATGGTATCTCAGCTATAGAACTTAATTTATCTTGTCCTAATTTGAAAAAGAGAATAATTTGTCACGATTTGCGTTTGGTCAGTGAAATAGTAAGAGGAGTAAAAAATGTGTCGAAATTGCCAATTATTGCAAAATTTTCCCCACTAGTGACTGATATTGTTGAGATTGTGGTGGTGGCGCAAGATTCAGGAGTCGATGGAGTAACACTAGCAAATACTTATCCAGCAATGGCCATAGATATTGAAACGTTTAAGCCCAAACTTTCCACATTTAAGGGAGGTGTTTCAGGTGCTTGTATAAGGCCGATGTCAGTGCGCTGCGTGTATGATGCTTACCAGAGTATAAAAGTGCCGATTATTGGTTGCGGTGGAATAATGACGGGAGAAGATGCTATTGAATTTATTCTCGCTGGGGCTACAGCTGTCAGCGTTGGAAGTTCAAGTTTGGTCTCTCCCAAAAATTTAATAAAAATTATTTGTGAAATTAAAGATATATTGGAAAGAAAAAATATAAAGTCAGTAAAAGACATAATTGGCATTGTAAATAAAAGTTTAGGATAAATTTTAATTTAGAACTTATTTTGATAGTTAACAAATAAACGTTATAAAGGGAGAAATGAAAAAAATAATACTTGCTCTTGATGTTTATGATTTTAATAAAGCTGAAAAACTTGTAAAAGAAACTGTTACCTATGTTGATGTTTATAAAGTGGGGCCAATGCTGTTTTTACGATGTGGCGGAAGAATAATGAGAACTATAAAAGACAACGGGAAAGAGATATTTTTAGATTTAAAGTTTCACGACATACCTGCTATTGTTAAGCTTTCTGTTGAATCTGCTAAAGAGCTAGGAGTTTTTAGTTTAACTGTCCATTCTGTCGGTGGGAAAGATATGCTTGTGGCCGCTACGTCTGTAAAAAATAGGCCTAAAATTTGGGCAGTGACAGTCTTAACGAGTCAGGTATCGAGTGAAGAAGAAGTTATTAAAATGGCAAAACTTGCAAGAGACTGTGGAGTGGATGGTGTAATATCATCGCCTCTTGAAATAGCACTTATAAGAAAAGAGTGTGGCGAAGAATTTAATGTGGTGACTCCTGGAATTAGACTAAAAAAGGTTGATGATGACCAAAAGAGAGTGGCAACACCAGAGATTGCAATTAAAGAAGGTGCGGATTTTATAATTATTGGTAGACCTATATTGAACACTGTAAATCCTGTTGAAACTTTAAAAAATATTTATGACAAAATAGGATAATAAGAAGGTGATAAAGGTGGAATGAAAATGAATATCATGAAAAATAAGAATAACATTTTTTTGTTTGATGGATTAAAATTTGGACTTATGCTGCAAGTCGGTGGCATTGGACCTGTTTCCATGTTAGTTTTTACTTTGTCATTGTCCATACCAGTTACTGAAATGCTCATAGGTATTTTAGGTTTATCAATTGTCGATTTAACATATGTTAGCTTAGCTGTTTTTTCAATATCTGCTCTTGTGAAAAAAATACAACGATATCAACGAGTTTTCGATATTGTCATTGGTATTGTATTAATGGCATTTGGAGTATTTTTTATAACAACTGGAATATTGTTTTTGAAAATGTTTTTAATGACAGGACAAATAGGATACGATTTTATTAACCCTGAGAGTATTAAAGGGAAAACTTTATTTTTTGGCTTAATGGGATTGGATATGGCAAATCCAATTACTATTTTGTTTATTATGGGAATATTTTCACTTGAAGTAAGTAAGCGCGATATGAAATTTAAAGAAACGAGTATTTTTGCAGCTGGTTTTATACTGGCAACGCCGGTGTTTATGTCTTTTATAATTTTAGTTGGCCATTTTATAGGCACATTTTTACCAATTTGGGCTGTAAAGACACTTAACATTATTGTTGGTCTTGTTTTAGGATACTGGGGGGTAAAAAATATATTTTTTAAAAAAGCAAATTCAGATGAAAAAAGGATAAAAGAAATAGAGGCAGAAGAGCTTATTGGGCTTCAAGAGCTATTTAAAAAAAACAAAGCTCTTTTGATCGGGCATTTTAAGCTTGCTAGCGGGCTTCATTCAGATACGTATTTTCAATCTGCATTGATTTTGCAAAACCCTAAGGATACCGCAAAATTGGCAAAAGAGCTTGCTAACAAAATCAAAGAAAACAATATAAAAGTTAACGCCGTTGTCTCTCCTGCTGTTGGCGGTATTGTTATAGGATACGAAGTTGCAAGGGCTTTAGGAGTTCGCTCTATATTTACTGAGAGAGTTGATGGCAAAGTTGGGTTGAGGAGAAGTTTTTCAGTAGATAGAGACGAGAAAGTTTTAGTGGTTGAGGATGTTATAACGACAGGACTTTCTAGTATAGAAGTTATAAACTCTGTCAAATCTATGGGTTCCGTAGTAGTAGCTGTTGCTTCTCTTGTTGATAGAAGTGCTGGAAAAGTTGATTTTGGAGTTCCAAAGTTTTCTATTTTAACTCTTGAAGTTAAAAACTATGATAAAGATAGTTGCCCTATGTGTAAGTCAGGAAGCGTTGCCATAAAGCCTGGCAGAGTATATAGTATAAGTATATAGACCGGTAATACGTTGTATATTTTTTGCATTTAGAGGTTTTTTAAATTTTAACTCAAAATTGGTGTTTATTGCTGTTATTGTTTGAGGTATAAATCACAATTTATGTACGTCTTTTATAATAGGAGATAATGAGTATGTCTATCACGTACAAGGAAGCTGGTGTGAATATTGAAGCTGGGAATGAACTTGTGAAACGGCTTAAAAAAAAATTTCCAAAAATTGGCGGTTTTGGGGGACTGTTCCCTATTGTAGGAACAAAATATAATCTTGTAAGCTCAACCGATGGGGTAGGGACAAAATTAAAACTTGCTTTTTTAATGAAAAAATATAATACTGTCGGGATAGATTTGGTTGCAATGAATGTCAATGACATAGTATGTGTAGGAGCGAAACCCCTTTTTTTTTTAGATTATTTTGCTTGCGGAAAACTAGATGTAGGGCAAGCAGAACAAGTTGTTGAGGGCATAGCTAGAGGATGTGAATTGTCAGGTTCGCAACTTATTGGCGGTGAGACTGCCGAAATGCCAGGATTTTACAAAGATGGAGAATACGATTTAGCTGGTTTTTCGGTAGGCATAGTTGAAAAAGGAAAGGAAATTAATGGAAGTAAAATAAAGACGGGAAACGTTGTGATAGGATTGCCGTCAAGTGGTCTTCATTCGAATGGGTATTCTCTTGTAAGAAAAATTTTTTCGGATAACGAATTGGAAAAATACTCAAAACAGCTACTTATGCCTACAAGAATTTATGTTAAGGAAATTCTTTTAGCTATTGCGAAATTCAATTCAGTTGAACAAAATATAGTTGGTATCACTCATATCACCGGCGGGAGTTTTTATGATAAAATAGGCAGAATTTTGCCTAAAAAAAAAGATATCAGGGTTGTTATCGAAAAAAAAACATGGAAAATTCCTGATATTTTTAAAATTGTCCAAATCAAAGGAAATGTTTCAGAAACGGATATTTATAGAACTTTAAATATGGGAATAGGTATGGTTTTGGTAGTGCGTTCTGAAGCGGCTTTAAAAATTGAAAAGTTTTTTAGGGACGCTAAGGTAATAGGTCGTGTCAAAAAAGGCGAAAGAGGTGTTGAGCTTGTATGATGTGAAATGTCTTGGGGTTTTAGTATCTGGTAGCGGGGCAAATTTACAATCTATAATAGATTCTACTAATGATGGGATTTTAAAAGGATTTGCAAAAGTTGTTTTAGTTGTTTCAAATAATCCTAATGCTTACGCACTTGAAAGAGCAAAAAAAGGAAATATAAAATCTGTTTGTGTAGAAAGAAGAAATTTTGAGGATGAAGAATCTTTTAACGATGTCATATTTTCGGAGCTTCAAAATATGAAAGTAGATGTTGTCTGTCTTGCTGGTTATTTAAGACTTATCGGGCAAAAAATAGTAGAGAATTATCGTAATAAGATTTTGAATATACATCCAGCTCTTTTGCCTAAGTTTGGCGGCAAGGGTATGTATGGTTATCATATTCACGAAGCTGTTGTAAAATCAAGAGATATGATATCTGGGGCAACAGTGCATCTTGTGGATGAAAATTATGATACTGGAAAGATAGTAATACAAAAAAAAATTAGAATTTTTTCAAACTATACACCACAGGATGTAGCAGAAAAAGTTTCAAATATAGAACACAAGATATATCCTGAAGCCATAAAAATTTTAGTAGACGGCTTAAGTAAAAATCTTTAAAGTTGTTTAATGCGTTGCACTGCTGTAGCGTGTAAATATTTGAGCATGATAATTGAAGTAGGAAGTTTAAAGCTAAAGATGGGGAAAGAGGTAGAAAAAAAATGATACCGCGTTATAGTAAGCCTGAGATGTCTGAAATTTGGGCGGATGAGAATAGGTTCAAAAAAATGCTTGAAGTTGAGATTTTTGCTGCTGAGGCTATGTCAAAACTGGGTGCAATTCCTCAAGAAGCTGTGGAGACAATAAAACGTAAAGCTAGGGTTGATGTTAAGAGAATTAATGAAATTGAATTTACTGTTAAACACGATGTAATATCTTTTTTGACTGCTATTTCTGAGACTGTAGGACCTGATGCTAGATTTTTGCATCTTGGTATGACGTCTTCTGATGTTTTAGATACTGCTACTGGAGCACAACTTAAACAAGCTATAAATTTACTTATTGATGAAACAAAAAAGCTAGTTGTTATAGTTTACGACTTGGCCAATAAGTATAAAATGACTCCTATAATTGGAAGAACGCATGGTGTTCATGCGGAACCTACTACGTTTGGATTAAAGGCGGCTTCTTGGTATTGTGAAGTTTTGAGATCTGTAGATAAACTTAGTTTTGCTCTTGAAACTGTGAGTTATGGTAAAATTTCTGGCGTTGTTGGTACTATGGCACATTTGGATCCAAAAATTGAAGAATATGTATGTCGAAAAATGGGTTTGAAGGCAGAACCTGTATCAACGCAAATTATTCCGCGTGATAGACATTCAATTTATTTTACTATGCTTGCTCATGTAGGTGCTGCTCTTGAGAGAATTGCTACGGAAATAAGACATTTGCAAAGAACCGAAGTTTCAGAAGTCGAAGAGCCTTTTACGAAAGGACAAAAAGGTTCATCGGCAATGCCTCATAAGAGAAATCCGATAATCTCTGAAAATATATGTGGATTGTCAAGAGTTCTTAGAGGATATGCCTTAACTGCGATGGAGAATATTGCATTATGGCACGAGCGTGACATAAGTCACTCTTCTACGGAAAGAATCATGCTTCCAGACGCTTCAATAATTTTGCATTATATGCTTGTTAGAATGCAAACTTTATTATCAGGACTTAACGTTTATCCTGAAAATATGCAAATAAATTTGGATAAAACAAAAGACGTTATTTCCTCAGGTACATTGTTACTTTCTCTTGTTGATAAGGGAATTTTGAGAGAGAATGCTTATGGTATAGTTCAAGCTGTGGCTTTTAATGCGAGAGATAATAAAATAACTATGGAAGAAGCGTGTCTAAAAAATCAAGATATAAAGAAATATTTAACAGTAGAAGATATAAGAAGAGATTGTGATGCTAGCTCGCAATTTAAAAATGTTGATTATATTTTTAAGCGAGTTTTTAAATAGATGATTTTAAAATAAAATATGAAAAATTTAGATATTTGATATAAAATGATTCGAAGTTGCTTTTTAAATGGTAGTTAAAAGATTATAAAAATTGAATTTTGGTCAAAGAATGAGTAGATTTTTTTATTTTTTTCTCCGTGTCTGTGTGGTTGGGTCAGAGGTTGAGTGGTGTTTTTTTGATGTTATTTTTTTCTGTAAATATAAGTAGGCAGTTAGCTCAGCTGGAAGAGCATTTCTCTTACAAAGAAAAGGTCGCAGGTTCAAATCCTGCACTGCCTAGTGTGAAGTATTGATATGTGTCTGCGGTTTAAAGTTTTGAGTTATTAACAAGTACGATTTAATTTTTGTTGTGATTGTTGGAAGTGGTTATTAATATATTTCGATATCGTAAAAAATCGAAAATTTATTAATCGCTGATTATAGTTAGATGATTTAACAAGGAGCTCAATAAGGAGCTCACGAAAAGGAGTAATAGTTGTTCGACTTTGTTTTTTGTATATTTTTTTATCTTTAGTTTTTAGTGTAGAGGGGATTTTATATTTTAAGATAATTTACTTGATGTTTATGTCATGGCAATACTCAAAATAAAAAAATATGATGATTCTGTTTTAAGGGAAAAAGCAAAAATCGTTTTGAAAGTTGATGATGATGTAAAAAAACTTGCTTACGATATGTTGGAAACTATGTATTTAGCTTTAGGTGTTGGTTTAGCTGCTCCACAGGTTGGGGTTTCAGTAAGGCTTTGTGTTATTGATGTGAATTTAAGTAAAAAGTCGCCGATTATCATGGTGAATCCTATTATTATTTCGTGCGATGTAAAAAAAATATTTGAGAGGGAGGGCTGTTTGTCTTTCCCTGGTTTTTACGAAAATGTAAAGCGTTATGAGAAGGTTGTTGTTAGATATACAGATTTAAATAGCGAAGAAAGAGAAATTGAAACGCGGGACTTGTTGTCAAGAGCTATTCAACATGAAGTAGATCATTTGGATGCAAAACTTTTTATAGATTACCTCCCTAAGTGGAAAAGAAGATTTGTTGAAAAAAAAGCAAAAAAAAATAGGAATGTGAACAATTGGTGAAAGTATTGTTTTTCGGTACATCTATTGTTTCGAGATATTATCTTGAAAAGTTGTATAAAAGTAATTATGAAATTTTAGTTATTACAAAACTTGATAAGCCTGCATTTAGAGGTCAAAGGTTTGTTGCCCCCGAAGTAAAAATTTACGCCATAAGAAATAATATTGATTTTATACAAGTTAGAGAATTTACTACTGATATTATTGAAAAAATAAAAAGTTTTGATGCAGATGTGGGTGTTGTTGTATCTTATGGCAAGCTTATTCCAAGAAGTGTTTTTAACCTCCCTAAATATAAAACTTTTAATATACATTTTTCGCTTCTTCCCAAGCTGAGGGGGTCATCTCCAGTTCAATACGCTTTATGTAATGGAGAAACTGAGACAGGCATATCTTCTTTTTACATCAAGGATGATCTCGATAGTGGAGATATAATAGTTCAAGAAAAACTTGTCATAGATGCGGAAGATACTGCTGAAGGTTTATTTAATAAACTTATTCCTTTAGGCATAATGGTTATGAATAAGACCCTTGAGTTTTTTAAAAACGGGAAATATAATGCGATTCCTCAAACCGGAATACCAAGTTTTGCTCCATCTTTAAAAAAAGAAAATGGTTTAATTAACTGGAATAATGGTGCTGGCATTGTGTATAATAAATTTAGGGGCTTGTGTCTTTGGCCCGGAGTGTACTCGATAGTCTCTTCTGGTAAACTTGTAGGCAAGAAAATTAAGTTTGCTGAGGTAGAAATATTTGATGATAGTTTTTTAAATGATGAATTTGGTGTTGTATGTTCTATAGAAAAGAATAGAGGTTTTACAGTGTCGTGTGCTGTTGGAAGGATCTTAGTTGTAAAAATAAAACTCGAAAGTAAATCTGTCGTGTCTGCTTGGGATTTTATTCAGGGTGGTCAGCTTTCTGTGGGTGATCGTTTCGTTGATGGCGAGTTGTAAATTTACGATTAATGGAGGAATTTTATGATGATTGAAGTTAATGAATGTGATTTTTCACAGGAGGTTTTATTGTCGGATAGGCCGGTATTGGTTGATTTTTGGGCTCAATGGTGCGGTCCGTGCAAAATGCTGGCTCCGATTATTGAAGAGCTTTCTGATGAATATGAAAATATAGTAAAAATAGTTAAATTAAATATTGATAAAAATATGCCTTTGTCGACAAAATTTCACATTACATCAATACCATGTTTGATTTTGTTTAAAAATGGCTCTCCCCTGCAAAAAGTAGTTGGATTAAAACCTAAAAATGAGATAAAAAAAATTATTGATGGTGCTCTTTGATTCTTGTCGATTATGGAGGGGATATTATATGATATTATGATTTACGACGTTGTTGTTATTGGAGGAGGCCCTAGCGGATTGTCAGCGGCGATTTATGCTTTAAGAGCAAGATTGAAAACGGTGCTTGTAGAAAAAAATGTTTGTGGCGGTCAAATGCTACTGACTGGTTCTATTGATAATTATCCGGGATTCGATGGTGGAATTAGCGGTTTTGATCTTGCTGTAAAACTTGAAAAGCAGGTAAGAGACCTTAATGCAGAATTATTTTATGATGAGGTGGTCTCTATTGAGTCAACCTGTTTTTTAAAAAAAGTAATTGCCAAAAACTCAATTTATGAAACTAAAACTGTTATTATCGCTACTGGAACTCTTGCAAGAAAAATGAATATACCTGGAGAATCAAAATTTATCGGTAGGGGAATATCTTTTTGCAGTGTATGCGATGCTCCTTTTTATAGAGATAAGAGTGTGTTGGTTGTTGGAGGCGGTGACTCTGCGGTTAATGAGTCTGTCTACTTATCTAAGTTTGCAAAAAAAGTAACTGTTATCTATAGAGGGAATGATTTGAGAGCTACGAAGATTTTTCGGGAAAGGTTGACTTTATGTCAAAATATATCAGTGTTGTATAACAGTGTGATGAAAGAAATTTTGGGTGAGGATTATGTTGAAAAAGTGATAATAACCAATGTAAAAACTCATGAAGATAAATATTTAGATACAAATGGTATTTTTGTTTTTATAGGATCAATTCCGAATACTTTATTCCTTCCAAGCGTTGTAGTTGATGAGACGAAGTACGTCATTGTAAATGAAAATATGAGTACTTCTATTCCTGGGGTTTTCGCATGCGGCGATGTAAGGAAAAAGCGGTTGAGGCAAATTGTAACGGCTGCATCAGATGGAGCCCAAGCTGCCATAAGTGCACAAAATTATATAGAAACCCAAGTAGAAATTAGTTGATTATGTTTAGAATTATAGACAGATGGATGATAATAAAGTAAATTGTTTTTGAAATGGTTTTCATCATTTTTCTTATTGTGAACATGGACAGCTAGTGATAAAGTTTCAGTTTGAAATATATGAAAAAATTTTTTGTTATAGACGGAAATGCTTACATTCACAGAGCTTATCATGCTCTCCCGCCACTTTCTACCTCAAATGGTCAACAGATAAATGCAGTTTATGGTTTTATAAAGCTATTGCTTAAGATTAAAAACAATTTTACATTTGAATATATTGTAGTTTGTTTTGACTATCCATCGAAAAATTTCAGGTACGAAATGTTTGAAGATTATAAGGCCAATAGATGTTCGCTTGAGGAAGCTCTTGTAAGTCAGATGCCTATTGCAAAAGAAGCTGTAGAGGCTTTATCTATGGCAAAAATAGAAATAAAAGGTTATGAGGCAGATGATTTAATTGCCACAATAGTTGAAAATAATAAGAAAATTAGTGTACAGACTGTTATTGTGACTGCTGATAAAGATATTTTTCAATTAGTGGAGGAAAAAAATGTATTAATTTGGAACGATTCTAAAAATATTATGTATGATGCAGAGAAAGTAGAGAAAATATATGGAGTTATGCCTAAACAGC
This sequence comes from Candidatus Endomicrobiellum calonymphae, assembly GCA_031269945.1. Lineage (GTDB taxonomy): Bacteria > Elusimicrobiota > Endomicrobiia > Endomicrobiales > Endomicrobiaceae > Endomicrobiellum > Endomicrobiellum calonymphae. The sequence continues at coordinate 62,488 of JAISYK010000002.1, forward strand.
TTGTGGATGTATTCGCTTTGATGGGAGATGTTATAGATAATGTTCCTGGAATAAAAGGTATTGGAAAAAAAACCGCAATTATGCTTGTTAAAAGATTCGGAACTCTTGAAAATATTTTGCAAAATTCAGATTCTATAAAAGGCAATGTAGGAAGATTGGTTGAATGTGGTAAAGACAAAGCATTAATAAGTAAGAAGCTAGTAAATTTAAATAGGGAGGTTCCTTTAGGTTTTGAGCTTGAAAAATTTAAAAGCAAAGATTTAGATTTAAATAAAGCTATTCCTTTTTTTAAAAAATGTGAATTTAAAAGTCTTCTTAAAAAATACGCATATACATTTGGCAAAGTTATAAAAGATGACAATTGTAATAGTTCCCATTCAATTGTTAAGAGTACGAATGTTGAGAATTGTGGAATAGATTTTTTTAATTTTGGAAGTAAAGTACCGCTTAATTCAAAAGCAATAGGAATACCATTTAATTTTAATAGCGAGATTGTAAACACTAAGAAAAAGGCTATTCAAATTGCAAAGTTGATAGAGCGTTCAGGTATTTTTGCAATGAGAACAATAAAATCTTTGCCTGGTTTCTTGGGAGGGCATGTTGTTGGTATATCTCTATGTATTGAGAAAAATGCTTTTTATTTTCCTATTGGGCATAACGATTTGAATTCCTTCCAAATGGCTAGCGATGAATTTAGAAATATCTTTGCCCTGTTGTTTTCTTCAAGTAGGGTAAAAAAAATAGGAGCAGATTTAAAACGAGAGAGAAATATTTGTAGAATTTTGAAAATTGAATTAAATGGCATGTATTTTGATGTGATGCTTGCCTCATATTGCTTAAATCCTACAAAACCCCACGACATAAGTTATATCGCAACAGAGTATTTAAATTTTAAAGCAGGTGATGATAGTTACTTAAGAAAAGGAACGAAAAAAATCACATTTGCAAATTCTTCAATAGAAGACAGTGCAAAATATGCGAATTCAATCTCTGCAGCATCTTTTGCCGTGTATAAAGTATTAATAAAGGAGAAAAAACTTTCATCGATTTTTTTTGATGTAGAGATGCCTTTAATTGAAATTCTTTCAGAAATGGAGATTTCTGGTATAAAAATAGATTTATCTTTTTTGGATAAATTTAATGATAAAATAATTTCCGAACTAGAGAAAATTGAATACAGTATTTATAAAATTGCAGATGCAAAATTCAATATTAATTCAACTAGACAACTTTCGCATATAATGTTTGGTAAACTTAATCTTCCTGTAATTAAGAAGACTAGGACTGGTTACTCCACAAATGAAGAAGTGTTGAGTGAATTGGCGTCTCATGAGTTTCCAGCTATGGTGTCAAAATACAGAGGACTCAAAAAATTAAAAAATACTTATATATCTTCAATAATGAGCTACTGTGCTTGTGGCAGAGATAGGATTCATACAGTTTTTAATCAAGCTGTGACTGCTACGGGACGGTTGTCATCAACAGAACCAAATTTACAAAATATACCTATAAAATCTGTTTTTGGAAAAGAGTTTAGAAAAGTATTTGTATCGGAAAATAATAAGATTTTTTTATCTGCTGATTATTCACAGATTGACTTAAGAGTGTTAGCTCATATTTCACAGGATAAAAAACTTATAGAAGCTTTTAAAAATGGGGTGGATGTGCACAGTGCTACGGCTAGAGAAATTTTTAATATTTCTCAAAACGAATCTGTATCTGACGACTTAAGAAAAGCAGCAAAATCAATAAATTTCGGTATAATTTACGGGATGTCTCCTTTTGGGCTCTCAAAACGGTTGAATATTACGTTTTCAAAGGCAAGAGAATATATTGATAAATATTTTGAAAGATATAGTGGTGTAAAATTATGGATAGATCAGGTTATTGAGCGCTCCTTAAAATATGGATATGTTTGTACTATTAATGGAAGGGTAAGATTTGTACCTGAATTGTGTTCTACGAATATTAAGGTTAAAAATGCTACCAAGAGAATAGTCTTAAATACTCCGATTCAAGGAAGTTCCGCAGATATAATAAAAATTGCTATGATAAACATATATAATGAAATTAAGATTAGAGATTATAAATCTTTAATGCTTTTACAGATCCATGACGACCTCCTTTTCGAAGTTCCAATTGAAGAACTTAAAGATATGATTCAAATTATAAAAAATAAAATGGAAAGCTCTGTGATTTTAAGTGTTCCTATAATTGTTGATGTTAAAGTTGGGAAAAATTGGGGAGAAATGAAAAAAGTATGATAATAGGATTGACGGGTGGAATTGCTGCTGGGAAGAGTGAAACTGCTAAATTTTTTGAGTCATTTGGAGCTTATAATGTAGATGCTGATAAAATATCGCGTGAACTTACTGAAAATAATAAGCCGGATTTGAAGAGGCTTGTAGATGAGTTTGGGCAAAATATTTTATATGCTGACGGAACTTTAGATAGAGAAAAACTTGCTAACATGATTTTTTCGGATAAAAAAATAAAATTTAATGTTGAGAAAATTCTTCATCCATGTATAATTTCGTGCATAAATGAAACGGTATCTCAACATAAAATAAGCAATGATATGATATTAATTAATGCTCCGCTTCTTTTTGAGGTTGGGTTAGATAAAATATGTGATAAAAGTGTGGTTATTTGGACTTCTTATGACGTTCAGGTTAATCGTCTTGCTATGCGTAGTAAACTAGATGTGTATCAAGCAAAGAAAATAATTAGTTCTCAAATGCCCATAAAAGAAAAAATTGAACTCGCTGATTTTGTAATAGATAATTCTGGATCCAAGGCGGATTTGAAAAGAAATGTAGAAAACTTTTATAAATTATTGACATCTAATATGAAAATAACGTAGAATGCCTTGTTGCTCGTTACTCATTTATTCTTTCAAATCAAAAAAAATCTAGATTGAAGCAAATCAAAGTCAAATCAGGTGTAAATCCGATAGATGCAAGCATAGATATGTGTTATATGAGGATTTAATTAGAATAAAGGTGTGTTAGTGCTAGTAGTCTGGAGGAGTTAATGGAAAAGGATAGGGCCAATAAAGATGTGTCTATTTTATCTAAGAGAACTATGGGAGAACTTATAGAGATTGCAAAAAATTTTAAACTTGACTCTGTTGCAGGTTTAAGGAAGCAGGAACTTATAGCAAAAATTTTTGAAGCACGGACAAAAGAAAATAAATTAGTTTATGACGAAGGCGTTTTAGAGATTTTACCTGATGGTTTTGGTTTTTTGCGTTCCCCTGGTTATAATTATCTTCCAGGTCCAGATGATATTTACATATCTCCTTCTCAGATAAAAAAATTCGCCTTACGGAAGGGAGATACAGTAGCGGGGTACGTCAGACCTCCTCAGGCACAGCAAGAACGTTATTTTGCGCTTCTGCAAGTAAAATCTGTTAATGGTCAGGAAAATCTTGAGAATATGAGAGATCGAATTCTCTTTGATAATTTAACGCCATTGTATCCTAATGAGAAAATAGTTTTTGAAACAGAAAAAGAAAAATTATCAACAAGAATTGTAGATATGTTAGCTCCTATAGGTAGAGGGCAAAGAGTATTGATTAACGCGGCCCCGAGAACTGGTAAAACTGTTCTTTTACAAGAAATAGCTAATGCAATAACTGAAAATAGTCCCGATATAATACTTATTGTTCTGTTAATAGATGAAAGACCAGAAGAAGTTACAGATATGCAACGTTCTGTTAATGGAGAGGTTATCTCTTCTACTTTTGATGAACCTTCAGATAGACATATACAGGTTGCTGAAATGGTTATAGAGAAAGCTAAAAGAATGGTTGAAAATAGCAAACATGTTGTTATTCTTTTAGATTCAATTACAAGACTTGCTAGAGCTTACAACATAGCAACGCCGTCAAGTGGAAGAGTTTTATCTGGTGGGCTTGATTCAAATGCTTTGCAGAGGCCAAAAAGATTTTTTGGTGCAGCAAGAAATATTGAGGAGGGTGGAAGCCTTACTATCATAGGTACTGCTCTTGTTGAAACTGGGAGTAGAATGGATGATGTCATATTTGAAGAATTCAAAGGTACGGGAAATTGTGAAATTTATCTTGATAGGAAACTTGCCGACAGGAGGATATTTCCTGCAATAGATCTCCTGCGTTCTGGTACTAGAAAAGAAGAACTTCTTTTAAATGAGGACGAAAAAAACAAAATGTGGATATTGAGAAAGTGGATGACTTCAATGAATTCTGTAGAGATTATGGAAGAATTAAGCAAGAGACTGCTTAGTTCAAACTCCAATAAAGACTTTTTAAAACAGATGGAGCTTTCTAGTATGGAAAGGCTGTCATAGAGCACAATATTAAATTAATAAAGATTGTCGTTATTTATGAGCTTGTAAAAATTGACTAAAAATTAAAAATTTTGCATACTGCGATTGTATAAAAAGGTTACGAGAGAGAAATATAAGATATAAGGAGAAGTTAAGGAATATGAGAGAAGCAATACATCCAAAATATGAAGAAAGCGTAGTTTTGTGTGCGTGTGGATGTACATTTAAAACTCGCTCGACAAGACCTTCAATAAAACTAGAAATATGTTCAAATTGTCATCCATTTTTTACGGGAAAGCAGAAATTTATAGATACTGCGGGAAGAGTTGAAAAATTTCAAAAGCGTTTTGCTAAAACTGGTGGGAAAACTGTATTGATAAGGAAGGCTGATAAAAGAATTCAAACACCGAGAAAAACTCTGAGAAAAGTGCTCACTAATTCACCTAAAAAACAAAATTTATTGTAAAAAACAGAGAAACTAAAAAATTAATTTTACAGGTGCAAACATTAAGATAGAACTTTGTGTATGTCGTATTCTGTGTCCGTTCTGTAATTTATATTAAAGGTTTCTGGCATGCTTTTTTGTTGTCATTTCTTGTCGATGGTAATGGAGATTGTAGTGGTTTACTCAAAATATTTTTCATTGATTATTAATAAAAAGTTATTAAGTGATTCTAATTATTGACAATCTTTTTATATGGAACCAAATCGTTAGAAAACAAAAAACTACCTATGTATTTTAAAAAATTGAGATTCTTAAATGCAAAGTTTCAAGAAGTTGAGAGTAAACTTAGTGATTTATCTGTCGTCTTAAATCAAGAAGAGTATAAAAAATTTTCAAAACAATATTCTTATCTTCGTCCGATTGCTGAAAAATATATGCAATATTTAAGGCTTTTAAACAGTATAAAAGACATAGAAGAATTGAAAAACTCGAAAGATTTTCAGATAAAAGAATTAGCTTTTGCGGAGTATGATGATCTTGTTGAAGTAAAAAACAAAATTGAATCTGAAATAAAAATATTGCTTATACCGCCTGATCCGAATGACGATAAGAATATCATTGTAGAAATCCGTGCAGGGACCGGTGGTGATGAATCTGCCTTGTTTGTAGGCGATCTATATAGAATGTACGCGCGCTTTGCTGAAAAAAAAGGATGGGAATGCGAAATTTTAAATTCAAGTTCTACAGGTCTTGGTGGTTACAAGGAAATTATATTTGAAATAAATGGTAGTGGAGTGTGGTGTTATTTTAAATTTGAAAAGGGTACTCACAGAGTCCAAAGAGTGCCTGAGACAGAAATATCTGGAAGGGTTCATACTTCTGCAGTAACTGTTGCCATTTTTCCTGAAGCCGAAGAAGTCGATGTTGAAATAAAAATGGAAGATTTAAGAATCGATACTTATAGATCTTCTGGAGCAGGTGGACAACATGTTAATAAAACAAACTCGGCTATAAGAATTACGCATTTGCCTACTGGACTTGTAGTTGCATGTCAAGATGAAAGAAGTCAAATGAAAAATAGAGCTAAGGCTTTTAAAGTTTTGAGAGCAAAACTCTACAATAAAAAAATCTTAGAAAATGCGAATCAAATTTCAAATGAAAGGAAGTTACAAATTGGTACTGGCGATAGATCAGAGAAAATAAGGACGTATAATTACCCACAGAATAGGATAACAGATCATAGAATAGGATACAGCATGTATAATATTAAAGAAGTTATGGATGGTGATTTATCAGGGCTTGTTAACAAGCTTATTGAAGCTGAGATGGAATTTAAACTTAATGAGAATAACATCTAAATTAAATGTTTGAAAATGAAAATATTTATACTGTATTGAAAACTGCTAAAACGTTTTTAGAGTCAAAAGGACTTTCTGACATTAAACCTGATACTGAAATTCTTTTAAGTTCAGTTCTAAAAATTGGACGTTCGGAGCTTTTTCTTATAAGAAATAAAAAGCTCACAGATGTGCAAAGACATGAATATGAGTGTTATATATTTAGACGTTCTAAAGGGTGGCCTGTAGCATATATAACTGGCTTTACTAGCTTTATGTATTTTGAGTTTAAAGTAAATAAAAACGTTTTTATACCGAGACCAGAAACTGAAATTTTGGTTGAGGTTGTGCTGGAATTTTCAAAGAAAAAAAATAAGTGTTCACTTTTAGATTTATGTACGGGTTCTGGATGTATAGCTGTATGCTTAGAAAAGCTTGGCAAGTTTAAAGATATTGTAGCTTCAGATATAAATAAAAATGCTCTTTTAATTGCAAAAATAAACGCACAAATTAATGGTGCTTTAAATATAGATTTTATTGAAAGCAATATTTTCAATAATATAAATGATAAAATTTTTGATGTAATTGTGTCCAATCCACCTTATGTTTCATATGAAGAATATGAACTTTTAGAACCGGAACTTAAATGTGAACCTCAAAATGCTTTACTAGCAGGAGATAACGGCTTGTTTTTTTACAATAAAATAGTTGATGAGGCTGACAAGTATTTAAAAGAGGATGGAGTTATTTTTGTTGAATTGAATGCAAATAAAGTTGAAAATATAAAACTGATATTTTTGAGTAAGGGCTATAAAAACGTTGAAATAATAAAAGATTACGCGGGATTATCTAGGATATTAATAGCGAAGAGAGAACATTAGGGCAGCTCTTTATATATAGATTTATAGGTTAATGAAAATGCGTATGCTGATTGTAATTTAAATATTTGCATTGTGTTGAATGATCTACAGGTAAGACAAATTTAGTTCTATGAGGTTTAAAAGAGTTTTTAGTGTTTTGGTCGTTAATTTAAGTATGATATATGTGACAGTTTGAGCATTATGAAATGGATAAGATAGTAATATGTGGTGGTAATAAATTGAAAGGTGAAGTGGTAATATCCGGTTCAAAAAATTCTGCTTTGCCTATACTTTTTGCCAGTTTGCTTACGGATGAGCCTGCTGTGATAAACAATGTCCCGTCTCTTGATGATGTAAGTACAACACTATTATCTTTAAGTTTTATAGGGAAAAAAATAATTAAAAGAGGCAACACTGTAGAGGTTTACTCTTCGGATAGTAGAACGTATAAACATAGAGCACCTTATGATCTAGTGAGTAAGATGCGTGCAAGTATTTTAATAATGGGGCCTTTACTGGCAAGGCTTAAAAAGGTTGATGTCTCGTTGCCTGGTGGATGTGCTATAGGGGCAAGGCCTATAGATATTCACTTGGAGGCATTTAAAAAAATGGGTGCTGAGTTTTCAATCGAAGGCGGGTGCGTAAAAACCCATGCTAGAGATGGACTCAGGGGTAATACTACGATAAACCTTAGGTTTCCAAGTGTTGGGGCAACCGAAAATGTGCTGCTTGCTGCAGTTTTGGTCGAAGGGAAAACTACAATTGTTAATGCTGCTTGCGAACCTGAAATAGAGGATTTGGCCATTGTTTTAAATAAAATGGGTGCAAAAGTAACTGGTGCAGGGACAAAGAATGTTGTGATAGAGGGAGTGAGTGAGCTTCATGGTTTTGAGCATGAGGTAATCCCAGACAGAATAGAAGCTGCAACATACATGGTAGCTGCGGCGATTACAAAAGGCGAAATTATTTTAAAAAAAGTTATTCCGCAACATTTGAAATCAATAAACGATAAATTTAAAAAAAGTGGATTGTATATTAAAGAATCAGATAGAACAATTTACGTAAAATGGATAAAAGATCTAGAGCCGCAAAATATAAAAACGGGGGCATATCCTGAATTTCCTACAGATGTTCAAGCTCAATGGATGACTTTAATGTGTCTTATAAATGGCAAATCAAGTATAAAAGAAGACGTTTTTGAAAACAGATTCTTACATGTTAACGAATTGCGAAGATTGGGTGCGGATATTTCTATAGACGATAAAATAGTTAATATTAAAGGTGTTAAAAAATTTTCAGGAGCACCAGTGATAATGTCAGATTTAAGAGCTGGTGCGGCTCTTATCTTAGCTGGACTTGCAGCGTGTGGGACAACTACTGTTTCAAGGATTTATCATTTAGATAGAGGATATGAGATGCTTGAGAAAAAAATGAAAAAGCTTGGAGCTGACATAAAAAGAATTTGTGATTAATTGTTGTTTATTATGTTAAATATTATAAAAATGAAATAATGCTTATTATTGAGTTTGCTTATTGTGAATTGCGATGTTTGGTGTGGGAATTGAAAAAATGAAGTTTTTTTAATAAAATTACTCACGTACAAGAATTGTTCCTTGAAGCAAGTTTTGTAATATGGTTGTGTTCGTTATATTGAGGTGTGATTCAAATTTAATTCATTTTGATAAGAGTATAGGGATAAGTGTAAGGATTGGATGCCGATATATTAAATCCAGTAAAGTTGGTGCGTTATTTTAAAAGTGGCATGATTTTTGTTTGGAAATCTTCTATGTTGTCTTTGCATAATCGTTCTTCGTTGGTATAGGTATACCCTTAATAAAATAACTAGATTTTAGTTGCTTTAAAGTTTTTATGCGTTGCATGCATATATAGTTTGTCTTCGTGTTATTTAAGTAGATTATAGATAAAACGCAGTTGGATTTACCTGAAGTCCCTAAAATTAAAATTAAATTTTATTTGTGATATGGTTTTGAAGATTGAAGGTTGGGGAACCCGTAAGATAAGGTATAAATTCTGAAAAACGGAGATGCGTTTTTATAAAATACGCTAAAAAACCGAAAAAAACAAGGAGAAAGAAGTATGATTAACGTCACGATGAAGGCTTTACTAGAAGCTGGTGTCCATTTTGGTCATCAAACCAGAAGATGGAATCCTAGAATGTCAAGATTCATTTTTGGTACAAGAAATAAAATTCACATCATTGACCTTCAAAAAACTCTTAAAGAATTAAAAAAGAATTATAAGATTGTCAGGGATTATGTATTAGAAGGTAAAGAGATAATATTTGTTGGAACAAAAAAACAGGCACAAAATTCCGTAAAAGAGGAAGCACTGCGCTGCGGAGCGTATTTTGTTTCTGAACGTTGGCTTGGCGGAACGCTTACGAATTTTGAGACACTTAAGAAATCAATAATTAGATATCGCGAAATAGAAAATATGAAAAAAGATGGAGTTTTTAAACTTCTTTCAAAAAAAGAACAGTCTCAAGTTGAAAGGAAAAGAATAAAACTTGAAAAATCTTTGGAAGGTCTTAAGAAAATGTCTAATTTTCCAGATATTATGTTTGTTGTGGATTCACATGAAGAAGCAACAGCTATTTCAGAGGCGAGAAAACTCAATATACCCATTATTGCAATTTGCGATACGAACTGCGATCCAGATTTGGTTAACTATCCTATTCCAGGGAATGATGATGCCATAAGAGCGGTAAAGCTTTTTTGCTCTATTGTTGCAGATGCTGTTTTAGAGGGTAAAAGTCTTGCTCAGAAGAGTGAAAATGGTGGCAATGAAGACTTTATAAATGGAACTGAAAATAAAAATGAAAATAAAATGGAATTAGAGAAAAGGATTTAAATATTCATGAAGAGGAGGGGCTATAATGGTGTTAACCGGTCTAATAACTAAGGTAAGAGAAATGACGGGTGCAGGAGTAATGGATTGTAGAAATGCACTAAAAGAAACAAATAATGATGTAGATAAAGCATGTCTATGGCTTAGGAAAAAAGGAATTGCGACAGCTGTTAAAAAGGCTGGAAGATATGCAAGACAAGGACTTGTTTACTCATACATACATGGTAATGGTACGCTCGGAGTTTTAGTAGAAGTGAACTGTGAGACTGATTTTGTGGCGAAAACTGTCGATTTTCACAATTTAGTTAAGGAAATTGCGATGCAAATTGCTGCAACTACTCCTACTTATATTTCTAGAGATCAAGTTCCTGAAAATGTAGTTGGATCTGAAAAAGAAATTTATAAAATTCAGCTTAAGAAAGAGGGTAAGCCTGAAAAAATTTTTGATAAGATTATTGAGGGTAAAATTGAAAAATTTTATAGCCAAACATGTTTATATGACCAAGCTTATATTAGAGATATTCAAGGGAAAGAGACAATAAAAGGTTTAATATCAAATTCTATTGCGAAAATTGGTGAGAATATAGTTGTAAAAAGATTTTCAAGATTCAAACTTGGAGAAGAATAATAATGTCTGCAAAGAGAGTGCTTTTAAAACTTTCTGGAGAATCTCTTTGTGATAATTTATCTTCAATAAGTGAGGTTTGTCTTTTAAGAACTGCAAATGAGATTAAATCTGCTATTTCTTGTAGTGAAGTACAGCTTGCGATTGTAGTTGGTGGAGGGAATATTTGGAGAGGGGCAGGGAAATTTATAGAGAGGGTTATTGCGGACAATATGGGGATGCTTGCTACAGTCATAAATTCTCTTGCTTTAAATGGTGCGTTAACTAAAATAGGTATCAAGTCGAGCATATTTTCCGTGAATGGTCTAAGCGATTTTGTTGAAAATTTTGATAGAGAGAAGGTTATTAATTATATTGAGCAAGGGAATGTAATTATTTTTGCAGGTGGCACAGGTAAGCCTTTTTGTACTACTGATACTACTGCTGCATTAAGGGCCATGGAAATAAAAGCTGATATATTGTTAAAAGCGACGCAGGTTGATGGTGTTTATAGCATGGATCCTAGAAAGGATGAAAAGGCTGTGAAATTTGATTCTTTAACTTTTAAGGAGGCTCTGGATAGACATTTAGAAATTATGGATTCTGAAGTTTTTTCACTGTGTATGTACACAAATATATCGATTATCGTATTTGATTTTTATAAAGATGGAAATTTAAGGAAAGTTTTAAATGGTGAAAAAATAGGGACGATAGTGGAGGCGGGATAAAATGCAGGTCCAGAATTTATTTTCAACATCTGAAGATGCTATGAAAAGAACTACAGGCAGGTTAAAATGTGAAGTGTCTCATGTAAGAACTGGCAGAGCAAATAGAGCGATGGTAGAGGGCATAAAGATCAAAAATTATGATTATGTTGTTTCTATCAGCCAAATAGCTGCTATAAATGTTTTAGATGCAAAGACAATAGAAATAAAACCTTGGGATACTTCTCAATTGAATGCTATAGAGAAAGCTATACTTAAAGCTGACATAGGAATATCTCCGATAATTGATGGAGAACTTGTACGTCTTTCAATTCCTTCTCTTACTGAAGATAGAAGGAAAGAAATAGCAAAAGCTATGAATAAGATGGCTGAAAAATTTAAGATAGATATAAGAAATGAAAGAAGAATTTTAATTGAAAACATAAAGAAGCTTGAAAAAAATAAGATTATAACTGAAGATGATAAAAAAAAGTTCGAGATTAAAGCACAGAAAATTACTGATGTTTACATAAAAAAAATAGATGAGATAATAGAGATTAAAGAAAAAGAAATTATGCAAATATTATGAATAAGATAATTTCCAATTATTGCTGAGGTATTGCAATGAGAAGAGATATTAAATAATGTTATGGTAAATAAGATGAATATTGTTGGTAGGAGAGGAAAATCTATGATTTATAAAATCGATGTTGATATTTGCGTGGGATGTGGGGCGTGTGCAACGAGTTGTCCTATTTCGATTATTGAGCAAAAAGGAGGTAAATATATAATTAATTCGAGCGGATGTAAAGGATGTGGAGTATGCGAATCGACTTGTCCGGTAAGTGCTATTTCTAAAGATTAAGAGGGTTTTTTTTGATACCAGGGCACGTAGCTATTATAATGGATGGGAACGGTAGGTGGGCAAAGAAGAAATATTTACCTAGGATTTTTGGTCACAGACAAGGAGTCGAAACTATAAAAGAGATTGTCAAGGCCGCAAATGGTCTTGGGATAAAAATTTTGACTCTCTATGCTTTTTCTACAGAAAATTGGAAAAGACCGCAGGGTGAAATAAAATCGTTATTTTCTATAATTGGGCAATTTATAAAGGAAGAATTAAAAGAATTAAATGATTTAGGTATCAGGCTTAGGATACTTGGAGACTTGTCAAAGTTTTCTGAAAGTGTAAGAAGTGAAATTGAAAATGCTTGTGCAGTTACATCTCAGAATGCTAAATTTGAACTAAACATAGCTTTAAATTACGGTGCAAGACAAGAACTTATTCGTGCTTTTGAAATGATGTCAGAGCAAGGTATAAAGAGGCCTACGGAGGAAGTTGTGTCATCTTTTCTGTATACTTGCGGGCAACCCGATCCAGACTTACTTATTCGTACTTCAGGAGAATTCAGGTTATCAAATTTTCTTCTTTGGCAAATTGCGTATTCTGAAATTTACGTAACGAATAAATTATGGCCAGATTTTTCGCGAGATGATTTAAAAACTGCAATAGCAGCTTTTCAAAAAAGAAGAAGACGTTTTGGTGGATTGTAAAGTGCGTTAAAATTTAAAAACTAGTATTCGTAATGTTTTGCTATTGTTTTTTATTTTAATTTGTTGATTTTGTATATTAGAATATGGAATGTGTGTGCCAATCATTTACGGAATTGTGTTGTTATTAATATAGATTTAGAACTATAACTTTATGGAGTTTTGTTCATGTTGTTGGCTAGGATGTTGACGGCGATTATCGGAATACCGTTTATTCTTGTTTGCGTATATTGTGGCGATATAATTTTTTATGGGATGACGTTTTTTGTGTCGCTCTTTTGTGTTTATGAGTATCTTGCCATTTTGAAGAAATATAATCCTCATATTTTTGCGTCGCTTGTAATGTCTGCTGCGTTTTCAATATTTTTGTACTTTTTTAAAAATTTCCCAGTAGATAAAATAATGGTTTCTGCCGTCGTTATGATGATTGTTTTTTTTGGTGTAGAAATTTTCAAAGAGAATTCGAATTTATGTATTGTTAGAATATCGTCATCTTTTTGGGGAACTTTTTTTATTCCGCTTGCTTTAATGCATATGGTTTATATACGTAACTTGAAATATGGCATGGAGCTTGTATTTTTCATTTTTATAGTTATTTGGACTTTGGATACGGCAGCTTATGCTTTTGGGAAGGTGCTTGGTAAACATAAGCTCGTGGAAAGTGTTAGTCCTAGGAAAACAGTAGAAGGTGCGATAGCGGGAATTATTTTTGGCATTTTAGGAGCGATTATATGTAGATATGGATTTATGAGTAATATTTTAACTTTATGGGACAGTGTAATTTTAGGATTTCTGATCGCGGTCATAGGACAATTTTCAGATCTTTCTGAGTCTATTATTAAAAGAGATGGCGACATTAAAGATTCAGGTAGAATGCTGCCTGGACATGGCGGAGTTTTCGATAGATTTGATTCTTATATATTTACAGCTCCTATAATATATTATTATGTTTCGAAATTTTTAGTATGAAAAAAATAGCAATTTTAGGATCTTCAGGATCAATAGGCACACAAACTTTAGATATAGTTTATAACATAAAAAATGATGTTTGTGTTAAAGGTCTTGCCGTTGACTCTAATATAGAGGTTTTAAAATTACAAATTAAGAAATTCAAACCATCTGCTGTATCTGTGAATAATTTCGCTGAATCTAATAATTTAAAAAAATGGTGTGTTTCCAATAATATAAGAATTAGCGTTTACAGCGGGCCTTCTGGACTTGAGAGACTTGTGAAAATGCCGGATGTTGAGATGGTTATTGTTGCCATTGTTGGAGCTGCTGGGTTAAAGGCTACAGTTGCTGCGATAAAATCAAAAAAAAACGTAGCTATTGCAAATAAAGAAATTCTTGTCATGGCAGGTAGCTATATAATGAGCCTTGCCGTGGAAAATGGGATATCTGTACTTCCTGTTGACAGTGAACATTCAGCTATATTTCAATGTTGTATAGGTGAAAAAAAACCTCAAATAAAGAAAATAGTGCTTACAGCTTCTGGAGGACCGTTTTATAGGTATGATAAAAAATTTTCTCAAATAACTGTCAAAGAAGCCTTGAATCATCCCATATGGAAAATGGGGAAGAAGATAACAATTGACAGTTCTACTCTTATGAATAAGGGACTCGAAGCTATTGAGGCATCTGTTTTATTTGGGGTGCCTATAGAGAAAGTTGAAGTTATAATACATCCTCAATCCATCTTGCACTCAATGGTAGAGTATATTGATGGTTCGGTTATAGCTCAGCTTTCAAATCCAGATATGAGGTTGCCGATTCAGTATGCTTTAACTTACCCAGAGAGATTACCATCAAATGTAAAACCATTAAATCTTAACGAAATTGGTAAATTAGAATTTTTCAAACCAGATTTTAATAAATTCCCATGTTTGAAGCTTTCATATTACGCTGCGAAAAAAGGTTTTACTATGCTTTCAGTAATGAATGCTGCTAATGAGGTGGCGGTTGAAGCATTTTTAAATGAAGAGATAAAATTTACAGATATTCCAAAAATTGTTGAAAAAACCATGTATGCTCATACGATATCAAAAAGTTTGTCATTGGATAGTTTTATTGAAGCCGACTTTTGGGCAAGATATTATGCAAGAAAATTAATTAATTGATAAAGGAATGCGTATGATCATATTTTTTCAGATGTTTAGTGTTGCTGTTGGGTTTGGATTCTTAGTTTTTATACATGAATTTGGGCATTTTCTTGCTGCAAAAATGTGTAAAATAAAAATAGTAACTTTTGCTTTCGGTTTTGGGCCAGATTTAATTAAACATACTTTTAAAGGTACGAAGTATTGTGTAAAAGCCATCCCATTTGGTGGGTTTGTTAAAATGATGGGAGAAACTCCTGCCGAGGCTACGGGTAGTGACGGAGAGTACTTATCTCTTGCGTGGTATAAGAAGGTTTGGATATCATTCGCTGGCCCGTTTTCGAATTACATTTTTGCAATTTTTCTTTTTTCTTTTGTTTTTAACGCGTGGGGGGTAATAACTCCTAATACTAATTGTTGTATAGGATCTGTAGTTAAAAATTATCCCGCTGCAGTTGTAGGACTAATGCCTGGAGATAAGATAAAATCGGTGGATGCAGTTGAAATAGAGACGTGGAATGATTTAAATGTGGAATTGAGAAATAGGGTAGGCAAGCGTGCTTTTTTCGTTATAGAACGAAAGGATAAATCTTTTAAATTGGATATGTTTATTGTAAAGAATCCCGTAACGAAAGCAGCTACGATAGGTGTGCGTCCTATAAAAACAAAAATAAGTCTTATAAAATCTTTATATTTTGGAGTTAAGGCTTCAATATTGCAAACGGTTTTCCCTATTATTTATCTTGTAGAAAGGGCTGTATCGTTAGAAAATCCTGATATTTCTGGTCCTATAGGAATTATTCAGCTTATGGCAAACGCTACAAAGGAAGGGCTGCAGGATTATTTGACGTTAGTAGCGATTTTATCGGTTGCTTTGGGATTATTTAATCTTTTTCCTATACCTATGGTTGATGGCGGGATGATATTGTTGTTTTTTATAGAAGGAATAGTAAGAAAACGAATAAATGTGAAAACTATTCATATTTATAATACTATAGGATTGATTTTTGTAGTAGCTATTTTTCTATTTTCTACGTATAGCGATCTTTTGCGGTTAAATGTAATGAAGCCGTTTGGTGGGCTGTAGATTTAAGATGAAATTTTATAAAAGGTCTCAAACAATAAGGATTAGTATTGGTGGTGTAACGGTTGGAGGTGGTTCTTTAATTGCAGTTCAATCTATGACAAATACGGATTCGAGAAATTGGAGAGCTACTGTAAAGCAGATAAAGCAGTTAGAGGAAGTTGGCTGCGAAGTTGTTCGTGTTTCTTTCCCTGATTTAGAATCTGCTTGCAATGTAAGTAAAATAAAGAAGAATATTAAAATTCCATTGGTGGCAGATATCCATTTTGATTATAAGATAGCCCTTGAAGTTATAAGGCAGGGCGTTGATAAACTAAGAATTAATCCAGAGAATATAGGATCAAAGGATAAAATCGAAATTTTAGTAAAAGAAGCTAAAAAAGCACATATTCCTATAAGAATAGGAGTTAACGCAGGATCATTAAAGGAAGCTTGTAATTTAAATAACAGTTTACTGCGTGCGAAAGCTCTTGTAAATTCGGCTATGGCACATGTGAAAATTTTAGAGAAATATGACTTTCACGATATAATTGTTTCTTTAAAGTCTTCGAATATTAACACAACACTACAAGCTTATAGGATTTTTGCTTCTAAAAGAAATTATCCTTTACACTTGGGCATAACAGAAGCAGGTTCGCTTAGAGAAGGTTCTATAAAATCCGCTGCAGGATTGGGAATAATGCTATGTGACGGAATAGGTGATACTGTCAGAGTTTCACTTACCGCAAATCCCGTCGAAGAAATTAGAGTCGCTTACTCTATTTTGAAGTATATGGGGCTTCGTGATTTTGGGGTGGAGGTTATTTCTTGCCCTACATGCTCCAGATGCAAAGTTAATTTGATAGAAATGGTTTCAAAAATTGAAAAGGAAATTTCTAGAATCAAAAATTTAAATAAACTTTCAAAATCTTTGAAGATAGCTTTAATGGGTTGTGTTGTAAATGGTCTTGGTGAATCAAAGGATGCAGATTTTGGGATAGCGGGTGGAGAGAAGGAAGGTATATTATTTAAAAATGGTAAGGTTTTAGGAGAAGTTAGTTCTGATGAGTGGGTTGATAAGCTTATCTATATGATAAAAGATTATCAGATGAGTTAAGTTATAAAAGGGCAAGAAAATGAGAGAAATTTATTTAACAAGACTAGGTAGAAAAAGACTTATTGATGAATTAAAGGAGCTTCAAAAGAAAAAAATCTATTGTTAAAAATGAAATTGCACTGACAAGAGAATTTGGTGATTTAAAGGAGAATGCGGAATATCATGCTGTCAAAGAGACTCTAACCAATCTTATGCGTAGGATTGTAGAACTTGATTCTAAAATAATTTATTCAAAAATTATTGAAGAAAAAGATATTGATCTAGATAAAATATTTATTGGTGTTACAGTAAAAATACAAGACGAAAATGATAACGATTATGAATATATCATTGTGGATTCGGAAGAAGCGGATCCAGCTGAAAATAGAATATCTATACAATCGCCTCTTGCTCAAGGATTATTGGGACATAAGGTTGGGGAAATAGTTACAGTTGAGTTGCCAGTAGGTAAAACAAAATTTAAAATATTGAAAATTTTTAAATAAATATGTTTAACAATTTTAATTATTGAGAGAAATCAAATATTAAGGAAAATAAACAGTGGTAAGGGAAAAATAGCATATGCGTAATGATTTTGTGCTTGGTGTGAATTTTGTCTTAATCAAAAGAGAATTTCGTGTTTTTTTCTAAACTGTTAATTCCAACTTTAAGGAAATCTCCGTCAGATGCCGATATAATTTCTGCGAAGCTGATGATAAGATCTGGGATGATACGCAAACTGGCATCTGGACTTTATGAATTTTTGCCTTTGGGACTTAGAGTTATAAGAAAAGTCGAAAATATAATAAGGCATGAAATGAGTATTATTGGTGGGCAGGAGGTAATTCTTCCTTTGATTCTTCCTAAGAATTTATGGATTGAGACAGGGAGATGGGATGTTTATGGCAAAGAGCTTTTTAGGTTAAAAGATAGGAAAAAATCCGAATTTTGTCTTGCTCCTACAGCTGAAGAAGTGGTAGTAGATTTGGTGAAGAAAGACATAAAATCGTATAGACAACTTCCTATTATGTTATATCAGTTTGGCACAAAATTTAGAGATGAAGTACGACCGCGTTTCGGCGTTATGCGTTCGCGAGAATTTTTAATGAAAGATGCTTATTCATTTCATAGTGACGAATTGGACTTGGAGAGATATTATCAGGTCATGTTTGATGCCTATAAAAGTATATGTGTGAAATGCGGATTAAAATTTTGTGTTGTTGAATCGGAGTCAGGCCCAATAGGTGGATCATTGTCCCATGAGTTTATGATTTTGGCAGATAATGGAGAAACAGAATTGGCGTGGTGTAAATGTGGATATAGTGCGACTAGTGAAAACGCTGAGTGTTTAAAAGCGGATAACTGTAAGGAAGAATTGAACACTATTGAAGAAGTGTTCACTCCAAATGCTGGTGCTATTGAATATATTGCAAAGTTTTTAAATTTACCCACTAAAAAATTTGTAAAAACAATGATTTATATTGCGGATGGAGATCCTGTTGTTGTTTTAGTGAGAGGAGATCATGAAGTAAACGAAACAAAGCTTCAAACTTTACTTGAGGTGAGAAAGGTAATGCTTGCCGACGAACAGACAGTTATTTCTATAACAAATGCACCGATAGGATTTGCAGGCCCTGTGGGACTGAAAAATGCAAATATTATAGCTGATTTATCTGTTGTTGGAATTTTGAATGCAGTTTCTGGCGCAAATAAAAAAGATTATCACGTAAAAAATATAAATTATAAAAGAGATTACGATGTAAATGAAATTGCTGATATAAGAAAATCTGTGCCAGGCGATATTTGTCCCAGATGCGAAAAAGAAAAATTAAAATTTTTGAGAGGTATTGAAATCGGACATATTTTTAAGTTGGGTACTAGATATTCAAAATCAATGAATGCAACGTATCTTGACTCAAATGGGAGTGAAAATCTTATTTTTATGGGTTGTTATGGATTAGGAGTTACGAGAATAGTTTCTGCGGCGATAGAACAGTCACATGACGATGGTGGCATAATATGGCCTGACAATATTACTCCGTTTGAAGTCTTAATTATTCCTTTAGATTATCATGACAACAAAATTAGAAAAGTGACAGATAAGATATATAGGGAGCTGTCTTCAAAAGGATTAGATGTTTTAGTTGATGATAGGGATGAAAGACCAGGTGTCAAATTTAAAGATGCTGATTTGATAGGTATTCCTTATAGAATAACAATTGGCAAGAAAAATCTTGTGGATGGAAATGTAGAATTTAAGGTGAGAAAAAATTACAAGGGTAATGTTGAGCTTTTTAAATTTGGAGAGATTATATCTAAAGTATTAAAAATATTTAAAAAATAGTTGCGATAAAAATGAAAGATTTTTTTAAGCTTGAAGAAAATAATACAGACATTTCTACTGAAATTATTGCTGGTCTGACTACATTTTTTACAATGGCATATGTCATTTTTGTGAACCCTTCTATTCTTTCTTTAAATTCCGGAATGTCATGGCACGGGGTTTTCGCGGCAACAATATTGACTTCTATCTTTGGCACGTTGACAATGGCTTTGTATGCGAATGTCCCATTTGCACTTGCTCCTGGAATGGGGTCCAATGTGTTTTTTACATTTACTCTTTGTAAACAAATGGGATTTTCTTGGCAAGAATCACTTGTAATAGTGTTTATATGTGGATTATTTATTATTCTTGTGACTGTTACAAAACTTAGAAAGATGTTTGTTCGAGCGATACCTGATTTTCTTAAAAATTCAATTACTGGCGGAGTTGGAATATTTATAGCGTATATAGGATTAAAAAATGCCTCTTTTCTGATGTTCCTGTCCAGTGCTGGAAAATACACTGTTTTGAAAAATAGCGATGTAATTTCGGATAGCTCGGTTATACCGTTTCTTACAGTTTTTAATAATTTACACGCACTGCTGGGATTAATAGGACTAATATTTGTTTCAGTGCTTTTTGTGAAAAGAGTAAAAGGTGCGATTTTTATAGGCATTATAGCGACTACTATAATTGGCATTGCTATGGGAATAGTGGATATTTCTAAAATCAGGTTTTTTAATTTGGAATCAATAGCTTCGATAAAAGATGTTACATTAGCTATGTTTAGCGGCTTTAGCATCCGATCTCTATTTTCGAATTTTAATAAAGCAATTTTTACTTTAACTGCTGTATTTTCATTATTTCTTTCAGAAATTTTTGGTGCAATAGGAACATTTATAAGTGCAGGGGAAATAAGCAATATTTTTAATATTGACGTTGAAAATGATAGAAAATTTAATAAAAGGCTGCTGAGTTCTAAATTTGAAAAAGCTTTGTTTTCAGGTGGCATTGCGTCAGCAGCAAGTGGATTGTTTGGAACAAGTAGTGTAACTGCTTATGTGGAGAGTGTATCCGGTATTTCAGTAGGGGGAAGGACAGGATTAACAGGAGTTACTGTTGCACTAATGTTCTTATTGTGTTTGCCATTTGCCAATTTTTTTAGTATAGTCCCGCTTGAAGCTACAGCACCTGCATTAATAGTTGTAGGTGTGCTTATGATGTCGCCAATAATGAAAATAAATTGGAATGATTATGAGCAGGCTTTTCCTGCGTTTTTAACAATAATTATTATGTCTTTTTCGTTTAGTATAAGTTATGGTATAGCTGCGGGGTTTGTGTTTTATTGTATTGTAAAATTGGTACGTGGCAAAATGAAAGAAATTCACCCCATTTTGTTAGTGATTTCTTTGTTGTTTTTGTTTAATTTTATATTAACTGCTTTTAGAGGTACAAATGAATTTAAATAAAAATAAATACGATGTTGTTGCAATAGGTTCTGGCCCGGGCGGATTTACAGCAGCCGTAAGAGCAGTACAGCTCGGAGCGAAAAAAGTGGCGATAGTAGAGAAATCTCTTATTGGGGGGACTTGCTTAAATTGTGGATGTCTTCCGACAAAATTTTTATGGCAAGCATTAAAATTGAGGCAAAAAATTCAAAAGTCTTATAAATACGGTTTTAAAGTAGATTTTAAACCTGTTGTTTTCTCAGATATATTTTTAAAAAAAGATAAAAATATTGCTAATCTTAGAAAAGGTATGAAGATGATACTATCTTCATATAATGTGGATGTGATAGAGGGCGTAGCTTCATTTAAAGATAAAAACAATCTTATGGTTTCAGATGATAAAGGCGATAACGTTCTAGAAATTTTTGCTAATAGTATTATTGTTGCTACGGGTACGAGTTCTTCAGTAGTAAAAGGGTTTGCATTTGACGGTAATAAAATAATTAATTCAACGGATATTTTGAATCTTAAAAAGATTCCGAAGAACATGCTTGTAATTGGTGGTGGTGCGATAGGAATTGAAATGGCGACAATATTTTCTGGATTTGGTTGTCGTATAACTTTGGTTGAAAATAAGGGTTGTTTGCTTCCAAATGAAGATAGAGAAATTTCGGAAGAAATAAAAAAAAATTTGATAAAGCAGGGTGTTAATGTACTAGTTTCATGTTCTGATATGCTTAACAATATAGATGAATATGAAAAGATATTAATTGTCACTGGGCGAATGCCAAATAATGATTTAAACTTTAGGAAAATTGGTATCAAAACGAATACGAAAGGATTTGTGAAAACGAACGAATTTTGCCAAACAAGCGTAAGCAATATTTATGCTGTTGGAGATATTGCGGGGAAAAGTTTATTAGCTTACACGGCGCAGAGTGAAGGTGCGATAGCTGCAGAGAACACGGTTAAAATGAATTCTGCTTCAATTAATGATTTTGTTATTCCTCAAGTTGTTTTTTCAATGCCTCAAAGTTCTTCCGTAAAAGTGTCAAATTTTTTAGAATATAGGGACGTAATTTATGGAAAGTTCCCGTTTACTGCAAGTGGTAGAGCTTTTATTGAGAATGAGCGCGAAGGATTTGTAAAGTGTGCTGTTGATAGATCAAATAAAAAACCTTTGGCTTTTTGGATTGTTGGAGCACATTCAGATGAACTTATAAATACCGCTTCTCAGATTATCAAAAGTGACATTTATCACATGTCTAGAGAGTCTGTTTTCCATCCATCGTTTAGTGAAAGTTTGTTTAATGCCTATGAAGATGCTTTTGATAAATGTGTGGAGTTGGCGAAGAAGAAAAAAAATTCAATTAGAACGAGATTTTGAGTGAGTAGTAATGCCAATTCCACTTAAGTACAAAATTTTAATTACAATAGGAGATTTTAAAAGTGAAAAGAACATATTTATATTGTGAACATAAAAAGTTAGGGGCAAAATTCACGGAATTTGGTGGCTGGGAAATGCCTGTACAATATACTACATCTATTATTGATGAACATAACGAAGTAAGGACGAACGTAGGTGTATTCGATACGTCTCATATGGGAACCTTTATAATTACCGGAGAAAATTCCGAGAGATTTTTGAATTATGTTACGCTTGGGAATATTTCTGAACTTCCTAATAGGAAGGCAAGATATTCTATGATTTTGAACGAAAATGGTGGTATAAAAGATGATGTTATAGTTTATAAATTTAACTGCGAGTATATGATTGTCGTAAATGCTGGGAATTTAGAAAAAGATTTTGATTGGTTAAATAAACACAAGGAAATTGGGGGAATTGAAATAAAAAATATAAGTATTGATATTTGTTCTATTTCTGTACAAGGTCCTAAATCTGCTGAAATATTACAAAGTATCTGTGAAACTTATATTAAGGACATGAAATACTTTACCGTATCAGAATTAAAGTTAAAAAATATAAATGCAATTTTCTGTAGAATTGCGAGAACAGGATATACGGGTGAAGATGGGTTTGAAATTTTTATTTCTAAAGAGCAGGTAGGTACTCTTTGGAGAAAACTTATGAATCTCTCAATAAAACCTTGTGGTCTTGGATGTCGTGATACATTAAGACTTGAAGCGTGCATGCCTTTGCACGGCCGCGAAATTGATGAAAATATTACCCCGATTGATGCTGGATTTCAGAGGACAATAAATTGGAACAATGATTTTATAGGTAAAAATAGACTTTTACTTTTAAAAGACAAACCTTTGAAAATGTCAATAGCCTTTGAGTGTTTATCCGGTATCGCAAGAAGTTCAAATAAAGTTTTTTTTGGTATTAGGGAGGTTGGATATGTAACAAGTGGTTCTTTTTCTCCTACATTGAAAAAAGCAATAGGTATGATGCTGATTGATGCTGATACAGATGTCAAATCTGGCAAGTTAGAAGTTGAAATTCATAATAATAGAAGAAAAATAAAAGCTTTAACAAAGCCTTTATACAAGAAATCTAAGTAGATAAAGAAACTAGTTTTGTATAACTAACTGGAATTACTAAAAGAAAGAGAAAATGAAATTAGTAAAATAGTTTCCTCTAACAGTGATAATAATTATGTAACAAACAGTTGGTAGTAATTTAAGAATTGGTATTGATAAAAAAAATATCTGTAGTGTTGGGTAGCTACTAGGGTGATATCATTTAGGATTATTCGGTTTATTTTGATAATGTTTATGAAAAATTTGTCAGAATTAATAAATAGTTGAATATTACATATTTTTTAGAAGATTTTGTATTGCGTATGCGGTGTGGTTGTTGGATGATAAGTTACATTCAAAAAAAATCATTTTATCCAACTGATCATTGCGGATTTTTTAGTGTAATGAAACACAAATAAGATTAATACCGAATTTTTGAAATACAACAGACTCGAAAATTTTGAAAAAACAGAACAGTTTTAAAGAAAGAAAAGAGCGGAAAAACATACGATAGCAAAAGAATTCGCTTGGATATCAATAATGTCTGTTGTTGATGCTGCTTACGCTGTTGGAGTTTAGTTTGTGCTGTTTTTATATACACAGTACATTCGATTTCGTGTTACTGATAGAAATTATGGTTTGACAAAAAAAGACACTTATTGTACATTTAAGATGTCCTACGGGAAGTGTACATATTAGATAAAGTAGTCGTTTTGGCTTACCTTTACATGGAGACTTTGGTTTGAGGCAAAGAGTTTTGTGTGGAGATGGTTTTTGGATTGTGTTAGGATATATTTTTCATGGAGCAGAGTAATCTGCCTCGATTTTTTTTGTTAAAAAATTGACAAGAATGAATCTTTGGTGTCAAGAGGAGGGCTCGTAGAAAACAAAAGATTTTGTATTAATCAGTTTATCAGAGTGCCGGAAGTTAGGCTTATTGATCACGACGGAACGATGGTGGGCGTATTTAAGACAGCTGATGCTTTAGTAAAAGCACGAGCTAGGGATTTGGATTTAGTGGAAGTTTCTCCACAAGCAAATCCGCCTGTGTGTAAGATAGTTAACTTTTCTAAGTTTAAGTATGAAATGGATAGAAAAGAGAGAGAGGCTAAAAAGAGGCAAAAAATTTCTCATATCAAAGAGATAAGAATAAAGACTCGTATTAGCGAACATGATTTAAAGGTTAAAATTAAGCGTGCTAGAGAATTTATTGATAGTGGTAATAAAGTACAGCTTACTGCTACGTTTTTTGGTAGAGAGATGCAGCATAAGGATTTAGGTATTAAAATTATGGATAGGATAAAAGAGTCATTGGCTGATATTGCGGTACCTGAAGGTAGAATTTCTTCTTTTGGTACAAGGATATTTTTAAATTTTATATCTAATAAGAAAAAATTGAAAAAGATTTAAGTTATGAATGTTGTATATTGCAGATTTTATATATGAAGTTGATATGAAAATGGGTGGGGAGAGGGGTAGAGTGTGTATAAAATGAAGACGCATAGCGGTGCAAAAAAACGTTTTAATGTTACAGGGAAAGGAAAAATTAAATATAAAAAGCCGGGACAAAGACATCTTTTGATTGGCGATTCTGGTAATCAAAATAGAAAGGCTAGGAAGCTTGTTATAATTAAGAAAGCGGATATGAGAACGATGAAAAAAGTTATGCCATATAGTTTTTAGTAGTATTATCCATATCATAAAGGGGATCTGGTATGCGTGTGAAGAGTGGGGTGTATGCAAGGCAAAAGAAGAAAAAAATATTTAGACTTGCAAAGGGATCTTATGCAACAAAAAAAAATCGTTGGAGAATGGTAATCCAACATGTAGAAAAGTCTCTTAGCTATGCTTATACAGGAAGAAAAGATAATAAGGCGAATTTCAGAACTCTTTGGATAGTTCGACTTAATGCTGCAGTTAGAGAAGAAGGTATTTCATATAATAGATTTATTGCTGGTCTCAGGAAAGCTAACATACTGATAAATAGAAAGATGCTTGCAGAAATGGCTGTTAATGATAACTTTACGTTTAAACAATTAATTGAAATTACAAAGGCTATATAGATTTAAAAATGAGAGTATTTTTGTTCTCAGGCGAAAAATTTAGTATCGTTTTTTTGAGTTTGTAATGGCTGGAGTGATGTTTTTGTTTTTGTCTGTACGGACAGTACCCCCTTCACGTAGTCTTAGCGAGTTTTCTTTTATTGCAAGCCTCCTCCTTCCGTAATATGTATATGGTTCGATTGTTTGTTTTACTGTACTTTGAGTGGTAAGTATTAGTGAATGTTGTTCGATATTTAGTCAAATGGTCATTTTGTGATCCTCGTGCTGCGGTTTGGAGGCTTGGAACTGTGTGGTTGTTTCGAGTGTTGTAGATCATCATACTTTTATGGAACGTAACTTTGAAAAATAGACGCATCGTAATGTAGGATGCATTTGACGTATCATCTTCAGATTTTGTTTTAGTAATTTTTGGTTAGCTTGTATTTTTGTAATTGTTGACATTTACGATATTTACGATGGAAAAGGGTTGCATTTCTCTACGCATACAAAGAGTTGTTTCCTCTGCGTTAACAATTATTGCGTTTTTGCGTTTATTTTGTTTTTTTTGAGTATATTTTTTAAACGATAAAGAGCAACAAAGTATCCTTTATTTAATAAGTAGCATTTTCTTTGCAAGCTATTCAGCAAAGTTCGATAACTGCGGATTTCTATTTAGTGCCTATAAATTTGTTCAATGAGTTTACTCATGTAATGATTTTTGATGTCAATGAGTTCTTCTTCTGAAAGTACTCACTGTAAGTGAGAATAAAAGTCACGCCGCGTTTGCATTAGTTTTTTTTTATTTATGAAAAGTATACTTAAGATGGATGATAAATTTATTTTATTTAAAAGGTATATTTCTGTTAAGCTAGCGAAAATGACACTTGCAGTTTCTATTGTTATTTTAGTTTTTTATTGAAAAATTACTTAATTTTGCTTGCTATTGTTTTTGAAGTTGTTTTGGTTTTTACTTCTGTTGGCTTGTCACTATGGGGCATTATACTGCTAATTTGTTGTTTTTGTCGCAGGCAATGCACTTATTATTGCGATGATATTGGGAAGAATAGGGATTCCTGACGATAACGATATTTACGATTAATTCGGTCCGCTAAGAAAAAGGGAAATAATAAAATATCCACAGAGACCACAGGACATTAACTTAGTTGGTTGCATTGAATTTTTTTTACTTAACACGGACACAGTCTTAAGGTTAAGTGTTGAGTATTTAAGTGTGTCTTTTAGATGTTCTGTAAACGTGGATATCAATAAAAAAAAACAATTTGTAGTTATGTGTGTGACTTGGAACGTCTGGTTATAATGTTGCGTTTGAACTTATAAAAACCATGTGAGTTTTATGTATTAACAATAACTACAAAAATAGTAAATAGGGTGATTGATTTTTACGCAGTCTTTTGTAGTAGATGATATCATTGATGACGAAAGAAAGGGCTGTGAAAGATGAGATACTGGCACAGGACATTTCTCAACTGTGGTAGTGTTGTAATTTTGATAGGGGGAGAGAGTATAAAAGACAAGCGTTCTTCCCACTTTGATAGTAAAAAAACTTGGTGCAAAAGATATTATTCTAAAGTTCTTCTAGGTCAATGACACTCGAAGATTGCAGCGAAATCTGATACAAATAGTGTGTGGGGTAGTCAGGATTTGAAATGACAGTTTGCGTATAAAAGACATACACATATAGTATAAGTAATACCAAGTGTTTTATAATAAATAAAAGCTTTTATAAAGATTATAATTCAGTTGAGGTCGATAGTATTGAAAGGGAGTTTGGGGAAAAATTATAAAGCATTCTGTTATATTAGGAGTAGCTTTATACGTTAACAAATTTCTACTGTTCAATGGTGGGTGGTGTTTGATATGAAGGAAAAAGTGGATATGCTGGCCGTCCTGACGTGACGGTGGAATTAATTTAAATGATATTTTAGTTGCCACATATGTTCGGAGGAGACTTTAATAAGGTTAAAAAAAGATTAAAGAATAATTAGTAAAAAATGAAGATATGGGGAAGGAAGTACTGTTTCAATTTGGATAAATCATTTTGAGCTGGGGAGGGGGGGGGTAGTTGTTTTCTGAATAATGAATATTATGATGAAGGGCTTGTATCTAAATTTAAAAGAATCTTAGAAATAAGTTCGGCAAATGCGAAATCTTAAATATAATATTAAAGGCCTTAATAAGGGAAAAGTTCAAACTTAATGTGGGTGAGGCAGGAGAAGTGTATTTTAGTCATTGTTCGTTAAACGTTAAGCTTGATTGTGAAATAGTGAGAGATAAACTTGATAAATTCATAGGCATTGGGATTTAATATATATACTGCACAATATGTAAAAGAGGGTTCTTTTTTTATGGATAATATAAGGCGAGTTGCTAGTGAAGCGATTCAAAAGATAAAAAACTCTGATGACAAAGTGCTTGAAAGTATAAAATTTGAATATTTGGGTAAAAATGGGATTTTGACAAAAATTTTAAAGTCCCTATCGCACTACTCGATTGAAGATAGAAAGAAAATAGGTTTTGAAGCGAATAAAATTAAAACTATTCTTGCAAGCGAAATTAAAAAAAAGGAGAGGTGTATAAAAAGAGATTTACTTGCCAAAAAAATACGGAGAGAAAAATTAAATTGCTCGTCGATTTTTTGTTTTCCGTTTTCAAAAGGTAGTTTTCATCCTATTGTTCAAACTATACAAGACATGATCTTAGCTTTTAAGTTGCTTGGTTTTTCGCTTGCCGATGGGCCTGAAATAGAAACCGACTGGTACAATTTTGAAGCGTTAAATATCCCTGAAAATCATCCTGCAAAAGATATGCAGGATACTTTTTATCTTGATGGTACGAAAAGTTTGCTAAGAACTCATACTTCTCCAGGTCAAATTCGCGTTATGGAAAAACAAAAACCACCGATAAAAGTTGTGGTTCCAGGTAGAGTTTATAGAAACGAAACTTCAGATGCTTCGCATTCTTCAACTTTTCATCAAATTGAGGGGCTCGAAGTAGATAAAAATGTAACATTTTTAGGTTTAAAAATGATACTGACCAAATTTATACATAATTTTTTTTGTTGTAAATTAGATATTCGTTTTAGACCATCACACTTCCAATTTACGGAACCATCTGCCGAAGTTGATATTCAGTGCCTTTTTTGTAAAGGTAAAGGTTGTAAGATATGCAAAAATTCAGGATGGATTGAGATGTTGGGTTGTGGTATGGTACATCCTAATGTATTAAGATCTGTGAATTATGATTCTGAAGTGTATACGGGTTACGCTTTTGGTATAGGGGTTGAGAGGATTACTATGTTGAAATACAAGATAGATGATATACGATTATTTTATGAAAACGATTTAAGGTTTTTGAGGCAATTTTAGTCCGGTAACTTGGCAGTGTTGTTTGATCAAAATATAGTTAATTGCTTTATAAGAGGTCAGTAAAAGTGAAAATTTCGTACAATTGGCTTAAAAAGTTTATAGATTTTGAATTTGATCCACAAGAACTTGCATCGGTTCTTACTTCTATGGGAACGGAAACTTATGTTATTTCAAGAGAATGTTGTTGGAGTAATGTTGTTACAGTAAAAGTTTTGGATGTGCAGAAGCATCCTTTTGCCAATAGGCTTTTTCTATGTAAAGTAACTGATGGATTAAATAATTATTCAATAGTATGTGGGGCGGATAACGTTTCTTCAGAGCAGATTGTTCCTCTTGCAAAAATTGGGGCTGTATTGCCTGGAGGCGTAAAAATAAAAAAATCTAAAATAAGAGGTAAGGATTCTGAAGGTATGATATGTTCTGAATCTGAGCTTGGACTTAAAAAAAAGTCCAAAGGAATTTTAGTTCTTGATAAGAATACAAAAATAGGTGTTGCTCTTGAAGATATTTTGAGAAGCAATTCGATTCTTGAAATAGAAGTGATGATTAACAGAGGCGATTGTTTGAGTCATTTAGGAATTGCTCGGGAAATAGGTGCTAAAATACGTAAAATTCCGTCTCTTCCAAAGATAAAGACTTTTAATGTTCCAAGTTTAAATTGTGTTGAGGTAGCACCTGATTTATGTTTGCGCTATATAGGTATGCTTATATCTGGTGTTAGGATAGGTCCTTCCCCTGCGTGGATTATAAATGCTTTGGAAGAAAATGGAATAAAGTCTGTTAACAATGTTGTTGACATAACGAACTATGTTATGATTGAGTTGGGTCAACCGTTACACGTTTTTGACATTAAAAAGCTTGGTACCGAAATGATTTTTGTTAGAAGAGCTCGTAATGATGAAACTATAATCGCTTTGAATGATAGAGAATATAAACTTGACTCTGAAACTATTGTAGTAGCTAACGATGAAAAACCTGTTGCAATTGCGGGGATAATGGGTGGAAAATATTTCAGCGTTGATGAAAAAACTGTTGATGTATTTTTGGAAAGTGCAATTTTTAACGCAGATTTAATAAGAAAAACTTCGAAGAAATTGAGTCTTACAAGTGATTCGTCTTATAGATTTGAAAGAGGTTTAGGATGGGGTATTTCTGATCTTGCATCTTGGAGAGCTGCAAATCTAATAACTGAAATTGCTGGTGGCATAATAAAATCTAAACAGGATTTGCAAACTATTAAGTATGAAATGCCAAATATATGTTTAAGATTTGAAAGAATATCGAAAATTTTGGGTTGTGACGTTAAGAAAGATGAAACAATAGAAATTTTAAAATTTTTAGGTGTGAATTTACAATTAAAAAATGAAATGGCCTTGTGCACTATTCCATCATGGCGGAATGATATAAAAATAGAAGTAGATTTAATCGAAGAAATTGCAAGAATTAAGGGCTATGACGTCATTTCGACTTCTTTAATCCATGAAGAGAATGATACTATTACCATATCTTCGTCTAACAATTCGTTTCTTCCTGCTATTGTTGAAGATTTTAGGTTTAAATTAAATGGACTTGGCTTCAGCGAAGTTTTGAATTATAGTTTTTTAGAAATTGATAAATTGAAAAAATTTGGGTTGAAATACTCTCACAAGATAACAAATCCTATTTCAAAAGAAAATGAAATTTTGAGACCATCTCTGTTGCCTGCGTTGTATAAAAATCTTTTACTTAATGTTAGCTATGGTTGTGAGAGAGTGGTTTTTTTTGAATATGGGAAAGTTTTTACAGAATATGGAGAGCAAAAGACTTTTGCAATTATAATGTGTGGTAAAATTTGGGGAGAGTGGTGGAAGTGGTTAGAACAAGGAATTATTCCAAAATATGATTTTTATTTCGGTGCTGGGGTGGTAAAGAATATTTTGCCATCTAATGAATTTAAAATCACGGAGAATCTAAATCCTGAAGGTTATTATCACCCTGGGAAAACTGCGAGTGTTGTTTTTGAAGAGAAATCTATAGGACAATTTGGGATTTTAAATCCGATAATAACTACTGATGATATTAAAGAAGATGTGTTTTATTTTGAGATTAATTTAGATTTGTTTGATAGTGTTTGCTTTAAAAAAAAATCTTTTTATAAGACATATTCGAAACTTCCCATGGTAAAAAGAGATATTTCGATTGTTGCAAAAAGAGATTTACAGTTTTTAGAAATAGAAAAAATTATTAAAATTTTCATGAGGGATGATAATATTTTAAAAAAGTATTCGTTGTTTTCAGTTTATTCTTATGAATCTAAATTTGGCAATAATAAAATTAGTTATTCGCTTAGATTGTTTTATAAGAATGATGAGAAAACACTAACAGATAAAGAAGTTAATGAAAATATGAGGACGTTGTTACACAAACTTTATGTTGAATTAGGTGTCGAGTTAAGACAGTAATATGGAAAAGAAGAAAACGAATAAACGAGAAAAGTCTTATTGTGTATATTGCAAATTGATAAGAAGTATGCCTTAAATTCTAACTACAAGGTGTACTTGAATATGTAAAAATGATGGATTCCATATTTTGAGAGGTATTCTGTAAGGTAATGGTAATAAAAAGAGGTAAAAGATCTAATTCAAAACTATTTTGAAGATAGTTCGGGAGGGGTTGTATGTTGTAATACTAGGCTTGTTGCTACAGCTGAAGAGAAAGATTAAAAAGCGTATGGTACTTTTTCAGAGTATAATTTTTTGCTGTAAAAAATACTGCAGAATGTTGCAGTAGTTTTAAAGGAGTTTTTGGTGGTATTATGTTTTGATAGTTCTAGTGAATCATTGTATGAGTTTGCATGTAAAATAAGGAGTCTATCTAAAATTACAAAATGTGAAAATGCAAAGGAAAAGAGGTTAACGCGGTGTCTTTAGAATATTTTTAATGCATTGTCTGTTGTAAAAAGTGATTATCTTCATTATGCTTGAGAATGAAAAATTAAGGGGAAAGTAAAAATAATTCTGATGTGTTTTTATAAAAAATAGATTGAAGTGGTAAATAATAGCGATGTTGACTTAGAAAAAGTTGAATTTGCTTCAAATTCGATATAGCAGGAGAAGCTTAGAATTTTTGAACATGGGATTTCAGAGCATGTAAATGGAGTAGCTATAAAAAAATAATGTTTCAAAAATTGGTACGAACTTTGCAGTTTATAAAGATAAATTGCTTATAATTATTGATTTTTACGATAAAAAATTTAAAAGTTTGAGTGTGTTTTGATTTAAATTTTGAACGATCGTTTGCATGCGAATATTTTAGCTTCAAAGGAAAAGTGTATAAACAATGTATGCATATCTATTCTGATATTGCTAAAAAAACTACTGAACATTGGGATATATAAATTTAAACATCTTTCATTGTGGTATGATTGGAAATGGAAGTTTTAAAAAAATGTCAAAGTTGAAAAAAGTTTTGATGAACTGATAAACTGAGAGCTTCAGGACATGGAGGAACATATTCTTCAAGAGTTATTTTATATCGTAGAAATACATTGACAAATTCCAGATCAAATTATAGAATAGTGCCGTGGAGAGTGTCGAGATTTTAGCTTTACAGATTGAAAAAACAGTAGAAAAATTGAAAAGGCTTAATGATGAAAACTGCAGGCTTAAATTAGAAGTGGAATATTTGAGAAAAGAAAGTGAACGCACAAAAAGGCAAGTTGGGGAGTATGTGTTGTTAAAAAAAAATACAGAACTTGCTGCTTGTAAAATTGAGAGGATTATAAAGAAAATCGATACCGTGAAGGTTTGATAACTATGGTGACAATTCGTGAGAGAATTATGGGAAGAGAAATAGATTTAAAAATAGATAGTATAGATGAGTTGAGTTTTAGCGGAATTGTGAGTTTTGTAAACGATCGGTGGATGGAAGTAAAAAAGGAAAATATTAATGTTCCCGACACTCAGAAAATATGTGCTTTAACAGCTATAAAAATCGCTACGGAACTGCTTAAATTAAAAAATTTACAGAAAAGTATTTCTGATAGTTATGAAGAAAAAATAAAAGGATTTATTAGGCAGTTAAACGAAACTAATTATATAGGTTAAAATGTTTTTAAGTGCATGTTTGTTGTTTTAGTGGTGTTTTAGCGTGTTCGTGTAATTAAGTGTTCTCATAAAAAATGCCAGGTTTAGTGCGGGGTTTGTTACTCTCTGGGTGCGGGGTATTGATGAGAGATGTCAAAAGATGACAGTGCCGTGTCTTTATTCTTGTATTCCTATATGTTCTCAGGTATTCTGCCTTTTCTGTTTTTTGAAAGTTTAGAATCTAATGCTAATAAAAATAATCGCTACAAAAAGAGTAGTGAGTGTGTTCTTTGAGGAATACTCTCTCAGACTCAGAATTTTAACGACAGTTCGTGTGGAATATGGGTATAGTTGATAGAAATGAACTTCTAAAGCATTTAATAGAAAGTGATAATTTATGTTTTGCAATTTTTTTTGTAGGGTGAATGTGATTGAGACCACCTGGAGCACAAACAAAAGAGTGCGATGGCTAAAAAAAGAATTATCGTTTCAGAGAAAAAGCTTATTTTAAGCGAGTAAATGCGGTGACAGTTGACGTAATTGGGTATAAGAAAAATAATAGGATGAAAAGTGTAAGATCAAAAATTGAAACGTTGATAAAAAATTATTCCTATTGTATCAATGCTGAAATTATTTAAAGAAATCTAATTTTTAAATTTAGGAATCATTGTCAAAAAAATTTTTTGTGTGTTTTGGATTTGGTTTAAGATGATAGATGAAAGGTTTTGAGGATTTTAGAGAGTTGAAATTTCGAAAGAAGCAAAAAATATTTAGTATTTGGATGCTTGAAATGATACTGGGAAACTCCTAGATTCTATTGAAACTGGCGTGTTTCAATAAAAAGTTAAAAAGTTAAATGGTGATGTAAAAAATTGAATTTTTAATTTAAATGAAGCTCAAAAATCGATACAGAAAGGAACGGTTTTTTATGTAGTCAATCAATCGTTAATCGTTCTGAGGGTGTGCTCGTTGCTGTCGCGTATCTGTGTTTATTAAGCTAACACTGGAGGGCTGTTTGTTCAGATACGATAATTCGTTTAATGGGAAAGAATTGATTGAGGTATTGAGGTAGGTGTAAATATCCCCCCCCTACCACAATAATTATGAAAAGTATCACATAGTGAGGAATTATTGGCAAAATTCTGTTGAACTTCGTATGCCGGTAGAGGAAGAGTATATGAGTGAAGAATTAGTAAACGATTACTTAGAATCGGAAAAAACAAAAGTAAGACGTAGGTTTTTGAAATTGAGAAATAGAATAAATCCTGTTTTAATAGCGTCTTATAGTGTTGGTATTTTTATGAGAGTTAAAGAACTTTTTATGTATAAAAAAGCGAAAATTGTAATGTTTTACTTGTCTTGTGGTTCTGAGGTTTTTACTGATTTTATGATAAATTGGGCATTTGGTGAGAGAAAAACAATTGTTGTTCCTGCAATAAGAACTTCTAAAAATATAAAAATGTACGCTGTGAAAATTTACGAGCTTGATGACGCTTGTCGGTTAGTCCACGGAATCAGGCAACCTAAAATAAATTTTAAAAATGTTATAAAAAAAAATGATATAGACCTGTTCTTTGTTCCTGCTGTTGCTTTTAACGTGAATGGATATAGAACTGGCTATGGCAAAGGCTGCTACGATAGGTGGCTTAAAAATGTGCCTTTTGAAAAGACTATAGGACTTGCTTACGATTTTCAAGTTACAGATAAAGTTCCAGTAGATAAATATGATATTCCAGTGAGTGTTATTGTTACTGAGAAGAGACTTATTCGAGTTTTGAAAAATTAAGGAGCGAAGGATGGTAAACGGAATAGTGATTGTTATGACCGTTTTTATAGCTTTGATTATTGGGTACGTTTTACGATTCACTTACGCTAAATTAAGTGCTAAATCAGTAGAACAGATTTCAGAGAGGATTATAAAAGAAGCTAAGCTAATAGCGGATACAAAATCAAAAGAGATTCTTTTAGAGGCGAAATTAATAGTTGACAAGGAAAGAAAAGAATTCGAACAAGAAATAAAAGATAAAAGGCGGTCTATTCAAAATACAGAAAACCGGTTGGATCAACGTGAAGAAAATTTAGATCGTAAAACTGAGGCAGCTGATAGGAGAGAAAGAGAGTTGGAGATAAAAGTAAAGAATTTTTTTTCAAAAGAACAATTGCTTTCTACAAGATTTTTGGAAATTGATAAAATAAAAGAGGAACAAAAAAAAAGTCTTGAAAAAATTTCAAAAATGACAAGGGAGGAAGCGAAGAAAATTCTTATAGATGAAATGGAGAATGAAGCAAAACAAAATGCAGCTGTACTATTACAAAAACTTGAACAAGAAACACGTGAAAGTGCTGATAAAAAGTCTAAAGAAATTCTTTCTATTGCAATACAGCGAATTGCTGCAGATCATACGTCAGATATTACTACATCAACTGTTCAAATTCCAAATGACGAAATAAAGGGGAGAGTTATAGGAAGGG
Source organism: Candidatus Endomicrobiellum calonymphae (assembly GCA_031269945.1). GTDB lineage: Bacteria > Elusimicrobiota > Endomicrobiia > Endomicrobiales > Endomicrobiaceae > Endomicrobiellum > Endomicrobiellum calonymphae. The sequence goes on from JAISYK010000002.1 coordinate 97,639, forward strand.
AAGGTAGAAATATAAGGGCTTTTGAGCATGTTACGGGTGTTGATTTGATAGTTGATGATACTCCAGAAGCAATTACTATTTCGGCTTTTGATGGTGCAAGAAGGCAAATAGCAAAAATTGCTTTAGAAAGGTTAATTGCTGATGGTAGGATACATCCTGCAAGAATTGAGGAAGTTGTTGATAAAATAAAAAAAGAAGTGAATCAAAATATTAAAGAAACTGGGGAACAAGCTGCAATAGATGCTGGTGTTCCTGGACTTCATCCTGAGGTTATCAAGCTGCTTGGAAAATTGAAATATAGGACTTCGTATGGGCAAAATCAGCTTCAGCACACGTTGGAAGTTGTATGGCTTGCAGGGGCTATAGCTGGTGAGTTAGGTCTAGATATAATGTTTTGTAAAAAAGCAGCGTTACTACACGATATAGGCAAGGCTGTTGATCATGAAGTTGAAGGTACCCATCATCAGATTTCGGCTGATATAGCTAGGAAATGTGGTGAATCTGCGAAGATGGTGAATGCAATTTTGTCACATCATGAAGGTTTTGAGGCTCCAATAAGCCCCGAAGCTTTTATTATAGCTGCTGCAGATATAATTTCAGCGGCAAGACCAGGTGCAAGGAGGGAATCAGTAGAGCATTATCTCAAGCGCCTAGAAAAGCTTGAAAAAATTGCTAAAAATTTCAAAGGTGTTTCAATGGCTTACGCAATACAAGCTGGAAGAGAAGTTAGGATACTTGTAGAATCCGGATATGTTGATGATAAACAGGTGCAGCTTTTAGCGTATGATATAGCTAAAAAAGTAGAGCAGGAACTGGAATATCCCGGGCAAATTAAAATTACTGTAATTCGCGAAACTAGAGCACAGGCTTTGGCTAAATGAACTTAAATTATAAACTAATACAAGAAATTGACTGTGGAGTGTGAGAGTGTATTTGTTTTTTTTTGTAATTTTTGCTGCTTTGTCTCTACATGAAAGTAATGGGATGTGCAAATGTCGAGATATGTAAAATTTAGTTTTAAAAGCGATAAGTATATAGCAAGAGTACATTTTATATGTACACTTGTTACACGTGCAAATAATGAGGTAAAGATCGTTATCTAGAGTTCTTGTTATATTGTATGGATAAATTGTAGTGGTGTAGTTTCTAATTTTAAATTCATTAATCTGGTCATGTATATTTTTCAGTATTATGGGTGCGGATCGAATTCAGAAATAAAAGTAGTAGTGTTTAAGAATACAGATATTAGCTTATTTTTATACTACATAGGAAGACGAAATAAAAGTTTTAATTTGCGATAAGCTAAATTCTTACGTATTAGCGTGTCGGTTATTGTCATATTGTCGTAAGTTATATGAAGCAGTGTGTCAGAGGTAGTTTTGTGAATTAGATGAGAAATTAAAAATAAATTGAAAATAAAAAGGGTATTTTTAGTAAGAGTTTTAAGAAAGTCTATACCACCAACTATTGTTAGTAAAATGGGAATTATTGTTTCTAAGGATGGTTGTTGCTGCTCTGTTTTAATGTTTTAAAAATAAGTAATTGATAATTTTAATATAAGTGTGGAAGTATCCAGTAATAGTTTAGGAGGAAGAAGTTGAAAATGAGATTTGAAAGGGAGTAAGATATTTGGACTCCCATTACAAAAATTTTGGTAAATCTTTGTCAGAATCTGCGGCAGATGAGATGGTTTTGATTGGAAAGAATAGTATAAAATTTTTACAAAAATCTTTTAATAGTATAGTAAGTTATATATTGAATTTTTATATTAAGAAATTTTATAGATTTGCGACATCAGAGGTGTTGACTAACCAATATTATTATATATATGAAGATAAAGTATCTCATTTAAGAGAGTTAAGTGTTAATTTTTTTGAAGGTATTGATGAAGTAATTAAATAAAAATTTGATAGATCGAAAGATGTTTGCCACAAATTTGGTATTTTGATACATACACATTGTTTATTCCAAAAAAATTTTAAATTTGTAATCACGATCACAATAAAATTATTAAAAAGTGTTAGCGTTGACGATGATGTTAAAATAAAATTTGTTTTAGATGAATTTAAGCGTTGCGGTTAAAGTTTGTGAGTAGGGAACAAATAGGTTTTGAAAAAGTTTTAGAGAAACTCTAGGTAATGGTTTCTGAAATGAAAAAATCTGGTCTCGATTAGATAAAGATTTGGATTTGTTTGCGAAAAAGAGTAAAATTGCTAAATTATGCTCAGAAAAGTTGAATAAGACAAAGAAAAAATTGAAATTATAACTCTTTCTGAGGTGATAGAATCTTTTGAGGAACAAGATTTTGAGAAAAAATGTCGAATTTATGGAATATTTATCTAAAAGAATTGAATATGTAAATTTGATGTTGAAGAAAGTTTTACCTAATGACAATTCTATTATTTCGAAAAGTATGCGTTACAGTGTTTTGTCTGGCGGAAAAAGATTGCGACCTATATTTGTTATCTTAGCGGCTGAGTTTTTTGGGGCGAATGTGAGAGATGTGATTCACGCAGCTTGTGCTGTTGAATATATGCATACTTATTCTTTAGTTCATGATGACTTGCCTGCCATGGATAATGATGATTTACGTAGAGGGGTTCTTGCAAATCATAAGAAATTTGGAGAAGCTTCTGCTATCTTATGCGGAGATGCATTGCTTACGGAATCTTTTAATCTTATAACAAAATCGAAGAGTAGTGAAAAAAATATAAATGAGGCTATAAGAATTCTTGCAGATTATGGTGGTTATAAGTGTATGATTGCAGGACAAGCTGAGGATACTATTCAAACTGAGTTATTGAATAGAGATAATAAAATTTTATTTAAAGAAAAGTTAATGTTGATTTATATTAAAAAAACAGCGGCATTAATAATTGCAAGTTTAAAAATAGGTGCGATTTTAGCAAATGCAAATAAGAAAATCTTGAAAATATTTGAAAATTATGGAAGAAATATAGGTATAGCTTTTCAAATAACTGATGATATTTTAGATTTGTATGCCGATAAAAAGTTACTGTGTGAAAAAGGCAGTGATATAAAAAATAATAAGCTTACAATTCTTTCTTTATACACTAAGCATGAAGCTGAGGAAAAAGTGAAAAAATATATAAAAAAAGCGAAAAGAGCAGTAGTATCACTTGGAGATAAGTCTGAAATATTTATTGAATTGGCAGATTACATAACAAATAGAACATATTAACGATAGCATTTATAGTGTGTTGATTAAATATTTGAAGGATTTATTTTGAGAACGAACGTAAAAAATTTGTTGGATTATTTGTCAATAAGAGGTATCGGCCAGTGAAGATCTTGGATAGTGTGAATAATCCTCAGGATTTGAAGAAATTAAATAAAGAAGCTTTGATTGATCTTGCAAAAGATATACGAAAGGAAATAGTAAATACTATCTCAAAAAATGGGGGGCATTTAGCTTCCAGTTTAGGTGCTGTTGATTTAACTATTTCAATTCACTATGTATTCAATTCTCCTCATGATAAAATAATATGGGATGTAGGACATCAATCTTATGCACACAAAATTATTACAGAAAGGAAGAGCAAATTTAGCACGATAAGGATACATGGCGGATTGAGTGGATTCCCTAAGATGTCAGAGTCAAAATATGACGCTTTTGGGGGAGGGCACTCATCGACTTCAATTTCTGCTGCATTAGGATTTGCTGTTGCGAGAGATTTAAGAAATGAAAATTATAAAGTAGTAGCCATTATTGGCGATGGCTCTATGACGGGTGGTCTCGCTTTTGAGGGTTTGCAAAATGCTGGTCATTTGAAGAAAGATATGATTGTTATATTAAATGACAATGAAATGTTTATATCTCAAAAAGTTGGCGCTATTGCTGGATACTTTGCAAGACTTTTAACTGCTGGTATGGCAAGGAGATTCGAAAGAAAAGTCATGAAGACTGTGAGCAGATTTTATGGGTTAGGTTCGTCGTTTGGTAAATTTATGAAAAGAGTGAAAGTTATGCTTTTTCCTGGCATGCTTTTTGAAGAAATGGGATTTACGTACGTAGGCCCTGTTCAAGGTCATGATATAAATAGTCTTACTACAATTCTTGAAAATCTTAAAAGTATGAGTGGTCCAGTGCTGTTACACGTGATTACAAAAAAGGGTAAAGGTTATTATCCTGCGGAAGAAAATCCCATAAAATTTCACGGAATTGGAAAATTTAATGTTGAAACTGGTAAGAGGGGAAAAGGTGAAGTTGTTACTACTTATACGAAAGTTTTTTCTGATACTCTTGTGAATTTAGCTCAATTTGACAACAAGATAGTTGCAATAACGGCAGCCATGCCTGAGGGGACTGGTCTTGATAAGTTCGCAAAAAAATTTCCCAATAGGTACTTTGATGTTGGTATTGCTGAGGGACATGCCGTTACGTTTGCAGCAGCAATGGCTGCAGCTGGTATGCACCCAGTATGTGCAATATATTCTACATTCATGCAAAGGGCGATTGATAATATTATACATGATGTTGCTTTACAAAATCTTCCAGTTGTTTTTGCTTTGGATAGGGCCGGACTTGTTGGAGAAGATGGCGATACACATCATGGGTCGTTTGATTTATCCTACTTAAATTATATTCCGAATATTGTCATTATGGCTCCATCCGATGAAAATGAATTGCAACATATGATTAAAACGGCCCTGGATTCAAATAAACCGTGTATAATAAGGTATCCAAAAGGCAATGGTGTCGTCGGTACTACATTGGACAAAATACTTTGTACGTTGCGAATAGGAGTAGCTAAAGTTTTAAGATATGGTATTGATATTTGTTTTCTTGCTATTGGTAATCACGTTAAAACATGTTTAAAAGCTGCAGATTTGCTTATGGAGATTGGGATAAACGTTTCTGTTGTTGATATGAGATTTTTAAAGCCTCTTGATATTAATACTATAAGAAAAGAAATTCTTATTAGAACAAAAAAAATTATCACTATTGAAGAAAATACTTTAATAGGAGGATTTGGAGAACGTATAAAATCGTTTTTATGTAATGAAGGGATTATTGTTAAATGTATTGGTCTTCCAGATAAATTTATAGAGCATGGAGATTTGATTGAGTTAAGAAAGAAATATGGGTTTACTCCACAAAATTTGGTAAAAGAAACGCTAAAAATACTTTAACTCTAATTTACCAATTCTAGACGTTCATTGATAATAAATATGATAGTTTTGTCTATTATTGGGATGATGTTTTTTCGTAAAAATGGAATGTGCGTGTAAGCGGTATGGAAATTTGAAATTAAGTTTTAAGAATTTTGAAAGTGTATTTTTGATTGAGGTAATGAATAGTGAGTTATAATCATGCTGAGGTAGAAGGAAAGTGGCAAAAAAAATGGAAAGTAAATAAAATCTTTTCAAGCGATGTGGACCCTAGTAAAGAAAAATACTATTGTTTAGTTATGCTTCCTTATCCATCTGGAAGTTTACATATGGGACATGTAAGAAATTACGTGATAGGAGATGTGTTTGCACGTTTTAATAGAATGAAGGGAAAGAATGTTTTACATACCATTGGTTGGGATGCTTTTGGACTTCCTGCTGAAAATGCGGCTATAAAAAACGGGATTCATCCTGCAAAGTGGACAAAACAAAATATTTTGCGTATGAAAAAGCAGCTTATACCTCTCGGTATTTCTTACGATTGGGATAGAGAGGTTACCACATGCGATCCAACGTATTATAGGTGGAATCAGTGGTTTTTCATAAAAATGTGGAAAAAAGGCTTAGTTTTTAGAAAAAATGCTAATGTTAGCTGGTGTCCATCATGCAACACAGTTCTTGCGAATGAGCAAGTTTTAAATGGATTGTGTTGGAGATGTAATGGCCATACAAAACGTAAGAATTTAGAGCAGTGGTTTATAAAAATTACAAGCTATATTAGTGAACTTTTAGATGGCCATAAGCAGCTTATTGGATGGCCAGAACAGGTTGTGTCTATGCAGAAAAATTGGATAGGAAAATCTTTTGGCTTAGAGATTTATTTCGCATTAAAAGGGATTAACAGTAAGTTGAAGATATTTACGACGAGACCAGATACGCTTTTTGGCGTGACCTTTATGGTTGTGGCACCAGAGCATGCAATTATTAATGAAATGAAATCTGAGATTACGAATTATAGTGATGTTTTAAAGTATATAATTGTAAGTCTAAGAAAATCGAACATCGAGAGAGCTTTAAATAAAGGGAAAACTGGAATAAAACTCGAAGGTATTAGTGCGATAAATCCTGCTACTAAAAAAGAAATTCCGATTTTTGTTGCGGATTACGTTTTAACGGATTATGGTACTGGTGCAATTATGGCAGTACCGGCTCACGATCAAAGGGATTGGGAATTTGCGAAGAAATATAATATATCTATATCTGAAGTAATAAAAGGAAATAATAATTGTGAGTTTGAGGCTGGATTTGTGTGTGAGCGTGCTTACGAAGGTGATGGAATACTTGTAAATTCATGCCAATTTAATGGATTAAAATCTGTTGAAGCATTTGGCTTGATTTCGGAATGGATTGAAAAGCAAGGTTATGGTAGGAAAATAGTAAATTTTAAACTTAAAGATTGGCTTATATCAAGACAAAGATATTGGGGAACTCCTATACCTATGATTCATTGCAAAGTTTGTGGCATCATTCCTGTTCCTGAAAAATATTTGCCAGTCCTTCTTCCTGAAAATGTTGAATTTATAGGAGAAAAAGAATCTTCGTTAAAATCGAATGAAGACTTTATTAATGTAAAGTGTCATAAGTGTGGCATGGATGCCAAAAGAGAAACTGATACAATGGACACTTTTGTGGATTCTTCGTGGTATTATGCAAGGTATTGTGATGCTCAAAATGATAATATGCCTTTTGATAGTGTAAAAGTGAATTATTGGATGCCAGTAGATCAGTATATTGGTGGAATAGAGCATGCTTGCATGCATTTGATATATTCAAGGTTTTGGTATAAATTTATGAGGGACTTAGGCATTGTAAAACATGATGAGCCATTTAAAAATCTTTTGACTCAAGGTATGGTCACTTTGAGTGGTAGTGCTATGTCTAAGTCAAAAGGTAATATTGTGAGTCCTGACGAAATGATTAAAAAATATGGGGCGGATACAGTAAGACTCTTTATTCTTTTTGCTGCTCCGCCACAAAAACAACTTGATTGGTCTGAAGAAGGTCTTGAAGGATGTCGGAAATTCATAAATAGGATACGGCGTCTTTACGACATAATTCATGTAAAAACTAAAATTTCTGCACCTGAAAAAGACAAAGTAAATATTTTGAGAATGATGCACCAAACAATTAAAAAAGTTACTAACGACATTGAGAAAGAGTTTCAGTTCAATACTGCTATTTCTTCTGTTATGGAGCTTGTTAATGCCTTATATGCCTATAAGTATCATTTGAATGATGATGGAGTATCTCTTGAAGTGTATAAAAGTATTGTGCTTATTATGACACCATTTATGCCTCATCTTTGTGAAGAAATATGGGAAATGTTAGGGTATGAACAATATGTGTCAGAGCATTCTTGGCCTGTTTTTGAAGAAAGCTTTATAAAGCGGTCTCATATTGAGCTTCCTGTTCAAATAAATGGAAAGTTAAGAGGAAAGATAGTTATTACTAACGCGGAAGCTAGTGATGAGGATAAGGTTAGAGAAATTGTGGAGAGAGATAAAAGAATTACACCGTATTTTAAAAGCAAGAAGATATTGAAGTTTATTTATGTTAAAAATAGGATAATTACTGTAGTTGTCGAGTAATGTTTTGAAAAATGGGGATTTATGCGAAAATTTACAATAACTTTTTTAATTGTTTTGACTCTTTTTTCATCTTGTAGTTCTGTAGTGAAAGTTTTACCGGAACATGTTAAAAAGGTATATGTGGGATCTTTTAATAATTATACCTATGAGGTTGGTCTTGAAGTGGAGTTTACAAATACTGTAATAGAGGAAATGTTAAAGGATGGACGTATTTATCCTGTAAATACTAAGGAAGAGTCAGATGGAATTTTAATTGCTAAGATTAAACGATATATTTATTTTCCACTGTTTACTTTTAGTGATACTGAATCTAATCAATGCGGAATCATAATTGAAGCGAGCGTTCATCTTATTGATAAAAATGGTAGTAAAGTTTTGTGGACTGAGCCAAATATGAAAGGGATGCAAGTAGTATATTGTGTAACAAATTTAAAAAGTGCCAAAAGTAATATCTGGGAAAGATTTTCAAGAGATATTATAAGACGAACGGTTAAAGTACTTAATAACTGATATATCTTAAAAGTTTGTAGGTCATTAAATTTAGGAATTATAATAAGAAAAAGAATTTTATTGATATTTTATGTTTTGTAGTTTTCAATTATGCCTTTATTGAAAGTTCAAGATTTTATTAATAATAAATTAATATCCGATGAAAAGCTGTCGCCTGTTTACTTGTTTATAGGTGAAGAGTCTTATTTTGTAGATTTGTGCCTTAAAAAAATAGAAAAGTTTCGTGTTGTGAGTGATTTAGATAGAGAAGTTTTTTATGCTTCAGAAACATGTGTGGAAGATATTTTGAATTCTCTTAGGACATTACCCTTTTTAGATGACAAGAGAATGATTATTGTTAAAGCTGTTAATAAAATTAGAGCTATTGATGCCGAAAAGCTTGCCAACTATCTACAAAATGTTGTGGAGACATCATGTCTTGTACTTTTATATTTAGACAATTTAAAAAAAGAAACTATTACGAAAAGAAAAGAGTTTGTAAATAAATGTATCAATTCTAAAAATTGTGTTTCCGTAGATTGTAGAAAACGATATAAAAGTGAAATAAAAGAGTTTGTGAAAAAGGAGTTTGCTTTAAAAGGGAAAACTATTCTAGACAGCGTAATTTTAAGAATTATTAACGAAAACGATACTAGTTTACTAAATATTTCTAATGAGGTAGAAAAATTATCGTTGTTTGTAGGCAAAAACAGAAAAGATGTTACGCAGGATGATTTAGAAAGAATGAGAGGATACACTACGGAAGAAAGCACATATGCTTTGTCTTTGAATCTTGAATCAAAAAATTTAAAAAAATCTTTACTCGTTTTGGAAAAGCTTATAAGTGTAGGAGAGGAACTTTTGCTACTCCTTTCCGTGATCTCTTCATTTGTTAGAAGGATGCTTAATGCGAAAAGCATGTTTGAAGAGCAAGGCATATCTTCTACTGAAATTGCTTTTAGACTCGGGATAAGCAAATTTTATACAAAAGATTTTTTTCTTAATTTAAAAAAACATGATGTGAAGTCATTAAAAAAATGCCTAAGAACGATACTAGAAGCTGATACTGCAATTAAAACTGGTGGCAGTTATGCAGCAATATCGATTTTAGAAAAAACTATATTGCTCATTTGTAAATAAAAACCGCGTACAAACAATTATAATTTTTGTAGTGAACAAAAAATGTGCCCTTACGTTCTAAATTGTTAATTTAGTCCTTATTTTTACTATTCTTTGCTTTCGCTACGAGCTTAGAAAGTCTTGCTTTTTGATTTGAAGCAGTTTTGAAATGAACTATTTTTTTTTTTGCTGCTTTATCCCATTCTGAGAAAGATCGTCTTAGTTGTTCCTGTGACATTTTTATGTCGCCGTTGCTTACCGCCGTTTCAACTCTCTTTATTGAAGTTTTTATTTTACTTTTTATTGACATATTTCTTTTCCCCCTTTTTTTCGCTTTTCTCACCTCTTTAAGAGACGAAGTATGCCTACCTGTTTTGAGTTTTGTCATTAATGTACCCCTCCAAAGTATCGCTACATCTGTCTTTAGTTTACTTCGGCAGATTATACTTAATAAAATCAAGTTTTGCAAAATATTGCATTTATCTGCAGACGGGGCAATTTTTTCTTTTTGAAGTAGTTCTAATTCTGTATGTGTTTTCTATGCCATTAAAAATTAAAATTTTATTTTTAAGACAATGGTGCTGCAGTCCCAAAATAAATTTTATTGTTTCTAGAGCTTGCAGAGAACCTATTATGCCTGCTATTGCTCCAAGTATTCCAAAAACTTTTGATGTCAATTCTGTTGAGGGCTTTATAGGATATATACATTGTAAACAACTTGTATTTTCTTTTGGGATTATTACAGTTAAAATCCCTTCAAGTTCACATACAGCTCCACATACTAGCGGTATGAAGCTTTTATAAGCTGCTCTATTTATTAAATATCTGCTTTTAAAATTGTCAACTGCATCTATTACAACATCGTAATTTTTTAAAATATCACTTATATTTTCTTCTGTAAGTTTTTCTGGATATATTTTAATTTTAACGTCTGGATTAAATTTTTTAAGTTTTTTCTTGGCAATGTGTGCTTTTGACTTTTTTATATCTTTACAATTGTAAAGAATTTGTCTATTCAAGTTGCTTGGCTCTATAACGTCAAAATCGCACAAACCTATATTACCTACTCCCGCTGCTGCAAGATAAGTAAGGGCTGGGCCCCCTAACCCTCCCGCACCGCATACAAGTACTTTTGCATCAAAAAGTTTCTGTTGCCCACTCTTCCCTATAGCTTCAATTAATAATTGTCTTCTATATCTTTCAAGGTCTACCTGTATTTGCATCTTATCCACCTCCTACAAATCTTAATATCTCTAATATATCTCCTTCTTTTAATATAATTTTTGCAATATTTTCTAGATTAACAACTTCTAAATTATGCTCAACTGTCACTCCTATAGGGTCAATATTGTTATTTTTTAAAAAATCAGCTACGTTTGTTTTATTTTTCAATTTTTTGTTTTGACCATTAATTTTAACATTAATCATTTTTTATTACCTCCTGTGCTTTTTTTATTGCAAATTTTATGTCTTGTGCTGATGTTATTTCTGTTACCATGCATATATTGTCAGGTTTATATTTGCAGACTTTTGATAGATTTGAAAACTTAATACCTCCTATTGCCATTTTTGGCACTTTAATATTTTTCATGCAGAATCTTAAATATTCAAGTCCTACTGGATCTACGACGTTTTCTTTTGTAAAAGTTTTATATATTGGTCCTACTCCTATATAATCTGCCCCATGCTCTACAGCGAATTTTGCTTGTTCAGGTGAATGAGTGGATATTCCAATGATTATGTTATGCCCTACAATTTCTCTAGCTTTTGTAATAGGCAAATCATTTTGCCCTAAGTGTATTCCGTCACTTTTGAGGGTTAAGGCTATATCTATATCGTCATTTATTATAAAAAGACATTCGTAGTCCAATGTTAACTTTCTTATAATTTCGCATTGTTTGAATTTTTCGAGTTTTGATTTATATTTGTCGCGATATTGTAGGATTTTTATTCCTGCATCAAGCATTTCTTTTACCACTATGACATTATCTTTGCTGTTTGAAAAATTTTCTGCGGTTATTAAATATAAACCTTTAGGAATTTGTTTTTTCATAGCTTGATCCAGTCTTTCATTATTGGTTGATAACCTTTTTTATATATCATCTCTTTTACTTTATCAACCGTATTTGTGTCTTTCACTTTAAATTGTCCTTCAGATTGTGTGTTTTTTTTTGCGTAGCCGCCTACTTCAGTGCTTGATGCTGCCGACATCTTTGTGATACCTAAGGGTATTAAATTACTCCTTAATTCTTTGCTTTCTCTAGTAGATATATTTATATTTATACGGTTCATAAAGAGTCTTATTGCACAAATTGCTTGAACGAGATTTTTGTTAGATATTAATATTTTAGATTGATATGCTCCTGCCGCTGGTCTAAGCCTTGGAAAAGATACTCCAATTTCTGCTGACTTAAATTTTGTTTGAAGATATCTTGCGTGGATACCAGTAAAAAAAATATCACTTATAAAATCGTTTAATCCAAGCAATACTCCTACGCTCAAATTTTTGTAGTTTTCGCTTCCCGCCCTTTCACATGTTTCCAAGCGATATCTATAATCTGATTTTCTTCCTTTGGTATGGAGAAATTTGTAGAGATTTTCGTCATAAGTTTCCTGATAAATTGTAAGTCCATCGACTCCTGAGTACGCTAGTGTTTTATATCCAGATTCATTTAATGGGTAAATTTCTACATCTATTCCTTCAAAATAATCTCTCAATATTTCAACGCATTTTTTTAGATAACTTACTGAAGTTTTTATATTGCTTTCTCCAGTAACTAGAAGGATGTGCCGAAGTCCGTAGCTTGAAATTATTTTACAATTTTCTTCAATTTCCTTGAAAGAAAGAACTTCTCGTTTGATTTTATTTGTTGTTGAGAAACCGCAGTAAACACAATTATTTACACAGAAATTTGAAACATATAAGGGAGCATACAAAAGTATGCATTTCCCAAAATGTTTTACTGATATCTCATGAGCTTTTTGTGCTATTTTTTCAATGTGGGGTGAGGCTTTAGCTGATAAAACATTTAGAAAGTCCATATCGTCTAAAACTTCTTTTTGTATGGAATTTTCGATCATTTTATCAGAAATGTTTTTTATATATTTTTCAAAATTAAATTTATTGTATTCTTGTTTTACATCATAAAAAGTCATACAACGTCTTCCCAATTTTTTGATATTTGGCTTTTGGATTAAATTAGACTGAATTTTTATAAAAACCTAACATTATTGATTTGTTTTAAATTTATTTTTAAACCGTCATTTGTTGTGTAAAAATCCTGTCAATGGAGATGATGCTATTGCTTTATCTGACATCACTCCAACTTTTGCAAGAAATGCTTTTCTACCGGCATTTACGGCGTCTTTAAATGCTTCCGCTATTAAGACTGGGTTTGGACTTGTGGAGATTGAAGTGTTTATCATAACCGCACTGCATCCTATTTCCATGCATTTGCAGGCATCTGAGGGTTTGCCTAAGCCTGCGTCAATTATTATTGGAGTGTCAATTTCTTCGATTAAAATTTTCACCATTTCTTCTGTTTTTAGTCCTTTGTTTGTACCAATGGGTGCTCCTAAAGGCATGATTGCTACTGCTCCGGCATTTTGCATATCTCTTGCAGCGTACAAATCAGCGTTCATATAAGCAAACACCTTAAAATTTTCTTTTGAAAGAATTTCGCATGCTCGTGCAGTTTGGTAATTGTCAGGCAAAAGATATTTGTTATCACTGACTATTTCTATTTTAATTAGATTAGTTTTAGCGGCGACTTTTGCAATTCGTGCTATGCGTATTGCTTCTGTGGCATTTCTTGCACCTGAAGTGTTTGGCATTATATGAATATTTTTTGGTATATAGTTTAAAATATTTTCCCTGGGGTTTGTAAAGTCAAATCTTCTCACAGCTACGGTCATGACCTGTGCCTGCGAAGATTCAATAATTTTGGGTATAAGCATATTATTCGAAAATTTTCCACTTCCTATAAAAATTCTACTCTCGAGTTCTGTGTCTGCGATGTTTAGGGTATCTTTGTTCATACTTCCGAGTCTCCAGATAAATTTGTTAACAAAAGTCTCTCTAGATAGGTGAAAAGAATGCACCCAAGGTGATTGTAAAAAAAACAAAAAACTCCCACCCACTACCACACTTCCTGACGACATCATCTACGTCAAGTTCGAAGAGCTGAGTTAATGAATCAGGTCTTTTTCCCCATCAAACTTACAAGGATCAGAGCTCCTTCTCCTCAGCATCCACAAACTTAACAAAAACATCTTACTTAGTACAACCCAACAAACCTATGGTATCATAAAATTGTATTGGTGGCAAGGCAAATTTTGTTATTTTTTTTATTTGTGTGATATAAATTGGATTGAGAGTAATATTTTAGAAAGTTTAAGATGATCTGTGGAAAATAATTGGTACGATGGGAATTATAAATGAGCAAAATAGCAATTTTTGGAGGATCATTTGATCCAGTTCATAAATCGCATATTCAGATTGCAACTCTTGCACTCAAGTCTTTTAATTTAAAAGAATTGATTTTTGTTGTAGCTTATGCACCGCCTCATAAAAGAAGACAATACGCAGATATTAAAGATAGAATTTCAATGTTAAAACTTGTGACTCACAACGTAAATAAAATTAAGATTAGTTGTTATGAAGCTCAGAAGCGAAAGGTGGTATATTCATACCAAACTTTAGATCATTTTCAGAATTTATACTTTTTTGATGAAATATATATGATTATAGGTTCCGACTCTCTTCTAAATTTGTCCACTTGGGAGAATATAGATTATATCGTTACTCATTATAAATTTATAATCGCTAAAAGGCCTAATATTGAAATAAGCAGTAATATTAAATATTTGGACAGGTGTGTTTTTATAGATAAAGAAATTGAAGATATTTCTTCTACTAAAATAAGAGAACTTATTAAATTAGATCCAATGATGGCGGCTTCTTTGCTTGATAAAAAAGTTTATGATTATATAGCTCAGAAGCAATTGTATGTATAAAATTTTAGTTTATGTGGGAGAACTAAATGAGATGATATGCATAAAAATATTTAAAAAAGAATATTTAATGATTGTTTGCACAAAGATTGTTACTATGTAAAACTAACTATGTTTGTGTTTGCATTAAAGCTTGCGTTCAGTGTAAAATGAACATATGTATCAAAAGGTCGTATTTGTAGGACTTTTAGATGATTATGCGAAATATAGGCAAATAGAAAGTTTGTTAATTTTTTAAATGTGAGAGAAACAAGAATTTTGAATATTTTGTTTTATTTTTTTGTATTTGTTGGTAGTGTCATTTCGATAGGAAATTTTAAAATAAAAGACATAGATATTTTAAATTTAATTGAGAATTGTAAATTTGTGAAAGCGAATGTTGATGTTTTTTTTAAAATGATTTCTGTTGCGGAATTTGCTTCTCTATAAGAGGAATGGAGAAAAAAAATGAAATACATTATTGATAATGATGCGTTTTTGTGTTATTAAATTGTAATTATGTAAAATTGTCATGCTTCGAATGATAAAAAAGATATTTAAGGTATCAATTCTCATTGCTTTCATATTTATGATAGCAGGTTTAATTTTTTGTGTTTACGTTGTCAAAAATAATTCAGTAGTGAGAAAGCTGAGAAGTAAGAGTCGTGTGAGCTTTATTTTTTTACTGTATGATGTGGAGAAGGTATTTTCAGAGCGATTTAATGCATATGTCTTTTTATATGATAAAAAAACAAATATTTTAAAGATTTTATCTATAAATCCTGATGTTGTTATTTTTAAAGAAAGAGAACGAGCAAGAAGCCTGAAAGAGTGTTTTTATAAAAACTCAAAAAAAAGTATAAATATGGCTGTGAAAAATTTTTATTCTAATTTACAAAAAGTCATGGGGAGTGTTGCAGCAACTAATTTTTATATTAGTACAAGTTTTAAAAGGTTTGATATTATGACAGGTCGAGATAAGGAATTCAAATTGATTCTTTCAAAAAATAATTTTGAAGATAAAAATTTGGACTCTTTGAATTGTTTTGAGATGGTAGAACGTATTTTATATTTAATCCCTTGCAAAATAATAAAGATTCTCAAAAGCTATAGTTTTTTTGATACAAACGTTTCGAAATTGTCTTTTTTATTATCTTTTGTAGGATTTAAATTTTTAAATCCCATTCTAATGTTTTGTGAAATGCCAGTTAAATATAAAAATACAAGAGTCGAACTCGATAAACAAAATATTGAAGAATTCTTAAGTAAGGTATATTTTAACAGTTTAACTTCGCAAATTGACACTAATGAATTGTTAGTTGATGTTAAAAACGCTTCAAAGAAACCGAGGGCAGCTGAGGAAACGACATGGTTTTTAAGAGAAAATAATTTTGATATTTTAGATTGGGGTAATTTTTATGGGATTTATAATGAGACACTAATAAAAGACTATAAAGGGAATTTTAAACAAGCTTTAAAAATCGCAGAGGCTTTAAAAATAGGTAAAGTAATAGTTTCATATAACAATAATATTTATTACGATATAAGTGTTATCATAGGCAAAGACTATAAGCAGTGTAACAATCCTTCTGCAAACTGAGGCGGAGTATAATTTGCTTTAGGAAATCCCGAACGGCCATAAAGTTTGTATCTTTTACTTATTGGAGTCACTGTTATTTTTTTTCGGCCCATGGTCTGCGTATATAGAGTGGGCTTACTTTTGAATAAGTTGTTGCTGTGTCTTTTAGAGATTGATGAGCTATTGTCGCCAATGCATGTGCTTGTGGCATGTGCATAGTGTAAGGCAGAGAAATACTGTATGTGCCGAGTTCCTTAATGATTTTTTTTCTGTAGGCTATTGTAGCGTTTCCTATAAGCAGTAAGCTATTTTTATGTTTTTTTAAACTCTTGATAAACGAATCTATGTTCTTTATGACAATCTTTTTTCCTTCTTTAACATAAACTTCATTTCTCAAAGCATCTATTACTGGGATTATTATTGTTCCTCTTATTTTGATAGAAGATTTTTCTAAGATTGATAAAGTGTCAGCAGCGATAATAGGTTTATTTAGAACTTGAGCGAATATTTTTACTGCAGTCATGCCAGTTCTTATTCCAGTAAAACTTCCGGGCCCTGTGGATATTGCGAATTTGTCTATGTCCTGAAAAGTATTCCTAGTGTCTTTTAGTAACTTTTCTATTGCCACGATAATTATTTCAGAATGTATGTTCCCGTAGTCATAATAAAATGAGGCAATATTTTTACCATCTTCATTTATGGCTAAACTAAATGTTTCTCCAGAGGTTTCTATAGCTAAAATTTTCATTTTTGTTTTCTATTTTTATTTTTCTTTTTGAGTCTATATTTTTGATCTCAATATCCCAGTTATTATCGTTTTCTGCTCCTCTTAATCTGTCTGACCATTCGACAATTGAAATATTTTTGCTGTAAAGGTATTCTTCTATTCCAACATCCCAAACAACTGAAGGATTAAGTCTGTATAAGTCTATATGAAAAAGTTTTAGCTTAATTGTGTCATATTCATTTACAAGTGTGAAACTTGAGCTTCTCGCAAAATCTTTGTTGCAAAATGATTTTACAACTCCTTGTACAAAAGTTGTTTTCCCGCTTCCCAGATCACCTTTTAAAAAAACAATATCCCCGCTCTTTAACAAAGAAGCAAATTTTTTACCTAAGTTTCTGGTTTCTTGTGGAGTTTTTGTAAAAAAAATATTTTCGTTAAAAATGCCTGTATCCGGAATATTTGATTTTTTGTTCTTTACCATTATAAAAATATCTTACTTCATTTGAAGAGTTGATAATACCTATGTATGAAATTTCAGAAATCATTTTTTTTAAGAGCTTTGCTTTTAAATTTGAAACTGTGAAGACAAGTTCATAGTCTTCTGCTCCGAACAACGCAAAGTTTAACTGTTCTTTATCTTTCTTAAAAACTTTTTTTAAGTTTGATGAAATTGGAATTTTATTCATATTGATTTCTGCTCCTTTCTTGAAATGTTTTGCAAGTAGATTAACAGAAACATATAATCCATCGGAAGCATCTGTTAAAGAAGTTGAGTATTTTGATATTTTCCATGCTTCTTTAAGTCTTGCTTTAGGATTGTTTTGCTTTGAAATTAAATAATGTTCAGCTTTATTATATTTATATTTTATTCCGTGTTTATATAAGAGATCGATTCCTGCTCCGGCATCCCCAAAAGTGTTTGTTACGCCAATTAAATCTCCTTCATTGGCATCGCTTCTTTTAATTATTTTTTGTCTTCCTATACCAACAAGTGTGATGGAAATTACAATTTTATCAGATTTTACAATATCGCCACCTGCTATAGTTATTCCATATTCATCGCATGCGTTTCTGAATCCTTTATACAAGTTATTGACAAATACTTCTGACGTTTTTGGTGAAAGACCAAGTCCTATAAATACGTATTTGGGAATTACATTTCCCATTGCAGCTATATCACACACATTCACTTCAATAGATTTTTGGCCAAGTTCGTGAGGTTTTATCCACTCTTTTTTAAAATGAACTTCTTCAACCAACATATCTTTTGTTATACAAATATTGTCTTTACCAGATTTAAAGCAAAAACTATCATCGCCTATATTTGCAGTGATATATTTATCATTATTTACGTTTATAAATTTGTTTTTTATTATGCTTATTAATCCAAATTCGCCGATTTTTGAGATACTTTCGTTCTTCATTACCACCATTATATCAATTTTGATATAGTAAAAATCAGTTATAGGCCTTTTTATGATTAATATGTCGTATTATAGGAGGTCGGATATAATTATTTTCGTTGTTTATGGTTTTGGACTAATTTTATTAAAATTAAATATTTTTGGTGTTTTTATCATTAAAAAAGAAGTATTCTTTGTAAAATGAATGATGCCATAACTTCTGCATTGCAAATTTACAAAAAGCATAGAAAAATTTGTGTTAAAAACAAAAACTGTAAAGAAAACTTAATAAGTGATAGAATTACCATAAATTCGTCAACGGCACACAAAATGTTTTATGGTGGTGGGTTGTGACATGATAAGTATTGAGGGAAAATTTAAAATTTCTTTTTTAATTTAGTTTTTTTCATTGTGTTTGATCATCAAAGATATTTTGCTAGGAATAGTATATACATTGTTTTAAATTTGTCTTCGTTTGGACACATAAAGTCTAATCTTAATTGTTTTGTTTTTTACATCTCGGCGGGATATGATAAAAAACTAATGCTTATTTTAAAAAATCTTATTCTGACATTTTGGGATCATTGATTATAGATAACAAAAACATGCTATAAAGAGGCGTTAGAGACAGTCTTTAAAATTCTGAACTAATGAATGTCTTGGTTGTAAGCATGGGCTTCATGTAAGGTTTGTGATCACTGTAGTTTTTTCTATTTTTAAAGCTTTTATGATTTTCTTTAATAGAAACTTTTTTATTAATAAGTATCTTTTTCATATGTTGTTGCTTAAGATCAGCTATAGTGTTTTCCTCGCATGGGTTTCTCTTTGTGTTTGTGAGAGAACTTTTGGTATATATAAATAACTCTCCCTCCTTTATCACCCTTTGCCTTGCTTTATAGATAAACTGCAGCAGCTCTTTATACAGCATTTTTCTAAGTGTCCTATTGGGACAGAACGATAGAGATTATCCATTTTTATAAAAAAAGATATTTTGGCTTTGTTAAAAAATGTAAAAAAACAAAATATACGGTTTTGTGGGGTATTATCGATTACGATTTTAGCACAGTTAGGGTTGATATCAATTTGTATGCACTATTTTGGTAGAATTCTATTGACATCATCTTTATTAAAAACATAGTAGTTATGCAGCTTATTGGAATCATTTTTTATATCTTGAGCTTGCGTTTTATATTTCGACTTTTATATCTCAGTATTTCGCTGCATTGTGTTATGGCATAGTTTTATTAATTCTTGATTTTGTTTTTTAACGATACCATTATTTTTGGAGGGAGGATCTTAAGCTGCATCTGTGTTGGTATCCATACTGGCAGTCACGCAGTTTTATTGTTTTTTTTCTCTATTTCCCATATTTTTGACTAAAAAATAATTTTATTAGAGATTATTTTAATAACTATGCCTTTTATATTTTATTTTTTGTACGATACTATTGATAAAGATAAAATATTTTTAACATATATCAAAATAGTAACATAACTATTTTAATGATGAGAAACAATTTTTAAATAAATTTATTATATACGATAAGGACAAGTGTGTTAATTCGTTTAGACAATTTATGTTTTTTTGAGGTATGTTTTGTAGGGTGAAATATTATCTGATTTACCAGGTTTTAGTGTTGATGTAGTTGGAAATGCGAAAATAAAAATCGTAAAAAAATGATTAAAAAGATATTTACATTATTTGAATATAATTATGATTGGTAAAAATTAATGAAATACAGCGTAGGAATTATTTATAATAAATCAAAAGCAAATGCGAAGAGACTTGCACTTGAGGTTGCACTTTGGCTTAAACAGAATAAATGTAGAACGTTTGTTATTGACTCTTTATCAGTTAAAGCTAGAAAAGTTGATTTTGTTTTATCAATAGGTGGTGATGGTACAATGCTTAAAGTTATAAGAACGTTTTCACCGTTATCAGTTCCTATAAAAGGTGTAAATCTTGGTTCTCTTGGATTTTTAACGGATACGGATACAAGCGAAGTATTTGTAATTTTAAAAAATATTTTTTCTTTAGGTTTTGTGATTGAAAAAAGAATTTTACTTTTTGCAGAATTTGAATATAGAAACAAAAAAATGAAAATGATAGCTGCTAACGACTGCGTATTACGTTCTTTGTCAGGTGGAAAACTTATCACAGTAGATGTTAATATAGATGAAAACTTTACGACTGAATATAAATGCGATGGGATGATTGTTGCGACACCTACAGGATCAACTGCGTACTCTCTCGCTGCTTCAGGGCCTATAGTGTATCCCAACCTTCCAGTATTAATTCTTACTCCTATTTCTCCTCACACGTTAACGCAAAGGCCGATGATATTGTCTAATAAATGTAATGTTTCATTCGTTACAAAAAACAAAGACAGCAACGGGAAAATTATGATATCAATAGATGGACAGGACAACTATACTCTTCCTAACGGAACAAAAGTAAAGTTTTCTCTATATAAAAAACAACTCAAACTTATAAAAAATTGTAGTAAATCTTATTTTGAGACTTTAAAGGCAAAGTTACACTGGGGCATTTAATCATTTTTACTATTACTTACTATTCAAAACACTCCGGGACTAGGATTCGAACCTAGACAAAGGGATCCAAAATCCCTTGTGCTACCATTACACAATCCCGGAACAATGCGTACCAATTAACGCACTTTTTTACATATATAACGTAACAATATCGCATATAAAGTAAAGACCCTAACTAAATCGTATTGACAAACCAAACCTTCCATTTATATTTGTTAAGCTTTGATTTGAGCCTTTCAGTAGTTTTGACTTCTTCGCTGTTGTCATAAATCCCGAAAACTGTTGTGCCAGATCCCGTCATAAGACTCACACATCCAATTCCATTTAAGACATTTTTAATCCTTGCTATTCCAGGATAATTAGGAAGAACAAATTCTTCAAGCCTATTAAAACAATAATTAAAGGCTTTTTTACTGTCAAAAGAACCATTATTAATAGAGGAGATTATCCTATTAATTTCAACTTGATTTGTCAATGGAAATTTTATTTTTTTATATACATCTTTACTACTAAGCCCGAAGCCTGGGTTTACAAGAACTATGTTTAATTTTTTAACATTTTTTAACGGAGTAATAATTTCTCCCACTCCTTCGCATAAAGCCGTACCAGCTGTGAAAAAAAAAGGAATGTCAGCACCAAGTTTTACAGCAATTTTTTCTAGCTTATCTTTTGATGTCTTTATATTCCACAATTTGACTAGAGCTTTGAATGTTGAGGCAGCGTCAGAAGAACCACCACCTAAGCCAGCCTTTATTGGGATTTTTTTTTTTAAGTGTATTCTTACGCCTTCATTTATATCATAATGGTTTTTAACTATTTGTGCCACTTTATAAACAATATTTTCTTTATTAGTAGGTAAATGTTCATTTTTACATTCAAGTAAGATCTCGCTGTCTGTAAGCTCAAAAAAAAGTTCATCATATAAACTAACAGTTTGCATGACGCTTTTCAGGTTGTGATACCCGTCAGTTCTTTTGTTTTTAACTTCTAAAAAAAAATTAATTTTTGCTGGTGCCTTGAGATATAATTTCATTTTTAAATATATAGAGTGAGGAGAAAGTTCTTATTACTTTTTTTTGATTTTTGAAAAAATTTTAATACTTTAATTTTACGATATGGATACAAATACAAACTAGTTTCATATCACTTGCAGTTTCAAAAAAAATTGCCAATTTAAAATTGCTGTCTTATATTTATCTAATGAATATAACCCAACTGCCATAATTTTAAACGTTACATACAGAACTTCATTTTCCACTAAATTTGTGGTTTTGACCCACTTTTGTCTACAGTGTCTGAGTCGAATTCGGGCACTGCACTGAAAAGATGTCTTTATAAAAAGGGCACAATTTATGCCATTTATCATTTTTGTGTCGTCGATGCATTTTTTACAGGTATCCAGCAGCATCCAACTGTGATACACTTATTACTCCACACAAAGACATCAACAATCATTACGACTTCAAGATAGGCAAGCACACACAGTAAGCTACAAATATCAATCCGCGCTGGACCCACACCCCTCCACCCATACGGACGGACATTTTAATTTATTCCAGTCATTTCCCAGTGATTCTTTTGAAACTAGGAACTAGGTAGTGCCACGACAAAAACTAAAGTTTCGTCACTAACACTCACACAATACTTTATGAAAACATTGTTCAAGTTAAGACATTTTACTTTCAACGAACTTTCATTTCAGTATTACAAGTTATAGGATGCACTATTTCTAATCCAAAATATTAAAATATTCAAAAAAGATTGTATCGCCAGATACAACAGTGTCCTGCAAACTTTTTTTATAACTGAAAAATTTACGACTCTTCACCCCTGCAGTATTACCCAAAGTAATTGCTAGACAAGGCTTGGCCATTTACATATTTAACATATTTGCTTATATGTTTATTCACCAAGTCTTACTTATTTTAATGGTTGCTTTTAACTTTAAGTTATTAATATAGGCTTCAGTAGCTTTTGCAAGATTATATTGATATAAAACTTGAAGTATACTATTCTTAACGTCATCAAAAGTTATATTTTTACTTGCATGTTTTTCTTCAACCTTTATGAAATGATATCCAGCATCTGTTTTTGTAGGTTCTTTTGTATAATCCCCAACTTTTATGCTAAAAGCAACTTTACTTATGTCTGGATAATTTTCATCATTTTTTACAATTAGTCCTAAGTCACCATTTCTTGCTTTAGAAACAGGATCTTCAGAATATTGTCTTACCACATCTACAAAAGCTTGTCTTTGTAATTCCTTTTTAACAATTGCAACTTTTTCTCGTGCCATTTTTATTTTAGAACTAGTTGCATTTTTAGGGCAACTAATAAAAATATGTTTTATTCTTACGCATTCACTAGATCTTACTTTGATATCGTTGGCGATAATTGCAATTAAACTATCTTCAAGTGAGAGATTTTTAAGATTTAAAAGACTTATGTTTATACTTTTGTTTTTCATTTTTTCAAGAGTTTTATCGTAAAAAACTTTTAATTCAGTCTCAGTTGGCAATTTCACATTAGGCATTACTGCTTTTTCTAAGAGTTTTTTAGATACAACTTTATCTTCAAGATTCGCGGGAGTCACATTTAGCTCTTTAAGCTGCGAATTAAATTCAGCTTCATTTTTGAATAATTTTTTTAAATCATTAATGAAATTATTAACTTCATTTTTTGAAGCTTTAATTTTTTGTTTCCTTGCTTCTTGTAGTATAAGGACTTCCTTAATTTTTTCATTTAGGATAAAATCTTTAATTTCCTTTATTTTTTGATCCGTTTGCTCTTGAGCAGGTACAGCTTGCTTGTACGTTTTAATTAAAGGTGTAAGCACTTTGTTAAAATCTGATACAAAAATAGGTTCATCGTTCACTATAGCCAAAGTTTGATCTGTAATTTTGGGTGCCGCAAAAATGTTTGCCGTCATAAAAACTGCTGCCATTACTGCTACAAAAATCCCTCTCATTTTTATTTACTCCTTTTTAAAATATGTAAAACCCCGCACTCATCTATTTGACACAAATGACACAGATATAGTACCGCACCATGTCATGTTTTGTATTGCAAAAATTAAGCTATATATATTCATGAACTAAATAACAAACCTAGACCAGACGAGAAAGAATTCTACAAATTTACTTTTTATCAATCAAGTTAATTTTTGACGAATAAAATACACGCTGTGTGTATAAAAGTTGATGGTGTAATAAAAATTCAGGATATGTTTTGTGATTTTATACATTAAAACGGAACTCTATTATATCGCCATCTTTAACTAAATATTCTTTCCCTTCGCTTTTTAATAGTCCAGCATCTTTTACAGCTTTTTCACTACCGAATCTAACTAAATCATCAAAGTTCATAACTTCAGCTCTTATAAATCCTTTTTCAAAATCTGAGTGTATTGTGCCTCCAGCCTGTGGAGCTAGTACTCCTCTTTTTATGGTCCATGCTCTTACTTCATCCTTCCCTGCTGTAAAAAATGTTGCAAGCCTAAGTAATTCATATCCCGATTTTGTTAAACAATTAAGAGCAGATTCTTTAAGCCCTAAATCTTTTAAGAAAGTTTTTTGATCGCTTTCGGAAAGTCCATAGAGCTCTGCTTCAATTTTCGCACATATGGTTATTACTTTTATATGATTTTTTTGGAAGTTTTCTTTTACGATTTTTGTATATTTGTTTTCCATTGAAGGCAAATCATTTTCTGAAATGTTGCAAACATATAAAATAGGTTTTGAGGTTATTAAGAAAAAATCTTTTAATATTGTTTTTTCACAAGCACTGAACTCAAGAGTCCTAGCGGGGTATCCTTTATCAAGATGAGTCTTTATCTTTGTTGCGAGATGTTTTTCAATAAGTGGTTTTTTATCATTTGATTTAGCGTTTCTTTTTAGTTTTTCAAGTTTTTTTGATATTAATTCCAAATCGGCTAATATAAGCTCAGTTTCTATAATTTCTATATCTCTTAATGGATCAATACCGTTTCCCATAACATGGGTGATATTTTTATCTTCAAAACATCTCGTTACATGAACTATTGCAGCAGTTCTTCTTATGTGTTCTAGGAACTGATTGCCCAGCCCTTCTCCGTGGGACGCTCCCTTTACAAGCCCTGCAATGTCTACAAATTCTACTATTGCTTGAACTTTTTTCTTAGGTTTATAAAGTCTTTCAAGAAAATCTAAACGTTTGTCGGGCACTAAAACCGTGCCTATGTTTGGATTGACAGTGCAAAAAGGATAATTTGCAACTTGAGCATTAGCTGCTTTTGTTATTGAGTTAAATAATGTCGACTTTCCTACATTTGGAAGGCCAACGATTCCGAGTTTCATATAATTTTATTATTTACATTATTACGCAAAATCAAATTAATTTATTCCAACTTTATCTTTTATTTAATTGAAATTGAAATGACTAAAAGAACAAAAGATAAATTAGTTTCGTATTGTACCGTTTCCTTTTGCTATATATTTAGTAGTGGTGAGTTCATTAACTCCCATTGTACCTCGTGCATGGAGCTTTTGTGTTGAAATACCTATCTCACAACCTAAACCAAAAATGCTGCCGTCATGTAGTCTGGTTGAAGCGTTTATAAAGACGGCTGCTGCATCTACTTTTGCAGCAAATTCGTTTGCCGTCTGTTCATTATTTGTGACAATAGCTTCAGAATGCATCGATCCATACTTATTTACGTGAGATATTGCCTCTTCTAAAGAGTTTACTATTTTAATTGAGAGCTTTAAATCATGATATTCTGTATTCCAGTCTTCATCAGTTGCAGATTTAATTGAATTTATTATATTTTTCGAAGCATTGCATCCTCTTAATTCAACATTGGCTTCGGTGTAGAGTTCGTAAAGTCTGGGCAAAATTTTCTGAGCTATGTCTCTATGAATTAATAATGTTTCCATTGCATTGCACGCTGAAGGTCTTTGACACTTTGCGTTTACTGAAATTTTTATGGCCATATCTATGTCGGCATACTTATCTATGTATGTATGGCATAGGCCTTTTCCGTGTGATAAAATCGGGATTAAAGAATGATTTTTGATAAACTTAATGAGTTCTTCACTACCTCTGGGTATTATTAAATCAATGAAACTATCAAGTTTCAAAATTTCTTGTACAGCTGTTCTATCCATAGTGTCCACGAATTGCACTGATCCGTACGGCATGCCTGCTTTTAGTCCGGCTTCATGTATTATTTTTGCAAGAATTTTATTTGAGTTTATAGCTTCTGAACCACCTTTTAAAATTACTGCATTTCCAGACTTTAAGCACAAAGCGGCAGCATCAACAGTTACGTTTGGACGTGCTTCGTAAATCATAGATATAACGCCTAAAGGCACCCTTACTTTTTTAACACTAAAATTAAAAACTGTGTTGTTTTTTTCGAGAACTGTCCCAACAGGATCGCTTAAAAAAATAATATCTTTTATACCTTTTATCATATTATCTATACGTTCTTTTGTTAGAGTTAATCTGTCTATTAGGGCTGGGGTAATTTTTGCTTCTATCGCTGCTTCAATATCTATTTCATTATGAAAGAGTATTTCATTCGTATTTTGCTGCAAGGTATCGGCTATTGCGGAAAGTATTCTATTTTTATGATTTGTATCCATTAAAGCAAGCGATCTTGAAGCTTCTTTTGCCGCCACAGCTTTTAACAAAACCATCCGTCCTATTCTGTTGTCGTTTCCCATACATTTCAATTCCTTATTGCTTTCGAGTGAACTACATTCATACCTCATTAATACAAACTTAAATTAAAGTATGATTTTTACAACGATTTATGTTTAGTTAGTTGTCTTTTTATCCAATTTAAAAGTCCGCCAGCGAAAATAATATTTTTTTGTCTTTGCGTTAAATTATAATTCACTTTAATTCTAGTATTATTAACTTTTGCATAAATAGATTTGTCTTTCTCGATAACATTCCTAATGTCATCAAAATCAATTTCATCATCGAGTTTAATCTTGTTGTAATCTGGAAAACTATCAAACGTAAGTGGCAATATGGCGAAATTTATGAGATTTGCAAGATGTATCCTTGCGAAAGACTTCGCTAAGACTATTTTTATCCCTAAATATCTTGGAGCAAGAGCGGCGTGTTCTCTTGAAGAACCCTGTCCATAATTTTCCCCAGCTACTATAACTCCATTTTGAGTTGATTTTGCTCTTGATGCAAAACTTTTATCAACTACTGCAAAGGTATATTTCGAGATTGCAAGAAGATTAGATCTCAATGGCAAAATTTTTGCTCCCGCTGGAAGTATATGATCGGTTGATATATTGTCTCCAACTTTTAAGACTATTTTTCCGTGCAAGCTATTGCTTAGCGGTTCGAATTCGTTTAGGGATTTAATATTAGGCCCTTTTATGACTTTTACTTTTGAGCTATCTACAGGCGGTAGTTGAAAATGCTTGTCATCTATAAAAAATTTTTCAGATGTATTTGCTGATGGTTTTTTGTTAAAGTACCTCGTTGGATCTGTAATCTTGCCAGTTAGAGCAGCAGCTAGGGCAACTTCTGGAGAGCATAGGTATACTTGTGCGTTTTTTGTTCCGCTTCTTCCTTCGAAATTCCTATTAAAAGTTCTGAGCGATACTGCGCTGCTCTCAGGTGCCTGGCCCATACCTATACACGGACCGCATGAGCTTTCAAGAATTCTAGCACCACTTCCAATGATGTTGAACAGTGCATCCGAATGCGAGAGCATTTCGAGGACTTGCCTTGAACCAGGCGAAATAAAAAAATTTACGTTTTTATTTATTTTTTTTCCTTTTAAAATTTCCGATGTTAAGAGCATGTCCGCAAACGATGAATTTGTACATGAGCCTATACCTACTTGATTTACCTTTATGTCTTCTAAATCTCTAACTTTTTTTATGTTATCCGGCATGTGTGGGGCAGCAATTAATGGCTCTAACATATTTAAGTCTATTTCAATTTCCTCGTCGTAAGTTGCACTTTCTTCTGGCTCAATTCTTGTCCAACTTACTTTTCTATCTTGTCTTTCTAAAAAATCTTTTGTTACATCATCGGATGGGAATATACTTGTAGTTGCTCCGAGTTCGGTTCCCATGTTTGCGATTGTTGCTCTCTCAGGCACAGATAAAGTCCTGACTCCTTCGCCTGAAAATTCATATATTTTCCCTCTGCCTCCTTTGACATTTTGAAGTCTTAAAAGTTCGAGGATTATGTCTTTTGCACTCACCCAATCTCTCAACTTGCCCTTTAAGTTTATTTTAACAATTTTTGGCATGGTTATGTAAAAGGGCTGTCCCGCCATGGCGCAAGCGACGTCGAGCCCTCCGGCCCCAAAAGCTAGCATGCCCAATCCTCCACCAGTCGAAGTGTGGGAATCTGATCCTAACAAAGTCATTCCAGGGACACCGAATCTTTCTAGGTGTACCTGGTGGCATATGCCATTCCCCGCTGGAGAGAAAATTATTCCATATTTTTCTGCTATGGTTTGTAAAAATTTATGGTCGTCGGCACTTTCAAAACCTGATTGCAAAGTGTTATGATCTACATAACTTACGGATAATTTTGTTTTTACTTTTGGAACGTCCATAGCTTCAAACTGTAAATATGCCATTGTACCCGTAGCGTCTTGAGTAAGAGTGTGATCTACTTTAAGTCCGATCTCACACCCTATTTCCATCTTCCCAGCTAATAGATGTCGAGAGATAATCTTCTTCGCAACATTCACTTTCTTTCACTCCTTAAAATTTTTGTTTATTGTTTCTTTAAAATAACAACAGACTTTTAATCATAAATCATAACCCTAAATCCCAATCACTACTAACCTCAGTAGTATACCAAATATACACAAAGAAGAGTAATTCCATCATCTTTCCATAAGTTGCCATACTGTAATTGTTGAACTTAGCATTCAAGATCTATGGTACTGAGTGGGACGTAGGCTAACTCTTTAGGTTGGGAAATTAGTTTATAATTTAATGTAAAACAACTAACCAACTAATTAAAAGCGGTTGGTTTAAAGAATTGCCAGAATGAAATTGTTTATGAATGGAAGCATTCCCCTAACTGGTGACTTATTGATGATTTGATTTGACAAAATAAGAAATAATTAGTACCCTAACATTTGGGGTCGTTATGGCGATTATCGGGTGTAAAGTGAGATGAAGATTGGAGGATAGTGAGGTTTTCGTTAGTCTTTAAAATTGCAGAGAGGGTCCGTATCTATGAATGTGAGAACTGCGGCGGTTAAAGTTGGTATCAATGGTTTTGGACGTATAGGTCGCTTGGTTTTTCGTGCAGCGCAGAGGAGAGGTGATATTGAGATAGTTGCCGTCAACGATTTGATTAGCATTGACTATATGGCTTATATGCTGAAGTATGATTCGGTTCATGGACTTTTCAAAGGTGACATTGAAGTCAGAGGTGATCACTTAGTTGTTAATGGATGTGCCATTCGCGTAACCACAGAGAAGAACCCTGCAGGCTTAAGATGGGGTGACGTAGGTGCTGAGTATGTTGTGGAATCTACCGGGCTGTTCCTCTCCAAGGAGAAATCTCAGGGACATGTTGATGCTGGAGCCGGATATGTTGTTATGTCTGCTCCTCCTAAGGATGATACTCCAATGTTTGTGTGCGGAGTAAATTTAGATTCATATAAAAAAAATACTAAGTTCGTTTCTAACGCTTCTTGCACAACAAATTGCTTGGCTCCTGTTGCTAAGGTGCTAAATGATAATTTTGGTATTCTTGATGGGTTGATGACTACGGTTCATGCTACTACAGCTACACAAAAGACAGTTGATGGTCCGTCAGCTAAGGATTGGAGAGGTGGGAGGGCGGCGGTTGGGAATATCATTCCTTCTTCTACCGGTGCAGCCAAAGCTGTGGGCAAGGTAATACCGCAGTTGAATGGAAAATTGACGGGCATGTCGTTTCGTATTCCTACACTAGACGTTTCAGTCGTTGATTTAACAGTTAATTTGGCAAAATCTGCTTCTTATGATGAAATCAAGGCCGCTATGAAGTCATCTTCTGAAAATGAACTAAATGGAATTTTGGGTTATACTGAAGATGAAGTCGTATCTTCAGATTTTCTGGGTGATGTGCGCACTTCGATATTTGATGCAAAAGCTGGAATAGCTCTAACAGATAAATTTGTTAAAATTGTTTCGTGGTATGATAATGAATGGGGTTATTCAAATAAGGTTTTAGATTTGATTGCCTATATGAAAAAAGTGAATGATTAGATTTGTTTGGAAATTAGGAAAGCCAAAGGTACTTAATTTGAAAGTTGGGAAAAGTGTATTGGGTTGGTTTTGTTGAGTATTTGGGAGATGGTTTTGGTGTAGGGGTGAGTACGCATGGTCATGTAGAGTACGTTCTTTGGTTTTAGTGAGGGGAAGAGATGAAGAGGACACTTGAAGATATTGATGTTAAAGGGAAAAAGGTTTTAATTCGTGTTGATTACAATGTTCCTCTTAATGGGAATCTCAAGATAACAAACGACAAAAGAATAGTGTCGACTATACCGACATTGAGATATCTTTTAAATGAGAACGCTGCAGTAGTTATTATGGCTCATTTAGGAAGGCCAAAAGGAAAAGTTGTTCCAGAAATGAGCTTAATGCCGGTTTCAGTTCGCTTGGGTGAACTATTAGGAAAACCTGTTAAATTTGTTGGAGGCGGCTGTGTAGGTGTGGAGTCTAAGAAAGCGGCAAATAATTTAGCCCCTGGTGAAATACTTTTATTGGAAAATCTTAGATTTCATCCTGAAGAAGAAGGTAGATCTAAGTCAGGTGAAAAAAATAGTGTTGCAATGGAGGCATTTGCAAAAGAGCTTGCTTCAATGGGTGAAGTTTTTATTCAAGATGCTTTTGGCACAGTGCATAGATCTCATGCTTCAACTGTTGGCGTCGTAAAGTATGTTAAAGATAGAGCGGTAGGATTCCTTGTTGAAAAGGAATTAAAATTTTTGAGAGAGGTACTTGAAAATCCAAAAAGACCCTTTTTAGCAATTCTTGGCGGTTCAAAAGTTTCCGATAAAATAGATGTTATAGAAAATCTCTTGGATAAAGTTGACGCGATTATAATTGGCGGGGCAATGGCTTATAGTTTCTTGAAGTCGTGTGGAATTAGTATGGGGACTTCCTTAGTTGAAAATGATAAGCTTGACTTGTCTGTTAGTCTTTTTAAAAAAGCTGAGGGGAAAAAAGTTGATTTTTTACTTCCAGTTGATCACGTAATTACAAGTAAGATTGATTTTTTAAATAAAAACGTTCCCAATGGCGCTATTGTAAAAACTACTTTAAATGAAATGATCCCTGATGGGTTTATGGGTGTTGATATAGGACTGAGATCGATAGATAAATTTTCGGAAATAATTAGATCCGCAAAAACCATAGTTTGGAATGGGCCACTTGGAGTTTTTGAGGTGGGTGACTTTTCTAAAGGAACGATTGAAGTTGCAAAACTTGTAGCTGAGGTAACTGATAAAGGAGCGATATCTATTGTTGGTGGTGGAGATTCTGTTGCTGCAGTTGAAAAAGCTGGAGTAGACAAAAGAATGAGTTATATTTCTACAGGTGGAGGAGCTTTTTTAAAGTTTCTAGAAGGTAAAGAATTACCGGGGATTGTCAGTATGCCTAATAAATAGATGATTTTTTATTAATCAATCATTTCTGTAGTTTGTGGAAAAGTTGTATTTTAAAGTATTTTAAGTTTGAATGTGAGTTATAAAAAATGGGTGTCTTGCTTTTTACTTTGAAGTTTTTTCATTATTTGGCATGTGTTATGTTGATTGTTGTGGTCGTTCTTCAAGCTGGGAAGAGTGGGGTTATTGGTGGACGGGGTGGTATTTTCGGAGGAGGTGGGGCAGGCCAGATTTTTGATGCTCCTTCTGGGGCAGCTTTTGTAAATAAGCTGACTATTTTTATGAGTTGTGTTTTTTTGCTTACATCTTTGTTGCTTGCAAAGTTCTATGTAAGTATAAGTATGGTGTCCGTAATTGTGTAGCATTAATTAAGCAGTATCAAAAGTATTTTCTCGAATAAAAAAGTGTGCAGTTATTGGGAGCAATCAGAGACCACTCTTGTGAGGCTGGGGTGGCGGAAATGGCATACGCGCACGCTTGAGGGGCGTGTCCTTAACTCGGGGGTGCGGGTTCAAGTCCCGCCCTCAGCATTCGGTTGTGGTGTTGTGGCAGCTGGCACTGGCTTGGTCGTTGGGGAGGAAGCGGCGTGATCTAAAATAGTTTATGTTTTGTATCTTAAGTGAACAAGTTAGGGGGTGATATAGATACAAAACGTTAGTTTTTAAATGAAAAGATGCGATATAGCAATGATTGGTTGATGATGATGGATGAAGAGAAAAAAATTAGAGGCTCTTAAAAATCGCTACTGTTGGGCATTTTTGAGCCCTCCGGGCTATTGTGAAAATGGATAGAATTTAACGATAGTATATTGTAAGGGGGCGAAAAAATGAAAAAAAATCTGCTGAGGCATTGAAGGTGAAAGAGTTTGAATCCGATGAATGTTCTGCTAAAGTTGATGGTATTGATAATGAAGGGTACTATGATTGCGATGTAGGTTTTAGTTGTTCAGACGCTTCATCGTGTTGCGATGCTGCTGCTGCGTATTATAAATTTAAGATGATGTTTGAGAAATTTTTTGAGTGTTGATTGCCTCTCGAGTTTGTTGTTAAAGACATGAATTATGATTAAGAGGAAGAGGTATTGGCCTCTGAGAATGGAATGGATTTTTTTTTGAGCTTTGTTTTGTTGTATGACGGCTTTGTTCCTAGTCTTGGTAGTTGCGATCTTGCTCGTTTGGATGTGTGTAGTTATCTGCGAAACTAAGTGTAAGTCCAATAGGAACTCCACGAAAAATGCTGATGACATACGGTTAGCCCAATTAAATCTCGACTGAACTCTGTAGAAGTCCTGTAAGCTTTGTGTTGTTGTAAGAATGTTGTTAGTGTGTTTATTTGAGAGTTAAAAGAAAAGTAATGGCCTAATAAGTAATGCGTTAGATTTCTCTTGGTGTGTGTGTTGGTTGGAGCCTTCTGGGATATACGGCACTCTTAGTCATGCACAAATCTTTGGAATGAAGGTGATTTTTTTTAAAGGTTAAAAGTAGATAAAGAGAAAGCGATAAGATTCTGCAACACTTGGATATTGTTAGTTTGCGTTAAATATGGTAGGAGAAAGGAAAGTGATTAAAGCTTCAAATAGTGGTAGTAATAACAGTAAATCTATAACGTTTAGACACTTAACCAAACAATATGGAAGGGCTGTTGGCCAAGATATAAAGAATTGTGTAGAAGCTAATATTAAGCTAGGTCTCATTTCGGAAGCCGAGCGGGAAGATGAAGAAGTAGCGATGTTATCGGAACGCCTAGACATATTGCTAGAGAAATGTCGTGATAATGATGTATATGATGACGTTAAACCTGAAAAGAAGTCGGCTTCTAAGAAATCTGTTCGTAATTCTTCCAAAAAGATGCACGGGAATATAATATAATTACTTAGCTGTTGAGGTGGGGGGGGGGTAGTTGTAAATAAATATATTCTTCTAAGCATAACGGAAAGTTATCCTTTAACATTGATTCTGAATCTTCTAAGTTCATTTATATAGTTAAAATGGATGATGAAGATGCTGCTGTGTGTGGTCTTTGTTCCGGTAAGTTCTACTGCGAGATCTTGACTGATGTTTTTGATGCTCTTTTGGAGTTCGAATGATGTGTAGTAACTTGGATTGTAGGAGAGAAATGGTTGGATACTGTAACTACCTACAATTTACACTGTAGAGATGCTGCACTTATGCGACGCTTGGAGTGAGATGTGTGGGTAGTAACTTGAAAGTTTGATTTCTCGATCACCAGGTCGAAATTATAGGCATCGATCATGGTTGGCCTGTACCTATTTTGGGAGTACGGGGAGGGCGTATACTAGGTGCTATAACTGGGGATCGGTGCACGTAGGAGAAATTTTCTAACGAGACGAGATGAAAGAAGAAAAAAGTATAGCGAGTCTGAAGAAAGGATGTTGTGGCAGGTAATTTTACACTTGCGAGGTAACGTATGAAATATAAACTAAGAAAAGTATTGGCTGTAGTAACAACTTTATCGCTTACCTTTAATATTCCAGTGTATGCAGGTGGTGGTGATCCTCCTGTAAGATTTTTAGT
>JAISYK010000012.1 GCA_031269945.1 Candidatus Endomicrobiellum calonymphae
TTATAGGGATAGTACGGGTATGTGATCCCAACGGAGTGTTGATTGGACGAAGACCTATTCTCGCAGCAGGCAATGATCTTAACTTAGCCTTAGCACAAGATGTCGTAGATACAATAACACAGGAGTTGCAAGAGGTGAACATGTCGTCCCTGCAGATCATCTTGAATACTTAATAGAGCTATTAGGGTTAGAAGATTTTAGAAATATGGTTCTTGAGGACCGAGCAGCCGACGCTCAGCCAGCAGCTCAACCTGCAGCTCAACATGTACCTCAACCTGCAGTAGTAGCAACAAATATTCAAACCCAACCGACTCAAGAAGATGATGGACTACAAGAGGAAGATGAAGAAGAAGAGGAGGGTCAACAAGGTCAACCAACACAGCCAGTTCTTCAACCCCAGCCAATTCAACAAGCTCAGGCTGTAGCTCCTCAAATAGAACCAGTAGTGGCAGCAGCAGCTCCAGCCCTTCAAGTAAATCAAATACCTTATATTCGTCAACTAGGAAACAGATTATTTCACTTCGGCCAACGCCTTGAAGGCCTTGAAACTTATAGAAGAGAAGCTCAACTAACTGGTGCTGCTGCTCGTAGACTTGAAAGAGAGATTGGGCGGGCATATAAGAGCTTTAATTATGAGTGTTCAAAGAGAGATATATCACCTTCAATATCCAAATTTTTATATGGGAGATCTCCCCCAGACCTTTTAACATTCTTTGAAAGAAATGGAGAGCTTTCTTTTTTGCAGCTTTATCAGCGTATACCAATTCCTATTGGACTATATGTGTTTCAGGCCGGACGAGATCCTATTTACGATATTAGGATGGCAATGGCACTGAGGCAGCCAGTTCTGATAGCAGAGCGGTTTGATGCTCATAGAGCTGCTGTAAGAAGAGGCGTACCTATAGTAGAGTATGATAATAATAACGGGGGTATTCCAATACTTATCTTTATAGGCTTAGATGATTTTCCTTTTCACGAAGACCTTGACCTTATCCTTATCCAAATGCAGTTAGACCAATTAGCCGTTTTAATATATAACGGTGCTGAAAGGATAACTGGGAGATATACAAGAGATATGAAAGGATAACTGGGAGATATACAAGAGATACAAGAGATATATTTTGGCTTGAACCTCATTTGCCTGGGAAATGGTCGATGGTATTATTCTTAATAATAACTACCTTGATCTTGAAGGCATACAGGCATATATATTAAGACAGTTTATTGGTATAGCTTTTACTCGAGAAAGGTTAGAAATGCTTGATATTTTTATGGCATTAGCAGAGAACAGGACAATAATTAGGAGACAACAGAACCATAGGCGACATGAAGGAATGCCAGAGCGAACCATAGCTACTCAAAATTTAGAAAGAGTTGAGATTGCTAGAGCCCGTCAAGTTGTACTTAACTATCCAGATATAGAATTCGACGATAACCCATGGCCAAATCATGCGAGAGTTTTGCGAGGAAATGAACACTTCGATCTTTTCGAAGCTGAAAGAATGGCTTATCGTAGATATCTGATATTACCTGTAGAAGAAGTTATGGCTTTGGCGAATAGATATACTAGACGTTGATATTGGACCGCAGCGGCCCGAGCCAGAGATCATAGACAACATGAACTAATTTTTATGGCTTTGCATGCAAGAGGTGAATTACTTCACGAAGAAGCTGTTAGAATCATGTGGTTTGCCAATATTGGGAAGGTTCAAAATTAAGCTCGGTAGAGCTGCTAGAACAGTTCTATAATAAGAAATTCAAGTTTGTATATGTGCAGACAAGTTATACCCCCCAAAAGAAAAAAACGACTTTAACAGTCGCCTAATTTTTCTTCTCACTGTGTGTGGGGGGGGGGAAAAAGAAGTAAAAAAAAAATGTTACCCTACGATACTTCAATATTTTAGAATTAACGTTGTAATGGGAACTGGTACATCAGTGTTCTGTTAATTTATTTGTATTCTTTATTTTTTTAAATCTATTATCCTTTCTTTATGCTTGTAATCCTCTATTTCTTTAAAGTAGTCATACTTGACGCGTTTAGGAACAAAATTCTCCTTTACCTCTACCAATTCTCCTTCCGAGTTCCATTCGAAGCTATTTAACCCCTTACCCTCTGACATATCGACGATAAATGCCAATTCCTTCTTAGCCCTTAAATATTTACTTAATTCAAAGTTGAACTCTTCGAAATCTCTTTCAGTTTCAATTATTAAGAAGCATGAAATCTTTAGGGGGTTGTCTGTTTTTCCTAAAATCTCTCTTATATCCCCAAATTCTTTCCCTAACGCAGTCTCTTCATCTGTAATATAAATATAGGCTTTCCTGTCATATAACCCTTTTTCATAGCGTCTCTAACGTTGTTATAACGAAATATTTCTACTCCATGTTCATTTAGTTCCGTAGTTTCAGCCATTTCTTTTTTTCCTCACAGGGAAATAGTCTTTGTGTGTGTAATCTCTTAAAACAAGCTGGCATAGCGTAATTGCCCATCAAATTTGCATATTTGAATTAAATCGGGGGTGGACCCATATTGCGAGGATGTTCTAAAGTTTCAAGGTTAAGGTTAACGAACATTGTTTCAAGTTGATCTATGATGAGCTTTCTTGAATCCAGCTTTGTAGATTGAGATTTCATTGTAGAAATCATAAAAGCTTTATATCTTTCGAATAATTGTTCTGGCGATGCAGTATGGTGAAACTTTGTTTTTTTACTTTCGCTAAGCTTCTTTGTGAGATTTTCAACTTTTTGAACTAGGAATTCTCTACGTTCTTTATATAGAGGATCAGTAGAAGAAATTCTTCTTACGGCCATTTCATAACGTACTTCTTCGTGTTTATTTGTTATTGCTATGTTGTATTTTTCAATTAGTTTTTCTTTAGACCAAATTTTTCTTATATAGTATCTTGGTGCATAGACAGGCTTACCATTATGAACGACTTTCCCTTCTTCTCTTACCTGTTTTGCATTGTCTATAATCCATCTTTTTCCTAGTCCTTTTGACATAAGCCTAAATGGTTTATTCTTTTTGTCAATTGGGTATCTAGGACTTTTTAAAGCGTATCCAGTTACATAAGCTACATTTGCTTCTAATTTCTTTACTTCCTCTGTTTTATTAAATCAGAATTTCCAAGTCTTATCGACTATTGGTTTAAGTTCTTCAGCTGAAATTTTCCCCAGAATAATTGAGTGATAATGTGGATTTTTCCCTTCCTCTCTAATACCTCTACCATCACCACCTTCAGGTACCGTAAAGAATTTTATTCTTTCCTCTTTCCCGAACTTTCTAGAAATATGTTCCCGAAGGCGTTTTTGCCAATCTTGAACATCCTTTTTTTTGAATGAATAGTCTTTTGGGAGGGAATCGTTATCATAAGTTAAAGTAATAAACAGGCTGTGGGTGTGATATAAAGCTTCATGACTTAATCTTACTTGCCAATTTAAAGAGTCATTCCTTTTACACAATACACACTTATTGCAGGGAACATACATTCCCTTAACATGCTTTGGATGTAGGCAAGATATCATCAGTTTGCTGACTTCACTTACTATTGAAATTATTGGAATTATTGGATAATTAGAGCTGATTTGTGACGTGGAATTTGTTCCCATTGCTCTGAGAGAGGTCTAGCCATATAACCAAAAAATGTATGTTGTTTTTTTAATATTTATTATGTTACAATGACTATTGGCTGTTGTGTGACTGCTTGCTGGACCTCATAAACTCCTTCGAAAGTTGGGCTCTTTATGTGGTCCCATCCCTTTTTGTGATATTCGATTGTCACTGCATAAAAATCCTATTTTTAATTCTCCTTTTTATTGTATTGTGGCAATTGACAGATTTTTGAATTTATTGAGGATAAAATTCAAACTGTAAGAATGCTGTTAGCAATGAAAAAAGTGCAAAAAAGTGTTGATGTTACAGTCTGCTGTTGGTGTTTGCTTCTTCGTAGGATGTTACTTAGTTGATGTACAAATTAAAATTAGGCAAGTATGGTTGACATATTAGATGGGTTATTGTTACGACACTAGTTGGCTAAATTCGCAAGTTTATTTTTGTAGTTGCTCTTTTGACGAGCAAGCGTATTTTTGTGTAGCATGGCTTAAGTGGTAGGTGGGGGTATGCGGGCGTAGTTTAGTGGTAGAACGTCTCGTTGCCAACGAGAAGGTCATGGGTTCAAGTCCCATCGCCCGCTTTTCTGTGTTTTAGTGCTTTCCCGGTACATTTGTTTTTTTTCGTTGCCGCATTTATTGTATCTTTTTTGTCTTTTAGTTATATGTGTTTTGTTTTCTGTGTTATTTCCTATAATGCTCGCAATAAGTGTTTCGCCATTTGTTACATGAGAATTTTTCGCTATTTGTCCTACAAAGCTCAGACATGTAGTTCAGTTTTGCTGTTCTTTCCTATTATATTTAGATACCCTGTATAGTAATCCAAATTTGATAACTTTCAATAATTCAAATTACAGTTCCTGCATTCCCCATTAAGAATGATCCTCTCTTTTGCTATGGCTTAGATTATAGCTCCAATAGTGCCTTCGATAAATATATTTATTATGAGTTGTTTTACTCTAATCTCGTTAAGTTTACACTTTATTAAAATTAAACATTTTTTCATAATAATAATGCTCCTAAAAAATTCCTATTGAAAATATTAATTTAGTTGTCATTAGCATAAATATGATATAAACATGATAAATATATATAAATATGAATTAAATTTATATTTGAAAGTATTTGTCCGTCTTGGGTAAAGGGGTTGCATAGTATTGGATTTGTAGATCTTGGTTAAAAATATAACAACAAAAGGTGACTTGCTAAAATACATTTCCAGAACAGAAAATTGTTATGAAAGATTATTTAGTAAATTGTCTAAAAAAAATAGATAAGCTTGATAAAGAAGTAAAAAAATATGTGTAAAGACAAAGCGACTGCAGATACTCATCTTAATGGTGGTAGTTTCTGTTATGGATAACAAAAAAAAAAGAAGAACAACTAAATTTTTGTATGTAACTATTTAGAGAATTACCAACTATTTGTACGTGTCAGTGGACGAATTTGGGTCTTCGAGCAAATATATTTTAGGATTGCTGCTTTAGCAGTTTATTTCGAAAAATTTCTCATCTTATTATGTGTAAATGAGAAAGAGTAAATTTAATTATGCTCAACTTGCCTAATAAAAAGTGTAATAGTTCGTGAGTAAATAAGTCAATGAGAAGGAATTTTTTATTTTACTTTAACAGTTTTTTTTAAATGTCGGCTGCAACGATTTTGCGGTCAGGAAATAAATATAATTGTCTATAATTTTTGTCGTATAAGTATGTTTTTACATGATATAAATTCGGTAAAGTGGAAGGGAGATTCTGCCTTTTTTTAATTAATGATCTCTTTGTTTATTTTGGTTTGAAAAATATGTATGGTACGGTGGGGCGGCAATAAGTTTTGTCTTTTGATGTTTTGTCTTTAAAGGTAGTGCAGGGCAAAAAATCCGTAAATATTTAATTAATAGTAATTTTATATATACAATAATCCAACTTTTAAAAGATTTGTTTTTTTGCACGAGTATATTTTTATATATTATTATCTTAAAAAAATAAGGCTGATAGTAAAGCACTTTTTGTTTATGTGAATGCTGAGAGTTTGTTTGCGTTATCAACAAAAATAAATTTTTAGATGATAACGCCAAAATATTAAAATCTTTTTCAGATTTAAAAGACATAACGTATTTTGCCAAATTTGTACCGAACGACGATGTTGTTAAAATGACTGTGGTTTTACAATAAACTCTTAGAGCAAAGGGATACTTGCGAGGCTGTGTGGACATAAAAAAGTTAATACTAAGATCGCGGTTTGCAGATAGTAAGAAGATAAAAGTGAGCCATGCAAAGAAATTGATGGAATAATTTCGAAAATAGAAGATTGAAAATATAAATTAAATTAGCAACCTTAGTAAAAGAAGACATATCAGTTATTTGACAGTGGGAATGGTGGATTATGACGTTTATTTTAAAACTGATTTTGATCCATAATCAAAAGACAAGAGACAAGAGATAAATTTAAAAATTAACATAAAAATGTCCCAATAAGAGTTTAAAATCGTGATATTGATTTTAATAATATGCAGTATTTCGATCCTACGCCGCAAATACTTTAGATGAACTTTTACAGGTGTTTGGCGGAACCAATCTCGTTTTAAACTCTGTTAAAATATTTGGTGATATTAATTTATTCCCGTGACTTAGAAGAAAAAAAACTAACGAAGCAATAGCGTTATTTGGCAATAAGTAAACTTAGGTAATGGTCTTGTTAAATCTTATTAAAAAGAATATTACTGAAGGGTTTAAAAGGATAGAGAATTAAATATGGTATACAGAATTAATTACCTAACTTAAAAAGAACTTTCCATTGCCAATAAGTATTTTATAGGTGATTAAGTCGAGAAAAATTTTACAAGATTTTATAGGGGAGATAATATTTAAGATCTTTTGATGAGTTTAATGGCAATAGAATTTTACAGATAAAGCTTTCTAAAATTATTAAAGTGACTTAGCTTATGTTGATCTTTATCAAAAATTAAAAGATGGCTATGATGTGCTGATAAAGGAAACGTTAACTATGCTATTATTGTTTTTGAGATGGAACTAATTGATTGAGCAATTTGTGAAGTCAATTTAAATTGTATCTTGAATTTAGCAACTAAACTAAATACCTGAGATATAAAGAAATTTTGACTACTATTGAAAAAGTGATAAATTCAATAGTAAGTTTAGGAAGTAAAAAAGAGCTTATAAGGAGACTTTATTAATGCTATAAATAGTAAAATGAATAAATCTGATGATCGGAAAAAGTTTTTGGATAAGCAAAGATATCGAGGTTTAGATAAAATTATAAAAGAAGAAACTCTGAAAAAAAATAAGCCAAAAATTTTTACAAAATAATTTATCGATCTTTGGCGAAAATAACATTCGTACAAAAAGAAACAGTATTAGAAA
Organism: Candidatus Endomicrobiellum calonymphae; assembly: GCA_031269945.1. Classification (GTDB taxonomy): domain Bacteria; phylum Elusimicrobiota; class Endomicrobiia; order Endomicrobiales; family Endomicrobiaceae; genus Endomicrobiellum; species Endomicrobiellum calonymphae. Next base: position 6,990 of record JAISYK010000012.1, read on the forward strand.
AACTAAGAATATTTTTGAAAACTATTTTGAAGTTTGAGTCATATTTTTATCGAAATTCAACGTGAATTTTTTTTCGACAACTACATAAGCTGTGCCCATGGGTAGGTGGGGATAAAACACTAAATTTTTATAACCAGAAGTAAAATAAGGTAATGAAAGATTTGAATTTGATGCTAAAGCAAACAATACTTTACGTTTGTAAATACAAATAGTAGAACTGGAACCGCTCTCATAGGCCTATAAATTCTTAATTATTTTGTTGACGTGGAAGATTCTTCATATACCTTTTCTTACATCTTTCATCCATGTGCATGTCATGGAAGACATAATATTTTTGTCTGTTAGATTAATCTTTATAAAATTTTTTGATCAGTCTTCAATAAACGACTTCGATCCTCTTTGTATACTATAGTATCTTTTCCATACCTATTTTTTTTTGAAAATACCTAAAAGTTTCTATATCAAGAGATGTATAGAAGGTGTATTATAATTAATCACTATGTAAAAAAATATGAACAATGAAGAAACATAACTCGTCTTTTATCTTTTATTTTTAGTTTTATCTAATGTACTTATGCATATACTGATTCTATAAAATGCAGTGAAATCAAGACATTCTTTTATTTTTCGCTAGTTTATCAGCTTTCTCTATCAATTTGTATGTCTTTCCTGTTGTTCCAATCTATTAACCTCACTGTAACTTCTTGTTAAGTTTATCAAGATAACTTTCTTTATGTGGCGAAATACCACCAAGTTTGGTTCCGCATAATACTTTATAAACTCATCCCTTATTTTACCTCTTCATTACGAAAAGTTTATCTTTAACATTTACATGTTTAGACGCTGTTTGGCAGAATATTTTTCAATATTAGAATAAAATCAAAATATATTTACTCTGAAATCTAAATTATATAACTCAAAAAATTCATAATAAATTAACTACTATTAATTTTTACTTTAATATTGCCACTAGCTATATCATATTTTATGAATTTATAATTGAATAATTGATATAATAAATGTGTTTCATAATTGCAAAGGATCATTTGATGTTAGCAAAAGTTGCCGTAATTGGTAGGTCTAACGTTGGTAAGTCTACTTTATTCAATAGATTTGTAGGCAAAAGGAAGGGTATTGTCCATAAAGCTTCTGGTACGACGAGAGATAGGAATGACTATGAGATTCTTTGGAGGGATAAAAGATTTGTTGTTACTGACACTGCAGGTTGGAATATAGATTCTTCACCGTTTTCAGAAAATATACTCCGACAGGTAGATAATGCTATCGCAATGTCAGATGTAGTACTGTTTGTTGTAGATGGTAAGGAGGGAATTCATTCATTAGATTTTCAGATTGCTCATAAAATTAGACTTAGTAGAAAAAAAGTAATTCTTGTTGTAAATAAAATAGATACGCAGAAAGAAGAGGTAAATGGGTATGAATTTTATGAACTTGGGTTTGATGATTTAATTTTTGTGTCTGCAGATCACGGTAGATGTATACATGACTTACTAAATAGAATCTGTGAAAATATAAATTATGCTAGAAAGGAGAAAAAAGCTGATGAAATATTAAAAATTGTCATTGTTGGGAAACCAAATGTGGGAAAATCTTCTCTTGTTAACGCTATTTCTAATGAAGAAAGAAGCATTGTTCATGATGTTCCAGGTACGACAAGAGACTCTCTTGCTGTGCATGTTCAAACTGAGAAGAGAGGGTATATTTTAGTGGACACTGCCGGACTTCGTAGAGGTAGTAAAATTAAAAATGACATGAAATATTTGTCTTCTTTAAGCACAAGTTATGCTATTGATGATGCAGATATTGCTGTTTTGGTTGCAGATGCTTCGCAAGGAGTAGGTGATACCGAAGTAAAAATTGCAAACCTTTTAATAAAAAAGAAGAAACCTGTTATTATAGCTGTTAATAAGTGGGATTTAATAAAAAAAAAGGATGAAGCTGCGAAATATTTTACTGAGCAATTTAGAAAAAAGATGAAATTTATGCACTGGGCAGGTATTGTTTTTATATCCGCCGAGACGGGACAAAGGATAAATAAAATATTTCAAGAAGCTGAAATCGTTTTTGAACAGTTTTCAAGAAAATTGATGCAGAGTGAACTTGATGAGATAGTGAGAGATGTTATGATAAGAAAATCTTACGTAAGTAGGGGTAAAAGTTTGAAGTTTAAAGAGTATTTGCAAGTCGCTTCAAAACCACCTACCTTCATTTTTTCAGTTAATGATACAACACTTGTGCATTTTTCATACAAGAGGTTTATTGAAAATTGTTTGAGAGATAGATTCCAGTTTCGCGGTACTCCGTTGATTTTGAGGTTCAGAAAATATTATAAGGAAAAGTTATAAATTAAAAATTATGACAATACTAATAAAAATTTTATACGTTGCTCTAGCTTATTTGTGTGGTGCGATATCTTTTGCGTATATCATTGCAAAAAGGTTTGGGAAAGTTGATATACGCAGTGTAGGTTCTGGCAATCCGGGAGCTGCAAACGTTTTTAGAACAGTAGGGAAAGGTCCAGGAATTTTAACTTTTGTAGCTGATGCTTTAAAAGGGTTTATTAGTGTGTATTTTGCAATATTTATAGAGAATTCTTTTTTTTATTCTCTGGCTGTCTCCGCTAGCGTAATGTTAGGACATATGTTTACTATATTTTTAAAATTTAAGGGCGGAAGAGGTGTTGCTACGGGGCTGGGGATATTTTTAGCTCTCATGCCTGTTCCATCTTTAATGGCAGTTTTTGTTTTTAGTTTGGTTCTCCTGCTTTCAGGTTATGTTTCTTTGAGTTCAATATGTGCGGCCCTAAGTCTTCCCATAGCGTCTTATTTTTTAGGATACGCTACGGTAAAATCTATGACATTTACTTTTATAATAACTTTTTTCGTTATTTGTAGACATAAAACAAATATTAAAAAATTGATAAAAGGCTGTGAAAATAAATTCAAATAATGGTTAATAGAGGAAAATGGCCATTTGAGACTTGTAGTCACCATTTCATTTTAATATGTAATTGAATTGCAGGCGGTTTAATGACAAAATACGATATAGTTATAGCGTTGTCAAAAATTTTGAGTTCAAAAAAAGAAGCTTACGAGGCTGTAAACAAAGTCTTTGAGGAAATGTCAAATTCTCTAAGAAATGGTGATAAAGTCGTTATAACGAGTTTTGGGAGTTTTAGTATGTTCGAAACGAAGGTAAAGAAAGGAAGAAATCCTAAAACTGGGGCGAAACTCCTTATAGCTCCTATAAAAAAAATAAGATTTAAGCAATCTAAAAATTTTTTTGAATGATTTGAGAGATATGAAATGCTTAAAATTCCACCAGTACCTGATAAAGAGTATTTTACTATAGGGGAAGTTTCGCAAATAACACTTGTTTCAGCACACATTTTAAGATATTGGGAAAGAGAATTTAGTCTCTTACGCCCTGTTAGAAAAAGTTCTGGGCAAAGAAGGTATCGTATAGAAGAGGTAGAATTAATTTTTAAAATTAAGGACCTGTTGTATAATAAAAAATATACAATAAAGGGCGCGAAAAAGTATTTGGTAGGAGACAAGCGTAAAAAACTCACAGATTTACAAACAGATTTAAATTTAGATTTGGAGCATCACGTGCCAGATTCTAGATTTTTAAAAGATTTAAAATTTGAGCTTGATCACGTTTTAAAACTTTTAAAGGTGATACAATAGCGTAGTGTCAATATAAATGTAAAAAGTGTTAATATTATTTTTATTTTGTTTGTGTTTGGTGTCGGGACGTAGCACAGATGGTTAGTGCACTCCCTTGGGGTGGGAGAGATCACTGGTTCAAATCCAGTCGTCCCGATTGTTTTTTGTATTTTTTTTATTTAATTTATCTTGAATGGGAATATGCATGAAAGAACAGAGACCGTTGGATATTTTAAGACATTCTGCAGCACATATAATGGCTTTTGCTGTTAAGGAGCTTTTTCCTTTGACGAAAGTTGCGATAGGTCCGTTTACAGAAAATGGATTTTATTATGATTTTGATAGGGACGAACCTTTTACTTCAGGTGACTTAGTAAAAATTGAAGAAAAAATGAGGGAGATAATAAAGCAAGATTACGCTTTTGTATGTTTGTATGTGTCTAAATGTGAAATTATTAAAAGATTTCAGCAAGAAGACGAAAAATATAAAGTTGAGATAGCGTCTCAAATAGATGAGAATAAATTAAGCATATATAAAACAGGTGATTTTATTGATTTATGTAAAGGCCCTCATGTATCTTCAACGGGCCAGCTTAAATATTTTGGGCTTCTTTCGGTTGCAGGTGCTTATTGGAAAGGTGATTCTTCAAAAAAACAGCTTCAAAGAATTTATGGAACAGCGTTCTTTACAAGAAAAGATCTTGATGATTATTTAAATAAGGTTGAAGAAGCTCAGAAAAGAGACCATAGAAAGCTAGGGAAAGATTTAGATTTATTTAGCTTCAGCAATATTGTTGGTGGCGGTTTAGTTTTATGGCATCCTAAAGGTGTTATTTTGAGGGATATTATTGAAAACTATTTTAAAAAATTTCACCTTGAAAATGGATATGAGCTTTTATTTACACCACATATTGCAAGTGAAGAACTTTTTAAAGTGAGTGGGCACTTACAGACTTATTCAGAAAATATGTATGATTCTATGGAGATAGAAGGGAAACCTTATAGGGTGAAGCCTATGAATTGCCCTATGCATTTAATGATATATAAAACCAAACTTCATTCCTATAAAGAACTTCCGATAAGATATGCAGAATTAGGCACAGTTTATAGATTTGAAAAATCTGGAGTTTTGCATGGGCTTTTAAGGGTTAGAGGGTTTACTCAAGATGATGGGCATGTGATTGTTACCCCAGAGCAGCTTGAAGAAGAAATGCTAGAAATTTTTAATATGGCGGTAAAGTGCCTTAAAACTTTTGGGTTTAATGAATATAAAATTTATATCGCTACAAAACCTAAAAGTAAGTATATAGGTAAAGTAGAAGATTGGGAAAAAGTGCAAAATTCTATCGAAAATGCTTTAAAGAAGACAGGTTGTGATTATGAGATTGATGAAGGTGGAGGGGCTTTCTATGGTCCGAAGATTGATATAAAAATAAAGGATGCTATAGATAGATTTTGGCAATGTTCAACTATACAATTTGACTTTAATCTTCCTGAGAGATTTGATATTTATTACATTGATTCATCAGGGAAAAGAGTACGACCTTATATGATTCATAGGGCGTTAATGGGATCTCTGGAGAGATTTATAGGCATTCTTTTAGAGCATTATATCGGTGTTTTCCCACTTTGGCTTTCTCCGATTCAGGTTGCGATAGTTAATATTAATGAGGATCAGCAAGAATACTGTTCTTATTTATTGAAAGAATTAAAACGAAATGGTGTAAGAGTTGTTTTTGATAGTAGAAATGAAAAAATTAGTTATAAAATAAGAGAAAGTGCAATACAAAAAATTCCTTACATAGCAGTTGTAGGGAATAAAGAAATGGATGCAGGTAAGATTTCTGTCAGGGCAAGAGGTAACAAAGATTTGGGCGTTATGGGAATTGACAATTTTATTTCGCTTATAAAAAATTCTTTTTAAGTTTAATTAACTCTTTTTTCTGTTACGACACACATTATACTATAGCAGTTATGAGGGAAAATGGATTAAAATGTGTAGATGGAATAAGTATAAATATTCTTTATTTAAAATAAATGTAAGCAAATAAAAAGTTGTCAGAGTTTTAAAAAATCTGGGCAATTGAAGAAATTTAGTCTAAAAAAATTTGTAAAACTTTTATCGGTAACTAATTTCACGATCCCTCGAAAAATTTATGATACAGTTTCCTATGCAAAAGAATGGTATGTGTAGTGTACGAGCAAGTGTGTTGTGCTTTTTGTTCATCTTTTCATAAGTAATATTTGTACAAGTAGTTGTCTTTTTGCGATTTTTATTCAAAAAAAAAACAAAGTTATAATAAGAGGGGGGGGGCTTGTATTTTGAAAAACATTAGAACAAACTAAAATACTTTTAAAGAAAAGATATGAAATGTATTTTGATGGTTGCTAAAAGGATGGCCGATGACCTATTCAAATATTTAAAAAAATTTGTTAAGAGGCTTCGGACTTTTTCTTTATGATCGTTTAAATGCTGTAGGTAATGCGATTAAAGCAGATGTTGAGTATGTTGTGGTGTGTGTGTTTGGGGGGGGGGTGTATCCCACATCCCTTACATTATTAAGTTTTGTGATCATCGTTTTGAAATATTGAGTATCTAAAAAAAACTTACGATTTATGGCCTTGCGTCATTTCTATTCCGTCTGTTGAATCTGTTCGTGGGTTTGTGTGCTTGTTGCAAGATATTTCAAACAGTATATTTCATAAGATAAAGGATTTAAAAAATTAATTTCAATTTTAAGACTTTCTGTCATTTGTACGAAAATGATAATGTCAATTTAAAGAAATTGCAAATTCAAGAAATATTCTTATAAGTTTAGTGGCTTGTCAAATGGGTGTGAAATATAAGGTTACTCTTGGTGAGTATATAGCTGGGTTAAAAAGAATTTTCGATGGTTACAAATTTGAGAAACAGTTTAATTTGGGCGATTAGTGATCGCTAAGTGAAATAGTAATTTCCATGCTTTCTGAAGAATTTATTCCGAGTTTTTGCTTCGTATGTTAAAAAGTAGTAATTGGGAGAACTTTGTTTGATTATCTGGTTCTGGTAAAGTAAAGCTATATGTGTGATCTAAACGCTTTAATTGCTTTTTAGAAATATTTTTTGAAAGATTTGCGTGTCTAAAAATTCAAGAATTATGGGACAGATTTATAAAAAATATAAGGTGAAAATTTTTGGTGAAGTAAGTTTTAAAACATTGGATAAGTTTTTATTAAGCGTAATGAAAAACCGTACGTTGTGATTATGTTTGGGTGACTATTTTCGTTTTTAAAATTTTGCAAATAGTTAATTAGGAGTAGTTTATTGGTTTACATTTTATTTATTGACAAAAGTTGTTGTGTTTTTATATAATGAGCAGTCGCATAACGATAGTGCTAAAAATGGAAAAATGAGAGATAATTGTGTAGCTTGTTACGAATAGAGTAGTAACTAAGGTAATGGTAAGTGACAGTGATAGAGCAAGGGACATGTACAAGCAAGTTGACAGAATTTCTTTGATTTTGTATAACTGGGCTGTCGTGCCGTTACAGTGCTAATGATGAAAAAAAATGCAAGAAAATAATATAGGTACAAGGGAGGAAGTAAAGATGATTAGGCCATTAGGTGAGAAAGTTTTAGTGAAGCCTACAGAGGCTAAAGAAGTAAAGAAGGGGGGTATCATTATCCCTGATACTGCAAAAGAAAAACCTCAAGAAGGTGAGGTCATAGCAGTAGGTAAAGGGAAGAAAACGGATGATGGGAAAGTAGTAGCTTTAGATGTAGAGGTGGGGAATAAAGTGCTTTTCGGAAAGTATTCTGGAACCGAAGTTAAAATTGACAATGGAGAGTATCTCATAATGTCGCAGGATGATATTTTAGGAATAATTGAATAAATTAAAAAATATTAAGGAGGTAATAAAAGATGGCAAAGCAGTTGATTTATAATGATGAAGCTAGAAAAGCTATGAAGGGCGGAGTTGACAAACTTGTGAATGCGGTGAAGGTTACATTAGGGCCCAAAGGTAGATATGTGGTTTTAGATAAAAAATTTGGCTCGCCTACTGTTACAAATGATGGTGTTACGATTGCAAAGGAAATTGATATTGAAGATCCCTTTGAAAATATGGGTGCTCAGCTTGTTAAAGAAGTCGCCTCCAAAACTAATGATATAGCAGGAGATGGAACGACAACTGCTGCAGTTTTGGCACAGTCTTTAATAAACGAGGGGCTTAAAAATATTACTGCAGGTGCGAATGCAAATCATATAAAAAAAGGTATTGAAAAAGCTGTTCATGCAGTTATTGATGAAGTTAAAAAAATCGCGAGACAAGTAAAGAATAAAGAGGAAATAGCTCAAATTGCATCGATTTCAGCAAGTGATAAAGAAATAGGAAATTTAATTGCCGATGCAATGGAAAAAGTAGGTAAAGATGGTGTTATAACCGTAGAAGAGGGAAAATCTTCAGAAACCACTCTTGACGTTGTAGAAGGGATGCAATTTGATAGAGGTTATAGTTCGCCTTATTTTGTAACTGATGCTGAAAGGATGCAGGGTGTTTTAGAGGATCCTTACATAATAATTACAGATAAAAAGGTAAGTTCAATGCAAGAAGTGCTTCCTTTGCTTGAAAAAATTGTTCAAACTGGCAAGCCTTTCGTGATTGTAGCAGAAGATATAGAAGGTGAGGCACTTGCGACACTAGTCCTCAATAAAATTAGGGGTACTCTTAAGGTTATAGCTGTAAAAGCTCCAGGATTTGGCGATAGAAGAAAAGAAATGCTTCAAGATATAGCAATTCTTACGGGAGGAACAGTTATTACTGAAGAGACTGGGTTGAAGTTTGACAAGGCTACAATGGATCTTCTTGGTCGAGCAAAAAGAGTCGTTGTTGATAAAGAAAATACGACTATAGTTTCTGGACTTGGAGATAAGAAAGAAATTGAATCTAGAATAGTTCAGATTCGTAAGCAAATTGAAGATACTAAATCAGAATATGACAAGGAAAAACTTCAAGAGAGACTTGCAAAATTGGTTGGTGGTGTTGCGGTTATTAATGTAGGTGCGGCAACTGAAGCGGAAATGAAAACAAAGAAATTTAAAGTCGAAGATGCTTTGAATGCGACAAGAGCAGGAGTTGAAGAAGGTATAGTTTCCGGAGGTGGAGTAGCTCTTCTTAAAGCTCAAGCTGTTTTAGAAAAAGTTAGAGCTGTGGATTCTGATGAAAAGACAGGTATTGAAATTGTTTTCAAAGCACTAGAGAGTCCTATTAGAATGATAATTGAGAATGCTGGTCTCGAAGCTTCTGTTATAGTTGATAAAATTAAGAATTCGAAAGATGCTACTTTTGGCTATAATGCCGATATTAATGAATATGTTGATATGATAAATGCTGGCATTGTTGATCCTGCAAAAGTAACAAGAACAGCCTTGGAGAATGCTGCTTCGATAGCTGGACTTATCCTTACGACTGAAACCTTGGTAACTGATATTCCGGATAAATCTCCAAAATTACCTATGGGTGGTGGGGGAATGCCTCCGATGCCTGAATATTAATTAAGTGTAAATAATAAAAAGGTGATGCAAAAAGTAAAAAGGCAGATCTCAGTGTTATACTGCTGGGACGTGCCTTTTTGCTTTTTGTTGACAAGGGCGTGCATATATTTGTACACCTTCTATGCATTTTTTTTAAGCTACTTTGCCCTTGGATGTGTTTTATTGTAAACTTTTTTTAGGCTTTCTATCGTGACATGCGTGTAAATTTGAGTTGTAGAAAGATTTTTATGTCCTAACATTTCTTGAACGCTTCTTATATCACAACCATTGTCAAGAATATGTGTTGCAAATGTGTGTCTTAAAGTATGTGGGCTGACATTTTTTTTAATACCAGCTCTAAGAGATAATTTATGTAAAATCCTTCTCGCAGTTCTTTGATTAAGTCTTTTCGCATTGTTGTTTAGAAATATGGGTGACTCTATATTGCAAGAGAATCCGAGACTACGGCGTTCATTTATATAATTTCTGATTGCGTTAAGGCAGGTGTTTCCTGCTGGGACAATTCTTTCTTTTTTCCCTTTGCCCATTACTATTATGGTATTTGACATAAAATCTATATTTTTTATATTCAAACTTGTCAATTCCTCAATTCTTAAACCGCAAGAATAAAGAAGTTCAATTACTGCTTTATCTCGCAGCTTTATGTTTGACAAGTTTAAAAGTTTCTGTATTTCATCTACAGTTAAAAATAGTGGTATTTTTTTGTCTTTTTTAGGTCCTTTCATCCCTTCCATAGGATTTTTTTTGATAATATCGTTAATTATTAAGAATTTATAAAAAGAACGAAGTACAGTAAATTTTCTTGCGATGGTTGCTTTGCTTAGTTTTTTGCTGTTTAGGTCTTCTAAGAACTCCCTTATGTTATGTTTGTCGGTGTTCAAAAAGGTTAGCCTTTTTTTTTGTAAAAAAAAATCAAAATCAAAAACGTCTCTTGCGTAAGCTCTTAAAGTATGTGAAGAAAAGTTTCGCTCGGCAGCGAGATATTTTTCAAAAGAATATTTTATATTTTTTATTTCTATGGCTTTATCGTGTTGAATTTTGAAATTTTTGTTGTTTTGATCCATTTTAAATTTCTACACTTAGGGAACGATGAACAAGCTAGAAATGATTTTTTTTCTCCTTTTCTCTTAATCATTTTTGAACCACATTTTTCGCATTCTATATCTGTATATTCTGGCGTAGGTTTAGGTACTTTATTACCGTTTTTATCAATATTGTAGGTAGTTTTACATGTTGGATAATTTTTGCATAAAAAATACTGTTTGCCTCGGAATCCTGTTTTTCTTATTAATGGGCTTTGACACTTTTCGCATTTCATATCTGTTTCTTGGTAATTCTGGATAATTTTTCCGTTATTATCTATAGATAACGTTGTTTTGCATTCAGGATATTTTGAGCATCCTAGAAATTGTCCTCTTTTGAAATCTTTTATAATCATGGGACTTCCGCATTTGGGGCATTTCTCCGAAGTATGTTTTTGTTGAATTTTTTGTTTCTGTAAATTTTTTACCGCTTTGCTTAAATTTTTGTCAAATGGATCATAAAAATCTTTTAATACGTTTTGCCATACAATTTTACCTTCTGCGATTTTGTCCAGTTTTTTTTCTATATAGGCGGTAAATTTGATATTGATTATATCTCCAAAGTGAAGTTTCAGAATGTCGTTTACAACAATACCTAAATTTGTCGGAATAAATTTTCCCCCATCGATTCGCACATATAATCTGTCAGAAATAGTTTCAATTATTGGAGCATAAGTTGACGGTCTCCCTATGCCGTGTTCCTCAAGTGCTTTGATTAAGCTTGCTTCGTTGTAATGTGGTGGAGGTTCTGTGAAATGTTGTTGAGAGACCAACTGTAAAAAATCTATATATTCCTCGCTTTTTAAATGTGGGATTTTTATTTTATTTTCGCGTTCTTCTATTGTGTCATAAACTCTTAAAAATCCATCAAAAAGCAGCGTACTTCCAGATGCTTTAAACAAGTAATCTTTTGCTAAGATTTCAACTGTCGTTATATTATAAATTGCACTTGCCATTTGACTTGCGATGAACCTCTTCCATATTAATTCATAAAGTTTAAATTCGTCAATTGATAGATATTGTTTTATTTTTAATGGTATTTTGTTTGGTAAGGTTGGTCTTATTGCCTCGTGAGCCTCTTGTGCTTTTTTAATTTTTGTTTTATAAATTCTTGGATTTTTCGGTAGGAAATTGGTCCCATAAGAAGTTTTTATGAATTTTAATGTTTCGTTCTGCATACTTTTTGCAATATTTAGAGAATCTGTTCTCATGTAAGTTATTAGGCCAATTTCTGTGCCGTTGCCAATATTGATACCTTCATATAATTTCTGCGCTACAGACATTGTCCTTGCAGGTGAAAACCCAAGCCTTCTATATGCGTCTTGTTGCATTGTTGAGGTTGTATAAGGGGCATAAGGGGAACGTTTTTTTTGGCTTGCATTAATTAATTTTATAATGTATTTTGCACCCTCGAGATCTTTTAATATTTTATCTGCTTCCTCTTTGTTTTTTATTGAAAGCTTGTCATATTTAATATTATTTTTCGAAAAAAGTTGAGCTTTAAAAGGTACTGCATTTTTCTCGTGTTTTAATAATTTTGCTTCAATGTGCCAATATTCTATTGGGTTAAAGTTTTCAATTTCTTTTTTTCTGTTGCAAATAAGCATTACAGCTACAGATTGTACTCTGCCTGCAGAAAGTCCTAACTTTACTTTTTTCCACAAAAGAGGTGAAAGTTTATAGCCCACAAGTCTATCTAAAATCCTACGCGTTTGTTGACTATTTACGAGTTTCATATCCAATTTTCTTGGATTTTTCGCCGCGTTGATAATTGATTCAGTTGTTATTTCATTAAATGTTATTCTCAAAACTTTATCATCAGGGAGTTTTAGAGCTTCTTTTAGGTGCCAAGCGATTGCTTCTCCTTCACGATCAAAATCGGTGGCGAGGTAGATTTTATCTGATTTCTCAGCTTGTTTTTTTAAGTCTGCTATAAGTTTCTTAGCTTTTGATATGTTTATATATGTTGGTTTAAAATTATTTTCAATATCAATGCCCAGTTCGTTTTTTGGTAAATCTCTTATATGTCCATAAGAGCTCTTTACAATAAAATTGTTGCCTAAAATTTTTGATATTGTTTTTTCTTTTGAAGGCGATTCCACTATGACTAAATATCCTGACATTGTATCCATTCCTTTGGTTTTCAATACACTCTTATGTATGTTCGATTTAAAGTCATTTTAACAAATTTACAAATTTGTTTATTTTAAGTTTTAGAAGAGCTGTTGATGCTATTTCTAAAATGCTTGTGTTCAGCTTCTGAATTATTAGATCCGTAGCGTCATTTCCTATAAACTTGAGCATCTTTGATTCTGGATTGTCAAAAGAGTGATGTGTTCATTTTTTAATTTTAGTGTTTTATCTTTTTTGATCCAACCGAAATAGTTTACTACATAATTAAAACTCAATTAAAACTCAAAGTAAAAAATGCCCAATCTTGCGTGATTTTGTTTATCACTTTTGGTGCATTTAAATACAATATTCTCTAGCATTATGTAATCCTCTTTACCATATTCTGCACCAAACTTTCTGTTATTAGCTCCGCTTTCATCTACTATTCTATTTTTAGAGGTGAGGATATTCTTCCAGATTTTTTATTGAGAATGAATTTGCTTATAATTGCCCATTTTTGTGATTTTTTTTTAAGTTTTTTATTTTTATGAGGATAATTTACAAATAATCTATTTCTCAAAATAGCTATTAATTCTTGAATTATTCCCCAATACTTGTAATATGTGTATTTTGATGTTACAGCTCCTCTTACTAGACCTGAAACTATGGTAAATCCCATTTTTTTGCAAAGTGGGATGCAGAAACTCTGATGTGGCAGTTTTTTCATAATTACTTATTTTCCTTGTTTCAACTATCGAAGTAAAGTCAAAACCAAAACTTTTTTTGAACGTTATTTTGCGTAAAGAGCGAGCAGTTTATAAATTAAATTTTCAAATGATGCTGCATAATTATTAGTGTCGTTATAAAAAAATTATTTTTATATTGTTTCTGACAGCTGAGCCAGATTCTAGCTCAGGTTTAATATATTTCGAAGAATTGCGAATAGCATCTGCAATCCGTAAGCTCCACATCTTCAACTGATAAAATGTTCCCTTTGTGTTTTAAAAATCAATTTTGCATTACCAAATTTGCCAAACAATCTAAAAAATTTTGCTGTTACTATAATTTTGTGTTGCTAAAAGGAGTTTTAATAAACAAAAATCTTTTTCATTCATCGGAGGTTATTGTAAACAATTTATTAAAAATTTGTCAAAATTTGCTGTAAAAGTACTTCGTGATTGATTTTTAGACTCAAAAGCTATACAATCAAAAATAGTGGTAATTGTTGTCGACGTTGTAGTCCCTCTTGTGGTATGTGTAAATAAGAGGTGCGGCTTTTTACATTTTGTACAAATTACTGTATAACGAAATGGAGAGCGGAAAATCTTATGTTGATTTTCTGGAGTTTAGCTACTATGGGCATGAGTTTGATTGTAAGGATGGTTGTAGTTGTTTGGTAATAGTTTTTTTTTAGTTCTTGTAGTTTTTCTCAGTGAGTGTTGTCAGTTATAACATTGCTTTTATCATAGTTGCATCAGAGGAATAAATAGTTGATGTAGTTGAAAAAACGTAGATATTGTGTATGTATAGAGAGTGTTAAAGCTACTACGGGTAGAAATGGAGGATATATTCATGCATATGCTACTGAGAAGACTAACTTAATTTTATGGACGATGACTTACTTAAAAGATTGTGGACTTTGTTAATGAAAATTGTAGATCTTATGAAATTTGAGTTTTAAGAGTGTAGAAGTTGAGGATGGCTTCAATAATGTAGACAATATGCGTATGAGTTTATCTTCGCATTTTTTTAATCCTTCTTCGTTAATTCAGTTTTGTGTATGCTAAAAGAGTCTAAAAAAAGTGGTGTTTTGTATATCGTTCCAACTCCGATAGGAAACCTTGAAGACATAACTTTAAGAGCTTTAAGGGTTCTCAAAGAGTGTGATGCGGTTGCCTGTGAGGACACAAAGAAAAGTTTGAAGCTTTTATCCCATTTTGGGATTTCGAAACCCTTAGTTAGTTTCCATTCTTACAGCAAACGTTATAAAGTTGAGTATGTAATCAATAAATTGCTAAATGGGAATAAAATTGCTCTTGTATCAAATGCTGGTACACCGTGTATCTCAGATCCGGGACATATTTTAGTTAAAGTGGCGATAGAAAAATATGTAAAAATTGAAGTTTTGCCAGGAGCAAATGCACTAATAACTGCTCTTATAGGGTCGGGACTTCCTACTGATGGGTTTGTGTTTTGTGGATTTTTAAGGAGAAAATCTGGAAAAATTAAAAAAGAGCTTTCTGAACTTCTTAGTTTAAAGAAGACCATCATTTTTTATGAATCTCCACACAGAATAATTAAGACTATGTGTATATGTAAAGATGTTTTTGGTAAAAATGCCGAAATTTGTCTTGCAAGAGAAATAACAAAAAAATTTGAGGAATTTATAAGAGGGTCGATTGTAGAGATCTTGAGGAATATTGAATCTAGACGTGATTTACTTGGTGAATTTGTAGTTTTAATATATCCGAAAATAAAATTGTGAAGTGAATAAAATTGATTGTAAATAAGTATATACTTATTACTGGTGTTTATTACGTAGTTGCTGATTATACTTCGAGAAAGATGGTTAAACTTTGGAGAGGGAAAAATGATAAGAGTAGGGATTGTAGGTATAACAGGATACACTGGAGAAGAACTTTTGAAAATTCTTTTGAGGCATCCAAATGTTAAAATAGTTGCTCTTTATGGGAGAAGTTCTTCAAAAGATAGACGTCTTAAAGATATTTATTCGCATTTTAGTCATTTGGATTTAAAAATAAATGCTTTGAACATAGAGCAAGTCGGTAATGAATGTGATGTAGTATTTTTAGCCTTACCGCATGCTGTTGCTTTCGAAATAGTTCCTAGTTTATTTGAGACTGGTGTTAAGATCATAGATTTATCTGCTGATTTTAGGTTAAACAGCTCGGAAATTTACGAGAGATGGTATAATGTTAAGCACGCTGCAAAAGAATATGTTGGTAGGGCAGTTTACGGATTATCTGAGTTAAATACAGATGAGATAAAGAAAGCTTTTCTTATAGCAAATCCGGGTTGTTATCCTACAACGGTTATCTTGGGATGTGCACCTGCTATAAAGAGTTATTTTGTAGATTTAAAACACATGATTATAGATTCAAAAAGTGGTGTTTCTGGATGTGGTAGAAAGAGTGCACAAGAATATTTTAATTTCGATCATCCAAACTTCAAAGCCTATAAAATTGCTGGTACACATAGACATATACCTGAAATAGAACAGGAATTGTCTAAATTATCTAAAAAAAATGTAACGATAAATTTTACTCCTCATATTATTCCAATCGAGAGGGGTATGCTTTCAACTATTTACGTGGATATTAAAAAGCAAGCTTCTCTGGCTTTAATAATTGATAAGTATAGAGAGTTTTATAAGAACAGAGAATTTGTGAAAGTTCTTGACGAAGATGTAATACCGACGATAAAAGATGTTTTGAATACTAATTATTGTAGAATAGGTATGAAAATTGATAAGAGAACAAACAAGCTTATTATAATTTCAGTTATAGATAACTTGTTGAAAGGTGCATCTGGGCAAGCAGTACAGAATATGAATCTTATGTTTGATTTACCTGAAACTATAGGGTTAATTTAATATAGAAAGAGGAATAAAAAGTGCTTCCTAAAGGCTTTAAAGTTGGTGGAATATGTAGTGGAATAGCGAAGAAAGATGAGAAAAAAGACCTGGCTCTTTTTGTTTCAGAGTCGCCTGCGAGCGCCGCGGGAATGTTCACAAAGAATCTTGTGAAAGCTGCACCAGTTTTAGTTGATATTGAAAGATTGAGAAAAGGGAATAAATTTTTTGGAATTGTAGCAAACTCAGGGTGTGCAAATGCATGTACTGGCGTTAAGGGTGAAGAAGATGCTAAAAATATGTGTTTGATGATTGAAAAATCTTTAAATTTGAATATAGGGTCGATTTTGTGTGCTTCTACTGGAGTCATAGGACAGCATTTAAACATTTCTAATGAAAAATTTTGGAGGAGTGTTGACTTATTAAAGAATAATATAGGCGTATCTATAGAAAATGAAAATGATGCTGTTCTTGCGATAATGACTACAGATACTTTTGTGAAAAAGGTTAGTAGAAAAATTGAAGTTGAAAAAGGCGAGATTAAAATTTGGGGATGCGTGAAAGGTGCTGGGATGATTCATCCGAATATGTGTGGGCCATTAACAGGTTTACATGCTACAATGCTCTCATTTATTTTAACTGATGCCGAAATTGAAAGTAACCCTCTTCAAAAAATATTGGAAAATTCATCAGAAAATTCGTTTAATTGCGTTTCTGTAGATGGTGATACATCTACGAATGATACAGTGATAGTTTTAGCTAATGGGCAAAGTGGTACTGGAAAATTGTCAAAATTAAATTTAGAAAAATTTGAAAAAACTTTGGACGAGGTTACCATAGAGCTTGCTCAATGTGTCGCTAAAGATGGAGAAGGAGCCACAAAGTTTATTGAAATTGAAGTTAGAAATACTAGAACTAAAATGGACGCAAGACTTATAGCCTCAACAGTAGCTACTTCTCCTCTTTTTAAAACAGCTATATTTGGTGCCGATGCAAACTGGGGAAGGATTTTAGCAGCTGTGGGTAGATCTGGGGTGATGTTTGACGTGAGTAAGCTTGATATATATATAGGAAGTATTAAAACTTTTAAGAATGGGAAAGTTCTGAATTTTTCTGAAGAAGCCGCTAAAGAATCGTTATTAAAAAAGGAAATTAAGGTTGTTATAGATCTTAAGGCCGGCAAAGAAGATGGTAAATATTACACCTGTGACTTTTCGTATGATTATGTTAGAATAAACAGTGTTTATAGAAGTTGAAAGAGAGTAGGTTGATAAATAATTAAAGGTGTTGTCCTCTTGTTTTATTAATATTTGAGTGTATGGCTTTAAAAATTTCGTCAATGGATAAAGATGTATATAAAAAAGTAAGTGAGGTAATAAGAAATGGTGGGATAGCTATTGTTCCTACTGAAACGGTCTATGGGTTTGTCGTTGATGCTTTTAATATTGAAACGCAGAAGGTGTTATATAGAATTAAAAATAGAGATGCAAGAAAACCGCTTGTTATGATGTCGCATGATATTAGTAATGTGAGAATTTTTGTTGATATTTCTAAAAAAGCTTTGCAAATTGCTAAAAAATTTTGGCCAGGGCAGCTTACATTAATATTCTCTACGACAGGAGTTGGGCAGATTTTGTCGGGTGGTAGAAAGGATTTGGGAGTAAGGATTCCAAATAATAGATTTATGTTAAAATTGCTAAGAGAAATAAAGAATCCTGTTTTTACAACTTCTGTGAATATTTCAAATGAAAAAAGTGCCAAAAATATGGACGAAGCCTTAAAGTTTGATGAGATGGTTGATATTATTGTTGATGGGGGACAATGTAAATTTTCTTTTGAATCTACAGTTGTAGATATGATAAAATTTCCATATGTTGTTGTTCGCAGGGGTTGTTTAAATACTAATAAGATATTGAAATGTTTATAAGTATAGAGAGGAGAAAATGGAAAATCTAAAAAAAAGTGATAGTGAAATTTATAGTGTGCTTGCAAAAGAGCTAAAAAGACAGAGGGAGACTATAGAACTCATTGCTTCTGAAAATATAGCTTCGCAGGCGGTCATGGAAGTACAAGGTTCATGCCTTACAAATAAGTATGCCGAAGGATACCCTAATAAAAGGTATTACGGCGGATGTGAAATTGTTGATATAGCGGAAACTATTGCTATAGAAAGGGCTAAAAGACTTTTTAATTCAAAATTTGCAAATGTACAGCCGCATTCTGGCGCACAGGCAAATTTTGCCGTCCAGTTTGCTCTTTTAGATCCAGGTGACACTATTATGGGGCTTAGTTTATCTCATGGGGGGCATTTAACACACGGAAGTCCTTACAATGTTTCTGGTAAGTGGTTCAATATTGTTTCTTATACTGTAGAAAAGAGAACGTGTTGTATAAATTATGAAGAAATGGAAGAACTAGCTTTAAAGTATAAACCGAAACTTATAATTAGTGGTGGTAGCGCATATTCAAGGATTTGGGATTGGGAGAAAATAACCAAGATTGCAAAAAAAGTTAACGCTTATCATATGGCAGATATAGCTCATTATGCAGGTTTAGTGGTAGCAGGAGTTTATCCGTCAGCTGTAAATTATGCTGATGTTACTACAACTACGACTCATAAGACTCTTTGCGGACCTAGAGGCGGTTTAATTCTTACTAATAATGAAGAAATTGCGGGGAAAATTAATTCTGCGGTTTTTCCAGGTGTACAGGGGGGACCGTTGATGCATGTCATAGCAGCAAAAGCCGTAGCTTTCGGTGAGGCGCTTAAACCTGAGTTTAAAAAATATCAAAAACAAGTTTTGATTAACGCTAAGAAACTTGCTAAAAGTCTTGAAAAAGATAATTTAAAAATTGTTTCTGGTGGCACGGATTCTCATGTGTTTTTGGTTGACTTAAGGCCTTTGGGTGTTACTGGTAAAGATGCTCAAGAAACTTTGGGTAGGGCAGGTATAACTTTAAATAAAAATGGAATTCCATATGACCTTGCAAAACCAACTATTACGTCTGGAATAAGAATTGGCTCACCGGCTGTTACTGCAAGAGGAATGAAAGAACCTGAAATGTTGAAAATAGCGGAGGCAATCGTCAAGGTTCTCAAAAATATTGATAATGAAAAAGTAGTTGCTGATGTTAGAGTAGATATGTTAAAGTTGTGTGAAGAGTTCCCCATATATAAAGATTTAAAGTATTGATACGAATGGAACATGATTGTATTGTAGAATTGTAATAATATGTATATTCGCGGTTAATTTAAATGCTATATGTGTATATAATTTGGTGGTAGGGTTATATTATTGATAAATTTTGGGGACGTGGTGTAGCCTGGTTTAACACATTGCCCTGTCAAGGCAAAGAGCGCGGGTTCAAATCCCGTCGTCCCCGCTTGTCTTTGTTTTCTTTGATTTTGGGATATTTTTTGGATTATAAAAAGTTGCAGGGAGTGCTTTTTGTACAATTTAGATGGTTTTTATTTTCGAGAAATCAAAAGATGTAATTTTTGAGCTTTGGATATTATTAGATTCTCTTGTTATATAATACTAAAGATAGCATGAGAAGTAGCAAAAAGCTTTCATAGATATTATGCCTTTATAACGCAAGGTATAAGAGATAAGTAGATGATGATCTGTTGGTTTAGGCGTTGCCGCCTATTTGGCATGTGGATGTTTTTATTTTTTTTGAAAAAGGGTTCTAGAACTGTGGGATATTGCTGTATAAGCTTTGATAGCGGAGGAATGTAAAAAAACTGTTTTTTTGCTTGGATGGGTTCTGTGTGTGATGTCTAAAGGATAGAGTGCTTATGTCAAAATGTCATCTTTTTGCGTGAAGTGGTATTACAAATTGTTAATGAGAAAAAAAATGATAGTGAGTGATGGATATATATCAAAAATAATAGAAGTTTTAAATGAGAATTATGAAAATGTAAAGTGTGCTCTTAATTTTTCTAATCCTTTTGAACTTCTTTCAGCTGTGATTTTGTCTGCTCAGTGTACAGATGAGAGGGTTAATAATGTTACAAAGGAGCTTTTCAAAAAGTATAGGAACATAGAGAATTATGCAAGTGCCGACACTCTGGAGCTTGAAAATTGTATTAAGACTGTAGGGTTTTATAGGAATAAAGCGAAGAATATTATTAGATGTGCACAATTAGCAATGAATGAGTATAATGGCAGTATTCCACAGGTTATGAAGGAATTGCTTAGGTTTCCTGGCGTTGCTAGGAAAACTGCAAATGTTGTTTTAAGTGTTGCTTTTGGGAAAAGTGAAGGGATTGTTGTTGATACGCATGTTATAAGGATTTCAAATTTGTTAAAACTTACAAAACATGATGATCCTGTAAAAATTGAAAGGGATTTAATTAGTGTTGTTCCTAAAGAATATTGGATGAATTTTTCTTTTTTTATACAAACTCTAGGTAGAAAAATTTGCAAGGCAAGGGATCCAAATCACTTGATTTGTCCGTTGAGTAAGCTTTGCCCATCCTATCCATAGATAGCATATAATAAGCAATGTGATTGTTTTGGATATTTGTAATATTGGTATATAGGATTAGACGTTTTTGTTCTTATTGAATTTTTACTATTTAATGTTTATGTTTATCGGTTGCCTATGATTATAGATAATCTTATCAATCTTGCGTTGGAAGAAGATAGTGTTTTTGATGATATTACTACTAAAGAGTTTATACATAAAGACGAACGGGCCGAAGCGTTGTTAATAGCGAATAAATCAGGAATTCTTTGTGGTATTGATATTTTCATAAAAGTATTTGAGACCATAGATGGGAGATGCATTATATCGCCGAGAAAATGGGATTGTTCGCGAGTAAAGCAAGGAGATGAAATCTTAATGATTGCCGGTCCTGCACACGCAATTTTATCAGGCGAAAGAACAGCTCTCAACTTTTTACAGTATATGTCTGGAATTGCTACTTTGACAAGTAAATTTGTAGAATGCGTAAGAAATAGTAAATCAAAAATATACGATACGAGAAAAACTGTCCCAGGATATAGAGAGCTTGCGAAGTACGCGGTAAGATGTGGCGGAGGGAGTAACCACAGAAAGAGTCTTATCGATATGGTTCTTATAAAGGACAATCACTTAAAATTTGTTAAGGATTTGGCTGCTAGGATTGATAAATTTAGAGAAAGATTCAAAAATGTACCTGTTGAGATTGAATGTGAAAATATAGAACAAATCAGGCGAGCTTTAGATGCGAGGGTTGATATTATACTGCTTGATAATACGAATTTTGAAGATACAAAAGAAATGGTTTCTCTTATAAGGGAGTGTTCTACAGAAAGATACAAGCCTGAGATAGAGGTTTCTGGAGGTATAAATATTGAAACCCTAAAAGAGTTTGCAAATCTTGATATAGAGAGAATATCAATAGGGATGATTACACATTCGTCTCCAGTTTTAGATCTAACCCTTGAAATAAGAATGAAATGAATGTTTAGGTGTTGTAATTATATTTCGAGTTTTATCGGGTAAAGGAAAGTTTGGATAATTTTTTATTGGGGTTCTTTGTTTATAAATGAAAATAGGTAAGACTTAGATGAGAAATGTCAAGTGATGAAGTTCCCTTCTGTAAATTGTGTTTTTGTAAGAAGCAATAGGATATATAGGGAATATGAAATAAAAACGAATTTTATAGGACAGTCTAGTTTGTATAAAACGATAAGGTACTACAAAAAGTTGGAGTCAACGCAAATTATCGTTAAAGAACTCGCGGAAGAAGGTTTTGGAGAAGGGATTGTTGTTATTGCAGGGAAACAAACTGGAAGTTATGGTAGAAATAAAAAAAAATGGGTTTCAGATATAGGTGGTTTGTGGTTTTCGACACTTTTAAAGCCTATGATGTATCCTAATGAAATTTCAAAATTGATGTTATTATTAGGTATTGCTGTAGGGAGGGTTTTTGAAAAGAGATATAAGATTAGTCCTGAGATAAGATGGCCTAATGATGTTCTTGTGTTTGGCAAAAAAGTTGCAGGAATAGTAACAGAAATGTCTGTTAAACAAAACAAAATAAGTTGGGTCGCTGCTGGGGTAGGCATAAATATTAATAATAGACTACCTGAATATTTAGAAAGCGTGTCGATTTCTTTAAAAGGTATACTAAAAAAAAAAGTAAATGCGTTGGAATTTATTTCTACGTTTTTTAATGAATTTGAGCTTTTATATTTTGATTTTAAAAAAAGTGGGTTTGGAAATTTTTTGAAAGAATATAATGATAGGCTTGCGTATAAGAATAGATATGTAGATGTTGACAGTGGATATTATGTTATAACTGGCAAAAATCTTGGTGTTGATGCAAGCGGAAGACTTGTTGTAAAAACTAAGAATGAGCTTGAAAGAATAGTATCTGGTAGTGTGAGATTGGCAAAAAATATAGAAAAGTAATAGGGAGGATGGGATTTAGAATGGAATTGTTTAAGATGGCGAAAGAAACAATGGCTATGAGAAGTAAGATAAATGAAATGGACAAAAAGTTAAAATCTCAGATTATAGATGTGGACTATAGAGGCGTAAAAGTACAAGTAAATGCTAAAAATGAATTTCTAAATTTAAGTATTCCAGGTCATTTATTTAAAGAGAGTAAAGACAAAATAGAGAAATTTATATTGTCGGCTTTTATTGAAGCGAATAAAAAGGCACAGAATGTCATGACTGAAGAATTTAAAAAACTTAGCGGTGGGTTAAAGATCCCGGGATTATAAAAAATTCAATGATTTGTTGTGTGTGTAACGAAATATTTTATTTAAATATTCCACCTGCATTCTTGCACCAAAATAACATATCCAAGTGAGACATGGGGATTTCTGTATTTTTTGAGAAGTGTTGCATTTGTTTTTCTGTTTCTAGGTATGCTTTTTCATTGAGTAGTGGGGGCACTTCTTTTATCGCGTCGTAAATTTTGAGATTCTTTAGTACATGTCTGTCCAGTATGGCAAGGTTTTTCTCAATGCCAATATTCCTTAAGAAATGTCCTGCCTCTTTATATCCTATACCTTTGATATTTTTTGTGAGCCATTTTCTTAATTCGTGTGCATCTTTGAGGGATTTGAGTTTTTCTTTTAGAATTATTTTTAGAATTATTTTGGCGTTAATAGTGAACATCTTTCTTGCCTCAACTAAATATTTTGCTTTGTTATTTCTAAATCTGACTTTTTTTATTATTTTGGCTATGTTTCCTTCATTCGAATAGAGTATCATATTTTTTTTAGCTAGTTCGTTTACCGCGTTCCAACACCAAATGGCTTTACTTTGTGGAGTAAAAAGACAAAATATAAGTTCGGCAAATATCTCTTCATCAGTTCCGCTTTTCCATATTTTGTCGAAATGCTTTTCTCTGCTTAAAATAATGGGAAGAACTTTCTCCCAAAATTTTTTCAATCCTGCGATTGTAGTAGAATCATCAGTCGGAGTTTTTAAAAAGTCAATTTGTATCAAACTGTTTTTCACAAGTCTATTATATGATAATTGTAAATTATTTAGTTTTTTTCAATTTACAATGAAGGCAAATACTTGAATTGTAAAATAGTAGAGGAGTATTTTAAAAAGTAAAAAGTAGTATTAATACAGATATAAATTTGATACAATACCCCGAGTATGGATAAGGTACTAGCTTATAGAGAGATAAGAAGTAATGCTGAAGTGCAGATGTATTTTAAATATATGGAAGGGTATTTTGAAAATACAAAAGAGGCCTTTATAAGACGTAAAAATTGTGATAAAAATCATGCTTTGTATGCTGCTAAAACTGCAGAGAGGATTTTGAAATATTTGGGTTATAAAAAGAGAGAACAGGAGCTTGCTAAAATTGCAGCTTATATGCATGATGTTGGTAACATAGTTTCGAGGTATGGGCATGATCAGAGCAGTGCGATAATGTTTTTAAATGTTATTGGCGATTATAATAGGTACGATGAAGACGTTTTTACCATAGTAAGTGCTATAGGTTGTCATGAGGATAAAACTATAGAGCCAGTATCTCCGGTTGCAGCTGCTCTTGTGATTGGAGACAAGACGGATGTAAGTCACGAGAGAGTGGGGACAGAAGATTTATATGATTTGGATAAACATTCTTTAGTTGTCGCCGCCTGTAAGAAAGTTGATGTTATTGTGAATAAGGTAAAGATGAGTATTGAGTTGAAAATAAAGATTGATAGTACTATATGTTCAGTTATGAACTATTTTGAAATATTTATGTCTAGGATAAATTATTGTAGGAGAGCGAGTAGTGTTTTAAAATGTAATTTTGAGTTATACATTAATGACGATAAATTTTTATAGATTTATGTGTTTAGATTTTAGATATTACACACATTGTGTATGATGTGGTTAAGTAAAGTTAGGTTATAAAGAAGAGTTGTAAATGGGTAGTTGATGTTAAAATGTGGTTTTTATCAACTTATAAAAAAATCATCTGAATGTAGAGCCAGAGTAGGAAGGGTTTACACTACAAGGGGCGTTGTTGATACCCCTGTTTTTATGCCAGTGGGAACACGTGGTACTTTAAAAGGCATTGCTAACGAATTTTTACGCAATTCTGATGTACAGATTGTGTTAGCTAATTCGTATCATTTATATCTCCAGCCGGGCGTAGAGATAATCAAAAAAGCAGGGGGAATACAGAAATTTAATTCGTGGAATAGGCCTATGCTTACAGATTCTGGTGGGTTTCAAGTGTTTAGTTTAAGTGACACTAGAAAGATTAGCGAAAAGGGGGTTGAATTTAAGTCTTATATAGATGGTTCTAAACATTTTTTCTCTCCGGAAAAGTCTATACAGGTTCAAAAAGATATTGGTGCAGATATTATAATGTGTTTTGATGAATGTATACCTTATACTAGTAGTTATGAGTATGCAAAAAAGTCCACAGAATTAAGTTTTAGATGGGCTAAAAGATGCAAAGAAGAATTTTGTAAAGAAGAAGATTTTCATACAACTCGACAGTCGTTGTTTGGTATTATACAAGGGTCGATATATAATGATTTAAGGATAAAAAGTGTATATGAAATGTTAAATATAGGTTTTACGGGATATGCTATAGGCGGTCTCTCGGTAGGGGAGTCGAAAGAAGAAATGCGTTCGGTGTTGGAAAGTGTCGTGCCTATAATCCCTAACGATAAGGCTAAATACCTCATGGGCGTTGGAATGCCCGAAGATTTATGGGAGTGTGTTGAGCTTGGTATAGATATGTTTGACTGCGTTGTCCCTACTAGAAATGGACGCAATGGTCAGGCTTTTACAAGTTTTGGAAAAATTAATATAAAAAATTCGGAATTTAAAGATGACTTCAGTTCATTAGATAGTGATTGCTGTTGTCCTACATGCCGAGGATACTCGAAAGCTTATTTAAATCATTTGGTTAGATCTAAGGAGAGTTTATATTTGAGTCTTCTGTCTTTACATAATATATATTTTATGATACACTTGATGGGGAGGATAAGGGAGTCGTTAGAAATGGGTTCGTTTTTAAAATCTAAAAAAGAATTTTTTGAGAAGTATTATTCAAGGAATTGAGCGTTGGAGTTGAGGTTAAAATGAAAAGGTTCGTTAACTTATTTGTTGTTTTGGTCGTGGTTTTTATGATGCCTTCGTTGGCATTTGCACAATTGTCTTCTGCAGGATTGTCTTCGCTTGGTGGATTACTGCCTCTTGTTTTTATATTTATTTTTTTTTATTTATTCTTGCTGAGGCCACAACAGAAAAAAGCGAAAGAGCATCGCAATTTGCTGAATTCTTTAAAAAAAGATGATAGAGTTATTACTGCAGGGGGGATGTATGCTACGGTAAGTAGCGTAAAAGGGAGCGTTGTTGAGGTAAAAGTCTCAGATGGTGTTTGCGTTAAAGTAGCGAAACAGTCAATATCTGCTGTTATAGAAAAAAAAGAGAAAGAGATGGCAAAAGAGCATGATGTAATAAAGAAGTAAGGTAAGATAATATAATAGTTACGTGGGTCACAAAGTAATATGAATTTTGGGTTGTAGACTCGTTAAAGTAATGGGAATAGATACGGATATAAAGAGTAGATTGTCGGATGTAAAAATAAAACTTAAGGATATAGAAAAGAATTCTATAATTACTGCGTTTATAAAGTGTGCTAATGAGTATTTGGGGACGATTGGTTATACCGAGCATGGTTTTAGACACGTGAGTTTGGTTGCTTCTAGGGCGAAAAATGTTTTGGTATATCTCGATTATTTGGAAAGATTTCAAAATCTTGCCGGGATTGCAGGTTATATGCACGATATAGGAAATGTTATAAATAGGCAGAGACATGGACAATCATCGGCTCTTATATCGATGAGATTGTTAGAAGGTATGGGTATGAAGTACGAGGATATAGCACTTGTAATTTCGGCTATAGGGAATCACGACGAAGAGTGTGGAGATTTTGGAAATCCCGTGGCAGCTGCTCTAGTTTTGGCTGATAAGTCTGATGTACATAAAACTAGAGTAAGGATGGATTTGGATTCAAAATGTGATAATATTCATGACAGGGTAAACTTTGCGGCGGAAGGGTCATCTTTAAGAGTTAGTAAGGACAAAAAAATTATATCGCTCCGGATTAATATTAATACGCATATATCAAATGTAGCTGAATATTTTGAGATTTTTATGTCGAGGATGCTTATGTGTAAAAGAGCTGCAAGCGTTTTAAATTGTAAATTTGAGTTATTAATAAATGGCAAAAAGTTAGTATAGATGATCAAAAAAGATGGTTTGAAGTTATTTATTGCTGTCACATTGTTTACATTATCAATTTGGGCGTTGTGGCCGTCGTGTAAATGGATGTTGATGTGTAGCAGTGAAAGGGAGCATGCGGAGAAAGAAAGGGATCCGATTTTAAATAAAGTTTTAAAATTGGGGTTAGATTTGAAAGGTGGGACGCATCTTCTTTTAGAGGTTGATTCGTCTAAGTTGTGTGAAAATATAAAAATTAAAGATGCTGTTGACAAAGCAGTTGAGGTTATTAGAGATAGAATTGATCAGTTTGGTGTAGCTGAACCTGTGGTCACAAAGCAAGGAAGTAAATGGATTATAGTGCAGCTTCCTGGAGTTAAAGATCCTAAAGCTGCAAAAGAATTGATAGGTAAGACTGCACTGCTTGAATTCAGGATAGTAAACACGAGTAAGGATGCAAATCGTGTTATTGAACTTATCTCTGGAAGAAAAATTACGCCTGGACAGTGTAGGGGAAATTTAGATATGTATCCCGAAATCAAGGCTGTTATGCCTAAGGGTGCGTCGATTTTTGAAAGTAAGGGAGGCGAATGTTACGTTTTGGATGGGGTTCTATTGACAGGAGCTTCTCTAAAAAATGCAAAAGTTGAATTTGATGAATTCGGGCATTCTAGAGTTTCTATAGAATTTACTAAAGAAGGTGGTAGAGCATTTGAAAGGATAACTGCGAAAAATAAAGACAAAAACCTGGCTATAGTCCTTGATGGTTTTGTACAATCTGCACCTGTAATTCGTTCGACAGTTCCTAATGGAAGAGCAGTTATTGAGGGCGATTTTAATTCTGAGGATGCACGATTTCTTGCAACTGTTTTAAGGGCTGGGGCTTTGCCGGTTCCTGTTAAAGTAATAGAAGAGAGAATGATTGGCCCATCGTTAGGTAACGACTCCATAAAGAAAGGGCTCAGATCATCTGTTATTGGTGTTTTAGCGGTTTCCATTTTTATGATCGCATATTACCGTTTGTCTGGACTTATTGCGAATGTAGGCCTTATTTTAAATTTAATAATGCTTATGGCTGTAATGTCTTATTTTCAATTTACTCTTACGCTTCCGGGAGTGGCTGGTATAGCTTTGACACTTGCTATGGCCTTTGATGCAAATATACTTATATTAGAAAGAATACGCGAGGAACTTTCCAATGGAAAGACCTCAAGAGTTGCAGTAGATACTGGTTATCAGAAAGTTTTTTGGACTATTTTTGATGCTAATTTTACAACTCTTATAGCTGCATTTTTTTTATTTCAATTTGGTGCAGGACCTATAAAGGGTTTTGCCGTTACTCTTTCGATAGGACTTATAATAAGTATGTTTACTTCTATTACAGTAACTAAGCTTATTTATGAGTTTTTATTCAAAGAGAATTTTTTATTGAAAATAAAAATATGATGGGAGAGTAGATGCAATTTTTTAGGTGTATGAATATGGATTTTATTAAAAATCGTTATAAGTTTTTTTTGGTCTCTGGCTTTTTGTTGGCGGTAACTGTATTTGCTTTGATTTACAGGGGCGGTCCGAATTATGGGATTGATTTTGCAGGTGGTATTTTTATGCAGATTTCTTTTAAGAGTAAGGTTAAATTGCAAAATTTTCGCGAGGCCGTAAAAGAAAGTGGTATAAATTTTTTTGAGCTCCAGAGCTCTGAGAATGTCATTATATTAAGGACAAAAAAGGGTACAGAATCTTTAGAAGAGGTTGAGAAGTTAGTTAAGAATTCAATAGAATCAAAATTTTCAGACAATGTGGTAAAGATTGATAAAGTAGAGTATGTAGGATCTACCGTTGGCAAATATTTTTTGAAGCAAGCTGTTTATGCATTTTTATTTGCGTTTTTAGGGATGATTGTGTATCTTGCCTTTAGATTTAAATCTAGTTTGTGGGGTATTGTTTCT
This sequence comes from Candidatus Endomicrobiellum calonymphae, assembly GCA_031269945.1. Taxonomy (GTDB): domain Bacteria; phylum Elusimicrobiota; class Endomicrobiia; order Endomicrobiales; family Endomicrobiaceae; genus Endomicrobiellum; species Endomicrobiellum calonymphae. The sequence continues at coordinate 35,643 of JAISYK010000012.1, forward strand.
GTTATAGGCGTTTTGCATGATGTTTTCATATGTTTTGGTTTTTTGGTTTTTGCAAGTAAAGAGATCAATATAACAGTCGTTGCTGCTCTTCTTGCGGTTGCCGGGTATTCGATTAATGATACTGTAGTTTTGTTTGATAGAATAAAAGAAAATTTAGAGTTTGTAGTTAAAGAAAACCTTTCGACTGTAATTAATAAAAGTATAAACGAAGTTCTTGCGAGGACTGTTGTCACTTCTTTTACAGTTTTTATTATTGCATGCTCGCTGTTTTTCTTAGGCGGAGAAGTTATACATACTTTTGCGTATGTAATGATTATTGGGACAGTTGTTGGAGTATTTTCTTCAATATTTGTTTGTGCTCCGATTGTCTATGAATGGGAGATACGAAAAAATAAACGTTTAAAAAAAGTGCTACCTTAAAACCAAAACATTAAGAAGTTTTCTATAATATGATGTGAAGAATTGATAATTTTAGAGTAAATTTGTATGTGGGGTAAACTTCGCGTTTAGCGATGATGGGTTGTAGGGTGTTACTTGGACTACTGGGACTGTTTGAAGAAATTGAAAAATCGGTTCGGCAGTGTGTGTTGTTGTTGTCTTTGTTGTGAATTTGTTTCGTGCTGTATTCTAATTTATTACAAATCTCCTTTTCTCATGAGTGTTTTTTTTTGTAACTTTGGGGTGTGTGGGTCTTTATGTAAAAAAATATGAAAAGGATAAGGAAATTTTTGGGAAATATTGATATTTCCGAAAACTTGCGTATAGTGGCTGCAAAGAATATTTCTATTAGAAAATGGATACGAGTATAGAATCTAAAAAACTTAATCCTATGAATATTTTTTATATAGAGTGTTTTGCTGTGTGTCATTAAAGAAATTATATAAAGCTAATAAAGTAGATGCTGAGTGGAAATAATAAAAAATTTTACAAATATTATAGAATTTTTTTGTTGTACTTTACGATGTTCTGGGTATTTTGTTTTTACCGTTTAACGTTTTGTTGCTTTAGTTAGTTTTTAATGATGAGTGTAACCAGAGGGGACGTCTTCCATTTTATAAATTATCAGGTCTATGAACTGTAAGGTAAAAATCTAAAGATATTTTTTTTGGTATGCTGTGTGTTTCTCTTGACAAAAGAGTGCATGGCGTATAGCTTGTTTTAGAAAATCTCAAAAATGAATATTACATTGTTTTAACGTTTTTTGTTGGTAGTGGGAGTAGGGCTATGCATAAAGTTTGAAAAAAGTGAATCTTATAATGTTTCTTTCATTGGATATAGTATCCCCCTCATCTACTGTACGTAAGTTTTTAATATTGTTAAGCTCCGGATACATATTTGTATTTGTTGATGCGGAAATTTATAAGTATAGTGTACTTTATGTTGTATATCACAAGAATATGACAAGAATATGAGAACGGTTAAATGGCAGAATGGTCATCTTGATCGTTTAAAATTATAAAAAATTTAGGTTTTTCTGAAACGGATTTATTGTGTTGGTTTACATATGCTGCTATTGCGGTGAATAAAGATGATACTAATGGGTTTTTATTTTTAACTAATGGTAAATGTAAGGTTATCGTTTCTGAAAATATAAAGTACGACAGAAATTTTATACTAAGTTAGAAAAGAGAAGTTTTTTTTTGCAAAGCGAATTTTGTGTTTTCTGCAGAGGCAGTAGAGGATAGAGAGGAGTTGTGTACGTAGTGCAAAAAGATAAATGTGGCGATAGTTCCTTACAATAAGTTGTTTACTAAAGATAAGATAATTATGCTTTTTAACTCCTGTGGCAGATTACTGATAAATATTACTGAGCAAAAGATATATTAAGGTGGTTAGAGTACCAGTACAGTTCTAGGCTTAAAATTTTAATTGTACAGTTTGATACAGTAAATAGGGGATATATTTTTGTGGTTGTGGTTTGTTATTTTTTTTAGCCTGTTCTTTCAGCAACGAAGAAAAGATATCCTAATGTGAGATTAAGCTGAATTGTTGATGGAAGATATTCTGTGGAAATTTTAGATGATGATTCCTTTCTTTGCTGGATAAAAATTTAAGATGACAATTGAAAAAGCTAAAGTTTGACTTAAGTATAAAAGAAAATTTACACGAATTTATTAAGTCTGCGTTGTTTGCTTGTGTTTGTTATATATATTGTTAATGCTAAGTTTGAATTTTAGCTTCCTAGCGCCTATGGAAGCTATGTGATGGAGTTTCGTAGCTGCTTTCAAAGGAAGTGAAATTTTTTAAAAATTGTCATCGGGGTGAACGTCGTTTTGATATTGAAAAATATTTAGGCTGGTTGTTATGATGTTAAATAAACTGAGTTATTTTTGATATGTGCGTGGACTTTCGTTTTGAAAGTTTGTCCTGATGTTGATAAAATAATACTTTGCAATAAAGGAAAGGCGGTAATAAAGTTTTTTTAAACGTTGATAATAATAGATAATAGTTAATGAGAAAAGATTTGATTATAGATTTGTAGGGACTTTAAAGCAGTTGCATTACTTGTAAAATTTATAAAATCTAGAATTAAGAGTTAAGAGGGTCTGGAATGAAAGTGTGAAGGAATTTAGTAATCTTTCGATAGAGGATGTGTATATCTCCAACCAAAGTGATAATCTAAATGTCATGCTTTATAATTTTGAAATTATTCGTTTTTTTGATTGGTAAAAATTATTGTCCCAAAATCAATATAAAAATGAATTTAAATGTGGGTGTAACCTTGCAAAATAATAAATTTTGAGAATTTTTGTAAAAAGAAAAGGGAAGGATTAAGCATATGTACACAATTACTATAAATTTGTCAATTTGATAAAGAATAAGTGCTTTATAGTATGCAGATTGTAATTTTTCGGTTCAATTAAAGATTTTGACAAAATAAATTTTGATATGACTATAGGTTTATGCGGTAAAACTGGCATAAAAAAACTCGCGACTGTTTTGTTAAAAAGCAAAGTTAATATTGGCATAGATACCGAACTTATGCACTAGTCAGGAGTTTTACAAATTCCTCAATTTTTGTTTCTAGATTTTTACGGGCGTTAGTAATACGTCTCCCTATGTACGAAGGTTTTCACATGTTTTAGAATAAAATGGTTTTAAAAGCATTAACTGATTATATTGAACCGGAGGTGATGCCTTTGTAGTGATAAACAAAATGAATAAAATATTTTTCCCCCGTGAATCACACAGCTTGGAGATTCGCTTTTTTCGACTCCTGTCTTCAAAGTTGTATGTCACAAGAGTCAAAAGAGTTAAATATAAAATAAAGATATATTCCCGTTGTTGTACTTTGCAATAGCTCCGCTTTTAGTATTTTGTGTTTAGTTGATGAACATAATAAATACATGAAAGTGAAAGTTTTATAAAAGATATGTGGGAATATAAGCAAAGAGAGATTTGTCAAAGTTATTTTCTTTCAGAGTAAACAAATTTATTGATTTCATCTTGTCTTGTTTTGCTAAAACAGAAACAAGGGTGATTTCTTTTGAGACATCATCTTGGAGAAGCTACGTGGTGTGTTATATTGGATATTTTTGAAGATAACTTAAGTAATGTCAAAAGGTATATATAGTTTGCAGTAAAATAATCTTGATGTTAAGGAAACAATTGCTATTTCGTTAAGTGCAAGTAGAAGAAAATTATGTAAATATCTGGAAGAGGTTGAAGTGATATATATTTTATCGCAATGTAGATTAGAATGCGGGTTTTTAGATGCAATTCGTGAGAGTGAATTATTGAATAGGATTACTAAGAAACGCAAGACTTTCCTAAAATATTTGTCGCAGAAAAAAAGATTTTAGGTAATGCTACAGTTTTGAAAGTGTGTTACTACAGACTCTGGGAATATTCATTTGGTTGCCGCTGTTGGAACAACAAAATTCGTATAGGCGAGCTTGCGGCCGAACAGATACAATTCAAGTTGTGCCTCTTTCCGTCTGTGTAGAGAGGTGCGTTTGTGTACAATAATATTAAAGGTAACTTGAGGGTAAGATTGTGATGGGGTGGTGAGGAAAACTCATCAATAGGTATTGTATCAAAAGATATGGACTAAGAGTAATAATTTAGAGAGGAAAATTCAAGTGAATAAAAAATTAACTTGTATTTCTAAGCTTCAGGTAGAAAGAAGAAAATTTAGGCCTGTTCTTCCAGATATACTGAAAAAAGGTGCTTCTTTTATAAGGCTTGTTAAGGGGAAATTTATGAGTTCTGCTGTGGATCAGGTCAATTTAAGGAAAATTTTTAAAAATACGTATGGTTTGCCTGAAATTATGTTTAAAAGAGGTGCAAGTGTAGATATTTCCAAAAAATCTATAAAAGTCGCTGTGGTTTTTTCTGGGGGACAAGCTCCTGGAGGACATAATGTTATAGCTGGGCTTTTTGATGGATTGAAAAAAGCGAATAAAAAAAATATTTTAATAGGATATTTAGGTGGTCCTTCTGGAATTTTAGAGAATAGGTATAAATTGATTTCTAAAAAAATGTTATTTAACTATAGAAATACCGGTGGTTTTGATTTTATACAATCTGGAAGAGCTAAGATTGAGACACCTGAGCAATTTCGTTTAATTAAAGATAATTTTTCAGCTTCTAAAGTTGATGCGTTAGTAATTGTCGGAGGTGATGATTCAAATACTAATGCTGCTATGATAGCTGAATATATGGAAAAAGAAAATTTGAATAAGTGCGTTGTAGGAGTTCCTAAAACTATTGATGGGGACTTAAAAAATGATTATATTGAAGCTTCGTTTGGTTTTGATACAGCTACAAAAATTTATTCGGAACTTGTTGGGAATATTTGTAGAGATGTAAATTCGTCGCGAAAATATTGGCATTTTGTACGTCTTATGGGGAGAAGTGCTTCTCATATTACATTAGAAGTTGGGCTTAAAACTCAGCCTAATATTGTTTTAATTGGCGAAGAAATTTTGGAAAGTAAAATGACACTTGTTCAAGTAGTTGAATATATTGTTAGTATTATAGTTAAACGGTCGCAGGATGGTAAAAATTTCGGAGTTATTTTAGTACCGGAAGGACTTATAGAGTTTATATATGAGATAAAAGAGTTAATATATAATCTCAACGATGTTTTAGTTAAAAATGCCGAAATTGTTACGAATGAGGAGAAAAAAGAGTTTGTTTATGCTAAACTTCCTAAGGAACATTTTAATTTTATGAAATCTCTTCCTATTGAAATTGCTTCACAGCTTATGTTGGACAGGGATCCTCATGGAAATGTTCGAGTATCATTGATTGAAACGGAAAAACTTTTAGTTGAGATGGTAAAAAAAAGGCTTTTGGAGCTTAAAAAAGAGGATAAGTATGAATGGAAATTTTCGGCGATTACGCATTTTTTTGGATATGAAGGACGCTGTGGAATACCGTCAAATTTTGATGCTAATTACACTTATGCTTTAGGATACAACTCGGCTGTGCTTGTGCTAAATGGGATTACGGGTTATTTATCGTCAATAAGAAACCTTGTAAGACCTCCAAAATATTGGAAATGTGGTGGAATTCCTCTTACGATGATGATGAATATTGAAAAGAGACATGGTGAATATAATCCTGTTATACGAAAAGCTTTAGTTGATTTAAATGGAAAACCATTTAAAAAATTTGTTAAGAACAGAGTAAAATGGGCTGTTAATGATAGCTATGTTTTTCCAGGACCCGTGCAATACTTTGGCCCCTTAGAGCTGACAGATATGACAACTAAAACTCTTCAATACGAGCGTTCCGAGTGAAGAATGGTGATTATTAGTGTGGGAGATCAAAACAAAATAGATAAGTTTATGGAAAGTATGTTATTTACTACAAAAAAAAGGGAGCAATGTTTGCGGTTTTAAGTTTGGTGATAGATGATAAGTAGGTTGTGCTAAATATAGAAGAAAATATGGTTGAAAAAACAATTAAATTGTTATCCTTGAGTTTCAAGTATTTGAAGTAAGAACTTCGTCTTAATTCTGAACGATGATGATTTGATCTGGTGGATGTTTGTTTAGTAATAACTTCTGTGTAAATTGTTTTAGAATTATTTTTTGAGAAAGATGGTTTATTATATAGCTAGTAATGTGTGGTTATGTATTTTATTTTAAGTGAAATGTGGATATTGTGCTAAAAGGATAGATCGTTAGTGTGTCATATAATAACATAATTTCTACCATGGAGAAAGCATGTGATATAAGTGATGTGATTATAACGAGTTAAAAAATTGTTACATTAATGGTTTCAGATTTTTTATTTTCTGCAGATTGTGGTAGTGTTAAAAGTAAATCTGGAATTAATGTATCTGGCAGATGAGGTTGCTGAATAATATAATAGGCAATCCGCCTAGATAAGTATATAAAGTACAAACGGCGTTTTTTGCGTTGCTACAGAAAAGAAAAACGTATCTGATTGAAGGATAAGAAGTGTGTGTATTGGTTGAGGGTATGGCTGTGCTGGCCGCTGTGCCCACATATATGATTGTGTACTGTATGAGGAGAAAAGGCAAATATGGGAGTTCTGTACTCTTGAATCACACCTAATTTGCGATGCAGGAAGGAAGAGAGTGATGGAAAAGGGGTTAAAGGAGCGACAATAAAGTTTATCCAGAATTAGTGTTATTTGTGTTTGTAGTATTGGAATTAATAATCTTAACTACTACGAGCACGGACGGTGGTGCGATGTTTTGGATAATTATTTGTTTTCTATTTGTGTTGTAGAAAAGTTGGTGACTCACTCTTTATGTAGTAAAATAATCACTAAAAGTGTAGGTGCTTCTTGTTTATGTGTAAAGGTTCTCAAAATAGAAAATGATTTAAGAGTGAATGGACCTTTCACTCTTATTGCGTTATGAAAAAGGCTTAAAGTACATTGATTAAAGTAAGGGGTGATTAGGTGGATAAACAGGAAATGGATAGAAAATACTAGGGAGCTGTACCTTAAAATAGGATGATTTATTAATGGCTTTTAACGCATACACCTTCTTGTGCGGTGTCTGCGACTGTGTGTTTTTTTTGAAGTCTGAGCTTTCTGTTCTGCGCTGGGTTATTGTGTAAAATCTGAAGATTTCATTGTTGTGCAAAACGGCCTCTACCGGCGTATATAAGAACTGCCGTCTTGTGGATTCTTTATTCAAACTACTATAATTTTTCTTTTAAATTTTCAGTAGGCTTAAATGAGATTTTTTTACCGGGTGGAACGGGAATTATCTCCCCAGTTTTGGGATTTCTACCTTGCCTTGCTTTGCAAGATTTAACTCTAAAAGACCCCAAACCAGAAAGCGAAATTACTCCGCCATTTTTTAAAGTTGTCTGAACCATTTTAATCAAAGCTTTTATAGCTTTGCTTGAGTCTCTTTGTGTTAATCCTGAAATACTAGCTACCTCTCTAACAAGTTCGGTTTTTTTTATCAAATTAGTACCTTCGCTATTGTCGCTTATTTTTTTGCAGGGACCATCCCACCGCCTCATTGTAAACAAATTTTTATAAATATGTCAACCAAATTCTATGTCGGATGTGTTATTTTACTAGAAAATAACGTATAAAATAAACAATTGAATATGCTAAATAATAATTGCTAGTCATTAGAAAATTTAAAATTTTTCGTAAAAATAAAAGAATATTTATACTGTATTAGTATTAATGTGTGCGATGAAATTTTCAAAATTGACAATATGTATATTTTTCATTTATAATCATGGTCCAATGAGTATAAGATTTGTGATTAGTTTAGAATGATAAATTTTTAATCGACAATAGATCGTATGCTTGTTATGTAGTAGTTTAAATTGGTGTATGGTGTGCGTTGAGTATTGAAAATTCTTTATGAATAACATACATAAGTTTAAGAATAGGGAAGAGATGGGGCTATAGCTCAGCTGGAAGAGTGCTTGCATGGCATGCAAGAGGTCAGGGGTTCAATCCCCCTTAGCTCCACTTACTTATGAAAAATTTTGTTATATAACCAGATAGTTAAGATTTAGACAGTTTAGTTTTTTGATATTAGTTGAAAAAGTTTATAGAGCTATCTGAAGAAATTATGATTTTAAATTTGATTATGAGACGGCTTTTGTTTAATTTTTAAGGAATAGTCAAGTGGTTTTAAAGGTTATTTCTGGTATAGCACGTGGAAGAATGTTAAAAACTTTGCCTATTAGTGATTTGTCCGTACGTCCTATGCTTGGTAGAATAAAAAAGTCTGTCTTTGACATAATAAAATTTAAAATTCCTTATTCTGTTTTTATTGATTTATTTGCAGGTGTAGGTTCGGTTGGAATTGAAGCTCTTTCACGAGGTGCAAAAGAAGTTGTGTTTGTAGAATTGAGTGATATTTCTTTGTCGCTTATTAAGCATAACATAGGTATGTTGGGTTTCAATGATAGAGCAAAAATAATTAAATGTGATATAGTGAAATGTTTTTCTATTTTGCAAGGCAAATATGATATAATCTTCGTCGGGCCTCCTTATGTGGATGAGAATAGGAATACGGTTGCTTTTACGAATAATGTGTTAAAAAGTTCAGTAAAATATGATATCCTGAAGGGTGACTCTGTACTTATCACGCAGAGGCACATAAGGGAGCCTGTAGAAAATGTTGAAGGTCTTGAATGTTTTAGATCGGAAAGATATGGGAATACTCTTGTTTCATTCTATAAACGTGTGATATGAAAATGAGGCAGAATTTTAAAATAAGTTATTCAAGAATTAGCACATATTTATTTTGCCCTAATAAATATAAGCTCGTGTATTTGGACAATGTTTATATCCCTCTCAGTGTAGATATTGTTTTCGGACATATAATTCATAAGACTCTTGAACGGTTTCATAGTCTTGAAAAGTCAAGTTATGATTTGTTGTTGGAATGCTATGATGATTCATGGAGAAGTGACGGATTTGTTAATCCTCAACAGGTTTTTGAATATTACCAACGAGGCAAACAAATGCTTGAGAATTATTACAGATCTTTCAAGGAGTCAAATAGTGAAGTTTTGTATGTTGAAAAGTCGTTTGATGCTAATATAGGGAAGTACAGATTTGTGGGTATTATTGATAGAATCGACAGATATCCTGACGGAACATATGAAATTATTGACTATAAGACTCACGTGAATGTATGGGGGCCTGAAAAGATAGATAAGGACTTACAGTTGAGTTTTTATGCTTATGCTTGCAGAAGTGTTTTTGGTTTTAATCCGGACAAGATGTCGATCTATTTTTTGTCCGAAAATAAAAAAGTTTATACAACAAAGTCTCAAGGCGAAATATCTGATGCGATAGATATTGCAGTGAGTACTTCGGAAAATATAGTAGCGGAAAATTTTGATCCAGATGTCTCAAAATGCCATATATGTGATTTAAAGTTCAAGTGTAGATTTTGTATAGCTTGAAAGATTGAAAATTGACGTAGGGGAGACGTATGAGGTTTTTGACAGTAATAAAATTTGGTGGAAGCTTGGCTAGTAATATACAGGTGCAAGGTCGAAATAGATTTCTTAAGGAAGCCGCCGAGCTTTCCAGAATGCAAAATGTTATTTTAGTTCACGGTGGAGGTCCTGAGATAAATGCTTTGCTTGAAAAGTTCTCTATGGAAAGTAGATTTGTGGATGGTTTAAGATTTACTGATGCGGACACTCTTGATGTTGTTGAAATGGTATTGAGCGGTAAGGTAAACAGAGTTTTAACGACAGAACTTATAAAAAATGGTGCAAATGCTGTTGGAATATCGGGTAAAGATGGGAAAAGTGTGATATGCAAGCAACTAAAAAAGTTTGGTTTTGTCGGTGAGCCGATTAGAATAGATAAAAAGCTTATAGATATTTTGATGAGGCACAGATTTTTGCCTGTTATAGCATCGATCGCTGCTGATGCTGAAGGTAACGTTATGAACGTTAATGCAGATACTTTAGCTGCCTCAATAGCTGTGACTTTTAAAGCGAAAAGACTTATATTTTTGACAGATGTTGCTGGAGTGCTTGATAGGGATAAAAATATTATTAAAGAAATTAGAATGAAAGAGATAAAAGCTCTCATAAAAGACCAAACTATAGTTGGTGGAATGATACCGAAGATTAAAGGTTGTGCTGATTCTGTTGAAAAGGGTGTGGAAGAAGTGTGGATAGCGGATGGAGTATGCGGAATACAAGATGTAAAAGGAACAGTGATAAAAATATGAATATAAAACAGATTGAAGAAAAATATTTTATGCGTACATATAAGCGCGGTGATTTAATAGTGAAAAAAGCTAAAGATCAATTTGTGTGGGACGAAAATGGTAAAAAATATCTTGATTTTTTTTCTGGCATAGGTGTGTGCAACGTAGGTCATTGCAATGATTCTGTACTGAGAGCGGCAAAAGAGCAACTGGATAGTTTTGCACATGCTTCAAATTTATATTATGTGCCATCACAGATTAAGCTAGGAGAAGAACTTACTAAAAGAATATTTCCGGATGGTAGGGTTTTTTTTTCAAATTCCGGAGCTGAGGCGAACGAATGTGCGATAAAGCTTGCAAGGAAATGGGGCTTTTTAAATTCTTCTGAGAAGAATGTACATAGGTATGAAATAATCTGTTTTAAAAATTCATTTCATGGTAGAACTATGGCAACGCTTTCTGCTACAGGACAAGAAAAATTTCATAAATTTTTTAATCCGTTGCAGGAAAAGTTTGTTTTTGCGGAAATCAATGATATAGAATCAGTAAAAAAACTCGTAAATAAAAAAACTGTAGCTATAATGATAGAGCCTATACAGGGTGAGGGTGGGTTAATTCCGTCTAAAAAACCGTTTTTAGAAGAATTGAGAATGCTTTGCGATGAAGGTAATTTTCTTTTGATTTTTGATGAAATACAGTGTGGCATGGGGCGTACTGGAAAGTTCTGTGCTTTTGAAAATTATGATGTTAGTCCCGATATTGTTACTTTAGCTAAATCTTTAGCTAATGGGTTGCCTTTGGGGGCTGTTGTGGCCGCAAAAAAATGTGCTGAAACCTTTGTTTACGGTGATCATGGATCTACTTTTGGCGGGAGTCCTGTTTCATGTGCGGCTGCTCTTGAAGTGTTAAATATTATTAGTCCAAAATTTTTAAATGATTCTTTAAAAGTTGCAGAGTATCTTTTTTTGAAACTTGAAGATTTTAAAAAAAAATACTCAATTGTAAAAGGAGTAAGAGGACTTGGTCTGATGCTAGGCATAGATCTTGCAATAAATGGTTCAAGTATAGTAAATTACTGTTTGGATAACGGATTGCTCATAAATTGTGTTCACGATACGGTACTAAGATTGTTACCCCCACTCATAATTACAAAAGAAGATGTAGATTTTGCCGTGAAGGTTTTGAGTAAATCTTTAAATTACAGTTTAGTTACAAAATAAGTATTCTAAATGAAATGTAATTATTTAAAAATATGAAATGAGGTGTATTAAAATGACGAAGATGGGTAATAATGTTAAAAAGGTAGTTGTCGCTTATTCTGGTGGTCTCGATACCTCCATTATTTTATATTGGATAAAGGAAAACTATAGTTGTGAAGTTGTTGCTTGTTGTGTAGACGTAGGTCAAGGATCGGAATTGAAAGGATTAAATGAAAAAGCGAAGAGGACTGGTGCCTCTAAATCGTATATAATTGACGCTAAAGAAGAGTTTATTGTCGATTATATTTATCCTGCCATAAAAGCAAACGCTTTATATGAAAATAAATATTATTTAGGCACTTCACTTTCGAGACCGGTAATTGCTAAAAAAATTGCAAGTATTGTGAAGAAAGAAGGTGCTGATGCGGTTTGTCATGGTGCAACTGGCAAGGGAAATGATCAAGTGCGTTTTGAGCTTGCTTTTAAAGCTTTAATACCGGATGCGAAAATTATTGCTCCATGGAGAGAATGGGATATAAAATCTAGGGAAGATGCAATTGATTATGCCAAGAAAAGGGATATATCAGTACCGGTAACGAAAGCTAATCCTTACTCTTCAGACGCAAATTTGTGGCATATTTCTTATGAAGGCGGGATTTTAGAAGATATTGTCAATGAGTACGATGAGTCAATGTTTAAGATGACTGCTTCTCATGAAAAAGCTCCAGATAACCCGACTTATGTGACTATAGAATTTGATAGTGGCATACCAATTTCTATAAACGATGAAAAATTGTCGCCTATTGAGCTAATTATAAAATTGAATAAAATTGCTGGCACAAACGGAATAGGAAGAACTGATATGGTTGAAAATAGACTTGTCGGTATGAAATCAAGAGGTGTTTACGAAGCTCCTGCAGCTGCTGTTTTATATGCTGCTCATAAGGAATTAGAGTCTATTTCTATGGATCGCGATACGTTACATTTTAAGCAAATTCTTGCTTTTAAATACGCAGAAATTGCATACTACGGATTGTGGTTTTCTCCGCTTAGAGAAGCTCTTGATGCTTTTGTTAATGAAACTCAAAAATATGTCACTGGCAGTGTTAAGTTAAAACTTTATAAGGGGAATATTACACCTGCTGCGAGAACTGCAAAATATTCTCTCTATTCTAAAAAACTTGCAACTTTTGAAAAAGATGAAGTTTACAATCATAAAGATGCCGAAGGTTTCATTAACTTGTGGGGCTTGCCGACAAAAGTATATGCTATGCTAAAAAATAAGTAAGTGTATTAAATTTAATCACGAGTTTTTGTAGTTAAAATTTAAATTGCTTCGAGAATGAAGGGAATTATTTATTGGTTAAATTTTTGGATGTTAGATTTAAAAGTTCACTAAAATAAGATAGATGTTGGAGGTCGTTTTATGTGAAGTATATATGTAGGAAATCCTTGCTATTTTGTAGGCGTTAGTTTTAGAATTATGCATAAATATATTTTGTCAATAAGAAAAATTTCGAGCATGCTTATGACGGAATAGATGGGTGGATTTTTGTTGCAGGTATTATTTGTTTGTGTTTTCAGTTTTAACATCCTTCTTTCGTACGTTTATATGTGTGTGATTACGGTGCTTGTACAAGAAAGAAGTTAGAGGCTTTTTTTGCCAAAAGTATCATTTAGGTCGTGTTTGTGTTGTTTGTAAATTAATTTTGAGTTTTGCAATAGGCATTTTGTCTGGTAGATCAGAAGTGGCTTGAGAATCTGAAATGTAAAGAATTAGAATTAAGTTCTAATGGTTTTGTAATATTATATAAAAATGGTGAGTACTTTACGCGTGACAAGATATTTTTTGTTCTGTTTTTTACAGCATTTGGTTTTCCGTACTCTTAAGCTTTTAGATAAATTTTTAAATAATATTTAATGTTATTAGTTTGTTGAGTTCAATATGAATTATGAAAAATATATGAAAATTGCAATAGAGCTTGCCAATAAAGGGGAAGGTGAAGTTTATACCAATCCTTTGGTTGGTTGCGTGATTGTAAAAAATAATAGGATTGTGGGGAAGGGTTGGCATCAGTACTTTGGGGGCAATCATGCAGAGATAAATGCACTTGCAGATGCAGGAGAGAATGCTAAAGGGGCAGATTTGTACGTTACTCTTGAGCCTTGCGACAGTTATGGGAAAAAGCCTCCCTGCACTCTTGCAATTATAAAAGCTGGTATAAAAAATGTTTATTTTGCAATGTTTGATAGTAATGTGTCATGCAGCGGAGAAGTGTTGAAAGAAAATGGTATTAAAGTTTTTGGAGGACTACTAAAGGAGCAGGCTAAGATTTTAATAAAAGATTATTTGAAGTATTTAAAGAGTAAACCAAAAGTTTCAGTTAAAGCAGCTATGACACTGGATGGAAAAATCGCAACTTATAAATATGACTCAAAATGGATAACGTCTAAAAAGTCGAGGACTTTTGTACATAAGATGAGATCTCAATACGATGCAGTTCTTGTTGGTACAAATACAGTCCTTAAGGATAACCCTTCTCTTAAAACACATTCTAACACATTAAAGAATCCGGTAAGAGTTGTTATAGATTCAAAACTGAAGCTTTCCGAGATTTGCCATTTGTTTGACGCGACTGTTCCAACAATTGTTATTTATGATTCAAATATTGCCAATATACCGACCCATTTAAATAAAAGAGGGATAGTTCTTGCTTCAGTTAATATTGATATGGCAAAAAAAGATTTTGGTATAATAATAAAGAAATTAAATTCTCTGTCAATAAAAAGGATTTTAATTGAGGGTGGAGGTGAGGTAATAGCGTCAGCTTTGTTTTCAAATGTGGTAGATGATGTGTATTTTTTTATAGCTCCTAAAATAGTAGGTGGAAAGTTTGCGGTTTCTAGTGTAGGCGGGCAGGGTGTAGGAAAAATATGTGAGTCAATATCGGTAAGAAATATGGAATCGAGAAAAATAGGTTCAGACTTGATTATAACTGGAACTGTTGGGGATAAGTAAAATTTCTTTTTAAAACTGAGAAAGGATTATACATGTTTACGGGACTGATCGAAGATATTGGCATAGTTAAAGGTATTTCACATTCTAGAATTGAAATTGAGACAAAACTTAATGATATTTCGAAAGGCGACAGTATTGCTGCGAATGGAGTGTGCTTGACTGCGATTTTCGTGCGTGAAAATAGTTTTGCTGCTGATCGTAGTCCAAATACGGATAAACTTACAACTCTTTCAAAATTGAAAAAAAATTCTAGAATTAATTTGGAGCGAGCATTGAAACTTTCTTCTCGTTTTGGTGGGCATATAGTAAGCGGACACATTGATGAAATGGCAAAAATAAAAAGTATAGAAAAATTGAAGCAGTTCTATAGAATTACATTTTCTTGCAAAGAAAATATAACTAAATACTGTGTTGATAAAGGTTCTATCGCGATTGATGGTATAAGTCTAACACTTTCATCCGTATCAATTTTAGAGTTTGAAGTTTTTGTTATACCTGGGACATTTAGTGGTACGACTATGCAATTTAAAAAACCAGGTGATAAAGTAAATATTGAGACAGATATTTTCGCTAAATATATAGAAAAATTTACAAGTAAGAAAACAAATGGCATTACGTTTGAAATTTTAAAAAATAACGGTTTTATGTAAATTAACGTAGTGGTTTTTTAGAAAAAGAATAGTTTGTAGTATTGTTTAATTAGTTAGGTAAATTATTGTCTTTGTGTTTTTGGTTTATGGTTATCAAAATCATTTTTTTCGTAGATTATGAGGTTAAAAATGGATAGTGTGCATAACGAAATTTTTTCTTCGGTGAAGAGTGTTGTTGAAGATATTAAAATTGGGAGAATGACTATAGTTGTTGATGATCCGAACAGAGAAAATGAGGGCGATTTAGTTTGTGCTGCTGAAAAAGTTTCTCCTGAAATTATAAATTTTATGGCAAAATACGGAAGAGGCCTTATATGTGTTCCTATGAAACATGAAAGGCTTGAAGAGCTTAAAATAAAAAATATGACTAAAGATTCGACAGAAAGAAGAGGTTGTTCTTTTACGGTTTCAGTTGATTGTAAAATAGGAACAACGACTGGGATATCGGCATATGATAGATGTGTTACCGTTAAAAAACTTATCGATGAGAATGCGAATCCTGAAGATTTTGCAAGCCCAGGACACATATTTCCTTTAAGATCAAAAGATGGGGGTGTTTTAGTTAGAACCGGGCATACAGAGGCGGCTGTTGATTTAGCTGAATTGGCTGGACTCTACCCTGCCGGAGTTATATGTGAAATAATGAATGATGATGGAACAATGGCGAGACTTCCTAATTTAGTAGAATTTGCTGAGAAGCATAATTTAAAAATTGTTACAATAGAAGGGCTTATAAATTATAAACGTTCGTTAGAAAAATCTGTCAATAAAATCGTAAGTGTTGATTTACCTACAAAGTATGGGGATTTTAAACTTATTTTATTTGAGTATAAAGTAAATAAAGATTGTCATCTTGCAATTGTGAAAGGGGATATTGAAGGTAAGGATGATGTTTTAGTAAGAGTTCATTCTTCTTGTGAAACAGGGGATATATTTCGTTCTTTGAGATGTGACTGTGGAGATCAACTTGAAAAAGCTTTAAAATTAATTGAAAAAATTGGACGAGGTGTGGTTTTATATATGCATCAAGAGGGCAGAGGCATTGGTCTTGTAAATAAACTTAAAGCTTATCATTTACAAGAGAAAGGTATGGATACCGTAGAGGCTAATGTTGCATTGGGATTTGCCCCAGATTTAAGAAGTTATAAGGTGAGTGTGCAAATATTATTTGAACTTGGCATCAAAAGCGTTAATCTTATGACTAATAATCCTCAAAAAGTGATAAGTCTTGAAGAATTTGGAATGAAAGTTTCAAAAAGGATTCCATTGGAGATTATTCCTACTAAATCTAATAAAAATTATTTAAAAACTAAAAAGGAAAAAATGGGACATATACTGAAAACGGTGTAAAAAAGGGAAGCGTTTAGATGTGTATTTTAGGCTAATTTAAGACGAAGTAGGGCAAATTGGTTCTGAGTGTGTTATTTATCACAGTATGATGGATGGACGAGATTCGAAACAATTGTGTAGTTTAGATTACAGTTTAAAAGAATTATATAAGAAAAGGAAAGAAAATGAATATTATTAGTGGGCAATTAAACGGAAAAGGTAAAAAATTTGCAATAGTAGCTTCAAGGTTTAATGAATTTATAACAAATAAACTTATAAACGGTGCTGAGGATATTCTTAAAAGACATTTAGTTGATGATGAAAATATTTCTATTTATTGGGTTCCAGGGGCTTTTGAAATTCCTGTTGTCACAAAAAAAATTGCAGAAAAAGAAGAAGTTGATGGAATAATTTGTTTAGGCTGCGTTATTAGAGGAGATACACCACATTTTGATTATATTTCTTCTGAAGTTTCAAAAGGCATTGCCTCTGTTGGACTTAAAAGTAATGTGCCAATAATTTTTGGCGTGTTGACAACAGATTCTATAGAACAGGCTATTGAAAGATCTGGCACTAAGGCTGGGAATAAAGGAGCTGATTCAGCTATGAGTGCCATAGAGATGGTAAATCTGTGTTCTCTAATTTGAAAAAGAAAATGGTTTTTGTGTATACTCCACAAGAGCTTACTGAGTAATGGCTCGGCAGTTTGAGAAGAAGGTGGGCCCGTAGCTCAGTCGGTAGAGCACCTCACTTTTAATGAGGTTGTCGTGCGTTCGAGCCGCACCGGGCTCAGTTGCTCCCATCGTCTAGGGGTCTAGGACACAGGATTTTCAATCCTGTGACACGAGTTCAAATCTCGTTGGGAGCGTTTGTCGAATTCTGGTTAGGTCGAGTTGTTGAGGTGAATGTGGGTAGTAGTATTTGTATTATGAGCCCATCTTTAATAAAATTAAAATTGAATGCTAAAATTATTAAAGTTTTATTTTTTAATTTTGAAGAGGGGAATGGTTGATTATGTCGACTTTAGTTGTTTTGGGAACACAGTGGGGAGATGAGGGGAAAGGAAAAGTTGTGCACTATCTCTCAAGGCAAGCGGATTATATTGTTAGATATCAAGGTGGTAATAACGCTGGACATACTTTGATTTTTGAAGATAAACCTTTTGTGCTTCATTTGGTACCTTCAGGAGTACTGTTCCCTGAAAAATATTGCTTGATTACAAACGGAGTTGTAATTGATTTAGAATCTTTGAAAGAAGAAGTTGATGCGTTAACTAAGAAAAAAGTTGTTGTTAAAAATAGACTTTTTGTAAGTGAACAGGCTCATATTATACTGCCTTATCATAAAATTATTGATGGTATTTTGGAGGATTGGAATGTTAAGATAGGTACTACTAAAAAGGGAATAGGTCCCGCTTATGCCGATAAGGTAAAAAGGATAGGGATAAGAGCTGTTGATTATTTAGAAAAAGATGTCTTTGAAGATTTGATTGAAAAGAACCTTATTGAAAAAGCGGCCATATTGAAAGGGAAAATAGATATTGAAATTTTAAAAAAGAGGATATTTGAAGACTATAACAAGCTTTCAGAGTTTCTTAGGCCTTTTGTTGCTAATACAAGTTTTATGCTTGAAGAAGCTATGAAAGAGAATAAAAAAATACTTTTTGAAAGTGCTCAAGGTACTTTACTTGATTTAGATTTTGGAACTTATCCTTTTGTTACGTCATCTAATCCTATAGCTGGCGGAGTATGCTCAGGTGCCGGAATTGGACCCACGAAAATAAATGGCGTCTTAGGTGTTGTAAAAGCATATACCACAAGAGTTGGAGAAGGTCCTTTTGCAGTCGAGCTTTTTGATGAAGTAGGAGATTTTTTAAGAAAAAAGGGTGAGGAGTATGGAGCAACAACCGGAAGGCCTCGTCGTTGTGGATGGTTTGATTCTGTAGTAGTTCGTCACAGCGTAAGAGTAAATGACATAAGGAATTTAATTCTCACGAAACTCGATTGCATGGAAGATTTGGATAAAATTAAGATATGTGTTGCATATAAATATAAGAATAAAATATATAAAGAGTTTCCCGCTTCAAGAACAATTCAAAATTACGCTGAACCGGTTTATGAAGAAATGCCTGGGTTTCAAGGTAAAGTTAAAGGTGTTATGAGCTTTGAAAATTTACCTGTTAATGCACAGAGATATATTAAGCGGTTGGAAGAGCTTGTAGGTGCTTCAATAGATTTAGTTTCTCTTGGAAGAAGGAGGGAGGAAATTATAGAAGTCAATAAAAATGTGAGTTGGTTTTAGAACTAAAATGAAAATAAAGCTTCTAAGTTTTACGCATAAGGCAGAAAAAATGTGTGCGATTGCGGCAGGTTTATGTTATAGTTCTGTAAGTATTGAAAAAGTTTCTAAAAAATTTTTAGAAAATAATGAAGTAAAGAAGATTCTTAAAAAAGTTATTTCAGCAGGTCATTATTCTGTTTTAGAGCATGTTTCTTTTACTTTTGGTGTTGAGGGGGTATCGCGTAGTTTGCTTGCCCAATTTACAAGACACAGAATAGCTTCTTTTTCTGTACAAAGCCAGAGATATGTGAGGTTTAGAGATAGCATCGAGTTTATAATTCCTGAAACGATAAAAAAGAACAAGTTACTTTTAAAAAAATATAATAGTACGTTAGAAAGTGTTGAGTCGTTATATAAAGGGCTATTAGATGCGGGTATCTCTGCTGAAGATGCGAGGTATATTTTGCCTAATGCTTCTCCGACAAAGTTGATGGTTACTATGAATGCTAGAGAGTTAAGACATTTTTTTTCATTGAGATGCTGTAATAAGTCACAAAAGGAAATAAGGTACGTGGCGTGCTGTATGTTGAATTTTGCAAAAAAAAAGGCACCATTATTGTTTTGCAATGCTGGGCCTGAATGTGTAAGAGGGGATTGCAGGGAAGCTTCTTCGTGTGGTTCTCCTTGGGGAAAAGTTTTGATAGAAAGTTTATGACTATGAATGAAATGTTTCATTTTTTATTGATTTTAGGGGGTATTCTTTTTTTTGCAAAAATTTTTGGAGAAATTGCCTTAAGGTCAGGTCAAAGCACGATAATTGGAGAGCTTGTAGCTGGCATTATTATGGGACCTGCTGTGTTAGGCATAATTTACGAAACTCAAGTTTTGTCATATATGTCTGAACTAGGTGGGATGATTCTTCTTTTTGATGTTGGCCTTTCGATAAATGCAAAGAAATTTTTTAAAGTAGGGGGTTGGGCTACGCTTGTAGCTTTTGTAGGAATTATAATTCCTTACTTTTTAGGGTATTTTGTATTTTTGCAATTTGGACTTACGAATGCGCAATCAATTTTTGCTGGAGCTGTGCTCACAGCAACTTCGATAGGTGTTACTGCAAGAGTGTTTTCAGATTTAAAGTATTTGGATACTCAAGAAGCAAGGATAGTAATCGGTGCTGCGGTTATTGATGATGTTGTAGTGTTGGGAATACTTGCTGTTGTTTCGGAGCTTATCATAAATAAAGCTGTTACTTTTGAAGCTTTGTTATATATAAGTAAAAATGCGGTATTATTTTTAGTTGCGTCTGTTGTTATAGGTATTTCTATTTTGTCTGTAATTTTTAAATTTATTTCAAAAATGAA
Organism: Candidatus Endomicrobiellum calonymphae; assembly: GCA_031269945.1. Taxonomy (GTDB): domain Bacteria; phylum Elusimicrobiota; class Endomicrobiia; order Endomicrobiales; family Endomicrobiaceae; genus Endomicrobiellum; species Endomicrobiellum calonymphae. Next base: position 55,619 of record JAISYK010000012.1, read on the forward strand.
GCAATCTAATGTGCTGTTTATTATTGGGGTTGCTTTATGTTTTATTTTGTCGGCATTCTCGCTTAAAGTTAAACTTGCTCCTATAATGGGGGCGTTTATTGCAGGGCTTGTTCTTTCAACAATAGGGGAGCAGCAAGTTGAAGAAATAAAGGAAGATATAAAGCCTCTTTGTGCTTTTTTTGTTCCTATATTTTTCGTTTTAATGGGAATTAATGTTGATATAAATACGTTTAATCCTTTTGTTGCTTCAAACACGGGGACTTTGGTTTTAACTGGAATACTTTTTATTGTTGCTTTTGTAGGTAAAGCTCTATCTGGTTTTGCTGTGTTGAAAAAAGGAGTTAATAAGTTTTTGATAGGTATTTCTATGATCCCTCGTGGCGAAGTTGGGTTGATATTTGCAGAATTGGGTTTAAAGAATAATGTTTTTGAAATACGATATTATAGTTCTTTAGTTGCGGTCATAATTCTCACGACTTTCATTACGCCTATAATATTGAGATGTATCATATCCAAAGAAGCAAAGGGGAATGTTTGTGTCAGCTAATTTAAATGAAGTAATGCTATTTTATATGATCGGGTGGGGATCCGGTAAAATAAGTTTTCTTTTTCAATGTAAGGGACCCGTGTGATGTACCAAAAATAGTGCAGGGTAGGAATGAAGCAATGTGTGTATTAAGTTGTATGCATAAAAATCAAATACTCGATCTCTAAAATGTTTTTAAAATATATTATACGAGGTGTAGATAAGTTTTTCTCATGGATTGCTTGTGTGATTAAGGAGAGAATTTGAGGTGGTATACACCAGATTTTTAAGAATAGTAGTTTTGATAAATTAAAATTAGTTTCTGTTCTTCAAGATGCGTAGTAAGAATATAAATATTTTCTGAAAAAAAATTGGAATTTATATCATCTCCGCTAAATATTTCTACGGCAAAAACCTATGGCGTGGCGATATTTTTTTTGTGTGTTTTACTTTAGAGTTTGAGGATATGTAATAAGAATTTGTGATGTTGGCCAGTTTGTTATGTAAAAAAAACAGTTCTTTTTTTGTAAACGCTGTATGGAATGAGCTAAATTTATAATAGGATGAGTGTTCCGTGAAGGGATGTGTTTTTTGCCGTTGAAGTGGTTTCGTACTTTAGGCATACGGCGCTAAATAGTTTTCTAAGGATTTTAAAGAGTTTTATAAGTACTGCGGAAGAATTAGGGATTAATTTATCTGTTGAATTGCAAAAATATTGAAAACTTCACTTGTATTTAAAAGTAGTTGTTGAAAATTTTGCCAAAAGGCCATCTTTTAAGTATTTTACTTGATAAAATATTGTATACGAAAGTTGAAATTTATGATGTTAAGGGAATCTTGAAGATAACTATTGCAAATAGTGAGCTTTTAGATGAGTTTTGTTTGTGGTAATAGTAAAATAATGTAAAGGCCAGAATAAGATTTTTTTGTAAGAAGTGCTGCAAGAGTACTTATTTGGTGATTCTGGGTTGTCGATTTTAAGAATGTCAAGGAGTATGTTTTAGATGGAGAAGAGGATAGGATGTAAAGATGCGGAAAGAAGGTATTAAATTAATAATTTAAAATGTATAAAATGCGGGATTTGCGTAAGTATATGTAAGTTCAATGCGACGAAATGGAGTAATTTTTGTGATTTTTATAGTATGACTTCGTAAATCTTAACGATAGTAGAATAAATTTATAACTGTCATGAGATATTTCGGAATATTGTATGGAATGAGTGGGAATATAAAACTTATTACGTTATTTGAAGTTTTAGTACGTATGGTTCACGTGTGCTTTTTTGGATTTAAAACTGGAGAGGAGTATTATTTGTCGTGTTAGCGAATCTGTTTTGAAGGAACATAATAAATAATAATTTGATTTTGTACGAGGGTGTGATGAGCAAATAAGTTAAATAAGTTGGAAATAAATATTGATGATAAAGAGTGTAAAATGGCTGTTGTTTGTGGATTAAAATGTAAAGAAAGTTTTAAGAGATATATTAAATCTAAGGTATGGCTTCATAGAAATTATGGCATGTCTCCGGCGAATATATATAGATAAATGGAGCAGGTAATACCGTTTGTCCAGACTTACAAATGACGAAGATAAGAGAGAGTTGATGCTTTATATAAAAATTATAAGACAATGAATGAACTTCAGTAAGTCACAAGGTAATCATTAGATGAAGATAATAAGAGATTTAAAAAAACATTTGAAATCTAGAAGGTTAACACAAAAGGGAATAAATGTTGAAGTTAATGTATGTTTACGTAATAGGTTGCCTGTGCGTAAAAGTTCAGAAGAAATATTGTTAGCTTTATTAAGAGCAACTATATATAGAGGCCTCTATATGTTTAGAGAAGCGTGTTGCTAAAGTTGCAGATAAAATATTTGATAATTTATAGATTAACATATTAAAAAGTGTTATTTTTTAAAGAGTTGAATAAAATAGTGTGAAGAAATTTAAAAGCTTACTTCTTTACGTGTACGTCGATATAAGTGTGGCATATGTATAAATATATAAAAGAAATGTTAAAACAAAAAATTTTCATAAAACTGCTAAAATAAGCTGTCATGAAAGGGATGTTATAGTGCGATTCATTGAGGAATAATATATTGTCTAAGTTAATGGGTATTGATTATGGTTTTAAAAATATAGGTATTGCTATGAGCGATGTAACTCAGACTGTGGCAAGTCCTTTTGGTGTTATTGAAAATTTATCTTTTAAAAAAAATGCATTAGGTGTTTTAAAAATTGCAGAAGAAAATGATGTTTTTGTAATTGTTTTAGGATTGCCAATAAGTATGAATGGACATTTTGGAAAAATGACTAAAATTGTTTATAAATTTATTGAGATAATTAAGTTTTTTACAGATATTAATGTTGAAACTGTTGATGAGAGGCTTACGACAGTCCAAGCTGAAAGAATGCTTATTGATGAAGCTGATCTATCAAGAAAGAAGCGTAAATATGTTAAAGATAAAATTGCTGCAGCATTGATTTTACAGATATATTTAGATATGCATATGCATATTCGGAGTGAGAATTTAAAATAAGTAAAAATGAGTTTCAATTTTGTCTAATCGCATGTTATTAAGAGTAGTAATACATAAATTGTGTATTATGTGCATATTGAGTAGGTAAGTAGATATAATACAATTAATTTAAGCGGTGTGTTTTCTGTCTGTACCTCTTTTTTAGATAGGACAGGAAAAGTAAGTTGCTTGTCTCTTGCACAGAAGTTTTAGAAATTCTGTAACTGTTATCTTTGATTATAAATCAAAGAATTTGTGTGAATTTGGCGAAAGTATGATTAACAGATTATATAAATATAGTTGAGAATATTAAAATAGTCTATGGTAACGGGAACTACATATGCTCTATCGGTGTTATTGTAGTTGTAGCTGTTGTTACAAATGTGGAAAAGCAAAGGTGATAAGGTGTGGGAGTAGCTTTAAGTGGGGTTAAGAATGAAAAAGTGGAAGGGTGTTTTATAGAGAATGTTGTAAAAACATCAATGTTAGGATTGTGGTACTTAGAGTATTTTAATTTTTTCTTAAAGTAAAATGTGTGTGTGGATTTAATTAATTGTTGTGGAGGTAAGATGCTAAAACAAAAAAAAGTTTATTTGGATAATAGTGCCACAACGATTGTTGATGCTGAGGTTGTAAGAGAAATGCAGTCGTATTTTTCTGACATTTATGGGAACGCTTCTAGCTTTCACTACTTCGGAAGACAAGCGAAGATGGCACTTAACAGTGCGAGAAAAAAAGTAGCTGATATAGTAAATGCAGAACCTGAAGAGATATTTTTTAGTGGTTGTGGTACTGAGAGTGATAATATTGCGATATTGGGAGTAATTGCCGCTCATTGTAAAAAGGGTCACATAATAACAACTAAAATAGAGCATCACGCTGTTTTACACACATGCAAGTATCTTGAAAAAAATGGACATGAGGTAACTTATTTGGATGTTGATAAGGACGGTGTTATTTCAGTTGAAGATTTTAAAAAAGCTATAAAGGGTGATACTTTGCTTGTGACAATAATGCATGCAAATAATGAAGTGGGCTCGATTCAGCCTATAGAGAGCGTAGCATCAGAATTGAAAAAAATTAATGAGAAAAGAAAGGATAAAATTTATTTTCATACAGATGCTGTGCAGACTACAGGCAAAATTCAGCTAAATGTTAAAAAGCTTGGGATTGATTTACTTACTATGTCGGCTCATAAGTTTAATGGACCTAAGGGCATAGGTGCCATTTATATTAGGAAAGGAGTTAGCGTGTCTCCTATAACCTTTGGTGGTCATCATGAAGGCGAACTTCGTCCTGGAACTGAAAATATTCCATGTATTGTAGGATTTGCAAAGGCTCTTGAGATTTCAAGTAATAGGATTGAAAAGTATAGCAAAAAAGTTTTTACTTTAAGGGAAAAACTTAAAAAAGGAATTTTAAATGTAATCCCTGATGTGATTATAAATGGAAGTGGTAATAAAGCTGTTTCTAGTATTTTGAATGTAAGTTTTAGCTATATAGAGGGTGAATCTTTGCTTCTTATGCTTGACATGAAAGGTATAGCTGTTTCTACAGGTTCAGCATGTACTTCTGCTTCTGCTGAGCCTTCACATGTTTTATCTGCAATGCGTGTTAACCCTATTTCGACTCAAGGAGCGATACGGTTTTCTTTTGATTACAATAATACTGAAGAAGATGTTGATTATGTGCTTGAGGTTTTGCCAAAAGTTGTGAGTAATCTGCGTTTAATGTCTCCTGTGTGGAATAATCAAAAGACATTTAAAAATAAAAATGAGAATTAAAATATGTGTGTGTTTTTACTGATTAGATTTTGAATTGATATTGGGAGTAGTAATCTTTCGTATATTGTGTGGATGCTGTTGTTTGCTTGTTGTGTTTTATAAAAGGAAAGGAAATTTAAAAATGGTATTAATTCATATGCATTTTCAATTTAGTTTAAAAACGGAAATTGCATAATATAAACTTTTGTCATGATTTTTATTACAATAAGGAGAAGTTATATGGGCAATGAGTTTTCTTTTGATGTTGTCTCAGAGGTAAATATGATGGAGGTGTACAATGCTGTAGACCAAGCACAAAAAGAGATTGCAAACAGATTTGATTTTAAAGGTAGTAAATCGTCTATAGAATTAAATAAGAATGATAAGAAAATAATCTTAGTTGCAGATGATGAATATAAATTAAAAGCTTTAAAAGATATATTAGAGGGGAGGTTTGCAAAAAGAGGAGTTTCAATAAAGTTTTTGAATTATAAAAATCAGGAGAAAGCTTTTGAAGGATGTGTGAGACAAACGGTCGAAATTGTTTCTGGACTTGCAGCATGTAAAGCAAAAGAGCTTTTGAAGATTATTAAAGATTCAAAAGTAAAGGTTCAAGCTCAAATAGACGGGTCAAAAGTGAGAATTGTTTCTTCAAAAAAAGATGATTTGCAAAAGGTAATAAATTATTTGAGAAAAATATCTTTTTCTTTGTCTTTACAATTTGTTAATTATAGGTGATTTTAGGTTTTCTATTGCAATTTTATTAATAGATTTCAATATTTTGTTTATCAATTGTCGTCATTTTTATGCTTAATAATACTTTTAAAAATAAAGTTATTAATGTGGTAGCTGAAAAAATCGTTTTTCCTGGGCGATCACTTTGTAGATGTGCGGATGGTATTGCTTTGTTTACTGATGGACTGCTCCCGAACGAAATTGCTGAGGTATTTGTAACAAAAGATAAAAAAACATTTAGAGAAGGGGTGGTTAAGAGTATTAATTCAGTATCCGTAGAAAGAATAGATCCTTTATGTGAATCTTTTGGTTTATGTGGAGGTTGTTCTTTTCAGAACGTTTCTTATGAGGCCCAGGTTAAATATAAGTATGAGTACACATCTGATTTTTTAAGTTTTATCGGAATAGAAATTCCGAAGGTGTTAGTTAATCTGCAGATTTGGTACTACAGAAATAAAATGGAATTTAGTTTTTTCAATTCTTCTCTTCTTAGTTTAAAATATCAAAATCGATGTAATTTTCAGATGTCATTGCCTAGTATTCATATTCAGGATGAACCTTATTGTGAAAAAAATCCCGGGAATGATGTTAGCAAAGAAAATTGTGCTGTAGATATAGGACTTCATTGTAGAGGAAGCTTTAACAGGTATGTTTCTGTACCAAATTGTTTTATATCGGATAAAGATTTCTCCTCTGTTGTAAAAGTAGTAAAAAAGTTTGCAAATAGAAATGATCTCACAGTTTATAATAATACAACGCATAAAGGTTTTCTTAGACATTTAGTTTTACGCAGAGGATGGAACGATAATCAGCTTCTTGTGAATATAATTACGAGTGGTATTGGTTGTGGCTCAATATTTTTAAAACAACTTACAAATGAATTAAGTGATTTTTCAGATAGTATTTATTTGACAATTAATAGGTCAAAGTCTGATGCAATTTTATTTGATAGACTAACTCTTGTGTATGGAGAAGCGTTTATTACTGAAAGACTTTATGTAGGTAATAGAGAATATTTTTTTAATATTTCACCATTCTCATTTTTTCAAACAAGTTCAAAAGGTGCTGAGATTTTGTATAACGAAATTTTATGTATGCTAGATCCGTTGAAAACCGATATTATGCTTGATTTGTACTGTGGTGTAGGTGTAATTGGTATTTTAGTGTCTGAAAATTTCAGTAGGATTATCGGAGTAGAACAGTCTGAGCAGTCAATTGAAAATGCAAAAGAAAATGCATTGATTAATAATATTTATAATATAGAGTTTCAAGCTTTAGCTGTAGAGGAGTGGATCAAAAAAAATGAGACTAATTTTGACGCTGTAATTGTTGATCCTCCGCGTAATGGTCTCACAAAAAATGTTGTTAATTTTTTAATTAAGTCAAGAGCAAAAAAAATAATTTATATTTCCTGTAATCCTTCAACACTGGCTAGAGATTTGAAATTGATTATTGAAAACAGTAAATATAAAGTGAGAAAAATCAAGCTTATTGACATGTTTCCACAGACGTATCATATAGAAGTCGTATCGTTATTAGAATTATAAATAATTGAAAATGGCCATGGTGTTTAAAGTATTAGAATTATCACTAACAATTAGTATGTTTGTTCTTGCAATAAAACTACCCGCTTTCTGTGCAGTGTTAAGCGTAAAAGATTATATGGATATGATTGTTAAAGATAACAGAGAACTTAAATCTGTACATTTGAGAATTGATTCCGTAAGAAAAAAGCTTTTTCAAGCCGAGAAAAAGCATGCTTATTTTTTAAGAACAGGTATTAGTTACATCGATGCTAGGAATGAAACTGGGTGTAATTTTAGCAAAATAGCAATTTGTAACACGAATATAGACAAGTTTTTTAGAACTGGTACATGTATTTCTCTGGGGTTTAAATACAATGGGAATAATAAAAAAACTTGAACTTAAATATTGATAGTACTTCTATTGGAACTAATTGTCATCACTCGACATCAATTTCTTTGAGTCCTTTTTTAAATTTACAACAATCATTGTGGAAAGACATAAATGGTGTGCTTATAAGAACTGTTGTAGCTAGGGAACAAGCAGTCGCAAGATCAAGTTTGTATTTGTTGGAATATGAAAGAAAAAATATTTTACTTAAAGCTAAATTTGCATATTGGGATTTGGCTTATTTGAGAACAGTTGTAGATCTTAAAAAGTTATCGTTAGAAAGATTAAAAAAAATCTAAAGAGTTATATGATGAATTTATCTAAAAAATCGGATTTGCTTCAGGTCCTAGCTGCAGTGAAATTGAAGGAATTAGATTTAAATAATGCTTATGAAGCTGAAAATAGAGCGAGAAGGGAATTAAATCAATTTTTAAATATTGAAGATGGAAGCGTTAAGTATGACCTGGAGAAATTTGAAAATAAATGTGATAGTGATAGACTTAAAGATAAGTCAATTCTTAAAAATAAAAAAATAAGAGCAGATGTACTTTCAGTTATTGAGAATGTCAAAGTTGCTTTATATGATCAAATAATTTCTAAAAAAGATCTGGGTGCGAATTTGATTTTGAAAGGAAGTTTTGATTATAACGTTGCTATTGGCAATGTATGTAAAAAAATGCGAACTAGCGGGCCGCCGAATTATTCAATAAATTTAGAATATACGTTACCGCTCAATTTTGATGTTCAAAGAAATATAAATAATGGCTATGAATTGGCAAAATTTTCAGCTCAAAAATTTGCTGAAGATGCTGTAATTAAAGAAAATAATGAGTGGCTTAAAATTTTAGATGATTGGAATAATGGAAAAACTAGACTTAAACTTAATGTAGAGATTAAAAAAATGCAGATGCAAAAGTATCAGGAAGATCGAAATTTTCTAAGAAAAAAAAAGGGAGGAGTTATATGTTTAGTTTTGCATAGCGTCGGACGTGAGCTAGACGATGCCACATTAAATGTTTTACAAAATATTTTAGATCTTATTAAAACATATGAGAAAGCGAAAATTTTGTACGGCGAAAATTATAAATATGAATTTTAAAATGTTAAAGATAGTTATTATTTTTATAAATTAACGTATTTGCAGTTGGGATTTTAATTTTTAAGAATTTATGTAGCAATAAATTGTATCTCTTAGGTTGTGAGTCTAATTCAAACAAATAATTGATAGTTGAGGAATAAAAAATATAGTTTGACTAGGTTGGAAATAAAGTGCCCTGTTTTTGTTATGACTCTGTTTTTGTCTACATTTTTAGGGTTTATGTGTCTAAATGCTAAACGAATTAGATACAAAGATGTTCCTCTGAATGTTGTATTCGGTTGTGTATGTGTTTGCTGTAACCCAGTTATCCTAGTGTATGTGTATGGTGGTGTGTCGTTTAAAGGCATTGAGAAACTTGTAAGAAACCTGTATATATAAAAGATACTTTAAGCGAAATTTCTGAGTTTAAGTATTCTGGTTTTCCAGCGAGTAGAGGTATCGTGGTTGTAGTTTGTGATGGATTTTGACTTTCAAAAGATCCTGATATCCTGGAGTTGCAATTCAAGAAATAAAGGATAAAGTAGAAAAAAATAGGATCTACTTTGCTTAAAAATATAAAAAAGCCTATCATAAATTAAAACTGATATGTGAATAGAAGTTGAGCTTGAAGTTTAAAAATATGAAATCTAGAGGGTTGTTCACTTTGCAGACAAAATAGTTTATAAAGATTTGGCTTAAGTTTAATGTGTTTAAGGAGTTTAACCCGTTGGATGGGATGTATAAAAAAATCTTTACGTTAATTCAGGATAAAAGAAAACTTAAAGAGCATGGACTTACTGTACTTGCCTCGCGGGTTTTGTTCAGTGATTTTAATATATCAAATGGAAGAGTCGGTTGTTGATAAGGAGATCGGGTAAATATAATGTTTATGACTTATAGGTGAATTCAAATCGGCAGGATAAAATATGTGTGTGATGTTATTGTAAATTTTTCCGGAAATAAAATGACAAAGCAGTCTCTGTAGAATGTAAAAAAAAACGTTGCAAATATTGAGTATAGTGCAAGGCAAGAAATTTCAAGATCGAGACTCGACATAAAAAAGGGAGAAAAAAATTATATATGAGACTTCTTTTTTATTAAATATTTATAAGCACATGCCAAGAGAAATGATGTTGTGGTGTAAGCACAGATAGAGTAATAAAAAGAAATGTTTATATCAAAACTAAATAAAAAAAACACAGAATGTGTAAAAATAAGCCAAAATTTACAGTTATATCGAATTTTGCGGTTGGAGTGAGAGGAGGGTCTTGATGACGTAAAATCTACTATGGTTTGAGGTATTTTTGCCGTTATAAGTTGCGTATTTATTCTCAAGAAATTGGAGTTAGACTTTAATTATGGCTTTGTCTCTTTCGGGTTATTTTATTGATGTTCCCGTTTTATGTATGTTTTGATTTTAGTTTAAATATGTTGCTTCGTCAATGGTGCATTTGTCTCTTAAAATGTAATGCGGACAACTTCACAGATGAAGGATTTGTTAATAAAAGTTTTAAATGAGAAATTTGGTGCTGAATTCGAATTTTCAATTAAGTGAATTATTTATAAATAGATGGTGGAGTGGCAAGCGAATTTATTACGAAACTTACAAGCGAGGATATTAAGATTCTTATATGATGTGGCGATTTCGTTGAAAAATAAAAAAAAATCTCTTATTTGGCTGACGGATGTTCAGATTGTAAACTTGTGGAGCCCATGAAATTCAGATAAAAATGGATCTTAGAAAGTTGGGAAATTTATGTGTAAATTTTGCTGCTGTAGGTAAGAGAGATAGGAGCTGTGGATTGATTATGTATGTGATTAACGGTGTTTTAGCTGCAAAATACAAAAAGAATTATCTTGAGTATGGATATTAAAGTTGTAAATTTAAAGATGATCGAAAAAATGTGTTTAAGTACGTAAGTATGTGGGCAACATATTGACAATAAGCTTATAAAACTCGAAAGCGTTGTATTCGCTGAAAAGACTAAGGTACAGTAGAAAGAATAAATCTCGTTGTGCGTGGCATGCGTATTGAAGGTGGCGTTGCTCCTAATGTCGCTATTGTAGGAAAAATTCAGAAAAAAGTATCGAGTATTTTGAATGAAGAAAAAGTTAATACAAAAAATTTGAAAAATGGGAATATGATATTTATTGTTCTTGATAGCTTGTATAAATCAATCATTAACTCCTTTAACAATTATGACATCACTTCCATTTGTGGTTTATTGGGAGAAGAGGTAATTGCGTTGTTATTTTTTAACAGCCCATTGATGTGTTTACCGATGATGGATAGGTAATGTATATGATGATGTTGCTAAAATTTGTTGCTAAGAACTTAATATTTTTAGTGAATTTGTATACAGCAATAAATTGAAACGAACTAAGTATAGACAGGTCTGTAATATAGGAGTGATAGACTCTTTTGTTCTATATTTTGTGAAGTCAGCTGTTCTTACTTGTTGTGGCGGTATGCTTTTTGCAGCTTTAAGATTTAGTGAAGAAATAAAAAAATCAAGGGAGGCATTATTGTATATAGTACTACTCTGTGTGATTGTTATTATGGTCGGTATAGTGAGTTCTGCAATCATAATTTTGTTTGTTGTTCCAGAAATATTCTCTCGTAGAATGTATGAATAAACTTAGATATTCCATTCTCAAGTTGATGGGTAGGTCTGATAAAAAATGATTAGTTATTTGGATGAGCAATTAAATGGAAAAGATTTGCAATAGAATTCTACGTTTTGTTTAAAAGTAGCTTTATTCTGTTTGTGGATTAAAATAAAAATCAAAATTGTGTTTGATGATAAGAAGAACAATAAAAATTTAAATAATTGGACAGAGAATGAAATATTTTGTAGAATTCACGGGTTGGCATAATATAAAAAATCAATAAAATCAAGGGGGTGATAATATTATGTTTACTAAGAAAGCGATTATCGAAAAGTTTAAAACGCATTTATCTGATACTGGTTCTTTCGAAGTTCAGATCGCTATTCTTACGGGAAAGATTAAATATCTTTCAACTCATTTTCAAAAATTTCCGCGAGATTCTGCATCTAGAGCAGGATTTCTTAAAATGATAGGTCGTAGAAAAACATTGTTAAATTATATCAAGAAACATAGTGAAGATAATTATTCTTCATTAATTAAAAAATTGGATATCAGAAAATAAAAAAAATATTTGGTAGATTTGCAAGAAGTTATTTTAGTTTTAATTGTTTTTTGTTTGATATGAATTGAAAAATGAGGTTAAAAGTGGGATATTTTAGTAGAGAATTGGAAGTTGATAAAGAAAAATTTATTGTTGAATCTGGTAAACTTGCAAAGCAGGCAAATGGTTCTTGTACTGTAAGGGTTGGTGGTACGGTTGTTTTAGCTACGGCAGTTGCTTCAAAAGAACCTAATCCTGGTGCAGATTTTGTGCCTTTAACGGTAGATTATAGAGAGAGAAATTACGCTGCCGGAAAAATTCCTGGTGGTTTTTTTAAGAGAGAGGCTAGGCCTAGAGACGGAGAAATATTAACAAGTAGACTTATAGATAGAAGTATTAGACCTCTTTTCCCGAAGTATTGGAAAAATGATACGCAAATTTCTGTAATAGTTCTTTCACACGATGGGGAAAATGATTCCGATGTCGTAGCTATTTTTGGAGCTTCGGTTGCTCTGTATATCTCGGATTTGCCTTTCAAAGTACCAGTGGCGTCTATAAGAATAGGTAAAATAAAGGGACAACTTATTATAAATCCGTTGATTACAGATCAAAAATATAGCGAGTTGGACTTGGTTGTTAGCGGAACAGAAGAAGTTTTAACAATGGTTGAAGCAAGTGCGAATGAACTTTCAGAAAAGGAAATGCTTGAGGCTTTAAGTTTTGCCAGGGGTACAGTAAAAAAAATGTGTTTATTTCAAAAAACGCTTTCTACAAAAGCGAAAATTGAGGTTTCATATCCTAATTATAACCTATTATTGAAAGCCGATATTGAAGCTGAGGCTGTTCCAAAAGCTGAAATAAGCGTTGCAATTAAAGAAAAATTTGAAAGAGAATTTTTTTGGAATTCGTTTAAAAAAGATTTATCGGTAAAACTTATGAAGAAGTACCCTGGTGAGTTAATATCGACAGTAAATGAAATATTAGAAGATATTTTTTATAAAAAGGCTAGAGAGCTTATTTTGTATAAAGGAGTTCGTTCTGATGGGCGAGGCTTCGAAGAAATAAGATTTATAATTTGTGAGACAGATGTACTTCCAAGGGTTCATGGTTCAAGTTTGTTCACAAGAGGACAGACTCAGGCTTTAGTGACAGTAACACTTGGAACTCCAACTGATATGCAAATTGTGGATGAACTTGCTGGGGAGTATAAAGAACGTTTTATATTCCATTATAATTTTCCTGGTTTCGCAACGGGCGAGCTTAAGGGCGAGAGAGCTGCGAGTAGAAGGGAGATTGGACATGGGAATCTGGCCAAAAGAGCTCTAAGGCCTATTTTGCCAAATGAAAATGACTTTGGGTATACTATAAGAGTAGTATCGGATATATTAGAATCGAACGGTTCATCATCGATGGCTTCTGTTTGCGGCGGTTCGCTTGCGTTATTTAACGCTGGTATACCTGTAAAGTCTAGTTGTGCTGGCGTTGCTATGGGGCTTATTAAAGAAGGTGAAAATTATGCTGTTTTAACAGACATTATGGGAATGGAAGATCATTTCGGGGATATGGATTTTAAAGTTGCGGGGACAAGGGACGGTATTACCGCACTACAAATGGACATAAAAATTCCCGGAATTACTACTGAGATTATGGCTCGTGCTCTTGAACAAGCAAAGCGTGCCAGATTGTTTATACTAGATAAAATGGATAATGCAATTTCAGTTCCTAAAAATAATATTTCAAATTATGCTCCACGGATGGTAATTTTGTCGATACCTCAAGATAAAATCGGCGATCTTATAGGGCCAGGTGGTAAAAATATAAGAAAAATTCAAGAAGACAATAATGTTAAGGTAGATATTGAAGAAACTGGCAAAGTGGTTATTACTGGGTTAGAATCTGCTGGAGTTGATTCCGCGAAGGAATATGTTGAATCTTTGACCATTGAAGCTAAAGTTGGGAAGGTTTATAAAGGTAGAATTGTTAGAGTTATGCCATTTGGTGCTTTTGCTGAAATTTTACCTGGGAAAGAAGGACTAATACATATTTCCCAGTTGTCAGAACGTCACGTGAAGAAAGTTGAAGACGTTATAAAAGAGGGAGATGAAGTTAAAGTTAAAGTGATTGAAATTGATAGTCAGGGAAGAATAAATTTGAGTTTGAAGGCAGTAAATTAAATATTGTAGACAAAAAAAAGTTTCGCTGTTTTTTTTTAAAGATTTATAAAGTCGATTACGTTTGTTTAATAATTCAGTAGAGAATTTATTGTTAGAATTGGTTTGGTGTGGTTGGTTGCTATTTGTTGAAAATCGATATTGAAAGGTTGATGTAATGATCGTTAGTTTTGTTTTTACCTAATCTTGTACTTATAGAAAAGGTTATTATGAATGGTAATGTTGTTATAGATAAAATAAGGTTTCTTTATGAGATAATGAAAGATGAGAAGATTCAAGAGCTTGAGGTGAAATTGAGAAATCGGAAAATTTACATAAAGCGCAAAGGTCGTAATGACCAGTATGATGTAGACGATGATTGTGCATTAGTTCAGAAGAATATAAAAGAACAGAAATCATTAAGTTCTGATAAACATAAAAAAGAATCTGCGGTGGTTTCTGTAACTTTAAATAAATTGATAAAGTCCCCGATAATGGGGGTATTTTATAGATCTCCGTCTCCGTCATCTGTGGCGTTTGTTAATGAAGGAGATATCGTTGAAATTGGCAGAACTATATGTATAATTGAAGCGATGAAAGTTATGAATGAAATAAAAACCACTTTTAAAACTAAAATATTGAAAATATTAGTGGAAAATGGAAAATTAGTAAATTTAAATCAAGACATATTTGAGGTAGAAAAAGTTTAAAAACGTATTAAGCCTTTTGTTTAAAAACAAATCTAACAGGTCTATAATATGCTTTATCTTGGATTGTATCTTTAAAGATGAGGCGGTGGTCAATTGGTTCCCGAGTTATAAAATCTTTTTGAAATGAACTTCTCGAAGATAAGGTCATTTTTGTATTGAAAAATAAAAAAATTAAAAACAGAAAGCAAGATCAAGACGTTTCAAAAAAAAACAGAGAGATAGTAGCTTTGTTTTTTGCGTTAGCATTTTTTTTTAGTGCTTGTGTTTTCATTTTTCCGACTAAATCTGGTATATTGGGGCGAATTTTTTCTAGTGCTATGTTAAATATACTTGGAACGGCATCGTACCTTGTGTCTTTGTTGTTTTTGCGGTATTTTATAATGCACGTAGAACAATCTTCTGTTAAGTATAAAAAAAAAGATCATTTTATATGGTCTGTTGTTTTTATTGTTTCTGCTGCGGTATTGTTTGAAGCGATACATTTTGTGTTTATGATAAGGGTTTCCGGGGGATGGATTGGAGATAGGTCATATGCATTTTTTAAAGAACTTTTTGGCTCATGGTTTTGTTTAGGTGCAGTTGCGATTATGTTTTTTTTCTCTGCTGTAAGAATTTCGAAACACTCATTGATTTCTTATATGTGTAATTTTCTGAGAAAACTAATAGCCAGCTTTGTAAAATTAAGAAAAAATAGGGTTCAAAATGTGGAACAAAAAAATGAAACAAGATTTGTATTGAGACAAGAGTTTAGTTCTAAAATGCCTAGATCTGTATTTATAACACCAAATATCATAAGTAAGCATGAGAAAGAAGAGGATGAGAAATCGTGCAATTTCGTCCGAATGATTCCCAATCGTGAAAAAGCTAGTAAAGAAGTTTTAAATTATAGACTCCCTTCTATTGATTTTCTTAGCATTGACTCTACTACAAATTTTGATGTGAATAAAAATGACTTTTTTAAAACAGCAAAACTTTTAAGAAAAACTCTTGCAGATTTTGGTATTAATGCAGAAGTTAAGGATATTATTCCAGGCCCAGTTGTCACACGCTATGACTTAGTTTTAGCTCCTGGAATAAGAATACAAGCTTTATCTAACATTATCGACAATATTTCTCTCGTTATGCGTTCTGCGTCAATAAGAATTATTCCTGTTCCTGAAAAAGCAGCTGTAGGGATAGAAGTACCCAATCTTTCAAGTGCCAGAGTTGGCTTAAGAGAAATTTTAGGAAGTAATGCTTTTAAAAATTCAAAATCTTTAGTTACTTTGGCTTTGGGCAAAACAACTGATGGGGTAGGTTATGTGGCCGATTTAGCTTCAATGCCACATCTTTTAATTGCAGGTGCTACTGGCTCAGGTAAAAGTGTTGGGATTCACTCTATAATACTTTCTATTTTATATAAAGCACGTCCCGATGAAGTAAAATTTATGTTAATCGATCCTAAACGAGTTGAAATGCTTATTTATAAGGATCTCCCTCACATATATAATCCATGTACTTATGCGGTTAATGCAGATGTTATAACTAGTCCTAAAGAAGCTGCAAAAGCTCTAAAAAATCTTGTTGTGCTTATGGAAGAAAGGTATACAAAGTTTGCAAAAGATATGGTAAGAAATATTGAAGAGTATAACAGTAAGATGGTGAGTATTGGTGATAAAAAAGAATTTTATATCATTGTTATAATAGATGAGTTTGCGGATTTAATGCTTATGGCACAAAAAGAAGTAGAGGATTCAGTACAGCGTTTAGCTCAAATGGCGAGAGCTGTGGGCATACATTTAGTTCTTGCGACTCAAAGACCGTCAGTTAATGTTATAACTGGCATTATTAAGGCCAATTTCCCAGCGAGATTATCATTTCAGACAACATCTAAAATAGATTCAAGAGTTATTTTAGATATGCTCGGGGCCGAGTGTTTAATTGGTAAAGGGGATATGTTATTTTTGCCGCCTGGAGAAGCAAAACCTATTCGTCTACAAGGGGCTTATGTTTCGTTAAGAGAAGCTGAAAGAATTGTCTCTTTTATAAATGATCAAAAATTTCCAAGAATTTACAAACCTATAGTCATTAAGTTTAGAGATAAGAATAGTTTCGATGAGAATGAAAGAGGAGATAAAGGTGAGAAGGACTTAATTTCAGCCCTTAAACTTGTAAATGAGCGTGGACGTGTATCTCAGGACTTACTTAAAGCGAATTTTGGAAGTTCTGCAAGAGCTACAAATATATTGAGTATTCTTGAAATAAAAGGTTTTATAACAAAGCCAGATGGTACCAATAAATGGCAGATAAATTATGATAGAATAAGAAACTATTTTAAAAGTAAAGTAATAGATAAGACGGGGAAGGGTTAAATGAATTATAAATGTAAAAGGGATTCGTTATTGTAAAATTGTGTATTTATTTGTTAAATCGATTGTAGTTGTTTTGTTAATTATTCTGCTTACTTTTTTTTAAATTACTTATGGCTTAGCTCAAAGGTGTATTGGGAATAAGATTGATGTATTTCTTGATAAAGTATGAGGGATTTGTAAAAGAATAAATGTTATTAGTACTGATTACGTTCAAAGTGTTTTTAAAATTTACAAGAGGAGAGCGAAAAATTTATGAAAAACTATTTTTTAAAAAAAATGTGGAATTTACATAAATCAAAAAACTCTTTAGGAGCGGCAAATATACTTTGATGGTAAGAATGTAGCCATTTATATTCCCAAAAATAGGCAAATTATAATTGATAGCTGTGGAGTTACATAGTGCTATTAATGAGAATTTTACTTCTGTAGATTTTTTTTAGCTTTATAGGTGTTTGTGTGGATTTAAGAAGAATTAAGAAACAAATGTGATAGATTTTATAGATGAAAATGAAGAATATGTTCTGATCAAAGTTAATATTTTATTTGATGAAAATTATAATATGAAGATATATATTTAAAAATTAAATATGTACCGTGAGGAAATTATTTTAAGATTTGATGAATTCGTTATGAAAGTTGTATTTAAAAACTATAAGAGTAACGATGTTGAAGTGATAAAGCTTAATTAAAATATATGTAGAAAAATGTTTTTAAAAAATAGGAAACTATATAAAAATTAAGGGCGGGGGTTGCAATTTAGAGTTTATGGTAAGTGGAGAAAATAAATGAATTTAGCAAATAAGCTTACTATAGCAAGAATGTGTATGGTTCCGTTTTTTATTTTTTTTATGGAATTGGGTGGAATTTATAACAGTATATTAGCACTGTTTATTTTTTGTGCCGCGTCAATTACAGATTTGTTTGACGGACGGATAGCAAGAAAAAATAAGACAGTGACGCTCTTAGGGATATTTTTGGATCCTATTGCTGACAAACTGTTGATATCAGCTGCTTTTATTTACTTTATTAAAATTCCAACACTTGGAATTGCAACGTGGATGGTTATAATAATAGTTGCTAGGGAATTCGTAATGACAGGGTTACGTTCTGTTGCTGCTTCTAAAAGTGTAATGATCTCAGCAGATAAAACTGGAAAATTTAAGACTACATCACAGGTAGTGGCGATTATAATTATAATGATGATAATAATTTTAATAGTTAACAAAGCATTTTTTGAATTTTTTGGTATAACACGAGATCTCCTAAATAGTTTTTGTCCTGCAATGCTCGTTGTAATGGAAAAAGTACCATTTTGGGTGACTCTTGTTATTGTTGTGCTTACAGTTTATTCAGGAGTAAAGTATGTGTGGAAATACAGAAAATTGTTTATTGAGAACTAAAAAATTAATAGAATAGCGATATTTTTTTCTTCTGTTTTTGGTGTAGGCTACTTGAAGTATGTTCCAGGAACGTATGGAAGTTTGGTTGGGTTTTTGGTTTGGATACTATTTGTTCCGAATGGATATATATTTCAAGTTTTTTTGCTTGTCTCGATATTTGTCATTTCAGTTTTGTTTTCTTGTATTGCTGAAACTATTTATAATAAGAAGGATGATCAAAGAATAGTTATAGATGAAGTTGCTGGGTCATGGTTTTCAATTGCGTTTCTACCAAAAACTTTAATAGTTTTATCCCTTGGCATTTTATTATTTAGAGCATTTGATATAAAAAAACCACTATTCATAAAAAAATTGCAAAACTTAAAAGGTGGATTCGGAATTACTTTAGATGATATTGCAGCGGGAATATTTGTTAATATTATATTGCGGGTTATTACGGTGGTAATAAAATGATAAAAATAAAAAAAATTGTATCTGGTGTTTTATCCGAAAATTGTTATGTAGTTTATGATTCTAAAAGTTTGCGAGCAGTACTCATAGATCCAGGGGAGGATGGGGAAAAAGTAATTTTTGAGTTGACTAAAGATAAGTTGAAACCTGAGATGGTCGTAAATACGCATGGCCATTACGATCACGTGTTGTCTGATGATCGAATACGTTCGGAATTTAAAATTCCTTTGGCTATACATAAGTATGAGATAGGGACACTCATCAATTCCTTTGAAAGTATTTCTAAATCATTTGATTTTCCAGGTATTGTTAAAATGCCTGAAATAATTCTTGAGGATAATCAAGAAGTGAAGTTAACTTTTACAACTTTTAAGGTTATACATACGCCTGGGCATACAGAAGGGAGTATCTGTTTATTATTTGCTGATTTTCTAATTACTGGAGATACTCTTTTTGCAGGAACGATAGGCAGAACAGATTTAGTTGGTGGAAGTTATGAAGGAATTTTAGATTCTCTTTCTAAGATAAAAAGATTAAGTACGTCTCTTGTTGTTTATCCTGGGCATGGAAGTAAAACTATATTGGCGAATGAATTAAGGAATAATCCATATTTAAAATAACAGTTTAGAACTTGAGGAAAAATGTTGAATTATGAGAAAGCAGTCAGTGGTTTTATTTCTTATATAGTTGCCGAGAAAGGATTATCAAAAAATACGGTTTTGGCTTATAAGGCTGATGTTTTAAAATTTATTAAGTTTGCTAAGAAAGAGCAAAAATTTCTTGAAGATTTTGAGCATCATGATATAACTGATTTTTTATGGAAGTTAAAAATTGAAGGCTTAAATCCGAGATCAATTTGTAGACTTATTGAGTCGTTGAAGCAATTTTATAAGTTTTTAAGCTTAGAAAATTTAATAAAAAGTAATCCTACCTTATATTTAGCATCTCCAAAAGTGATCGAAAGTTTGCCATGTATACTTACTTCTGATGAAGTTACTTTTCTCTTAAATTCTATAAATTTTAATGACGAAATGCATATAAGGAATAAGGCAATGCTTGAACTTATGTATGCTACTGGATTGAGAGTTTCAGAGCTTGTAAATCTAAAATTTTCTGATATGAATTTAGAGAATTGTTTTTTAAGAATTTTAGGCAAAGGGTCTAAAGAAAGACTTATTCCTTTTGGACAAAAAGCTAAGGAGTTTATTAATATTTATTTAAGAAAACGGAAACCTGCTTTAACCACGGGAGATAATATATTTATTTCCAGATTAGGTAAAAAGATCTCGCGAGTAGAGTTTTGGAGACAGCTTAAAAGTATTGCTAAAAATATAGGCATTGATAAAAATATCACGCCGCATACTTTAAGACATTCTTTTGCAAGTCATTTACTTGCAATGGGTGCTGAGATACGCTTTGTTCAAGAAATGTTAGGGCATTCCTCAATTACGACGACACAGATTTATACACATCTTGAGAGAGGGAGAATATTAGAGCAGTACAGAAAATTTCACCCAAGATGGTAGTAAATAAAAATTTTTATAATAAGTATAATTTTGTATTTTTATTTTTTTATTTGCGATTTATACTTAGAATTTTTAATACTTTGAATTTTGTGAAATAGATTTTGGAAGTATTTCATTCATGCTTCCAGTACGGTATCCTAAAATATCTACTGTAGTGTAGATAAATCCTATTTTTTTGAATTGTTTATGCACTTTTTTACGTTGATTGCGTTTCATGAGAATGTTAAATCCATTTTCATCAGTTTCAATTCGTGCAAGATTCCCATGATAGCGCACTCTTACTTGTCTGAGTCCCATATTTAAAAGTAGTTGCTCCGCAATTTCTATCATTGATAGGCGGTGCAAAGTGATGTGTTCTCCATAGGGGAAACGCGATGATAAACAAGCAAAAGATTGTTTGTTCCACGTTGAGAGTCCGAGTTTTTTCGAAAGTATGCGAATTTCATTTTTTGTAAGCTTTGCATAACGCAGCGGACTTTTTACGTTGTAATCATGCACTGCTTTTAGGCCAGGGCGATAATCATTATTATCATCCATATTCGAGGCTTCAACCATGTGTCTTATATCTTTCTCTTTAGCTATATTCCAAATTTTCGAAAACAATTCTTTTTTACATAGATAACAACGGTCAGTAGTGTTATCAGAAAATCCTTTGATACTCAATTCTTCTGAGTCACAGATAATATGTTGAATGTCTTGTTTTTTACAAAATACTGTTGCTTCGTTTAGTTCTCGTTGCGGAAAAGAATATGATTTTGCCGTTACAGCGACGACTTTATCACCACCTAAAACGTTATGAGCTACTTTTAATAAAAAAGTTGAATCTACACCTCCTGAAAATGCAACAATTACATTGCTTAAATTATGTATATACTGTTTAAGTATCTCATATTTTTGTATTAATTTATTCATATTTTTTTCTTTGTTAGATTTATAGTATTGTTAACATCGCTAAAAGATACATTATTTAGGCGTGCGGCTTTTATAATATCGTCATACTCAGGCTTAACTTTTTTTACATTATATCCTTCCCCAGTTTTTAGTCTTATATTACCATATGGCGTTTTTTGCATTAACATTTTGCGTTTTAATACGTAGCGATCACAAATATTTTTTCGCACACCGAAAGTAGTTGTGTGACGTAATATTAATTCTATGAAAAAATCGGCCTTGTATTCGTTGCATATACAAGTTAATAAAATTGCAGGACGACTTTTTTTTGTTTGAATAGGTGTAGTAAAAACATCAAATGCACCTTTTTTAAACAATAAATTTATAGCAAATCCCATAGCTTCGCCTGTCATGTCATCTAGGTTGCATTCTAATTTGACTACACTGTCATTTTTGTTTTTACTTTTAGTTTCAGTTTCCCCTAAAAATGCACGTACGCAGTTTGCAGTTTCAAAATTTTTAGCTCCCATTCCATAACCTATTTTTTTTACACGCATTTCTGGCATTTGTTTAAAATTTTCTACAAAATACTTTATTATAGCAGCTCCAGTGGGTGTGCATAATTCATCATGCACATTACTGTTATAAATTGGGATATCTTGTAAAATGCAAGCTGTAGCTGGAGCTGGTACTGGCAATATGCCGTGTTGACAACTGACAAATCCACCGCCTACATTAATTGGTGAAGCTATTATTTTTTCAGGTTTAATATACTCTATTAGCATGCATACCCCTATGATATCTACTAACGCGTCAATACTGCCTATTTCATGAAAATGTATATACTTAACAGGACATCTATGTACAGTAGCTTCAGCTTCGGCAATCAAACGATATATATCAAGGGAATTATTTTTAATTTTTTGATTAATCTGTAATTGCATGATTATGTTTTCAATTTTTTTAATATCCGTGAGATCATTTTTATTAAAGTCGTAGTAATTCTCTTTGTATTGTGTGCTGACTGAAATGACGTCTGCTTGTTCCCCATTGATATTTATTAATACGCGTGTTCCTACAATTCCGCATCTTCTAACAAATTTTGTATTTACTCTTAGGTTTGAAAATCCGAGTGTATTTATTTGTTTTAAAAAATATACTTTATCTTTAATTAGTTCTAGCAAAGCTCCCATTAGCATATCTCCAGCGGCACCCATAGAGCATTCTAAATAGAGCGTTTTCATTTGACACTCTCCATCTTATTGATGCGGTTTGCAATATAACCTGCACCGAACCCATTATCAATATTAACAACTGAAATGCCATTTGTGCATGAATTGAGCATAGTAAGCAAAGCACAAAGACCATTAAAATTAGCTCCGTATCCTACACTTGTTGGTACCGCAATAACAGGACAACTTACAAGTCCGCCGATTATACTGGGCAGAGCTCCTTCCATACCTGCAACTACTATAATAACACGGGATTTTGCAAAAATATTGTACTGTAATAAAAGACGATGTAGTCCTGCAACACCGACGTCATATAAACGAGTAACGTGACTCCCTAAAACCTCGCTTGTAATAGCTGCTTCTTCGCATACAGGTATATCACTTGTCCCCCCTGACGCGATTACAACTGAGCCTTTTAGTTTTATTTTATTGTTACGTTTTACAATAGCAAGTTTAGCAATAGAATGGTATTCTAAATCTATTTTTTTTTGGGTTAATAAGTTGACTGTAGATCGACGAATCCGCGTAACTATAATGTTACTTAACCCTTTATTCAACATACTTAAAGTAATGTCTTGAATTTGTTTAGATGTTTTATTTTGTCCATAAATTACTTCCCCAAAACCTTGGCGCAGTCCTCTATGATAATCAACATTAGTATGTCCTAAATTTTCAAATGGCATAGTTTGTAAATTCAATAAAGCGTCGTCCGGGGACATTGATCCATCTTTTACTTGTTTTAGTAACTTTAATATTCGTTCTTTTTCATTTACTTTATTTATTTTATCCATTTATTTAATTGTTTTGTATAAAATATAAAGCAAAACTAACCCTATCATGCCAGAGCAAAAGAAAGATAAAAACCGGTTGTTAATAAAAGGTAAATTATAATCGTTGAATACTAAGACTATTTTTTTAGCTTGTTTTTCAAAACCCTGCTTTACTGAGAATGCTTCTAAAGTATCTGGATATTTTGATGAAAATAAACTCGCAAAAAGTACAACAAGCATAGGGAACAATGCGATGATAATTTTTTTGTTCATTTCTGTTTTTTGACGCTTTTATAATTAACACTTGCAAAAGTAAGTGTTATTTCAAATTTTTTATAGATTTATTTACAGACAAATTTTAATAACCATAGCAATGCTAGAGTTATAATAGCTTCTAATAATGCAATAATTAGATGTAAATACATCATATCCTTAAATGATGTCGAGAAATTCACAACTCCGGAGATATTAAGTTCAACTAAGCAAAAAAAAGCAGCACTTAAAACTGAAAATAAACAAGCTATAAATACGGCAAGATGATGACTTTTGTTCGCTACTGCTTTATAAACATAGTATGAAATAAAAGACCCGATAAATGCCATGTTAAAAATATTTGCACCTAGTGCCAATATTCCACCATCTGCAAAAAATATAGATTGAACAATAAGAACAGAGGATATTACTAAAAATCCTGCAAATGGACCTACGATAATGGATGTAAACACCCCACCTATTAAATGTGCTGAAATTTTTGATTGTACAGGAATGTTAAACATCTGAGAGGAAAATATCCACATTGCAATAATTGTTAACTTTTGAAAATATTCACTTTTCTCATTAAAAAAATCAAATGTACAAACTCCGATATTTTTGTTATTTTCTGAGACCATAGGTAAATCCGTAGTTGCGATTTTATAAACTCTTTTTAAACAATAAGTAAACATAATTGATGTTCCAGCAAGCAATCCTGCTGACAGGTTGTTACTTAAAAACCCATTAGGAATATGCATAATATGTCTACCTCCTCATGGAAAATTAATTAATTAGAATATTATCTCGTACTAACAAACCAGCTTATTCTACAAAAATTAATAAAAAGTTTAAAATAGCGCGGATTTTATTATAAAAATATTTTATTATTTTCTCGTTTTAATAAGGATATAAACGCCTATTATAGTGAATATAAAAATTGGTAGCCAAGCAGCTATAAAAGGATGTAATATAAGATTTTCACCGAGTGATATTGTTATCGCTTGCGTGCCCCAGTAGATAAATGCAGCAATTAAGGCAAGCGTAAAACCTAATACTTTATTTAATTTTCTACCTGGACCTATTACAAAGGGAATTCCAATTATCATCACTACAATGTGGGAAAAAACAGATGCATATCTCATATTTAAAGCTATTCTTTCTCTAATTGTTGTCTGCCCAGAAATTCTTAAATTTTTTATATATTTTTTTAACGTTAAAGTGTCCATGGAATTATGAGAAATTGTCTGTATTATCGTGTCTGTTGGTTTTATATGTACATCTAATTTGTGATTTTTGAAGTAAATTTCACTCCAAGTGTCGTTATTAAACTTTCTTATGACACCGTTTTTGAGTAGCCATATACTATTTTCCCATATAGCTTCTTTAGACAAAATAAGATATTCCATACTAGAATCGTTATTATATTTTTCTATCACGATACCTCTCATTATCTTTTTATCAGTATTTAGGTATTCTACTGTAAATCTCGTACCGTTAGGCATAAAAAATATTAAATTAGAAAATTCAGTTGCTTTTTGTATTTTTTCTTTTTGTATTTTTTCTTTTTGTATTTTTCTATTGCATTCATATGTTTTAGGAATAATAAATTCTCTTGCACCAAGCTCTGCCGTTCCTATGATTAAGCCTGCTATAAGAAATAATAATATAATTTTCCAAATATTTATTCCTGCAGCTTTTATTGCTGTTATCTCGTTTTTTTTCGATATGTCCCCTAAAGAAAATAATAAAGCTATAAGAGTAATTATGGGAAGAGCTTGTGTGAACCAGCATGGTACATTTAGCCCCAAATGTAGCAGCATTAAGTGAAAGGGAGTTTTATATTTCATATAAAATTCTTTTTGCCTAAATAGTTCTGATGCTATTCCTATAGGTATAAATGCTAATGATATAAATATAAAAACTTTTGAAAAGTTTTTGATAATGTATCTATAAAGAATTTTCATTTTTTTACTTTTTTTTCATTTTTGCGAATAAATAAATTCCCAGTATTGTGACAATGATATTTGGGACACACATTACGAGACCAGTTGGCATGTATCTTTCTTTGCCTAAATCTATTACAAGTATAGTTAGTAGATAATAGATTAAAATTATACCTAGACTTATTCCGAAACCTGTACCTTTTCCACTTTTCCCTGTCATTAATCCTATGGGTAATGCGATAAGAGTAAATGCAATTGAGGCAAATGCAAAAATCCATCTAATCCATAATTCGATTTCGTATTCGTTGTATGGGATATCTAAATTTTTACAAACTCTTATAGTTCTAGAGATTTCCGGAGAAGACATTCCAAGTATAAGCAAATCATCATCTTTAATTTCATTGTATAGCGTTATAAAGAAACTATAAGTTTTGAAAGCAATGTGCGTCATAGTGTCCATATCTGATGGATGTACACGTAATAAATAGCCGTTGTATAGAGTAATTTGAATGACATTGGGATAGGATTTTATTATGGCTGACGATGCATACGCGCGATAATTTTTCGTAGAAGTTTTGTTATCAAATTTATATATGCTAACTCCTGAAAGAGTATTATTTTTATGATTTATTTTATTTGCATACAATCTGTAGCTTCCTATTTCGTTTATTGTTTTTTCTGTCAATTTAAAAAGAGGCCTTTTTATGATAATTTCTTTATAGAAGTTTCTAAAGTTTAAAGTTGCTGCTGGTGCCATAAAATGATTGCAAAATAAGAGGAAGAGAAATATTATACAAACTAAGATTATTGTTGGGAATGTTAATGTTTTATAGTTTATACCAGAAGACTTCATCGCTGTTATTTCATTGTCTTCAGATAATCTTCCATAAGATGTTAATATACCTAGAAGTATAGCCATTGGGATAGTCGACATTAAAATTTTCGGAATAATAAGAGCAAGCAATTTGAGAATTAGAAAAGGAGGAACGCTTCTTGAAAGAAAAAGACTTATAAAATCAAATAAATTATTTAAAAGAAAAAAGATAGAAAAAACGGCAAGACCGAAAAAGAAATAATTCAAAAATTCTTTGATGATGTATGTATGTAGTTTTTTTAGCATTTTATTGTTGAGTACTTTACCCGGGTAATAATTGTAGCAAAAACCCATCCACAATATTATATAATAAATATCTCAGTGGCGAGAAAAAGTCCCTTGGTATAACATTAAAATTTCTTTGTAGTATTTGATTATATGTGTTTTGTATGGGTGTATTTTATTAGTCTATGTGAGAGAATAGAGAGCTAAAAACACCGTTTTTGGTGCGTGCCAATTGTCATAATCACTTATAATAACTCTAATGAATATGTGTTGACTATAAAAACTTAAATAAAATATGGGAAGAATAAGAATGAATACGAGGAGTATATAGAAAATGCCTTGGTGTATTGGGCCTTTGTGTTGAAGAGCAACTATCGCATTAAAATTAAGGATAAAAAATTTATATGTGTTTTTATTTCTAGATCATTTCTTATTTAAACTATTTAGATTATATAATTACAATGTGGTTTATAAGTAAAAAAAATGACAGAAAAATAAAGTACTGGTGTTTCTTTCACTTGCCAAATAGAAAAAATATAGCTATTTTAGATTTTGTGAATCTTCTGCATGTTAGATGAACTTAGCATCATAAGTGATAAGCAGTCTCTATTAGAATTTTCTTATAAATATTCAATGATTTTAATTAATCTTTCTCTGTTGTCTTCTAATATTTCTATTTTTCGCTGTCTTTCCTTTTTAGCTATAAAAATATTAGTAATTTTGTCATATTTCCCTTTCTTAATATCTTCTACAAATTTAAATCCTAACGTTTTTGTTCTGTTAAATGCTGTAAATACTAATAATTTTAAATGGAAGTTAAGGACTATTACAATGATTAATGTTGAGAATGAGAAAACAGTATAAATATTTTGTTTCCTAGTATCTTAGAATTTCTTTTGTTTTTTAGATTAAAAACATATAAAACAATGTACAATAATTTGTTAATGGTTGTGAAAGTAGTAAAACATTTTTATTAGTTGTTTGTTGTTGTAAAAATTCTGTCTCTTGTTTCATTGCTTTATTATAGATTTCACTATTTATCTCCGTATTCCATTCACTTGTATTATTGTGTATAATGAACAGTCACCCCCGAGCCTTACCTATTTAAGATGAAGTAAAGCGTAGGGTTGGAATTTTTAAAAGTTCTGTTAAGACTAGAAGGTGTAACGATTACTTTTGTGGTGAGTTTAGTCTCTTCTGCCCCTATGAAATCTCTAGCTTTTTGTCTTGTTTTTTTTTGAAAGGATCTCTATTAATTGGAAGACGGCTTCCAAATTCCCAAGTAATGAATGGAGTGGTAAAATGTTATGTTCCTCTATGAATATGCGTAAAAAGTTGTAGCATGAAAAATGTAAAGTAAATGATTTTAATGAGTTTGGTTTGTATGTAATTTATTTTATAAGCCGTGTGCGTTGTTTTGTTTGCATTTGAAAGAGGTGTGGGAGATACGGAATTTAATGTTTCAATATTTCAATGATTAAAGCAAAAGAACTTTTTTTTTGGGGGGGGGAATTTACGGAATCTATTCTGAAAAGAAGTGCTGCTTATGCTCTCTTGGTTAGTGCTTGGTAGGTTTGTAGGTGGATGGTTTATATTTTTTATGCGTTATACGTTTTGGTTTGGATATTGTTTATTTGGATAGAAAAACTTGAGTTGTGAAAATTATAAAATCATTAAAATCTTTCAGAGTAACATTTTCAGTAAAAAACGCGGTTTCAGTTCTTAAAATTATCTCAATTGTAAATAACATGAGGGTGTCGTTGCCTGCAGAAAATTAAACAATTTCTAAATGGGTTGATTTTTCGTTAGTTTGAATTCTTAAAACGACATCGCCACAGAGACGTTGTTTTTTTTTCTCTTCTATTAACGTACAAATGTTTATGATATATAAAAAAAAGGATGGAGGTAATGCTAACATAATGATAAAAAAAGAGCAAAAGCATCAAGCAACTCCCATGGATTATATAATTCAAAATAGAAAGCAAAAAGTGAAAGATTTTATAAATTCTGGAATAAGTCCTTATCCTGCAAGGTATGTGTTAGATAAAAATAATTCTGATATACAAAAAGATTTTGTTTTTCTTGAAAGAGGACAGATGTCTGATGTAAAAGTTAAAGTTGTTGGTAGAATTATGACATATAGGAATATGGGCAAAGTAGCTTTTTTTGATATAAGGGATGGGTATGCAAAAATTCAGGTATATGTCCGACAAGACAGAATAGGGATGTATCAATATGGGCTTTTCAAAAATATGATTGATGTGTCCGATATTGTAGCAGTGGAGGGGACGCCTTTCAAAACTAGAACAAATGAGTTTAGCATAATGGCCGAGAAGTGGACTATGCTTACAAAAGCACTTAGGCCTTTACCTGAGAAGTGGCATGGGCTTAAAGATGTTGAAACAAGATATAGACAAAGATATTTAGATTTAATTATGAACAATGAGGTAAAGGACATTTTTGTAAAAAGAAGTTTGATTATATCTTCTATAAGGCATAAACTTGAAGAGCTTGGCTTTATAGAAGTAGAAACTCCCATTTTACAATCTCTTGCTGGTGGGGCAAATGCAAAGCCGTTTACGACACATCATAATACTTTAAATATGAGTTTATTTTTAAGGGTTGCACCAGAGCTTTTTTTAAAACGTCTCGTAATTGGAGGTATGGATAAAGTTTTTGAAATAGGTAAAAATTTTAGAAATGAAGGGATAGATAAAAATCATAATCCTGAATTTACTATGATTGAACTTTACAAAGCATATTCTGACTACAATGATATGATGGATGTTGCTGAAACTTTAATTAAAACAGCTGCTGAAAAAATAGGCTCCACTGTTAATTTAGAATTTAGAAGAGCAAAAATGTTTGAGCTAATAAAGGAATATGCAGGACTTGATTTATTGCCACATATTGAAGATGCAAAAATGTTTGAGCTAGTAAAGCATTTAAATCTTGATTTACCTAAAGATGCAAGCAATAAAAAAATTTTAGATCAGATTTTTGAAGAGAAAGTTCTTCCAAATTTGAAAAATCCTACTTTTGTCATAGATTATCCGGCAATTTATTCACCTCTTTCAAAAGTTAAATTTAATCAACCTGAAATAGCGGAAAGATTTGAACTTTATATGAATGGAATGGAGGTTGGGAATGCTTATTCAGAACTTAATGACCCTGAACTACAAAAAAAAAAATTCGTTCAACAAATGGAAATGAAAAACAAAGAATGCGATGAAGATGTCATGCCTTACGATGAAGATTTTATTTTTGCACTTGAGCAAGGTCTTCCTCCAACTGGTGGTTTGGGTATAGGTATAGATAGGCTTGTTATGATTTTGACAATGGTTAAGTCGATTAGAGAGGTAATAACGTTCCCTACAATGAGGTATTGGTGAATTTTTAATTTATGAGCATGTTGTCTGTGGAATTTTTTGTTGCAGTTAGATATTTGAAGACAAGAAGAAAGAATTTTTTTTCTGTACTTACAACTTTTATTGCGTTGGGAGGTACTGCGTTGGGAGTAGCAGTACTTATTGTGACATTGGCGATTATGAGTGGGTTCCAAAGCAATATAAGAAGGAAAATTTTAAGTATACAACCTCATATAATGATTACAAGGATTAATGGCAAATCATTTAAAGATTACGTTAAAATAAAAAATAAAATCAATGTTAATAAGAATGTTTTAAGCGTATCTCCATTTATATTTAGGCAGGGTATTGCCATGGGTTTAAATTCTAAATCTGCAACCGGTATATTAATTAAAGCTATAAATTATGAGAGCGAAAATAGGATTTTAAACCTTTCGAATCAGGTAACTGTTTCAGATATGAATTTTAATTGGAAAAAAATAGGTAAAAATTCAATAATTCTCGGGAAAGAACTTGCTGAAAATATTTCTGTAAACGCAGGCGATAAAGTTATTCTGATGTTCCCAGATGCTTTTTTTAATATCCCTAAAATGTATGAATTTGTAGTTTCAGCTATTGTGCAATCTGGGATGTATGATTTTGATTCCACTATGGGGTTTATTGATTTAGAGGAAGGACAAAAACTTTTTTTTATGCAAAATGAAATAACAGGTTTAGATGTCTATATAAGTAATTTTTACGATGCTTTAATAGTATCTCAACAGTTACGAGCGAGTTTGTCTTATCCATATATAACAAAAACATGGGCTGAGATGAATAAAAATCTTTTTTTGGCCCTTAAACTTGAGAAAATAATGATGTTTTTAGTTTTGCTACTTATAATACTTGTCGCTGCGTTTAATATAATTTCGAATCTTTTACTTTTAAGTGTTCAGAAATCAAAAGATATAGGGATAATGTCTGCGATAGGTTTTTCAAGATTTTCAATTTCAAAGATCTTTTTTTGCGAGGGAGTTATTATCGGTTTTATCGGTATTTTTGTAGGTATTATGTCAGGCCTCGTAATAAGTTTTATATTGAAGTGGTTTAATATATTTAAATTACCAAAGGGTGTTTATTATATTGATAAATTGCCTGTAACCATAGTGCCAATGGATATAATTATGGTTGCAACAGTTGCGTTTATAATTACAATAACAGCTGGAATTTATCCAGCTTACCAAGTTTCAAAATTAGACCCGCTTGAAGCGATAAGATATGGATGAATTAAATAGTAAAATTTTATAAATTTAAATAAAATTCTGCTTATAAATGAACATAAAATCAGAAAACTTGAATAAGATTTATGTAAAAAAAGGATTGCCTGATATGTTGATACTAAACGATATTAACATTGAAATAGTGTCAGGGCAGAAGGTAGCTTTGACGGGGCCATCTGGAGCTGGTAAGAGCACTTTAATACATATTTTAGGACTTATGGATAGGCCCACATCTGGGAGAGTTTATATAGATGGAATCGATTGCTTTAATAACGACGATATGTATTTATGTGCTGTAAGAAAGAATAACATAGGTTTTATTTTTCAATTTCATTATCTCATGTTAGATTTTAGTGTTTTAGAGAATGTTTTACTTCCAGTGTGGAGTAAAAGGCTTGAAAAACTTAAATATGCTAGAAGTATTTTAAAAAAACTTGAAATTTTGGATAGGCAAAACCATTTCCCTAATGAATTGTCTGGTGGGGAACAACAGAGAGTGGCTTTGGCAAGAGCTGTAATAAATAATCCGCATATAATTTTTGCTGACGAACCTACTGGGAATTTAGATAGAGTGGCAGGACTTGAAATTGAGAAGTTATTGTTTGAAATTTCTTCAGAATTGGGTTCAACACTTATGCTTGTTACTCATAACGAAGAGCTTGCTTCTAGGGCTGATAAAATAATAAAAATAGTGAATGGGAAGATATATACAGATACAGATGATTGAAATTTATCAATTAGAAGGGAAATGGGATGAAAATTTATCTTGATGGGGAACTTGTTGAAAAAGAGGATGCAAAAATTTCTGTTTTTGATCATGGATTGCTTTATGGAGATGGTGTTTTTGAAGGTGTAAGAGCGTATAATGGTAGGATTTTTAGATTAAAAGAACATTTAGACAGACTTTGGGCTTCTGCAAAAACTATTAATCTTAAGATTCCTATTCAACAAAAAGATATGGAGAAAGCAGTAATAAAAACTCTTTTGGCAAACGAACTTTTTGATGCATATATAAGGCTTGTGGTCACGAGGGGTTGCGGGGATTTGGGTCTTGATCCTAGAAAGTGTACTAAACCACCGTCATTGATAATTATTACCGATACTATTTCTCTGTATTCAGAAGAGTTCTATGAAAAAGGAATGGAAGTTATAATAGTTTCCACAAGAAGAATGTCACAAGATTCTTTAAGTCCCAATATCAAATCGCTTAATTATTTAAATAATATACTCGCAAAGATTGAAGCGACAAGAGGTGGCGTAATGGAAGCTGTAATGTTAAATTCTGAGGGATATGTAGCTGAGTGTTCTGGTGATAATATTTTTATAGTTAAAAATGGAATTCTTTATACGCCTCCAGGGTCAGAAGGAGCTTTACTAGGAATAACAAGAGATGCAGTTATAGAATTAGCAAAAAATAAGTTGAAAATTCTAGTTAGAGAAGAACGTATAAGCACATATAACGTTTATACTGCTGATGAATGTTTTTTAACTGGGACTGCAGCTGAAATGGTACCTGTAACATCTGTAGATTCAAGAGAAATTTTTGATGGTAAACCTGGGAAAGTGACAATAAATCTCATGAGAGAATTTAAAAATCTTACAAGATCAACTGGGATACCAATTAAATAGTGAATTTCCAATTACTTTTTATAAATTGACAATACATTTTTATAAATTGTTGCTAAGTATTAGGCTGCTTAAATGTATTTTGTTTAGCTGTCATACGTGTTATTTTTAGTGTCTTATGATAAGTTGATTTTTTTTAATAGTAACGAGAATGTTGTGTGCAATAATGCAAATTTTAAATTAATTATATAAAGAGATAATGGTGAATATATAGAAAGTATGCGAGAATATTTGAAACATATGGCGTATACGCTTATTATTTCTTTAGTTGGATTGCTTTTTCTGTGCTTTGCAAAAATATTTATATTGCCTCCTTTTATACAAGGGTATGTTCGTGCTCAAACTGGATGTAATTGTGCTTTTGATAATTTCTGTATTTCACCATTTAATTTAATAATTGAAAACGTGACGATAGATGATGATGTAGTTTCGATGCAGAAAGTGAGGTTTGAACTAGATCCTGTCAAGTATTTAGCTCATATTGTTTGTCCGGTAATTTTCGTAAATCATGTAGACATATCAAAACTGAAAATTTCTGTGAATAAAAATCACAAAAATAGGAATTTTTTTTATTATTTAAAAGATGGTACTATAAAATTTCCAAAATCCGAGATTTCAATGTTTGTAGATGAAATTTTAATAAAAAGGGATATTAATTTTTTAAAAATTTTAAATACAAATATATTGGTTAAACCGGACCACATTAGTTTAGATTTTATTGCATTTATTTTCGATATTCCAATTAACTTTAGTTCACATATCAGACAAGTAACAAGTGGCGTTTTGAATATTTCATCAATTATTACTCTGAAAGACAAAGTAAATATGATTGTAAATTTAGACGGAAAGATTAATTTATCATCTTTAAGCGTGAATCAAAGCATTGTAATTGAAAAATTTGAGTTTTGTTCTAAATTGAAGAATAGAACTAGAGTTCCTTCCGAGGTTGATGTTTCAAAAATTAATAAAAATATATGTAGGAATAATTTAAGCTTTGGAGAATTAAATATTAAGGAAGTTTTTAATTCAAATATAATGAAAATAAATCTTGGTGTTTTAAGCTTCAATTTAGATGATTTTAGTTTATTAGGAACAAATGATAATAGTAAAGTTTGTAATTTGAAATATGTGTATGCTCCTGAAAAAAAAATAGAGATAACTTATTGTAAAAACGGAAATTATAAGTTGAAACTTATATTTAAAAACAGAGTCGTAGGAATGATCATAGGTAATATAAAAACAGGTAAAATTGTAGCGAATTTAATGAATATTAATATTGAGGATATTCCTATAATTCCTTTTTTGTTTAGAGATATAAAAGGGATTATTAGTATTTTTGGACTAATAAATATAACTTCTGGACGCATTGATTTTAAATTTGAAAAACTTAGTTTGTCAAATGTAAATTTAAGAAATATATATGGGAACGTAACTCGAAATAATAACGTGTTCTTCTTTGATTTTTTCAAGGATGATAATTCTAGCATTCTAAAGGCTGTTGTCGATAATAATAAAATGGCAATGGCAAATTTTAATTTCAATGATATAAACATCTCTGAGATATTTTGTGTTTATAGACGTCTAGCACATAAAGTTAATGGCAAGATAAGTGGAAATATTAATTATAAAAAAAATACTCTTACTAAGTTTAATATCAAAGCTTTTGACATGACATTATATGGTAATAAGCTTAAAGAAATTGAAGTTAGCGGCGATATGGATTTTAGCAAGATAAATATAAATCGTTTTATATTAAGAGACGCTTCCGGTAAATTATCAATTGATGCAACTGGAATGGTTTTATTTAGAAAAGCATTAAATATCTCATCTGTTTATGTCAATATGAAAAATATATACATAGGCGGCGTGACAACAACTGGATGTTTAAGATTTCAAAATAGTTTAAATAGCAACAAAAAAATCAAAGGTATTATTAGAGGCAATAATATAAAGATATTGGGGGTGCCATTTAGAAGTATTGTAGCAAATGCGGCGATTTCATCTGGTAAGTTTGAAATTTTTAATTTAAGATCTGATAATGGGTTAAAAGGTGATCTTTGGATAAATTTTAAAAAAAATAAACTTTCAGGAAATATTTACTTTAAGAATACGAATATTCAAGGTGTTTATCCTGGCATATATGGTTTATTAAGTTCTGTTGTAAAGTTTTCTGGGAAATTAAACAATCCATGTGTCAACATTAGAACTTCTTTAATAAAAGGTAAATATTTATCTAATCACTTTTTTTTGTCATCGAAATTGGCATATAAGAATGGTATTGTTACGTTTTATGCTATGTTGTTTTCAAATAAAACGAAAATTACGATAAAAAGGAATTATCTGAGAAATGATACTTTTTCATTAACTGTTAATAATTTAACTGAAAAAATAATAAATATGTTTTCAGATTTTAAAGTTCCAATAAATGGATATTTTTCAGGAGATGGAATTTTTACAGTGGTGAATGGGAGATACAACTGTAAAATGGCTTTAAAAGCTAAAGATGTTTATATTGAAGGGTTGAGATTAAATGACATTAAATTTGATATTGAAATAGGTTGCGATGCTGTAAGGGTAAGCAATGTTTCTGCTAAAATTCTTGATAGTGAAATAAAAGTTGATAAAGGATTTTTTAATATTGAAAGTGGGAGATATGGATTTAATTTATCTTTACTTAATATACATGTTGGTCCTATTGATTTATTTGGAAATCTAAAATTGTTTGGCAAAATAAAAAGAGATAATAAAGGTTCCGTATACCATAGTGGTATGGTTGATTTAAGTAGCCTATGGATAAACGGTTGTCACTTATTTTGTTCTCATTTTGGTTATACTATTAATGGCAAAGTTTTAGAATTCTCTAATAAAGCGGATAATTCTGATTTATACAATTGTTCAGGTCTTGTTATTTTGAATGAATCTATGCCTGTTAAAAAATTTAATATTTTAAAAGGTAAAACTTCCTTTGATTTGAATGTAAATAGCCTAGGAGATTATATTGATTTAAAAGCGAAATGTTCAAAAATAGATTGGAATTTTATAACTAATATTTTAAATTTACCAATCTCTATAGAAGGAAGTGCAGATGTAAATATAAGTTTATTGGGTAACATTAGTAATCCTAAAGGAGATATAACAATAGCGTCAACTGAAGGTGCTATAATGAAAGTTCCGTATGATAATTTTAATGCTGAGATAAGTTTTTTGAATAATATTGTCATTTTGAAAAAAGTTGTTATAGGCAAACTAAATGAAGTGAGTGTATATGTTAGAGGTAGTTTGCCATTTTGGTTTAATAAAACCTTAATTAACAAAGCTAAAAAAAAATCTATAGATATTTTTTATGACATAGAGGATAATAAGTTAAGTATTTTGAAGTATTTGTCCAAAGGATTTATTAAATCTAATTCTGGAAAAATGCTTTTAAAAGGATCTCTTACTGGAACTTACAAAAAGTTAAATAATAATGCCAAGCTTTCAATAGTTAGAGGCTCTTTTGAATTAAAAAACTATATTAATAAAGTAAGGGATATGTGCGTTGAAATGTCAATTGATGAGAATTTAATTAAAATTAATAAGTTTAATTTTAGGGCTGGGCAAGGAATATTATATATTGATGGACAAATTGGAGTTAATAATTTTAGTATCAAGGATTTTGATATAAGATTTTTTACTGATAATAAGGGGATCCATTTAAGTGTTACGCAGTTGCCTATAAATAGTAGTAAAATAAGTTCCAAATATCTATTGCAGGATTATTCTGTTGGAGATCCGTGTTTTGATATTAAAATGCAAGGTACCACTGAAAAATCTAAAATTTGTGGCTATGTTTTGCTTAAAAATACACGTTTTACTTTTCCTGGGAATATTAGTTGTAAGAATAAAAACTTTATTTTCTTGAAGAATACAGAATTTGATTTAGAGTTAAAGGCTTCCGAGAATACAAAGTTTGAAAATTCTTTTATTTCTGCATTGATAAGAGGATCTGTATTCGTAAAGGGGTTTTATAAAAATATAAAAGTAAAAGGAATAATTGAGAGTTCAAATGGTATAGTAGATTATTTAGGTTATGGATTTAGTATATTGAATGCTAAAATGGAAATAATTGACGGTGGTCAGATTTATGTTACTGCTGATTGTAAAACAACTGGAAATTCAAAAATGGGCAATGAATCAAAAAACATGAAACTGACTATTCCAAGGTGTAATTTGTCAGACTTGAGATTTTATTTAAATTATGATGATCTGAAAAAAAAAATTGGAAAAACTATAAAAACTGAACAATATACAAAATCAAATTTGTTAGACTTTAAACCATTTTTAGATTTTA
The DNA here is from genome assembly GCA_031269945.1 of Candidatus Endomicrobiellum calonymphae. Lineage (GTDB taxonomy): Bacteria > Elusimicrobiota > Endomicrobiia > Endomicrobiales > Endomicrobiaceae > Endomicrobiellum > Endomicrobiellum calonymphae. The sequence continues at coordinate 92,663 of JAISYK010000012.1, forward strand.
GAGTTAAGCGACAGGCTTTGCGTATAATCGACCAAAATGTTGTAACACCCTTTGCAAGAACTGTTTTACGTAAAGCAGGACTTGTTGATAATTTAAAAGTTTCTTATGCTCAAGTTGACAGTATTACTTCCATCATGGATGATTTTATCTTTGCAAAGTTATTTTTTGGTGCAAAATATTCGATGGAAAAGAATATTACGGATAGAATTCTTATTGGATATTCAATCATTTTTGACGAATTTGGGAAGAAACTTGATTTGCATCATGATATAGAGATAAAATATAAAATTGTCGGTAACTTATTCGTTAGTTACAGGCTTGATATCGGTAAATGGTCCAATCCACAATCTGACGTGAGATTAGCGCTTCAATGTAAAATGTGTTTTTAGTCAATTTATTAAAAAATCAAGATAGAGGCATAGATGAGATGATTTTTTAAAATTTTATTGTTAAATTGTTGATCTATATCGTAGGCTTTGTTGTTTTACAGTTTTTTACGTTTGTTGGGGAATGATTGATTTATTCGATTTAAAATTTTTGGATTGTAATTGCAAATCGTGAATGAGAATGTGTAGATATGAGGGATTGTTGAAAAAAATAGAAACCGAGGTTTAGTAATGCAAGATTTTGAACAGTTTATAGGGTCTTTTTCTTTTGATAGTAGGCTTGCGGAAGTTGATATTAATAGTTCGGTAGCCCATACAAAAATGCTTGTAAAGGCTAAAATTATAGATATTTCAGATGGTGAAAAAATTATTTCTGGGTTAACGAATATTTTAAAGGATATTAAAGGCAATTGGGAACTTCCAAAAGAGGAAGATGTACATTATGCTATTGAAAAAGAGCTTATAAAAAGAATTGGTTCTGTTGGTGGCAAGATGCATACTGCAAGAAGCAGAAATGATCAGGTAGCTACGGATTTAAGAATTTATTTGAAGCAAGAAATTAAAATTATTGTAAATCTTATAAGTGATTTTCAAAAAGTGCTTGTTGTAAAAGCTGATGAAAACATTGATGTTATAATGCCTGGATTTACTCACTTGCAACCAGCTCAACCAGTCTCTGCGGCTCATCACCTTCTTGCTTATGCGTGGATGGTGCAGAGGGATAAAGAGCGACTTAACGATTGTTATAGGAGAACGGATATTTTACCTTTAGGAAGTGCTGCTTTGGCAGGTACATCTTTTAATATTGATAGGCAATATACAGCACAACTTCTTGGTTTTAAGAGTATAAGTGAGAATTCTCTGGATGCTGTGAGTGATAGAGATTTTGCTGTAGAGTTTGTTTTCTGTATGTCTTTGACGGTATTACATTTAACTAGATTTTGTGAAGAAATAATTTTATGGATGAATCCAGAATTTGGTTATATAACAATAGATGATAAGTTTACCTCAGGTTCATCTATAATGCCACAAAAAAGAAATCCTGATTCTGCTGAAGTTATAAGAGGAAAATCTGGGAGAATTATTGGAGATTTAATTGCCCTTTTTACAATAATAAAATCTTTACCGCTCGCTTATAATAGAGATTTACAGGAAGATAAACCGCCTGTTTTTGATTCTTTGGATAATTTAAAGCTATGCCTTGAGGTTATGAAAGAAATGGTAAAGAGTTTGGAATTCGTTGAGAAAAGAGTTTTAAAAAGCACGGAAAAGGGTTTTATTGCAGCTACTGAAATAGCAGATTATCTGGCAAGAAATAATGTGCCATTTAGGTTGGCTCATTGTATAGTTAGAGATATTGTTTTGTATTGTAAAAAAAAATCGAAGACTTTAAATGAGCTTTCTCTTGAGGAATATAATAAATTTTCAAAAATATTTAAGAAAGATATATTTGAATATTTAGATGCTAAGAGTGTTGCAAATATAAAAACTTCTTATGGTGGAACTTCAAGAAGATCTGTCTTGCATCAAATAAAAAATATTAAAAATAAGTTGGAGTTAGAAACAAAATAGGTATAAGAGTATAACATAAATCAATAAATTATTTGTGAAAATTTATTAGTTTTGGCTTTACTTTTTTTGTTTAAGTTTTAACTTGTTAGAAAGAATATAAGTTTTAATTGGTTATTAGGTATTTGCTCAATTTTTTTTAATAAGTTTTGAAATTTTCGCGTATTTTTATATTGACGAATGTTTTGAAAAATACATAGTGAGGAAGTATAGTTTTGTATATGTGCTTATTTTCTTGTATTTATCTAGTAACTAATAGCTTAAATTTCTAACTTAATGATTTAATGAAGTGATGGATACTGCTTTGTTAAAGTAGCGGTTATGGGTGTTTGCTGGAAAGTGTGCGGAATTTAAAAATTAAGGTAGGAGAATGTTAGATAATGCTTAATTTTAAAAATGAGGATTTGTGTATAGAACAAGTGAAGTTGTCTGATATTGCTGCAGAATATGGCACTAGTACATATGTTTATTCAAAGAATCAGTTTATAAATAATTTTGAAAATTATAAAAAAGTGCTAGATGCTAAAGGTAAAGGTATTATATGTTTTGCGTGTAAGGCAAACTCAAACGGAACAATTTTGAAACTTCTTGCTGGCATTGGATGCGGAGCAGATACAACTTCTGGAGGAGAAATATACAGATGCTTAAAGGCAAATTTTAATCCTTCAAAAATAGTTTATGCTGGTGTTGGTAAGACTTCAGAAGAAATAGAATATGCTTTAAAGAATAAAATTCTTATGTTTAATGTTGAATCTTTAGAAGAACTTGACGTAATAGATAACATAGCAGGTAAAGTTAAAGTTAAAGCAAAAATTGCATTTAGAATAAATCCATGCGTTGATCCTGATACGCATTCTTATATAGCTACCGGGAAAAAGGGAACAAAATTTGGTATACCTTATGAAGATGCAGTGAGAGCATATTTAATTGCTAAAAAAAAGAAAAATGTGAAAATTTTAGGTATACATTCTCACATTGGTTCTCAGATTTTGGATATTAAGCCATTTAAAATTGCAGCAAGAAAGATAAAAAATATCGTTAATGATTTAGAAAAAAATGGCATAAGACTTGAGTATATAAATTGTGGTGGGGGATTGGGTATTGAATATACTATGTATCAGAAAGCACCGTCTCCTGGACGGTTGATATCAGAGTTGCTTTTAGTATTTGATAAAGATAAAAAATTTATTTTTGAGCCAGGTCGTTCTATAATTGCTAATGCGGGGTACCTTCTTGTAAAAGTTATATATAGGAAATTTTCGTGTGGGAAAAACTTTCTTATTACAGATGCTGGAATGAATGATTTGATGAGGCCTGCTTTGTACGAAGCTTATCATGAAATTATCCCTATAAGGAAGATAATAGGTGCTCAAAAAGTTAAAACTGATGTTGTAGGACCTATATGTGAAAGTGGTGATTTTATAGGTAAAGATAGAATGCTTCCTGTTTTGGCTCTGGGAGAGTATGCTCTTGTGACTTGTGTTGGAGCTTATGGTGCAGCGATGTCTTCAGAATATAATTCAAGACCTTTACTTGCTGAAGTGTTAGTTGATGGTAGTAAAACTACTTTGATAAGAAGAAGAGCAAAATGGGAAGATTTGCTGTTAAATGAAAAATAGAAATGGATATTAATTTTTCAAAATTTACTGCCGCTGGGAATGATTTTATTTTGATAGACAACAGGGAGAATATAGTTAGAAGTGAAGATTATCAAGTTCTCGCAAAAAAACTCTGCGATAGAAAGTATTCAATAGGTGCTGATGGGTTAATTTTACTTGAGAAAAGCACATTGAAAGATTTTAAAATGAAATATTTAAACTCTGATGGTTCCTATGCTTCTATGTGTGGAAATGGAGGGCGATCTATCGCGAGATTTGCATATGATCTAGGCATAGTAAGTTTGAAAATGGATTTTGAAACTGATGTTGGAATTATAAATGCTGAAATTTTAACAAAGGATAAAAATAGGGTAAAACTTGATTTATATGCTCCTAAAGGTTTAGTTAAAGATATAAGAGTTGTAATTGAGGAGAGAGAATTTAATATTGATTCCATAAATACTGGCGTTCCACATGCGGTCATATTTATTGATGATATAACAAATATTGATGTTGTTAAATACGGTAGAATTGTTAGGTATCATAAAAAGTTTGCTCCTGATGGAACAAATGTTAACTTCGTTAAAATTATAGACGATAATACTCTTATTGTACGTACTTACGAAAGAGGTGTTGAAGATGAGACTTTAGCCTGTGGGACAGGGGTAACTGCCGCTGGGATTATTTCTGTTATTAGAAATTTTGTTAAATCCCCTGTTAATATAATTTCAAAAGGAGGAGATAGCTTATCGGTTTCTTTGAAGAATTTTAATGATGAAGTTAGTAATGTTGTGCTTGAAGGCCCCGCTTACGTATCTTTTAAAGGTATAGTTGAAATATAAATTGAAATTGATTAGGTTGTTGGGGACTTGATCTTAGTGTAAAAATAAATATAGGTGGGGAAAGTGCTTATGTTCTCTGGAGTGTATACGGCTTTAATTACGCCGTTTAAAAACAATAGAATTGATTTTGATGCACTTGGAAAGTTAATTGAAAATCAGTGTAAAAATGGAGTAAGTGGTATTGTTCCGTGTGGCACTACGGGGGAATCATCTACTTTGACATGGGAAGAACACGAAAAAATTATAGAATTTTGTGTTAAGAACGTAAAAGGTAGAGTTAAAGTTCTTGCTGGAACTGGGTCTAATTCTACACATGAAGCAATATATTCTACGCAATTTGCAAAAAAAATAGGCTGCGATGGAGCCTTGGTAGTTTCCCCTTATTACAATAAACCCACACAGAAAGGATTGTATATTCATTTTAAAAGTATAGCTGATGCGGTGGATATTCCAATTGTTCTTTATAATATTGCTGGTAGAACTTCTGTAAATATTGAGCCAATAACAATTGCAAGACTTTTTAAAGATTGTAAAAATATTATTGGAGTAAAAGAAGCGTCAGGATCTTTGGAGCAAATGAGTACTATAAAATTTTTAGTGCCAAACATAAATCTTATTTCAGGAGACGATGTGCTTACTCTTCCTTTGCTATCTATAGGTGGAGTTGGAGTTATTTCAATTTTATCTAATATTATTCCTGCTGATGTGGTGTTGTTTATTAAAGAGTTCAAAGAAGGCAATATAAAGAAAGCGGTGAATATTCACTATAACCTCTTACCTCTCATGAAATCTATGTTTATGGAAACAAATCCTATCCCAATAAAAACCGCTGCTTCTTTATTGGGAATATGTGAGCCTTCTCTTAGGCTTCCAATGTGTGATATGGAGGAGATTAATAAATTGAAGCTTGAGAAGGCATTAAAAGATTATGGAGTTTTAAAATGAAAATAGCGATTTGTGGAGCTACTGGAAGAATGGGACAAGCAATAGTTGAATTAGCAAAATTAGATAAAGAAATTCAAATTTCAGGTGTTTTTGAGTCTGATGAGAATAGTGCAGTTGGCACTGGTGATCCGATTATATGTTCTGAGAAAGATTTGAAAAATTTTTTACCAGAAACAGATTCTTTGATAGATTTTACAAATCCTAACAGTACTTTAAAAAATTTAGAACTTGTGAGAGAATTTAAAGTATCTTTAGTCATCGGAACAACAGGTTTTAATGAAGAACAAAAAAATAAAATAATTGAGATCTCTAAAAATATTCCTATTGTTTTTTCGCCTAATATGTCTATTGGTGTGAATATTTTATTTAAGCTTGTTGAAGCTGTTGTTAAGAAAATTCCGGATTATGATGTGGAAATAGTTGAATTGCATCATAATAAAAAAAAAGATTCTCCGTCTGGAACGGCTGCAAAACTTGCAGAAATTGTTGCAACTTCATTAGGAAGAAACATAAATGACGTAGGTGTTTATGGTAGGCATTCTGCGAATAGCATAAGAAAGAAGGGTGAAATAGGATTATTTTCCATAAGAGCTGGAGATATTGTTGGAGATCATACAGTATATTTTGCTGGTCCTGGAGAAAGATTTGAACTAACTCACAGAGTTCATTCTAGAAGTACTTTCGCATCAGGAGCTCTGAGAGCTGCAAAATGGGTAGTTAAACAGAACCCTGGATTGTACAATATGATTGACGTGTTAAATATGAAAAATATTTAATAAGTGATAAAGCAGCATTAGGACATTGGGAGAAAATTAATGAAAATAAACTATAACGAAAAGCTAAAAAAGTTGCCCCCTTATCTTTTTATTGAAATAGATAGAAAGAAAAAAGAAGCAATTGAAAAAGGTAAAGATATAATATCTTTGGGTGTTGGTGATCCAGATCTGCCCACGCCTAAACATATAATAGAAGCTATTAAAAAAGCGGTTGTAAAACCTGTGAATCATAAGTACCCGTTCGGAGCAGGCTTGCTTTCTTATAGAGAAGCTATTTGTAAATGGTATAAAAAGAGATTTAACGTTAATTTAAGTACCGATGAAATTTGTGCTTTAATAGGTTCAAAAGAGGGCATAGGGCATATCCATTTGGGGTTTATAAATCCTGGGGACATAGTTTTAGTTCCTGAACCAAGTTATCCTGTTTATAACACAGGTACAATTTTTAGTGATGGTATTCCATATTTTATGCCTTTGCTTGAAAAAAATAATTTTTTGCCTGATTTAGATATAATTCCTGACGATGTTCTTAAGAAAGCAAAATTAATTTTTATAAATTATCCTAACAATCCTACTGCTGCAGTAATGCCAAAGGAGTTTTATCTAAAACTTGTTGAATTTGCAGAAAAAAATAATATAATTGTCGCTTCTGATGCCGCATATTCAGAAATATATTATGATGAGAATGAAAAGCCGTGTAGTTTTCTTGAATTTCCTGGTGCGAAAGAGGTTGGAGTAGAGTTTCATTCGCTTTCTAAAACTTATAATATGACTGGGTGGAGGATAGGTTGGGTTTGTGGTAATAAAGATATAGTTGCAGGTGTCACAAAAGTTAAAGATAATTATGATTCTGGTGTTTTTCAGGCCGTGCAAGAAGCGGCAGTGGCAGCCCTAACTTCATCACAAGAATGTGTTGAAAACTTCAGAAAAATATATAAAGAACGCAGGAATGTTTTAGTTGAAGGTTTGAGAAAGTTAGGTTGGCAAGTTAATTTGCCAAAAGCTTCATTTTATGTTTGGGTAAAAATTCCAAAGGGCTATACGTCATCTCAGACTGTTTCTAAAATTTTCGATTTAGCTGCAATAGTTTGTACTCCTGGAAGTGGTATGGGGAAAAGTGGGGAAGGCTATGTTAGATTTGCACTTACCGTTAGTGTGCCAAGAATTAAAGAGGCTATAAAGCGTATCAGTTTAATTAAATGGTAATTTTTAGAAATTATGTTTAAAATGTGCGAATATTTAGGTACTTAGATGGACTATAAAAGTAATGTTAAAAAAAAACAAAATGTGCATTTTATAGGTGTTGGTGGATCGGGTATGTCAGGTATAGCGGAAATTTTAGTAAATTTGGGATATAATGTTTCTGGCTCTGATTTAACAAAATCTGATATTACAGACTATCTCAAGACAGTAGGTGCGAAAATTTATATTGGTCACAATGAAAAAAATGTAAAGTCTGCTGAGATTGTTGTAACTTCTAGTGCCATAAGTAAAGACAATCCCGAAGTTATTATGGCTCTAAAAAAGAAAATTCCAGTGATTCCGCGCATAGAGATGCTAGTTGAACTTGCAAAGTCAAAGTGTGCTATAGCAATAGCTGGAACTCATGGTAAAACTACGACTACGTCTCTCACTTCTCTTGTTCTTGATGAGGGAGGACTTGATCCGACAATTGTTATTGGAGGTAGACTCAAGAATCTTAAAACTAGTGCGAGATTAGGAAAAGGCGGGTATATTGTTGCAGAAGCAGATGAGTCTGACGGTTCTTTCTTGAAGCTTTTGCCAACTATTGCGGTTGTTACTAATATAGATAATGATCATTTAGATTTCTATGATAATATGGAAAATCTTAAAGAAGCTTTTGTAAAATACATTAACTGTGTCCCGTCTTGTGGTGCTGCGATAGTTTGTTTAGATAATGAGGTAGTTAAAGAAATAATTCCTAAAATCAGAAACAGATACATTACTTATGGGATTAGGGGTAATCCAGATCTTAAGGCCTTAAACATAAAATTATTAAAAGGTTGCACAAGTTTTGAAGTTATTTATAAGAATAGAAATATAGGCACTGTTTATGTGAAATGTCCTGGGGAACATAATGTATCTAATTCTCTAGCAGCTATAGGAGTAGGGTTATGGCTTGATATACCATTTGATTCGGTTGCTGAGGCTATATATAAGTTTGATGGCGTAAGTAGGCGCCTTGAGTTAAAGGGGGAAAAGAACGGAGTGATGGTTATTGATGATCACGGTCACCATCCAACTGAAGTTGTTGCTGTTTTAAGAGCTATAAAGCATTCCTGGCCTAAGCGTAGACTTATTGTTTTATTTCAACCACATAGATATACGAGAACGAGTCAGCTTTTTAATGAGTTTGGGTTAAGTTTTTTAGACGCAGATATAATAGAAGTTCTAGATATTTATTCTGCGGGGGAACAACCTATAAAAGGTGTAACTTCAGATTTAATATTGAAAAGTCTTATAAATAATGGATGCAAAGCTGAGAAATTTTCAAGTTTAAGGAAAATTTTACAATACCTTTCTGTAGGTGATATGGTGCTGACTTTAGGAGCTGGAGATGTTTGGAAGAAGGGAGAAGAATTATTAACTATAATTTGATTAGAAGGTTGTCTTCTTTAGGCTGCAAGATTTTAAGAAACGAACTTCTTTTAAAGCATTGTTCTTTTAAAATTGGTGGCCCAGTTGATTTTTTTATTGAAATTCCAAATGAATATGCTTTATTAGAATTTTTAGGGATTGTTTCAGATAAATATTATATTTTAGGTAAAGGTACAAATGTTCTCTTCTCTGACGAAGGATATAAAGGAGCTATGGGTTGTCTTACAGGTGATTTTAGAAAAATCTATGTTTTAAAAGATCAAATTTTGTGTGGAGGAGGAGCATTAATTTCAAATCTTTTGAAGATTGTTCTTAAGAATAACCTAACAGGGCTTGAGTATCTTGTAGGGATTCCAGGAACAGTTGGGGGGGCAGTACGTGGGAATGCTGGGAGCAAAGATGAATGGATAAGTGCGAGCATAAATAGCGTAGAAATCTACAAAAATTTAAAAAAACAATTGATAAGTAAGGAAAAAATCAAATTTAGATATAGAGAAAGTGAACTTAGAGATTGTGTTATTACCAAAGTTAGTTTTTCCTTGAAAAAAGCAATGGGAAATGATAGTTCAAAAAAAATTTGTAGAAACATGCAAAAACGTTTAGAAAAGCAACCTTTAAATATGCCTAATGCTGGAAGTGTATTTAAAAACCCAAGCAGTGATTTAAGTGCGGGGGAACTTATTGAATACACTGGTTTAAAAGGAAAACGTATAGGTTGTGCTCAAATTTCAGACCTTCATGGGAATTTTATAGTAAATAGAGGTGGAGCAATTGCGAAAGACGTTCTATATCTGATTGACATTGTAAAAAAAAGAGTAAAGAAAAAATTTAACATAAACCTTGAAACGGAAATAAAGATAATAAAATGATAGATTCCAAGTTTTTAATGAAATTGTGTGGTAGGAAAGTAGGTGTTTTGTATGGTGGTACTTCAACTGAAAGGGAAATTTCAATTGAATCTGGTAAAGCTGTCTTAAGTATACTTAATAAGTTAAAGTTGAACGTATGTGGTATCGACGCTAGCAATGATGTTACTGAAGAGATTAAGAAAGAGAAGATAAATATTGCCTATTTGACTTTACATGGTAATTTTGGTGAAGACGGCACAATTCAAGGTATGCTTGAAGTGTTAGGCATTCCCTATACAGGGTGTGGTGTTTTAGCAAGTTCTATTTTTATGAATAAAGATATTTCTAAGAAATTATTTAAGTATATGGGAGTTTTGACACCAGATTGGATAACGTTGAGGAGAATTAGGTATTATGAATCTATTTCAGAGATAAACAGCTATCCAGTGGTCGTGAAGCCGGTGTCGCAAGGCTCTACAATAGGTGTAAGTATAGTAAAAGAAAGTTCAGAGCTTGCTGACGCCGTAGAAAGAGCGTTTAATTACGATAAAGATGTTATTATTGAACAATTTATTGAAGGTAAAGAAATAACTGTAGGAATTATAAATGGTAAAGCATTACCTGTTGTTGAGATAGTTCCAAGAGGGCAATTTTATGATTTTGAATCTAAATATCAAAAGAACGGTTCAAAGCACATAGTTCCTGCTAGAATAGCTAAAAAATCTTACAAAATGGCTCAAAATTACGCTGAAAAATTATATGAATCTTTAAGATGTAAAGGTATTTGTCGTTTTGATATGATTGTAGATTTTAATGATAAAGTATGGGTTCTTGAGAATAATACTGTTCCGGGAATGACAGAGAATTCTTTGATTCCGTATGCAGGCAAAGCTGTTGGTCATAGTTTTGAAGATTTAGTTTTAAAAATTTTAGAGAGTGCATTATAAAATGGTAAAAAAGAAGCATTACGTTTACAAATATGTCTCAACGGGAAATGGATATGTGCACGCACATGGGAAAGACAAAAAAATTGTTAAACTGTTTTTTCGTTTTGTGCTATTCATTATGGGTACGTTCCTAATTTATTTTGGTAGTAAAAAGTTGATAAATTTTGTTTACAATTCAGATAAGATGGTCGTTAAAGATATAGAAATTATTAGAACAAGAAATGTTACAAAAGCTGAGATAAAAGAACTTCTCCCGTTTAAAATAGGTGATAATCTTTTGAGAGTTAATTTATCTGAAGCTGAATATGAAATTAAAAAATTAAAGCCTGAATTGAAGGACATCATAATTAATAGAGGTTGGAAGAAAATAAAAGTTAAACTTTATGAAAAAACTCCAGAAGCATTCGTAATGAATTCTGGTAGCTTATTTGGGATAGATTTTGATAATAAATTATTTCCATTACGCGGCTTTATGAATATAATGAAACTTCCAAAGCTTTTTTATAAATCTAATTTGGAGAGAAAAGAACTTTTGAACTTTATTGAGAGATTTAAGCCTGTGTGTGGTGATTATCTTAGTAAGGTTTCTGAGATGAGGTTTGGTAATACTAAAGATTTAATATTTGTTATGCGTAATAATACATTGGTTTTTTGGGGGAAAGAGCGGCCAGAATGTTTAGCTTACAAATTCAAAAGGTTTCAGAAAGTTTATTTAGATGCAGTATCGAAGCATAAGAAATTGGAGTATATAGATATGACTCTTTACGATCTTGGGAGAGCAGTTGTGAAGCCTGTTGTATTAGATTGAAATTTTTGAGAAGATTATGTATATGAAGGATGGTTTTTAAATGTGTTGATTGATATAACACAATAAGTCGTAATTTAAAGGATTTAAGTAAATGGCAAAGCGGTCACTTGTAGCAGGTCTTGATGTAGGTAGTAATAAGATTTGTTGTGCTGCCGGAATGTATGATGGTGAAGCTAAATTAATCAAGATTTTTGGTGCGGTATCAGTTCCATGTGATGGTATCAGAGCAGGTGCAGTTATTGATATACAAGAAGCAGCAATATCTATAGGTGAAGTTTTTGAGAAAATAGAGAAAGCTACGGAGAGTTATATAGAAAATGTAGTTGTAGCTCTGCGAGGTAATTTTATCAAGTCAAAAAGTTCAAGAGGTTTTGCAAATACAAATACAAATCATTCCGAGACTGAAATTACTCGAGAGACAGTTCAGAGTGCTTTGGAAAGTGCTAGAAAACAAATAAAAATGGACTCAGATGAGGAGATACTTCAGATAGCTCCGCGTGAGTATATATTAAATCAGCAAAAAGGCATACAGAACCCAATTGGTATGGATGGTACGTATATTGAAGTAGACGTATATGCTTTTATAGCTTCAAGAAGCAATATGGGTAATATAGCTAAAGCTATGATTTCTGTGGGTATAAATTTTAATGATAAAGTTTATGGATATTTAGCTGCAAGTAATATCCTAGTTACAAAAGAAGAAAAAGAATTAAGTTGTCTTGTAATTGATTTAGGTGGGCTTACAACAGGGCTTGTGCATTTTGCGGATGGTATAGTTAAGCACATTGATGAAATTTCTGATGGCTCGGATTATATTACAAGAGATATAAGTCATAAGTTGAAGTCGTCTTATTCTATTTCAAAAGAAATTAAAGAAATGTATGGAGCGGCTTTTGTTCATAAAGATTTTAAAAGCGAAGAGTTTGAATACAAAGGCGCAGATGGAAGAACTACAAAAAAGTATGATAGACTTGAACTTGTAAATGGTGTAATTACACCAAGAATTGATAGAATCTTATATGAAATAAAAGAAATTGTGGAAAGAAATGGCTACGGACATGAATTTTTGTCAGGAGGGATCATTCTTACGGGTGGAGGTAGTAATCTTCCCGGTCTTGTTGAAGCGTTTGAAAAGACGTTTGATTGTTCGGTAAGGACTGGAGTGCCTGATTCTAATAAAATTGTGTGTCCAAATGAAGTATTGTTAAATCCTTCTTATGCTACTGCTATAGGCTCAGTAGCATATGGTTTTCTAAATCTAAAAGATTATTCTAGAGATGGCAAGAAGTCATCTAAGAACAATAATATATTTTCAAAAATCTCAAAATGGTTTGAGGAAGTTTTTTAAATGAGTGTAAAAATATTGTTACCTGCAAAAGAAACGGGTAAAGGACAACCTGCGATAATTAAAATTTGGGGGGTAGGCGGTGGGGGGTGCAACGCTGTAAATAGAATGATTGCAGCAAATGTTGTCAATGTTGATTTTGTGGCTATTAATACTGATGCACAGGCTTTGCTTAGATCATCAGCTCCAGATATAATACAAATAGGCGAGAAGATAACAAAAGGTCTTGGTGTTGGAGGCAATCCCGAGGCTGGCAGATGTGCTGCAGAAGAGAGTGCAGATGAAATCAAAGAGAGACTTGTTGGAGTTGATATGATTTTTGTCACTGCTGGAATGGGTGGAGGAACTGGTACGGGTGCAGCTCCTGTGGTTGCAAAACTTGCAAAAGAAGAGGGCATACTTACGGTAGGAGTTGTTACTAAACCTTTTGAACATGAAGGAAAAATTAGGATGGCACAAGCTGAAGAGGGAATTAAAAATCTAAAAGGATATACAGATGCTTTAATTGTTATTCCAAACGAAAGGGTTTTTAATGTTATAAATGAGCGGATAGCTCTTGATGCTTTTTACCATATTATAGATGACGTTTTAAGGCAAAGTATTCAAGCAATTACTGATGTAATAACTGTTACTGGCGAAATTAATAGAGATTTTGCTGATGTAAAAAATATTTTGAGTAATTCAGGTACTGCGTTAATAGGCATAGGGGAGGGTACGAGTTCTTACGTTAAAGAGGCTGTAAAAAAAGCTGTAACAAGTCCGCTACTTGACAATTATGATATATCAAAATCTGAAAAGGCACTTGTTAACATAACAACCAGTTCTAGTGTTGCTGCTTTAACATTGCAAGAAATATTTAATGACATAAAGAGCTATGGTATTAATGGACATGTGTTTTTTGGGCACACCATAGATAATAGGATTGATGATAAAATTAAAATTACTATTATAGCCACTGGTTTTAAAACTGATAGAACTGAAGTTATAATGAAAAAAAAGGAAGAGGGAAACGTACAGTTTAACTTTTTTTCGCGACATAACTTGACTGATACTGAAGAAGCAGTAGATCCAGCAAAACCAGCGTATACCTATTGGAAACCAAGATTTCTTAAATAAAAATAGAAAGGGGTTTTATATTATTGAGTTAGTGCGATTTGTATCGAAGGAAACTTTTTCACATAAGTATTTAACTACTACTAAAATTGTAGGTAATATGAAGGACAAACTCGTAAGGAGTGCTTTTTTGGACTCTCTAAAATTAGATCCGATTAATTTAGTGGTTGCAACGCAAGTTCATAGTACTAATGTGAGAATTGTTGATGCTTCTAACAAAGGTGCTGTTGTTGATGATTGCGATGGAATGATCACTACAAATAAAGAGCTAATGCTTGGGATTTATACAGCAGATTGTGTCCCTTTGCTTGTGTCTGCAGAGAATGAAGAGCTAAAAGCTGCAGTTCATGTTGGTTGGAGGGGTCTTTATGATGGTATAATAGAGAATACCTTCGAATTACTAAAGGATGGATTTTGTGTCAATTTAGGGAAAGTCAAAGTTTTCATAGGTCCTCATATTCGTTCATGCTGTTACGAAGTGAATCGTGAAGTGAAGGATAAATTTGGCACTAAGCTTAATGATAAGTTAGATTTGTCAGAGATAATTTGCAGTAAATTAAGTAAGTTTGGAATTACCGATATTTTCGATGTAAAACTTTGTACTTTTCATATGGAGGATTTGTTTTTTTCATATAGGCGTACTAAATGTGTTGAAAGAATTATGTCCGTAATTATGTAATTTGTGACAATTTGAATAAAACCTTTTAATTTTGTTACAGCACACCGCTGATTTTGTTTTGCGATTGAAGATTAAGAAGATGCCAGGTCTATGGGTAGTGTCATTAGATCGAGTGTGGATTATGTGAGTTTAAAGATTTTTTAGGAAGGGGAAAGATTTATGTCATCGAAGCTGCAACAGGTGAGGCAGTCTATTGATAGATTGGATAGAGAAATAGTGAAGCTTATAGACAAAAGGGCGTCACTTGCTTTAGATGTTGCCGAGATAAAGAATAGAGCTGGGAACAAAGGTGATGACACTGTCTATTATGTGCCATCACGCGAAAAAGAAGTTATTAAAAATGTTACTTCTGCCAATAATATATTAGATGGAGAAGCGTTTAAAAATATATATACAGAAATAATAAGTGCGTGCAGGAATTTAGAAGCTCCTACAAAAATTGCATTTTTAGGGCCTTGGGCTACATTCACTCATCAAGCTGCAATTTGTAATTTTGGTTCAACTGGATATTTTATTCCGGTTTCAAATCTCAGCGAAGTGATTGCTGAAGTTGAAAGCAATAGGGCTGATTTTGGGGTCGTACCGATAGAAAATTCTAATGAGGGGTCAGTGAGTGTAACTCTTGATATGCTTGTTGAAACTGAACTTAAAATATGTGCTGAAGTGAGTTTGAAAATAGAGCAGTGTTTCCTTGTTAAAGATCCTAAGGCTAAAATTGTGAAAGTGTATTCGCATCCGCATGCTTTGGCTCAAAGTAGAAATTGGATTTTAAGAAATTATTCTGATGTGGAGTTGATATCAGTTTCTTCAACAGCGGAAGCGGCAAAAAAAGTGACCGAGGAAAATTTTGCAGCGGCTGTGGCACCTGAAGTAGCTGCAAAGGTTTATGACTTATATGTTTTACAAAAAGGTATACAAGAGTCAAGAGAAAATTTTACGAGATTTTTTGTTGTAGGGAAGGTTTTAGCAAAATTAACTGGCCAAGATAAGACGAGTTTGGTTTTTACAATTAAAGATGAGGTGGGTGCTTTATATAGTGTGTTAGAAATTTTCAACAGAAGTAATGTGAATTTAGTGAAAATTGAATCTCGTCCAACCAAAAAAAAAGCATGGGAATATATGTTTTTTGTTGACTTTAAAGGACATATTGAGGAACAAAATGTTGTGAGCATGATGAAAAATTTAAGACGCAGTTGTATGTTTGTAAAAAGTTTAGGTAGTTACCCAGAGGCTTAAGTAAAAAATAAAATTGATAAAATAAGAATTTAAAAATTTAAAAGATATTAGATAAAAAAGTGGAAATAACGAGAATAATAAGAAAAGTATGTGAAGGCTTTGAACCCTATGTTGCAGGTAAATCAATAAATACAATTAAGAGAGAATTGGGCTTGGAATCTGTTATAAAACTTGCTTCAAATGAAAATCCACTTGGTGCTTCTAAAAAGGCTCTTGAAGCAATAAAATCGAATTTTGAGAATATATTTTTTTATCCTGACTCAAATTCTTGTTGTCTTAAGAAAGCATTGTCAGAATCATACAGCTTACCGATCAAAAATATTTTTACAGCTGCAGGTGGAGATGAAATAATAGAACTTGTAGCTAAGTTATTTTTTAATTGTGATGATGAAATAGTAATTTCTAAACATTCATTCGTAAGGTATGCTATGTCAGTAAAAATGATGGGTTCAAAGGCAATTATAGTTTCTATGAAGAAAGGGCTTACTTATGACTTAGTGGCTTTGTTAAAGGCGTGTACGCAAAAAACAAAAGCGATCTTTGTAACGAATCCCAATAATCCTACAGGAACGTATAATACTAAACCAGAGTTGTTAGAATTTTTGAGAGAATTGCCTTCAAGCGATAAGTTTGGAGTTAAACCGCTTGTTGTGCTTGATGAGGCTTATTTTGAATATGCTCTTTTGGAGAGAGACTATCCAAATGGACTTGACTTTTTAGAAGACAATCCCAATTTAATAGTTTTTAGAACATTTTCAAAAATTTATGGACTTGCCGGTTTAAGAGTGGGTTATGGCTTCGCGAATGAAAAAATAGTGGACTATATTGAAAGAATAAGGCCACCTTTTAATGTCAATTTTTTAGCACAGGTTGCAGCAGCGGCGGCAATATTTGATAAAGAGCAAGTTGAGAGAAGTCAAAGGCTTATAAAGAAGGAGAAGGAATATTTATATAAAGAATTTAAAAAACTTAAAATAGAGTATGTTAATTCTGCTGCGAATTTTATTCTTTTTAGTTCACTACCTTTTAAAGGGAAGGAATTATTTAGAAAGCTTCTTGAAAATGGTGTGATAGTAAGGTCAATGGATGAGTATGAGTTGCCTTGTCATGTGAGAGTTAGCATTGGTACTCATAAAGAAAATGAGTTGTTTGTAGAAAAATTGAAAAAAATTCATAAAATCTAAATCAGAGTTTGTAAAAAAAGCAATTATTTGATTGTATGCAATTGTGTACGAAGAGAGATTAATTATGATAGTGACGTTGAAAAAAGGGATAAAAAAAAAAGAGATTGCGGTACTATCGGAGAAAATAAAAGCTTTAGGGTGTAGGCCTTATGTTGTAAAAGGCAAGGATGTTACCATTATAGGAGTGATAGGCGAATATGCGAAGAAACATAAGGAAGTTTTTGAAACTATGGATATGGTAGAGCATATAAGCGAGATACAAAAACCTTATAAGCTTGCTTCAAGAGAGTTCAAAAAAGAAAATACTGTAATTAAAATAAATAAAAATGTTGAAATTGGTGGTAAGAGAATACATGTCATTGCTGGTCCGTGTGCTATTGAAAGTGAAGATTTAATGATTCGTACTGCTAAAATGGTTAAAGATGCAGGAGCAACAGTAATTCGTGGCGGTGCGTTTAAACCAAGAAGTTCGCCTTATGCTTTTCAGGGTCTTGGAGAAAAAGGTTTAAAGTATATTAAGGAATCAGGTAAGAAGCTCTGCATGCCTACAGTTAGTGAAGCTATGACTATTGAACAGGTTAATTTATTGTCAAAATATTGCGATATAATACAAATTGGCGCGAGAAATATACAAAACTACGATCTCTTAAAAGCAGCTGGGGAACAAAAGAAGCCAGTGCTTTTGAAAAGAGGTCTGGCTACAACAGTAAAGGAGCTTTTACTTTCTGCTGAGTATATCCTTTCACGTGGTAATTCTAATGTTATGCTTTGTGAAAGAGGAATAAGAACTTTTGAAGATTCTACAAGATTTACAATGGACTTAAACGCAATTCCCGTCCTTAAGAAGCTTACTCACTTGCCTCTAATTTTGGATCCGTCTCATGGAATAGGTATAAGAGAGCATATTGGTGCGATGGCTAAAGCATGTGTTGCTGTTGGTGCTGATGGACTTATTATAGAAGTCCACCCTCGTCCAGAGGAGGCACTTTCAGATGGTCCTCAAAGTCTATTCCCCAGCCAGTTTAAAATTTTAATGGAAGAGCTTAACTTGATTGCTAAAGCTGTTGATAGGGAGCTTTTGGCTTAATGTTAAATTTATGTATTGTAGGGTTAGGGCAGATGGGAGGGTCTTTAAGTTTAGCGTTAAAAAAGAGTAGTGCCCCTTATCGCATAACTGGTATAGTAAAAAAAGATTTTGTGAATACAGCTCTCAGACTTAAAATAGTAGATGAAGTTTATCCAACTTTAGAGTCTGCTAGAGGTGCTGATATTGTTGTAATATGTACTCCAGTTGATACAATATTGCCTTTATATAGAAGGCTATGTAACATAGTTAATAAGAGTGCTATAGTTACCGATGTTGGGAGTGTGAAATATTTAATTGAAAGGAGGATCAAAGGTTTTTCTGTAAAGAGGAATGCCATACCTTTCATAGGAGTTCATCCTATGGTAGGTAGAGAAAAAAGCGGAATATTTTCAGCTGATGCAAGCATGTTTAGGAATGCAAATGTTATTATGGTAGGCTCATCAAAAAAGTTGACAAAGAAAGAAATGCTTGTAGCTCAAATGTGGAAATACGCTGGAGCAAAAGTGATTAAAATGCCCGCTCGCAAGCATGACGAGCTTGTTGCCTTTACGAGTCACTTACCACATGTTATAGCTTTTTTACTAAAAAAAATATACAAAAGGACGAAGAGAAAAAATTCGAGAGTTGATGTGTTGGTAGCTGATTCTTTTAAAAGTGCAACAAGAGTGGCAGTTTCAAATCCAGATGTGTGGGTACCGATTTTTGAATTAAATAGCAAGAATGTTGAAAAGTATTTAATTGAATTTATAAAAGAACTTAGCGATTTTAAACAAATCTTAAAGAATAAGCAAAAAATTAAAAAAGAAATATTAAACATACAAAAAAAATGGAAATAAAACTTAGGCAAGTTAATTCAGTTTCAGGTATAATTGAGGTTCCTGGAGATAAGTCTATAACGCACAGAAGTATTATGTTTTCCTCTCTTAGTGAAGGCAGTTCTGTTATCAGAAACTATTTGTTATCGAATGATTGTGATAGAACAATTACAGCGTTTCGCAAGGTGGGTGCAAGAATTAGGAGTGATAAGAATAATCTTTATATAAAGGGTGTTGGGTTAAAGCTTATTAATCCGACTGGCGAAAATTATAATATTTATGCAGGGAATTCTGGTACAACAGCAAGACTTTTTTCAGGGATTTTTTCTGGGCAAAATTTTGAAACGATTATTACAGGTGACTATAGTCTTTCGATAAGACCTATGCAAAGAGTTATAGATCCTTTGCTAGAAATGGGTGCTGATATTAAGTCAAATGGAGGACTGCTCCCTTTAGTAATAAACGGTAGAGAGTCGCTAAAAGCAATAAATTACAAAAGTGAAAAATCTACAGCACAGGTAAAGTCTGCGGTTTTGTTGGCCGGTTTATATGCCGATGGTCCTACAACGTACAGCGAACCCGTGAAATCTAGAGATCATAGTGAAAGAATGTTGAAAATTTTTGGCGTTAACATTGATATTAAAGGTAATTCTGTTACGATTTATCCTACGGATAAACTTATAGCACAAGATTTAACAATACCGGGAGATATTTCTTCAGCAGCTTTTTTTATCGCAGCAGCTCTAATCGTGCCTAATTCTAATTTAACTATAAAAAACGTAGGAATAAACCCAACAAGAAATGCTTTAATTGAAGTGTTAAAACAAATGGGAGCTAATATCACTTTAATCAATACTAGAGAAGTTTCACATGAACCGGTGTGCGATATAATTATAAAATATTCAAGGCTTAAAGCTGTAAATATAGATGCTTCAATTATTCCACGAATGATTGACGAGATTCCTATTTTTACTCTTATTTCAACTCAAGCAGAAGGTGTTACAAAGATTTCTGGAGCTGAAGAGCTTAAAATAAAAGAGACTGATAGAATAGGAGTTGTAGTTAGTCAGTTTAAAAAGCTAGGCGTACAAATTGAAGCACTTGAAGATGGATTTCTAATAGACGGACGTAATGAATTTGCCCTGACGGGTGGTGCTATTGTTGATAGTTTCAAAGATCATAGAATGGCGATGACTTTGGCTGTGGCTTCATTAATTGCAAAAGGCGAAACTGTAATTAAAAATTCAGATTGTGTTAATATATCTTTTCCTGGTTTTTATAGGATGTTAAATAGTATATGCGATTAAAAGAAAAATATTCAATTTTATTTTTACTGGGTAGGCAAATATTTAGATTGGTATTTGGTTTATTCTATAGATGGCGTGTTGAAGGATTGGAAAATGTGCCATACCTAGGGGGAGCGATAATCGTTTCTAATCATATAAGTCTTTTTGATCCTCCATTAATAGGCTCTGCTATAAGACGTCCTCTCTATTTTATGGCTAAAAAGGAGTTATTTGATATTCCTGTTTTAAAGTGGATGATTAAGCAAACGCATGCTTTCCCTATTAAAAGAGATGGTCAAGATATGGCAGCGATGAGAAAGGCGTTTTTTCTTTTAAGAGAGGGGCATTTGCTTTTGATATTTCCAGAAGGAGCTCGTTTAAAAGGTGGCGATGGAATAGGGAAAGCGAGAGCTGGTGCTGGGATGCTAGCTTGCAGTGCTCAGTTGCCGTTAATTCCAGTAAAATTAAAAAACACAAATGCAATGTTAAAATTTAGGCGGATAGAGATAAAATTCGGCAAACCAGTATATCCTCCAAAAAAGTTTACAAAGGATGATTATATCAATTTGTCACAGAAAGTTTTGAATGTAATAGCTGCAATGTAACGAAACATATGAGACGTTTTTAATAAAAATTAACTTTGTTATATCAATAACTTGAGATGAATGGTTCAAGACAGAGATTAAAAATTAGAATAGCGAATAGTTCAGGCTTTTGTTTTGGTGTGAAGAGAGCCGTAAATTTAGCAGAGGAAGCTGTTGAGAAAGGGCGAAAGGTATACGCTTTGGGCCCTATTATACATAATCCGCAAGAGGTTGAAAGACTTAAAAAAAAAAGAATAAAAATTTTAGCAGATATTAACAAAATTGAGAGTGGTTTTATAGTTTTGCGTACTCATGGCATACCCCTTAATATTCACAAAAAACTTATAAAAAATAAGAATATTAGCATTATAGATGCCACCTGCCCTTTCGTGAAAAGAGCACAAATAATAATTAAACAGCTAAGTACAGGTATAAATTTCAAAAATAAAATAGTGATAATAGTTGGTGAAAAGATTCATCCTGAAGTTGTTGCTCTTATGTCATATGGTAAGAGTGGTAAATGTGTTGTTGTTGAAAATGAAATGGAAGCACGGAATTTTAAAGGTCACGGAGATTTAAATATTGTAAGTCAAACTACGCAAGCCCCTGAAAATTTTGAAAATATTGTAGAAATTTTAAAAAAACAACACAAAGTAAAAGTTCATAATACAATATGCAAAGCGACTTTCGATAGGCAAAGGTCTGCGGAGAAACTTGCAAAAAGTGTTGATTTAATGATAGTTATAGGCGGGAAAAATTCAGGTAATACTACAAGACTTGCTCAAATTTGTTCTACTAATACAAATACTTATCATATTGAGACGGTCAATGGTATAAAAGAAAAGTGGTTAAAAAATATTGGCAGTGTCGGGTTAACTGCAGGAGCATCTACTCCTGATTGGATAATAAAAGAGGTTGAAAAAAAAATAAAAGAAATTAGTGTGTGAAATGCTACCCTTAATTTGCTTGCGATATTCGTTATTTAAGACATGCTTCTTTTATGTTTATAGTGGGCAACAAAAACTTAAATAACAACGCATTGGTAGACTTTTAGGATAGTGAAAATCTGAGTAATTGTTTTATGGTAGATTTAGGAATTGAATAGTAAGAAATAGTTCTTAAAAAGAAGTTTGGAGAAGTCGGAATGTTGTAGTATAGATTAAAGATTGGTGCGAAGGGCAAAGGAAGAATTTTTGGTACTAATAATGATCCGGTCTATTGTTTTTTACCTTGAAATTCTAGAAAAGTCTAAGTGAGGTGCAGTTTATAAAGTTTTCAAGAAGTGAGATATGTTTATGGCAAAATAATAGAAAATGTAAAACACGGATTTATATCTGATATTTAATGTAAAGTCATTTTTACACATTTCTCAGTTTGCTGTGGATTTTGTAAAAAAGTTGAAGAGTTTGTTGATGGTCCGTGTAAGTTTGTAATAACAGAGTTTAATGAGAAAAACATATAGTTGTTTCTCTTGTAAAAAAAAATTATTGAGGCAGATAAAGAGTATTACATGGGCATAATCTGGTTTAGAACATATTGATGAAGGGCAAATAATCGATGGGATAGTGTTTAAGGGTGCTAGTTTTTGGTGTTTTGTTGATCTTAGAAAAATTGGTGAGTTTTTTTTTGCATATAGCTTGATATAAAAAATTTAATAAGCGGTAATGTGTAGATGTTAATGTTACCTAGTTGCATGTGATGTGTGTGTATAGGGGCTTTGTTAAAAGTATTGGTGTTGTAGGGGGTGCAGAAAGAGGATG
>JAISYK010000013.1 GCA_031269945.1 Candidatus Endomicrobiellum calonymphae
CATCCTCTTTCTGCACCCCCTACAACACCAATACTTTTAACAAAGCCCCTATACACACACATCACATGCAACTAGGTAACATTAACATCTACACATTACCGCTTATTAAATTTTTTATACCTCCACATATTCGCACATATTAGATTAGTGCCTTTCACACAAAACTTGTAACTTCTCCAACTTTATCCTCGACATGAACAACATAAAATCTCCCGCCCAGTTAACACCCAAACATATATACACAATTGATTCACACATTTACAGCAATAAGTCTTTTATCTCACTCATCTCTCATCGCACAAAATTCCCCACACATTGTACAAACATCCTCTCGCTGAGGCATAAGTTTTTTTCTTTCATTTTCAAATTTTATAGGATCTATACAAAATTCTTTTTGTTTATCCCAATTCCTAGCTTTGCGCCATTTAGACATTTTAGTATCTTGCTCTTTTGCGGCCTTAACCCCTTTGACAATATCGGCGGCATGTCCAGCGATTCTAGCTGACATTACACCTTCATAAACATCATGAATATCAGGGAGTCTTAAATGCTCAGCAGGCGTAACATAGCAAATAAAGTCAACTCCATATGACGCCGCCAAGGCACTGCCTATTGCTGAAGTTATGTGGTCATACCCTGGAGCTATATCAGTAACTAATGGACCTAAAAAATAAAGAGGAGCATCATGGCATAATTTATTTGCAAGAATTACATTTGCTTCAATTTGATTTAACGGAACATGACCTGGACCCTCTATCATGGACTGAACTCCAGCTTCTCTAGCTTTTAAAACAAGCTCACCTAAAACTGATAGCTCGGCAAGCTGTACCCCATCTGATGAATCAAAAATAGATCCAGGTCTGAACCCATCACCTAAACTCAACGTAACATCATATTTTTTCGCTATCTTTAAAAGTCTGTCATACTGTTCAAACAATGGATTTTCTTTACCATTCGTGTTAATGCATTTAACTAGAAAAGAACCTCCTCTACTTACAATACCTGCGAGTCTACCTAGACGATTTAATATTTCTACATTAGCTTTATTAATGCCACAATGAACAGTAATAAAATCTACGCCTTGTTGCGCCTGTTCCTCTATAACGTCAAATAACAACTCACCATCAATTTCAGATATTTCTCTTCCCTTTGCAACTGTTCTGCAAGCAGCTTCATAAATAGGTACAGTGCCCACCTGTACAGGTGAAGCTTCGAGGATTTCTTTTCTTATTTGCGTCAAACTTCCACCTGTAGATAAATCCATGATAGCATCAGCCCCAGCTTTAATCGCTACATCAAGCTTTGCAAGTTCTTCTTTAACATCAACATGATCTGGTGAGGTACCGATATTAGCATTGATTTTAGTTTTTAATCCTTTTCCAACAGCCACTATTTTTTTTAGTTTTCTAGTTGTGTTTTTAGGTATAACAATAGTGCCGCAAACAACGCCATTTCTCACAAACTCTTCGCTTAAATCTTCAGACTGTGCAACGCTCTTTATCAAGTCATTGAATTTTTTATTCTGAGCATCATACATCAATGTCATTGTCCACCCCTACACTTTTATCTTAATCGCACACTTTTTATTTCTACTACAAGATTATTCACTCGCTATAGCACAGCTAATTCTTACAATTCAAAAAGCAGACTAAAATAAGCTCAAGAAATTTCCATCTCATATAATAAATAGTTTTTTACGCGAATTAAAAAACAACTTTAATATTTTAAATAAACTTCTTTTTCCAAAGAATAAATCGCATATCTTTGCTTTTTGAAATCCGCAGACACTTCAGGAAGAAAAGTCTTAGAATATTCCTCCAGAACTCTTAAAGATTCTTGCACACGCTTAAAATTTGCAACTATCAAATCTGGCAACTCTCTCTTAAATGCTTCAGGTATTTGTCTGCCCAAGTCCGGGAGAGAATCCCTTTTTTTTATAAGATCTTTGTATACATTTCTCAAAATTTCATCAACATCATGACGAATTTTTCGAATTCTTATATAAAAAACTTCATCATTTAAAACAAAACGTAAACTATCTTCAACAACTCTCAACCCCTCGCGACAACGGTTTAAATTTGCATCTATTATCCTCAAAACACTTTCTTGGTAAAAAAAAGCATCGTCCAACTTCTGAAAAGTACGTTTAGAATTTGGTTTATTACACTTTGACTTCGATCCTTTAGCGTTCGTTTCAAAATTAAAATCTTTAATCATATCAGCAATACACAAAATTTAGAGAGCTTATCTGCATCAACTTTTTTACTTAGAAACATCCTAACAACAGTCTATTATCAAATTTATAAAATCTGTTGTTGATTCCTTTTAAAAAATCCACAAACTTTTTTTACATACTTTTTGGCAATTATTCCAAACAACTCACAATCTTCACCTTTCACTAAAACATAAACACGCAACACTTCGCTCAAAATTTCTTTTAGCACATCTTTGTCAAATATAACAAAATAACTCTCAGGATTTTTTTTTAAAAACTATGATTCTCTCTCTACCTTTGTTCTGTCTTTTTTGTCAACGAGAAGTCTTTTAGAGTCTTTAATATGACTAAAGGAACTATCCGAATTTATAGTAACCCACATAATAAACCATTATCCCAGACTTTTTGCTCTCTTAAAAAGACTTACACAACCTAAATGAAGTAAACCAAAACATCCATTCATAAAAATTACATTTCTATCATATTTTTAAAAGTTTTTAACTTCTAACGAAGTTACTATATACACTTAATACACTACCCTAAATTTTCGAACATTTCATATTCCATTCGTTTTAAAATTCGCTGCATAAAAAAATAGCCAATAGTCATAATACTTATTTCCACCTCAAAACTGGATTTCTGGCTGCTTCAACCTCATTTAATCTTCCGACATTTGTGTTAACTGGAGCATCTTTTAATTTTTGAGGATCCAACAAAGTTTCATCAACAATAATTTTAATAAGAGTATCTACAAATGCGTCTAAAGTTTCTTTTGATTCCGTCTCTGTAGGTTCTATCATGATCGCTTCTTCAACAATCAAAGGGAAATATACGGTAGGAGCATAATAACCGCAATCTAAAAGTCTTTTTGCAATATCCAGAGTTCTTACAGAATTTTTATACAACGCTTTTGGTGCTAGAACAAACTCATGCATACATCTATTCCCAGCTGGTACATTAATTTTATCTCTAAACCTTGCAAGCATATAATTAGCATTTAGAACAGCTTGCTCAGAAACATTTTTCAAGCCTTTGGCACCCAACGATTTTATATAAACGTACGCTTTCAATATCACCGAGAAATTCCCCAAAAATGCTTTGAGCCTACCTATACTTTCCGGTTTCTCGTAATTTAAAATAAATTCGGTCCCTTTTCTTTCTATTCTAGGCACAGGTAAAAAAGGTTCTAAAAACACTTTTACTCCTACAGGGCCAGAACCAGGTCCTCCACCACCGTGAGGTGTTGAAAAAGTCTTATGGAGATTTATATGCATAATATCAAACCCCATATCGCCTGGTCTTACCACCCCAATAACAGCATTTAAATTTGCACCATCATAATATAAAAGACTGCCATTTTCATGTACTATTCTTGATATTTCAGGTATATTTTTTTCAAAAGTTCCCAAGGTATTTGGAACAGTAAGCATAATAGCCGCAATTTCAGGAGTTAAAATTTCTTTTAGTTTTTCAGGCAGTATACTACCGTTAGATTCAGATTTAAGGGGAACAATCTCAAAACCTGCGAAGACAGCAGATGCAGAATTCGTCCCATGGGCAGAATCAGGTACAATTATTTTAGTCCTCTTTTGTTTTATTGATTTAAAATATTTTGCAATAATTAAAAGACTTGCAAATTCACCATGTGCCCCGGCAGCCTGTTGAAGAGAAAAACAATCCATTCCGGAAATTTCACACAAATCTTTTTCAAGACCATACATTATCTCCAAAACGCCTTGAATAGTTTCTAGGTTTTGATACGGATGCAGTTTGGTAAAATTATCAAACTTCGCAATGCGTTCATTTATCAAAGGATTATATTTCATCGTGCAGGATCCGAGAGGATAAAAAGTCGTGCTCAAAGCATAATTTTTTCTTGAAAGGTTTGTAAAGTGCCTTAATAAATCGCTTTCCGCAACATTTGGCAAATTAAAACTCAAACTTCTCTTCAAATTTTCGGGAACTTGAGCATCAATTCCAACATCAGATTCTAAACTATACGCAGGACAACACTCCGTAGATAATTCATTTAACAATTTTTTCATTTATAATTTCCATATAACAGGCTTGTATAATACAATCGTATTTATTGAAATCTACATTGTTATGCCAGTATACCTCCACCATGCATTATATTTTATAAAGTATTCTCGCTAATTCGTCAATTTCACATTTAGTCCTCTGCTCTGTTACACAAAATAAAAGACAATTTTTAAAGTTTTCTTGCGTTTCAGGTAAACCTAAAGCAGTGAGAGTTGAGCAATGGGTTGACAAATCTAAAGGACCAAGAATCTTATTTTCAAGTAGAACATCATTTATTCTATTTACATCCTTCTGAGTTTCTATAACAAATTCATTAAAAAAAACTTTGTCTTTCCCAAATTTTGGTTTAAAACCTTCTAAAGACTTTATTTTGTTAAAAGCATATCTAGCTTTAGATATATTGATTTCAGCAAGTTTTTTAAAACCGCAATCCCCCCAGCCAGATAAAAAGACGCAACCCGCTAATGCATTTAAAGATGCGTTAGTACATATATTAGATGTCGCTTTTTCTCTTCTTACATGCTGCTCTCGCGATTGTAAAGTTAATACAAACCCTCTGTTGCCATGTTTATCAATTGTTTGCCCAACAATTCTTCCGGGCATTTTCCATTCTAAAGCTTTTTTTACAACCATAAACCCAAACGTAGACCCACCCATATTCATAAAAGAACCCAAAACTTGTCCCTCTCCAACAGCAATATCAGCATTATATTCACCCGGTGTTTTAAAAACGCCTAACGATAAAGGATTTATTACCGCAACAAATAAAGAATTTTCCTTTTTGGAAATAATGGACAAAGTCTGCATATCTTCAACAATCCCAAAATAGTTGGGAGATTGTATTATGACCGCAGCCGTATTTTTGTCAAGGTTCGAATCTAAACTTTCTTTTTCTACTGTTCCATCGCAACAAATATCTAGAAAAACAAGTTCCGCAACTGAATTTTTCAGATACGTTTTTACGACTTGCATATATTCTGGATGTAACCCCGACGAAATCAATATTTTATTTTTCTTGCTAACTCTTAAGGCAAGTAAAGCAGCTTCTGCTACTGCTGTCGCGGCATCGTAGAGTGAGGCATTGGACGTATCCAAGCCCGTTAAAGCACATATTAAGCTTTGGTATTCAAAAATCATTTGAAGAGTACCCTGGCTAGCTTCTGCCTGGTAAGGCGTATACGCTGTCCAAAATTCTGATCTACCTATAATCTCGCCCACTAAAGATGGCACAAAATGATCGTAAACTCCAGCTCCTCTAAAAGATGTAAGAACCTTATTTTTTGAAGCAATATCTGAAAAATAACTTAATAGTTCCTGCTCCGTTTTACCACCAGCAACATTTAACTCTCTTACCTTCAACAAATCTTTAGGAATCACATCAAATAATTCGTCTACATCTCTAATCCCTATAGTATCAAGCATTTCTTTCTTGTCTTTTTGATTCTGCGATGTATAATTCATATTAATTATCTCTATATTAAATCAATTTTTTATAATCGTCCGCACTAAGCAATTTTTCAATCTCCTTTTCATCATCAAATTCAATTGTAAACAAATAACCATCTCCATAAGGCGATTTATTCACAATTTCTGGAATCTCCAGAGTACTGTCATTTGCACTTATGATTTTGCCACTTAGAGGGGCATAAATGTCAAAAGCAGACTTTACGGACTCTATAACAGCAACAGGCTGCCCTTTCTTTATCTGTTTACCTATTTCTGGAAGTTCTATGTGCACAATATCTGTAATTTCATGCTGTGCAAAATCGGTTATACCAACCTTGGCTCTACTATTATCACCAATTCTTACCCATTCATGAGTTTTTGTATATTTCAAACTATCTGGAACATTTACGCCCACTGCCACCTCCTTTAAAAACAATTCTTATAAACATAACTTTCTTAGACCTACAATTCTGAATAATTAAACCATCAAAATAAACTCTTTATCTCAGCCGTCAGAAAAAGACTAAACTGCACAACCAGCAACCGTACTGATTAAATAACTAAAACTTAAAAATCACTCTTCTTCACTTTCCATTCCAACAACAAACCCCAACTCACAGTCATAATCAACGCACACACAAAGGAAACGATACTTTTACAAATCAACTTGCTATTTGACATGTGCTAACAGGCCTAAATCTTTGTTAGAACAAACTTCTGTGCACCATTCTCCATATTTTTTTATCCCTCACCCATACTTTCCACAATACACATCGAAATAGTCAACACAACAATCTTCCTCTCATGGTGGCATTATTTATTTAAAGCTACCTCCTTCGCACACCTCTTCCTGCCGAATATGAACCATTTAACATCACAAACAAATGCAACTTAAATCTTTACACGAACACCTCTTTAGATTCTAACTTATTTTTCATCCCATTAAGTCTGCTTTGAGCATTCTTTGCCTCTCGCGTGTTAGGAAATCTAATCACTACTTCATTAAAAATTCTAATCGCATCTTCTTTAAAGCCAAAAAAAAAGCAATATTCCGCTAAATTTAGGTAAATATCTCTAGTAAGAAAGTGGTTTGGATATTTTTTAATAAATTCGCTTGACGCAAAAATAGCTTTAGGATAGTCTTTTTTAGAGTCGTATAAGTAAATAATTCTCGCGTCTGCAAGTGATCTCATAGTCTCAAGCTCTTCACTATTTAAGATCTCTTGCAAAATTTTCAACGCTTCATTATACTTGCACATTTCAATAAATGCATCCGCCTTAAAAAGTCTTGCTTGGCACGCCGCAGCCGTCCTTGGAAATCGAGATATAACCTCGTCAATAAGTACAAATCCATTTTTGACATCACCAAGAGCAAAAAAGGCACAAGCTTCCGACAGTTTATCAGAAGACATTTTATTGCTCTCGTTAAGCTCAAAACGAGCAAACATTTTCATAGAAATTAACCCTACGACTAAAGCCAAACCCACAACCATGAAAATTTTCACCTTATTTCTTAAGCCAAGTATAACTTCCGAAATTACCCCTATAATTGATTTTTTAGCTGCAGAACTCACATCGAAAACATTATTCCTTTTATTTTTTTAAGAGTACTCGTTAACTATTTCCAACGCATTCTTCTGCATTATGTCATAGTAACAAAGCGGCAACCCCGATTCTGACAAAATTCGGGCTATAAGTTCTTTTGTCAAAAGATCTTCTGGACCATGAGTATCAGTATCTAAAACAAGTTTAGCTTCTTCCTTAAGTGCAATTTCCACAATTTCTCTATTCGTAGCCCCATATCTTTTTCTTGTGCTAACCTCTATTTTAACATTATTCTTAGCGGCAGCTCTAGCTTCCCCTTCAGATAAACGTCCAGGATGAGCCAATATATCCACACAAGCTTCAACAGCACATATATTCGTTCCAGGCGGGACAACTTCGGCAATAGTTTCACCGTGAACAACAACAACTTTGGCACCCAATCTCCTACATTCACCCACCGCAGACTTTATAAGCTTTGGAGGAATATAAGTGAGCTCCGCTCCCGGCAAAACCAAAATACCATAACTCTCCGTCAATACCCTCGCGGCTTTAACTATATTCGAGATAACAAATTCCATATTAGAATAGTCGACATGATCCGTAAGAGCAATAGCACTACAACCACTACTTTTTGCTCTGTAAACGAGCTCGAAAGGACTCAAAACTCCATCTGAAAAGAAAGTATGCATATGCAAATCTATCATGGCAGATGCCTTATTTTAACAAAGGCCTTAACTAAAAGTCAATTAAACTCTTTTGCTATATATAACACACAAATTCCAATAAATTAAATAGGCATCTCATTAAAAATTAAATTCCACCACAATCATAAATAAATTTCTTGAAATACTACAAATTTCCTAAGGTAGCAAACGCACAGAGCTTATTATTTCACAACCTAGTTACCATATCCACATATATGCAGCACCAAAAAAATATCCTCTTTAATATTATTATTTTATTCCATATAAATTAATTTTTGTTGTTTTTAAAAATTCAAGATTTCTATAAAAATCCTCATAGCAATTTTATCATACTTTGCAAATGAAGAGATTTGCTCCTTTGTATCAAACAAAATACAATGATTCATTCATTACATTATCTCGTCAAATGATTCACCTCTTATGTATAGTATATATTTATTATTTATTCTGTCCCACTAAAGTCAACTATTGTATTGTGGTAGCTTTAATTTCAAGAGTTCCATCAATCTCAATGTAAAATCATTCAAATCCACAACACGCACACACAGCACAAATTATGAAATCTTATTAAACAAAGAAGTGTATGCAACCCTGATAAACGAACCTGGATACTTCGACGTTAACCAATTTAATATTTTTTTCTCTTCCTCGCATATCTTTAATCATCTTTTTGTTAAAATTCATCGCAGCAAGTTTTTGATGACCTCCCCAATGAGGATCAATTATATCTTCACTCTGGATCACATGCCTTAAATGGATGATCGTCAATCATTCTTCTCACAAATCTGCTATATATAAAAAAACTCAGTCCTGAGAGAAAGATGCCTAAGCAGTTCTTCCAAAGCTTCTGAGATTGTTCCTAGTAGCAGATCTTTTTTCTTGCTTAATACTTGTTTTTCCCCATCGTCCTTTACTCCAGTTGTTCTTTCAATTTATAAGATGTATAAATATACTCGCTATATAGTATACAATATGGCGATGGTAACTCGTTGTTCTGACACTTTTCCAAGATCTTTCTACTCCAACTCTTTGTGTTTGTGGCGAAAGAGGGACTACACAGACCTTGCACTACTGGAAGTTGGAATAGATGATGATAGATTAATTAGTTTTACTTGGCGCTACCACAGACAGCATCCCTACTTATTTCTACGAGCGCCAAGGCATGCTCTATGACCTAATCCAAATTCTATATTCCATTGACTGAGTCTTATATCCTCTTCAACTTCAACGTCTTTATTATTTCCCATAGGAGGCACAACACACCACAGTAACATCGCAGATTTGAACGATCAAAAAATAGTATTTTCAACTACTCCTCATGACCCAAAGATAATATTTCATCTATATAAAATAAATGCTTCTTAC